>JAKLKB010000085.1 GCA_023150835.1 Myxococcota bacterium | reverse complement strand
AGGGGGCTGCCCCTACATCTTTCGCTCACACCATCGGCGGAACTCGTATAAATGCGCTGTGGTTGGGCAGCCACAGGGGGCTGCCCCTACATCTTTCGCTCACACCATCGGCGGATTTCGTATGATCGCATAGGAGCGACTTGTTGGGTAGGTTTTGTGTGTGAGGGTTTGTGTTGGGTTTGTGTGTTTGTGTGGGGTTGGAACCCCACGCCCCGCGCCCTTAGCGCGGCTCCCTTGACCCCGTGTAGGCGAAGAGATCGGAGGTTTTTCAACCGGACGGCTCTGTCGCTTGGAGTGGTGCGAACGCGGCTTTGGGGGATGTTCTTGGCGTCGGGTCTGTTTCTAGCCCCCGATGTGGGTGTGTAGAGCGCGGAAACTCAGCCAAAGAAAGAGCAGCAAGCATAGTGTGAGGGTGGCGTTGGAGGGCCAGCGGTTGCGCAAGGGGGCGGGCATCCAGCGCGGGTGGTTGTTCATCCACAAGAGGCTGCCTGCGAGAAACGGCATAAACAACGCGCCGATGACAGCGTAAAGCACGATCAATGCTACAGGTTTTTGCACGAACAACAAGAGCAAAGGCGGGAAGGCTTGCCACAAGAGATAACCACGATAATACGGGGATGTTGTGGAGAGGATGGCTTGGGCTTCTTCGGGGGGGCGGGGTTTCCACAGCGCGACGATATCGCAAAAAAGACAAGGGATGCTTTGCCAGACCCCAAGCATCGAGGAAGCCACCGCCGCCCAGAAGCCGAGCAAAAACACCCAAAGGCCGACCCGCCCCAAGATCTCTCCGAGCATCCGCGCCATCTCAAGCACAGCGCGATTGCCTTGGACTTGGAGCCCGCCTTGGTAGAGTGTCCACGTCGCCAAGACCACCACCGACGCACCAAAGAGACCCGTCAGGATGTACGCAAGAGCGAGATCAGCGCGGATCGCAGGCAACCATGCTTGGCCTTCCCATCGACGTTCGCGCATCCAAACGTTGTAGGAAAGCAGCGTCACGCTGCCGCCTACACCGCCGATCACGCCCATGATCAGGGCGATGCCATGTTGTGGGAGGTCGATATCACGCACACTCAACCACAACACTTCCCAAGGCGGTTTGAGCCAAAAAGCACAACCCAGCAGGGCGCAAAACATCAAGCCGATCAGGAGCTTCATGGCGCTTTCAAAACGATCGTATCCACCGCCCCAAACCAACGCACACGCTACAACCGTATGCAGCACGCCCCACAATTCGAGCGATATCTTCGGATAGATGGCGTGTGCAGCCAGTCCACACGCCGCGATCAGCGCCCCCCCCACCACAAACGACCACACCAACAGATACACCAGCAACACGATCCGAAACCACCCGCCCAAGTGCCGCATCCAGCCCTCGATCAAGGTGCTGCCCGTGCCCAACTGCCAACGCGCCATGCCTTCGTTGAGTGCGAACTTGAGCGCGGCTCCCACCAACGCTGCCCACAAGATCGCGATCCCATAACGCGATCCTGCGACGGCTGCTGCGATCATATCGCCTGCCCCGACGCCTGTGGCTGCAAGCGCAAAGCCCGGCCCTAAAAAGCGCAGATAGCCTCGCCAAGTGGTCGGTGCGATGGGGAGTTCCGTGAGCGGTGGTGTGTGTGTGGGAGGGTGCAGGGAGGTTGGAGCGTTTTGTTGCATCCTGAGGGGCCTATGGGGTGGGCAAAGGCGGAGGTTGGATATGGCGCTTGCAGGGACGGCAAAGGATGCCGTTGTCGCGGGTGTAATGGTATTGGCAGACTTCGGTTTTTCCGCAGATGACGCAGGTTTCGCCTTCGGTTTCGGGGTGGGGGCTTCCGCATAGGGGGCAGTCGACGAGGGGCTTGATCGGGGGAGGATTGCCCAAGACGCGGCGGAAGTCTTCGGCAGTTTGGAAGCGTTGGCGGGGATCTTTGGCGAGAGATTTGAGGATAATGGCGGCGAGGGGAGCGGATATCTGTGGATTGAATTGGCGCGGATCGGGGGGGGGTTGTTCGATGTGTGCTTTGTGGACGGCGAAGGTGTCGCCTTGGAAGGGGAGGCGGTTGGTGAGGACTTCAAATATACTGACGCCGAGGGAGTAGATATCGGTTTGTGCGGTAGCTTCGCCGCCGAGGAGGATCTCGGGTGCGACGTAATAGGTGGTGCCGACGTGAGTGCCTTTGAGGGTGAGCCGAGCGCCGCCAGAGATAAGGGCGAGGCCAAAGTCGATCAATTTGACTTGACCGTCGCGGGTGACGAGGACGTTGGCGGGTTTGAGATCGCGGTGCAAGATGCCTTTGCTGTGGGCGTGTGCAAGTCCATCAAGGGCTTGAGCAAAGATCGCGACGGTGGCTTGGGGGCTGAGTCCTTGGCAACGCCGAAACATGGCGTCGACGTCGCGTCCGTCGATGAATTGCATCACCATAAACAGGCGATTTCCTTCGTGGAGGAGATTGTGCAAGGTGACGAGGTTGGGGTGATCCAAAGCAGCCATCGCACGGGCTTCTTGGACGAAGCGCTTGCGAAGACCGGCATCACCTTCGAGATCAGGCGAGAGCGCTTTGACGGCGACGGTTTGACCGGTGAGGACGTGGGTGGCTTGAAAGACTTGTCCCATGCCGCCTTTGCCTATCTGTTTTTGGAGGACGTAGTATTGTCCGACGCGATGGCCGGGTTCGAGTTGTGGCTCGTTTTTTTCACGTTGTTGGCGAGCGACTTCTTTCACCAGCGCATCGACAGCACGTCGAGATTGTTCTTTGAGCGAATCGTCGTTCATGACCGACCCTGTGTGTCGTAAGACCGCGAGAAAGCGGCCTTGTGGTGTAGGGAAGATATACAAACCAGATTGTAGCGCCCCCTGTGTGTTTTTCGCAAGACCTGTTGAAAAAAATCATTCGTTGGATGGTTGGGATGGGGTGGTTGGGACGTGGGATGGGTGGTGTGTGTGGTGGGATGGATGGGCGTGTGGTGGGATGGATGGTGTGTGTGGTGGGATGGATGGTGTGTGTGGTGGGGATGGTGTGTGTGGTGGGGATGGTGTGTGTGGTGGGGATGGTGTGGAAGGGAAAGAGAGGGAGAGACCAGCGCGGAGGAGGGTTTGTTCGAGTTGTTCGGCCCATCCGAGGTTGGCGAGAGGGCTTGCGGGGCTAGGGTGGAGGATGCGCAAGATCGGAGGGTGGGAGGAGCCGAGGACGTGTTTGAGGCGAGATTCGGCGAAGGCTCCGATGGCGACGAGGACACGGGGTTGTAGAGTGTCAAGGGTTTCGCGGAGAGCTTGATCGCACAGGTCGAATAGTGCGGTGCGTTCGTCGGGGTGCAGTTTATCGGGTGTGCGGTTTTTGCCGGACGCTTCGAGGAAAGTGAGCGGGCAGTAGGCGTTGAGAAAGATCCGCGCAAAGAAATCGGGTGCGTGGGGTGCTTTTTGTTGAGCCCATCCCCAGAGGCGGGAGCCGCTGACTTCGGTTCGTGTGCAAGAAAAGCCTTCTATCGGTCGTTTGGGATGGATCTGAGGCGGAGGTGTGATCGGTGTGTGGATCTGCATCCAGTCACGGACAAACGGCACACAGCCGAACGGTACGCCCGTTTGGGTCATGCCCCAAGGGCCGGGATTCATACCGAGCCAAAACATCTCGCGGGGCTGTTGGGTTCCAAAGCGCGTCAGGTAGGCTAGGTGGGCTTCCCAAGCGTAGGTGAGGGGATGGTAGACGTGGGTGGTGGGGGCGCGAAACGACAGGGCGGAGAGGGCATCGCGCAAGCGCAGGGCGATGGAGACAAGGGGCGGGAGGTTTGGGGTGGAGATCAAGGTTTGGCTTGCTTTTGGTGGTTGGGATGCTTTAGCTTGGTGGCTCAAGTGAAATCACCTCAAAAGGAAGAAAGGTACGAAGACAACGATGTGGAAGATCGTGTTGGACTTTTGGTGGCTGACGGCTTTGTTGGCGGTGGTTGGTGCGCTGTGGGCGTCAGGCCACGCGGTGCTTTACAAGCGAGATGTCCGTGCGGCGGTGGGATGGGTGGGGTTTATCTGGATCGCGCCGTTTATGGGGCCGCTGGCGTACCTGTTGTTTGGGATCAATCGTATTCAACGGCGTGCAGGACGCAAGCGTCGAAATCGCCCGAGGCTATCGGCTCCCGAAAGTGAGCTGCGTGTGGATCTGCTCAAAGACACCCATGTCTTGGGCGGTTTGGGGACGTTGGCCTCGTTGGAAAATCTGGTGGGTCAGCTTGTGGAACGGCCCTTGTTGCGAGGAAACCATCTGGAGCCGTTGTACGATGGAGATGCGGCTTATGCGGCGATGTGTGGGGCGATCCGCGAGGCCAAACATTCGGTGAGTATGGTGAGTTATATCTTTGACAACGATCGTGCGGGGGCGATGTTTGTCGAAGCGCTCAAGGATGCGGTGAATCGGGGTGTTGCGGTGCGCGTGTTGGTCGATGCGGTAGGGCGACGTTATTCTTGGAAGCCGATCGATACGGTGCTTGGGGAGGCAGGTGTTCCAGCAGGTCGGTTTATGCAAACATTTTTGCCTTGGAAGATGACTTTTTCGAACTTGCGCAACCACCGAAAGATCCTTGTGGTGGATGGTCATCTCGGATTTACGGGAGGGATGAATATCCGTGAGGGTCATATGCCGTCGATGAACAGCGATCATCCGATCCAAGATATGCACTTTTCGCTGCGAGGGCCGATTGTTGGGCAATTGCAAGAGGTTTTTGCGGAAGACTGGGCCTTTACGACGGGAGAGATATTGGAGGGAGACAAGTGGTTTCCGGCTCTTTCGCCCGAAGGGGAGATGTTGGCGCGGGGGATCGCAGACGGTCCAGACGAAGACTTTGATAAGCTGCGATGGGCATTGTTGGGGGCGTTGGCGTGTGCGCGATCTTCGGTGCGGATCATGACGCCTTATTTTTTGCCTGATCCACCGTTGATATCGTCGCTGAATGTGGCAGCGATGCGTGGTGTGCAGGTGGAGATCTTGTTGCCGGAAAAGAACAATCTAGCGTTCGTCCAATGGGCCTCGACGGGGATGTTGTGGCAAGTGTTGCAACAGGGATGTCGTGTGTATGCGGTGCCACCGCCCTTTGATCACAGTAAGCTGATGGTGGTCGATGGGGTGTGGGCCTTGATCGGTTCGGCAAACTGGGATCCTCGCAGTTTGCGGCTGAATTTCGAGTTCAATGTCGAAGTGTATGATCGGGCTTTGGCGGGCGAGCTTCACGATTATATGGGTCAAAAGATCGCGCAGTCTCGGGAGATATCGTTGGATGATCTGGCCCAGCGGCCCATGCGGATACAGCTTCGCGATGGAATCGCTCGGTTGTTTTCGCCGTATATGTGACGGGATGGACACGAGAGCGATCGCGGGTGATTGGGGGGGATGATACGATCTTTGAGAGAAGTTGCTAGGAGGGTAGGTGCGATCCGCTGTAGACGCCCAATTGTTGGGCAGCCACGTCGATACCGAACTCTTTCGCAGCCAAGCGATCCGTTGTAGGCGCCCAATTGTTGGGCAGCCACAGGGGGCTGCCCCTACATCTTTACGATCACACTACGATCACACTACGATCACACTACAGGCGGATTTCGTATCAGGATGTTTTTTCTTGTTTGGCTTTTTCGTCGGCGGGGAGGTTGTTGTTTTGTGCTTCGGGGAGGGCAGGGTTGTTGTTGCTGCCGGTGAGGGACTTGCGGAAGTTATTGATGCCTCGGCCCAAGGCATCGCCAAGCGAGGGGAGGCGCGTGGAGCCGAAAAGGATGAGGACGACCAAAAAGACCAAGATCAATTCGCCACTAGAAAGGAACGCAAACCACATGGATAGAACCTCATGTCCCGCGAGGGGATTGTCAGAGCATGGTCTCGGACAGCCACCGACGGGCGTTCAAAAAGTCAGAGAAAATTTGGCGTTAAACATCCCGATGGTTGCGGGGGTGATGCGATTTCCCGGGTTGTTTGGGTCAACGAGGGAAAAGTTCGGGATGGTAAAAGCCCCCTCCAATGTAATGTTGAGAATGTACCAGACAAGTTGGAGGCCGAAATTGATGCGACTGCCGAGGGCGTTTTCGGTGGTGAAGACGAAGTTTCCGGTGGCGACGCTTTCGTTGTCGCTAAAGACTTTGGGGGTAGGATCGAGGACTTGGGAGTTGGAACGCGCCCAGACAAGGGAGTAAGCGAGGTAAGGCGTGATCAAAAACATTCCAGCGATCGCAAAATGTTTGCTGACGATGATATCGCCTGTGAAGTTAAAGAGATCGAGATCGCGAGAGTTGAAGAGGCGGTTGATGCTGACGCGAACGGCGATATCAGGGAAATAATAGAAGCCTTCGTTGAGGGCCCATTTGACGGCGACTGCGCCGAGCATATGGCTGCTGTCGTGGATAAAACCGAGGCTACCTTCGATCTCAAAGCTGAGGGGGAGACCTTTTCGGAAGCGAAGGCGGGTGATGATCACGTTGTTGTCGGGGCGTTCGTCTTCAACGGCCCGCGCCCAATGGGCTGATTTTTCGGGGATGTCTGCGACGGTGAGGCCGACGCCGATATCGAAGCCGGCGATGCCGAGCGTTTCCGCAGGAGCCATCAAGGGTTCAGCGAGGGCAAAGCCCAATTCGGCGCTGAGCAGGGCGAAATCAAGTTGTTGGAGTCCACGGAGTCGCTTGTCGTTGGCGAGACCTTCGGGGGTGGTGCGCAAGTCACGGCCCCGATAAAGGAAATGCAGATGGATATCGTTGGGGGAAGCGATGGCACGAGGGATCCACAACACACCAGCCAACAACACGCCAGTCAGTAGAAAGGCGCACAGTCCCGCTCTTCTCAAGAGTTGATGGGGTTGTCTTGACCGAACAAGGGGCTTCATCGACTATACCTCCAAACACAACGACAACAGCTTTTCTTTCGCGCCATCGCATCACATCGGGGACACTTGCATGACGGGGACGATAGCAGGGTCGAAGCTATACCGAACCTGAGCGCGATGTCAAGAGAAGCGCATACAAGGTGTCGAGATGCGTCACTCCTAGAAGAGAGGGAAGCGATCAGGCAAGAAGTTGAAGGCTATTGGCGTGTGTAATCCAGAGAACTTGAACGGAGTCACCTGCTTTTACGGGGGCAGACGAAGGGGGTAAGATCGCGAGGGCATGGGCTTGTCGCATGGAGAGGAGATCGGCAGAAGATTGAGAAGAGAGCGGAGTGAAGAGAGGTTGAGGAGAAGCAAACGAGATTTGGCCGCGCACGAAGTGGGTACGTTTGGTGTTGTTGGAGGCGGGTTCGGTGATCTGTGCGCAAAGAAGGGGGCGATAGAGGGCGGGAGAGGCGAGCATTTTTTGGAGGGCAGGGCGAACAAGCACTTCAAAAGTGACCATCGAAGAGGCGGGATTTCCGGGGAGTCCAAAGATCAAGCATTGTTGGTGTTTTCCGAAGAACAGAGGTTTTCCCGGGCGCATGGCGACGCGCCAAAAGTCGGTTGCGACGCCAAGGGCATCGAAGGCAGGCCGCAGCAGATCGTGATCGCCGACGGAGGCTCCGCCTGAAGAGATCAAGACATCGGCGTGGAGTCCTTCGCGGATCTGGGCTTGGAGTGCATCGAGTTGATCGGGGACGACGGGGAGAAGGTACGGATCACCGCCCGCTTCGCGGATCTGCACAGCAAGCGCGTGGCGATTCGATTCGTAGATGTCGGCAGGGCCGAGCGGCTCACCGATGCGCCGAAGCTCACTTCCACAGGCCAGCACGGCAACACGAGGGCGGCGCGTGACATGGACCATGCCGACGCCAAGGCCCGCAAGAAGGCCGATCTCTCCTGCATAGAGGGTCGAACCTTGGGGGAGGAGCAGGGTTCCTTGCGAGCAATCCGAGCCAAGGGGTCGGATATTTTGGAAGGATGTTGCGGGGGCGCGAAACAAAGCGTGGCCGTCTTGGGCGGTGACATTTTCTTGGATGACGACGGCATCGGCCCCATCGGGGACGGGAGCGCCTGTAAAGATCCGCGCACATTCGCCGCGTTTGAGAGGGGCGGGGGCTTGGGAAGCGGCGATGTGTTGGAGGACAGGAAGGGAGATCGGAGAAGCCTCGGAAGCTTGGGCGATATCGGCGTGGTGAAGGGCGTAGCCGTCCATTGCAGAAGCAGAAAAGCGCGGCATGGGAAAAGGCGCATGGATGGGTTCACGAAGCAGCCGTCCTGCGGCTTCGTGGAGCGGAAGTTCTTCGGTGTTGAGGGTGTGGGTGTGCGCGAGGATATGGGCGAGGGCGTCTTGCCAAGAGAGCATACGGGATTCCTTTTTTTGGTCACATCCGCCGATCTGGACTTGTTCTCAGTCGCATCCGCCGATCTGGACGTGGATGTCGTTGGGATGGAGGTTGAGGGGAGACAGTTGGTTTTGCAGCCATGCGTAGGTCGTTTGGGTGGATTGTGCGCAAGAAGTTTTTTGGCATACGGCATCTTTGGCGCGAATAAGACGGGCGTGGAGGGCGTTGTCTTGCCAGCGCAGCCATTGGGGGTCGGAAGCAAGCAAACACGGGTGGATGCGGCGCAAGGCATCGCGCAAGTGGGGGGCTTGGCGAGTGATGGCGCGGGTAATGCGGGCGGTGCGTTGTTTTTGTTGGGATTGTGCGCCGAGAAAGCCTTCGGTGGCCCCTTTTCCAGCGGAAAAAGCGGCATCTTGGATGATCTGACGTACGGGAAGCGATTGGGCTTGTTGGGTGAGTTTGTTGAGGGACAAGCGGCCTTCGCGCAGGGTGCGCATCAGTTCGGGGCCGACGAGTGAAAGCAGGATAGCGCGGAGCTTTTGAGCGCGTGCATCGAGGAGTTGGTCGATGGTGTACCGCCCAAGACGCTCGGCCATGGCGAGCTGTTCTTTGTCGAGGGCAGAAAGGACGGTGGGGCTGGGTTTGGCGGTGGGCTTGGTGGCCGAAGCAGCGGGAGTTTGGAGAACGTCTTTGAGCAAGGCGCGCAAGACTGCGGCATCTTTCTCAAACAGCTTGTGGAGGGCGTTTTGTGCGGTGCGTTCGGCGGAAGCGGTGAGCTTGTGGAGGGCGTTTTGTGCGGTGAGTTCGACAGAAGCGGTGAGCTTGTGGAGAGTGTTTTGTGCGGTGCGCTCGACAGAAGCGGTGAGTTGTTGGGTGCTGGGGAGCAGGAGTTTTTGGAGGGTGGAAGCGTCGTGTTGGAGCAGTTTGTCGATGGCGTAACGGCCCAAAAGATAGGAGGTTTGTTGTTGAGGGGGTGTGTTGTTTGGGGAGAGGAGGGCTTGGGAGGCGAGTTTTTGGATGTGGGGATCTTGGAGTAGTTTTTGGGTGAATCCGCGCAGCCATGCGCCGTCTTGTTGGAGGATGCGGTCGACGATGTAGCGTTCGAGGGGGAGTTGATCTTTGGGAGAGGGAGTTGTGATAGCGCGGATCGCTTGGATGGTGCGGGGGTTACTGAGGATATCGATCACGATCTTGCCGTCTTGTTCGAGGAAGCGGCGTCCGAGGTAATGGAAGGGGTCTTCGATGAACATCAGGCGGATCATAAAACCACCGCTGCTGAGAAAGAAGATCGCCATGCTCATGTAAAAGAACTGGCGAGAGGACTCTAGCCACTTGTTCATCCAAACCTCCGATTGACGGGAAAGATCAACACCTCTTTGGGAAAGAAGGCGAATACGATATCCGAGAGACGCGCACACAAAGGATAGTACGTAGACGCCCTATTCTTGGGCAGCCACTGCCCCTACGTCTTTACGATCACACAACGAGCGGGTTTTGTATTCGCGGGTTGCCAAAGCCCAAGATCGATAAAGAGGCCGTTTGTGCGGACAAAGGCTAGGGCGAAAGCTCGTGCAAGACAAGGGGCTGCGGCTCTTGATGTCGGAGCCATCGTCGTTTGCGTTAGAGTTTGAGGATGAGTGCGGCGTTGGCGGGGAGTTTGAGAGAGAGGATCGCAGAGGCCGAAGGTTGGGTGGTGGGTTGTGTGGAGGGCGCGAGGATCTCGGGGTTGCCTTCGGAGAAAAGGATGTGGGGAGTTTTTGTGGTGGGGAGGGAAAGCGAGATCGCATCGAGGGATTTGTCGGAGAGGTTGAGGAAGACGGCGATACGTTCGTTGTTGTAGGAGCGAAGGGCGGCAAATATCTCTTCTTGCGGGCTTCCAACGAGGTCGATCTTGCGGATATCACCGCGTCGGAGAGCAGGTTGTTGGTTTCGCAGATGGATGAGTTTGCGGTAGAGAGAAAGCAGAGATTGGGGGTCTTTGGATTGGGAAGTGACGTTGGCGGTGTCGTGGGGTGTAAGGGGTTCCCACGGTGTGCCTGTGGTAAAGCCGCCGTTTGGGGAGGCGTTCCATGCGAAGGGTGTGCGTTTGGCCTCGTCGTTGCGGTTGTTTCCGTTGAGCATACCGAATTCTTCGCCATAGTAGACAAAGGGAGTTCCGGGGAGAGTGAGCAGGATCTTGGCGGCGTTGCGCATCATGGGCAGATCTTGGCGTAGGCGGGACATGATGCGGATCTGGTCGTGGTTGGTGAGGAATGGGGCCCAACAGGAGAGCGGGTAGTTCTGAGATTGTTGGATGGTTTTCCAAAGGGCTTCGTTGGACATGGCGGTGATCGCGAGATAGATCGATTCTGCCATCGGGAAGTGAAAGGCGAGGTCGAGTTGATCGCCTTTGCAATACTTTTCGATGGAAGCGGTGTCGCTCCAGACTTCGCCGATCAAGACGGCGTCGTTGCGGGTTTGTTTGACGTCGTTGCGGAAACTGCGCCAGTAATCGAGGGTTTCGGGCTGGTCGCTTTGGAGTTGGCCGGCTCCGTTGGCGACGATGTAACGTGCGGCGTCCAGTCGGTATCCATCCACGCCTGCTTTGAGCCAATGTTGGGCCAATGAGGTGATTTCTTTTCGGACAGGTTCGTGTTGGAAGTTGAGATCAGGCATACCTTTCCAGAAGATCCCGTAGTAATAGGCCCCGCCGCTGGGGTGCCAGACGGAACCCGATCCCCAAGGCTGTGTCCAGCCCGGGTTATCGGAGCGCCAAACATACCAAGGGCGGTACGAAGACGCGGGATCTTGAGAAGCGAGAAACCAAGGATGTTGCGAGGATGTATGATTGATCACCAGATCCAAGACGACCTTGATCCCGCGTTTGTGGGCTTCTTGGACGAAGCGCGCAAAGGTCTCGTTGGTTCCGTAGGGCTTGTTGATCTGGCGGTAATCGGTGGTGTCGTAGCCGTGATAACTGGGGGACGAGAAGACAGGCAGAAGCCAGATCGCCGTCACACCGAGATCATCGGTGGTTTCGGGCTTTCCGTCGTTGAGATAATCGAGTTGACGGATTAGCCCTTCAAAGTCACCGATGCCATCGCCATCGGAGTCTTTGAAGCTGCGCAAAAAGATCTGGTAAAAAACAGCATCGCGCCACCACCCATCTTGTGGGGTGATCGGCGCGGGGCGGGAGGTTGGAGGCTCTTTGGTGCTGGCTTCGGGGAGGCAGCCAAGCCATGTGTCGACGCTGAGAACCAACAGCAGCGCCAGACCAAGTGACCCAAAGAGGCGGGTGATCCGCCATGTTGCATTCATGCAGAGGGCTCCTTGTCGGAAGGGACGGAATGTCGGGGAGGATGGGCGACTTCGTAGACAGCCCAAGAGGTTAGGGCTTCGCGCAATTCGACTTTGTGCAACCAAACACGCGGCTCGCGGAGTTGCGCGGCCAACGTATCAAAAAACAGTCGCGCAAGAAACTCTGTTGAAGGGCTGATCCCTTGGGAAAAAGGCGAAATCTCGTTGATATGCTGGCCCTCGAAAGGTGCGAGGGTGCGGTTGATCATGGCTTGGAGTACAAGAAAGTCAATCACAAGATGAACGCGATCCAGTTCGTAGGCGCAAACATGGACGCGCAGCAGCCAATCGTGGCAGTGGGACTCTTCCCATGTTCCGTCGGGATATTGGATCGCGTGATAGGCTTGGAAGGTGCGTTCTTCGATCACAGTGTACATACGAGGTGATGGGGGGGGTTGGTGGTTAGTGTTGAGGGGGTGTTGGTGGTTAGTGTTGAGGGGGTGTTTGTGGGTCTTGTGGAGGATCAGCGTGGCCGGAAAAAACAGGTTGTTGGATCTTGTTGTCATCCGTGTCGTCAAGGTCCAACAACTTGCAAGCCGTCAAGTACACAACAATCGACAAAATGATGTACATCATCGCCACTCCTCCTCGTAAAGCAATCCATCCAGCCGAACGCTAAGCAACGGATGTGCCACAGCGCGACAGGAGAAAGCAAGAAAGTTGCATCTTCCTAAAAGAAAAGAGGAAATCTGTGCGCGGACACGTTCTTTCAAGCCACGCGCTCACGGAGAGAGAAACCCTCCATGACGAAACTATGAAACCGATGCCATAGGTGCGTGAGTTTAGTGAGGGGGGTTTGTGAAATTTGGCGGAAGGTTATTGGCCGGCGCTGAATTGAAAGGAGATGGAGGAGGGGATGGCGGTGCGGATCTGGTCGAATATGGCGGTGTTTTGGGTTTCGTTGACGATGACAGTTGCTTTGGCTCCGGCGCAGACGGATTCAAAGTTGATGTCCTCGAACCATTTGGCGTAATCGAAGCGGATCTTGTTGGTGTGTTGTCCGTTGGGTTGGACGGTAAAGGGCTGGATGCGGAGAGCTACTCCCATTTGGAAGGGGATTTGGATCAGGAGATCACATCGGAGGGTGGTATCTTTTTGGACGACGGCTTCAAACAGTAGGGTGCGTTGAAAGAGCGGATCTTGGGAGTTGACGCCACGGACACCGACAACGGCGGGGGCAAAGCGCAGACGGGCTTCTTTCCAAGTATCGGCAGGAGCGCGGCCTTGGGGGAGGATATTTTCGGTGGTGGTGGCGCCCGGGAGCAGGTTGACGACGGTCATTCCGGGGAATCGGCCCTCTTTACCGATCTCGGAAGGATCGACCGCTTGGCCGGGAGTGAGGAGAGGAGGGAGAGAGTCGAAGGATTGGAGGTCTTGTGCGGGGTCGGTACGCCCGAGTTGAAGGTCGCCAAGGACGAGGCGAAGGGTCTTGGGATCGATGCGGAAGCTGAGGCGATTGGTGAAGCTTCCACCTGCGGAAGGTGCGATGCCTTCGACGACAAAGGCGACTTGCCCGTTGCTAGAGCACGCGCAAAGAGCGAATGCTGCGAAAAAAACAAACAGAAGGGAGGAGAGTGTTTTGCGATAGAAAAGGGAAGAGAGTGTTTTGCGATAGTGAGCGGAGAAAGGGATGATCATGTTTTGGCCGTATGGTGGGAGGCATTTGTTGGTTTGGTGTGAACAAATGCACGATGTTGGCGGTTGGAAGGGGATTTTCGATGATGTTAGGGTTGTGCAGAAGGGCGTCTACGCAACAAGGGGATCAGGAACAAGAGGAAGAAAAGAGAGGGGGCGTGTTGCCAAGGGGTGGCTTGGCAGCCGATACCGCCGATGGGTTCGAGGGTTTGTTGGAGGGTGATGCTTTGGGAGGGATATTGGAAGCGTTGGAAGTTGCCGCTTTCGAGTTCATAGACGGCGACGACGCGATAAGAATAGCGGTTGGCTTGGGGGAGATCGCGGTCGGTAAAAGAGAAGGTGGAGCCGTCAACTTCGCCGATCAGTTCCCAACCGCCTTCTTCGGTGCGTCGGTAGATCAGGTATTTGACGGGTTGTTTGCCTTGAGGGTTGTAGCTTTTCCAAGAGATGCGGGTGCTGCGTTCGGAGGGGAGTTGTTCGATCCGAACGGGTGTTGCGCAGTGGTTGTTGGATTGGGGCTGTATGCCATCTGGGGTGGAGGTTTCGCGTTTGGAGGGTGGAGTGTTGGGAGCGCGGTGGTGTTGTGGTGTGGTGGCGCTTTGTTGAGTGAGGTCGTTGGGAGCGACATTCATTTCTTGGACGATGCCGCCACCTTTGGCGGGTTGTGTGAGGATGAAGCTGAGTCCGAGAGCGCTCAACCACCAGATTCGTTTCATGGAAAAAGTCTCCGTTATCGGTTATCGAGGTTTGTATTTTTGTGGGCATCAAACTTCAAAGGGTGAGGAAGAAAGATGCCTCATGTTTGACATTCTTTGCTGTGCGTAAGAGTGTGTGCAGAGTGTGCGTTTTGGGTGTCTTTTATCGCATCTTTTGAGGTCACGCAGGTTTTTGAAATGAGAGCGGGACTTCGGTAAAGCAATACGTCAGGTTGAAATTGGGTTTATTTCCGCGTCCTTGCGGGAGATATTGTCGGGTTTGTTTGCGGAGACCTTGGAGGTCTTGGATGCAGAGGGGTGCGGTGTGTGGGTCGAGCATGAGGGTGGCTTGAAGGCAGATGGCCTGATCTTTGTGTCGTTGATCAGCACGTTGGAGGCAGGCTTCGCGGAAGTAGTAGAGGACGCGCTGTTGGAGTGGTGTGCGGCTGTGGATATCGGTGTTGAGTCGATTGGTTCCGAGGAGAACGAGGGCATATATGCGTTTGGTATAGGGGCGATCTTCGGGGAAGATCTCTTGGGTATCGGCGCGGGGGAGGAGCTTTTGGAAGACAAAAGGATCGAGCAGTTGTTTTCGGAGGTGGGGGAGTCCGCTGTCAGGGAGGCGGAGGAAGTGATTTTCGAGGATGGCGTTGTCACCGGCTTGGAAGGCGGCTCCAAGGCGGCGAGAGAGATTTTCTTCCATAAAGCGGAGTTTGGAGTGTTTGTGCATATAATAGAGATCGTGGGTGGGTGGGGCGTAGCGGAGGTCGTTTTGTTCGAGCAGGCCGTAGTCGATGAGCTGTTCGAGTGTGGCGAGGGTTTGGGGGACGGACTCGCCTAGGAGTGTTGCGATCTGTTCGAGTGTGAGGGCATCTGCGGCGAGTACGGTGAGGAGATCTTGGTGCAAAAGGAAGAGTGTTTCTTCGATCTCGCCTGAGATATCGAAGCGACTGCGGGAGTCGGGGGTAGTCTGTTCGGGAGTGGGGGTGGTGAGTGCGGATGTTTCGGCGTTTTGGTTTATAGAGTGATCCGTTTTGGCGAATTGGTCGATGAGTGCGGATGTTTCGACGTTTTTGTCTATAGGGTGATCCATTTTGGCGAATCGATCGGTGCGTGTGGATGCGTTGGATGCTTCGGATGGTAGGGCGGCGAAGTGGGGGGAAGAGGGCGAGGATATGGCGGGGAGGTGGGGTTGGCTGTCGGAGAGCGGGAAGTCGTTTTGAGCGAAGAGGAGGGGGCGGACATGGAGTCCGGGGGCATCGGCATCATTCCATGGGAGGGGGTCGTTGGGTCGGAAGCCGAATTGATCGAGTTGGTATTGATCGAATTTGAGTTTGGCGGTGGCTTTGGGGATCTTGCCTTCGGAGCCAAAGCCGAAGAAGTCGCGGAGTTCGGCTTGTGTGCGAGCGCCGCTGAGGAGTTTCATACTGAGCCAGAGGAGGTGATCGAGGTGAGCGGTGACGCCTTGGTAGTTGCGTTGGTGGGGTGGGAGTTCGTCGATGACTTTGCGTAGGAGGGTGGTTTGGAGTTCGAGGAGTTCGCGGGAAAAGGGGCTTTTCCATGCGGCGTATTCGAGGGCTGCGGCAAAGAGGCGTTCTTGGAAGTCGTATTGTTGGATATCTTGGACTTGGGAATCGCCGCCGATCATGCGGTATCCCCACGCATCTTCGAGGGCGCGGACGGTGGTCCAAGCGACGATGTGTCCTTCGTGTGTGGGGATTTGTTGTTGGGAGGCTTTGTGGAGGAGTTGTTCGAGGAAGGCGAGGAGTGGTGGGGTTTGTTGTTTGGTTTGAAGAACAGCGCGGTGGATGTGGGCGATGGCTTCGAGGGAAAAGCCTTGGAACTGTTTGAGCTTGTGGCGTTTGAGCCATTGTTGGGTAAAGTCGCAGAGGATCGCGTCGATATCGGGGCCGCGTTGGTAGAGCGGAGGGAGAGAGAGGATGCGGCCAAAGAAGTCGGAAGCGATGGAGTGTTCGGCGTGTTCGAGGTCGAGTTGTTGAGAGCAGGCGAGCAGCCAGATCCGCCCAGAGAGAAGGAGGGGATCGTGTCGAAGGGCCTGCCAGAGTTGTGAGCGTTGCGCGGTGGCAAGGGCTTCGAGCTGATGGACAAAAAGGGTGGCCCCGTCGCTGTAGGTGAGTTGTTGGAGGGGGCGTTGTTCTTGGAGGTGTTGAAGGAGAGTCGCGGCTTGGAGAGAAACGAAGCGTCCTTCGCGTTGGTAGAGCAGAGTGCTGGCGCGATGAAGTTTTTGCGCGAGTTCTTCGCCTTCGTAAGAAGAAGCGGAGAGATAAAGAAGGGGGCGAAGGGGATGAGAGGCGAGGCAGACTTCAAGGGCAGGGGCAAGGCTTTGCTGAAGACAAGGACCCACCACACCACAACGAGAAAGGACTTCACAAACTTGCGACAACGACATGACACACTCCTCACAAGACGATGACAGGACAGTGTACGCACGTTAAAAAAAGAGTACAAGAGGCAAGTGTTCTTGCGGCATGATTTTTTAGGCGCGATCGCGGAGGTTCGTAGGGGAAAGGGTGGTGGTGGCGAGCGGGTGTTGGGGTGGGAGAGACTGCGTCATACGAAATCCGTCCGGGGTGTGATCGGTAGGGGCAGCCCCCTGTGACTGCCCGACCATCGGGCGTCTACAACGGATCGCCCCGACCCTTCTTTACGGGTCGATTCGGGGTGGAGGGGTGCGTTGGACAGGGAGGCGGATGACAAAGCGAGCGCCTTGTTCTGGGCTGGATTGGACTTGGATGGTGCCGTCGTGGGATTCGATGATGCGTTGACAGATGCTGAGGCCGAGTCCTGTGCCTTTGTCTTTGGTGGTAAAGAATGGGATGAAGAGGTTTTTCATGACAGCGAGGGGGATGCCGGGGCCATCGTCATCAAAGATCAGTTCGATGTAGGGGGCTTCGTGTTCGTGGGTGAGGTGGGTGGTGATCGCGATGTGTCCGTTGTTTTCTTCGATGGCTTCGAGGCTATTGCGGATCAAGTTGATGAAGACTTGTTTAAGTTTTTCGGCGTCAGCGTAGATCAGGGGGACATCCTCATCGAGATGGAGGGTGAGTTTGCGCTGGGTATCGGCGAATTCGGCGTCGAAGAGTTGGCTGGTGCGTTTGAGGATTTGGTGGATATCGGTCAGTTCAAAGCCGCTGCGCATCGGTCGTGCGTAGTCGAGGAATTGGGAGACGACGCTATTTAAGCGATCGACTTCTTCGAGGATGATGGAAAGCATCTCTCGGTCGCTTTCATCGAGGTTTTTGGGGTCAAGAAGTTGGGCAGCACCTTTGATGGCTCCGAGGGGATTGCGGATCTCGTGAGCGAGCCCAGCAGACATTTCACCGAGGGCGGCGAGGCGTTCACGTTCTTTGACTTGCTCGAAGATACGGGAGTTTTCGATGGTGATCGCGGCTTGTGCGGCAACCATCATGATAAAGGAGAGTTCTTCTTGGGAGTAGGAATCTTCGAAGCGGTCGTCTTTGAGGTTGATAAAGCCAAGGATCTCTTGATCGGAGCCGATACAAGGGAGAGAGTAATCAGCGTGAAGTTGTTCAAGGGTGCGCAATATCTCCAACAAGCGTTCTTCTTCGTGGAGATTTTCGCCTTCACCGCGCAGATGAAACAAGGACGAGGTGTAGCGGAATTCGAGGTCTTGTTTGATGACGGGGCCGAGGCTTTCTTGCAGGTTTTGCAAAAACGAGGCATGACGGCCTTTTTCGATCAGGTAGATCGGTTGTTTACCCGCCCAACTGAGGCGTTCGTATCCGCTGCCGTCTTCGCGTAGGAGATAAAACGAGGCGTGGGTGGCGCGGCCCGAGCGTTCGAGGGTGGTGACGATGATGCGGGCCGTTTTTTCGAGGTCGATGACGTTCACAAGATCGCGGCGCAGCCGCTCGATCAGGATGCGGAGTTCGCGTTTTTGGCGAAAAAAGAATTCGGCAGCGCGGGCTTCGACTTCGTGTTTGAGCGGATCGTAGAGGATCAGGATCACGATCGATGCCACAAGAACGCTAAAAAAGAAGGAGCCGATCTGTTTGGTGTCGGCCCAAAAAGTCAATAGCCAGAAGATCATCGCAAGAACGAAAGACAACACACCCAAGACAACGCCTTTTCCGATCAGCTCCGAGATATCGAAGGCGTGGACGGTCAAAAGGATCTGGAGGGTGTAGTACATATAGACGGCCAGTCCGATGTTTGCGAGAAAGACATAAGGCCAGTCGAGTTGGTACGACACGAGGTCGAGGATGATCAGGGTGATGACGATGAATCCGCCATAACCGACAGGTCGCAGTCGAGTGCGTTCTCCGGGCTTTTCGGAGGCTTGGTAGCGTAGGAAGATAAACAAGAAACACAGCGTAAAGATCAGCAAGACATAAGCGATGTGGGCAGAAAGCAAGATCAAGTTTCGTGAAAGAGGTGTGACGGCGATCCCCGCAAACACCACAGTGAGCGGATAACAGATCCCAAGCATCCGAGAGACAGCCTTTTCGAGATCGGGCAAGAACAGCGCAAAAAACCGCAGCCCCGTCACAGGCAAGCCCAACGAAAGAAGCATCAAGCTGTGAAGTCCGATGCTTCCGAGTAGATCGCCGAGGCTGATCAAAAAGGTCGCAAGCAACGCTGCGCACAGGTTGATGTTGAAATAAGCAAAATACGACTGCGCTTTGGTGCGGCGTCCACGCAAAAAGATCGAGAAGGCGATAGAGCCTGTGATCAATGCGGACAGTAGCGATGTTTGGGCTAAGATCGTCACGTGCGGCCTCGTATCGGCGGAGGGGATCGCCCTCGGGATTTAGGCGGTAGGTTGTTCTGTTGCAGGGCGTCGAAGGCCCCGTAGCAAGGCAACGAGGACGGTTGCGATGCACAACCAAACGAAGATATCACCGATCCAGAGATAAAGAGAAGGCATATACACGAGAGGGATCTCTTGGAGGACGACTTGTCGCTGGTAGAGCGGGCTGAGTTTGTTCATGCGGCCAAGAGCGTCCACCGTAGTGCTTACGCCTGTGGTGGCGAGGCGTACGAGGGGGACGCCCAGTTCTGCACTGCGAGAGGCCGCCAGCATCATGTGTTGGTAAGGGGCGGTGGTGCGGCCAAACCACGCATCATAGGTGATATTGACCAGTAGGCGGGAGCCTTTGCGCACGCTTTCACGGACAAAGGTCGGGTAGATGGCTTCGTAGCAGATCAAGAAGCTGTAGGGGATACCTTGGAGGGGTTGGACGACTTGTTTTCGTCCGAAGGCGTAGCGCGAGCGCCAATGGGTGATGCGCTTCATGATCGGCGCGATCCAGCGTTCAAAAGGGATGTATTCACCGAAAGGGACGAGCAGGATCTTGTCGTAGCGTTGGCCGACATCGCCGTTGGGGAGGACATGGATGGCGGCGTTGGTCCAGTTGCTTTCTTTGCCTTGGTGAAGGCGTCCGTAAGTGCCGACGAGGATCGGGCGGTCGAGCTTGCGGCTGAGCGCACGGATGTCCGAAAGTCCCGCACTGAGCTTGGTTTGGAGGATATCACCGTTGGCATCGATCAAGACATCGCTGACGAGTTGTTTGTATTCGCCTTCGGACCAGACGATCCAATCGGCCCCAAGCAAGGCGGCTTGGGTGCTCATCTTTTTGTAAAGCTGATCGACTTTTCTGCGGTCGTAATGATCGCCCGGAAGCAGACTGGATTGGAGCATGGCGACTTTGAGACGACGAGCCGTTTTGACTTTTTGATCATAAGTGAATTGGCGAAAGCGCCCGTAGGCGAGGACACTCAGCAAGATCATCACAAACAAGGCGATATCATACCCAAAGATCGGGCGTTCTTGTTGCCAACGTCTGAACTTGTCGTAGATCAAGCAATTGCACCAAAGCACCAAGAAGGTGAGACCGTAGATGCCGATAAGCGAAGAGATCTGATAGATCGTCGTGACCTGATAATGGCTGACACCCTGCATATACGGGAACAACTGTGGTAAGAGGTATTCCATCGAGGCCAAGAAAGCAGGCACGAGATAGATCCAGACACGCGGATAACGCTGCGAAAGCCAAGGAATCCCCCAAGCAAGAAAGATCCAGATAAAACTCAGACTCGAACAAAGCAGCCAATTTAAGCCAACGGCCACAGGATATTTGATCTTGCCGAATTCGACTTGGGCTTGGATCACCCAGTAAAAGATCATAAAGTTCGAGGCTGTACCGCCAAGATAACCGAGGAACCAGCGGCCTTTCCCACCCTGCTGATGAACTGCCCAAAGGAAGGGCAGCCACGCGACCCAATGCCAAGGCCACCAGTTAAACGGAGCCGAGAGCAACGGTTGGCTGATCGACGTCAACAACACAGCCCCGATACGCCAAGAAAACAGCCCACGATCTCCATAAGCCGACCAAAATCCCGAAGCATGGCTTGGTTTGGGCGGCGCGGATGGACGTTGGTTTGAGAGTGTGGGCTTTTCAGACGTTGCTTGTTTTTGTGGTGGTGGTGTGGGTTTTTCAGACGTTGCTTGTTTTTGTGGTGGTGGTGTGGGTTTTTCAGACGTTGCTTGTTTTTGTGGCGGTGGTGTGGGTTTTTCAGACGTTGCTTGTTGTTGTGGCGGTGGTGTGGGCTTTTTGGAGGATGTGTGTTGTTGTGGCGAGGGTGTGGGCTTTTTGGACGAAGTAGAGCGATGTGCGGGAGAAACGGGTTGCTTGGAGGCGGGCTTGAGGGGAGGGGGTACTGTTTTTCGAGACTTGTTGTCCTTTTTGGCCATGCTTGCGGTCCTTTTGCTCGGTGGGAGAGGGGTTCGGGCGAGAGTTGTAGCACATCCACGAAAGACCGCAACGCCCCACAAAAACAAGTTCAGTCGCGTCACTTCGAGGTCAATCTTGATCGATCGGCGACGTTGTGGCATGGTCGTGTGGCTGTGCGATCGTCAAGCATCCGAGTATGGGCGTTGTTTGTGTTGTATTTTTTGCTCAGATGTGGGGCTGTGTTGGATCGCGAAAAGTGAGCATCAAAGCGAAGGGTTGTGCCTTTTGCGAGGAGCGTTGTGGATGTTTTTGCAAGGATGTGGAAGAACCCAAGAACCGAATCGCGGGCATGGACGTGGCGTGACGGGGCGTTTGGGGTGGTTGGTTTGTGGGATGATGGGTTTGTGGTGGTTGGGTGGGGCGTGCGGTCCGGTGGGAGTGGAGTTTCCGTCACCGTGTCCGATCGTTCAAGTGCGCGGTGCTGCGGCGTATGAGCAGCCGTCGCCGTACGATGATCCGCGTCTTTCGTACACCGTCGAGCAATGCCAGCGTTTGTTGGTGGAACCCGCACAGGGGGCCAGCCAAGACGCTGCGCGCCAGCGTTGTACAGAGATCGCCGCCCGTCAAGCCTTGTGCAAAAGCCAACCCGAAGATCCTTCTTGCAAGCGTTCTCCGTACACATCGCTATTTTCGGGTGGGGAAAGTCGAGGCTGTTGGGTGTTGAGTTGGCCGGATGATGGGGTTGATGGCAAGATCGGAAAGCACGTCGTGGCGATCCGCCTCAAAGAAGACGGAAACGTTTTGTATTGGAGCGAAGGCCTCAAGCAATACACCGAAAGTCTGCGTTTGGCGGTCTCGCCACCCAAGCTAGAGAAAAGCAGCCTGAGCTTGGTGATGGTGATGATTCGACCCGATATTCTAGGAAGTGCGAAAGATGCTGCGTTGGAAGAAAGCCACAAGTCGGCTTGTTCGATCTTGTCGGTCACTACGCGATTTCAGGTGAAAGAGGCCGACGGCAAGAAAAAGACGGAATACAACTGCTTTCAAAAAGACCTTGGTCAAACAGAGCCGTGTTGGTTCTTTTTTAAGCTACAGCCCAAGATGACCGAAGAAAACAAAGCCATCACGTTTTCGACCGTCGCCAACAGTTGCGAGATCTGCTCGCGTGAAGTGTGCGGAAACACCAAGGACGACAACTGCGATGGCCAAGTCGACGAGGGTTGCGGAGCAGACGATTGCCATCACAAAGATGTGCGCCGTCCGTGTTATGATGGACCCGCTGGTACGGCTGGAAAAGGCATCTGCCGCGAGGGGCATCAAGTGTGTGCAGACGATGGCAAGGGAGCTTTCAAGTGGGGAACTTGTCGGGAGGCTGTAAAGCCCCAAACACAGGAGATCTGCAACGGCATCGACGACAACTGCGACGGTCAAACCGATGAAGGCTTGGCCAATTGTTGCATCGTTGGGCAGCGCAGAGCGTGTTATAGCGGGCCTGCCGAACAAGCCGGCAAAGGGATCTGTTTGCAAGGGGCCGAAGTTTGCGAGTTTAGCGACGTAGCAGAGAGCAAAGGCGGCGGTGCTTGGGGAGCGTGTGTTGGCTCGGTGTTGGCGGCCCCACGCGAACAATGCAACGGCCAAGACGACGATTGCAACGGCCAGATCGATGATGGTTTGTCGGCGCTTGGAGCTTGCGATACAGGCGTGCCCACCGACGGTTGCAAAGACGGCGAGCGGATTTGTGAAAATGGACGCGAACGTTGCAAGCCCAAAGCCACTCCCACTGAAGAGATCTGCAACGGAAAAGATGACAACTGCGATGGCCAGATCGACGAAGTGTTTCCGAAAAAAGGGCTGAATTGCACAGTTGCAGGGAAAGAAGGGGCTTGTGCAGAGGGGATCTTCACCGCTTGTCAAAATGGCGTGGCCGTCTGCACGCAGCTTCAAGAACCCGAAGCTCAAGAGCGTTGTGAAGATGGTGTAGACAACGATTGTAACGGGAAGATCGACGCCGATGATCCTGCTTGTCAGTGCAAGCCCGGCGCAAAAGAAACCTGCTACACAGGGGCCGCAAACACGGCAGGAAAAGGGCTTTGCAAAGAGGGCGAGCGTGTGTGCCTTTTGGGCGGTCGATGGGGGCCTTGCGAAAGTCAGATCGTTCCAAAGCCCGAAGAGTGCAACAACCAAGACGACGACTGCGACGGCCAAGTCGATGAGGACTTTGTTGGAAAAGATGCTTCTTGCAACGTGATCGGCCAGCGTGGTCCGTGTCGCTTTGGGAAAAAAGCTTGCGTCAACGGTGCGATCGTTTGCCAACAATCCGTCTCGGCGGCTCCTGCCGAAAACTGCGCCAACGGTGGAAACGGCATCGACGATGATTGCAATGGTCTAGTCGATGATGGGTGTACTTGCCCGATGGATGGGCGGCAAATCGACTGTTATGGTGGGCCTACCGCGACACGTTTTGTTTCTCCTTGTCGCCCCGGCAAACTGACGTGCGGCGCAGGAGGGATCTGGGGTGGGTGCATTGGTGAGCAGACGCCCAACTTTATTGAGCTATGCAACGGGATCGATGACAACTGCGATGGCTTTGTGGACGAAGGAAACCCCGAAGGTGGCGCGGCTTGCGTTGTTTCGGCCCAAAAAGGCATTTGTCAAGCGGGAACGCAAAAGTGTCAAAACGGTGCGCTGACGTGCGTGTCCAACCAGACCGCACAAACCGAAGTGTGCAATGGAAAAGATGACGATTGCGACGGGCAAACCGACGAAACCGATCCGCGTGTGGGTCGGGCTTGTACGGTGACAGGTCAAAAAGGCCCCTGTGCTGTGGGCGAGATCGCTTGTCGAAACGGTCAGCTTGAGTGCCAAAAGAAGGTGCAGTCCGCAGCCGAAACCTGTGATGGAACAGACGAAGATTGCGATGGAAAGATCGACAACGTCCCGAATGCACCGCTGTGTCCGAAACAAGACGGCGTCTGCAAAGGAGCCTCACAGCTTTGTGCGGGCAAGGCGGGATTTGTGGCTTGTACGGCAGGGGATTATTACCGCAAGAACAACAATTACGAAGTTGCAGAGACGCGCTGTGACGGCCTCGACAATGATTGCGATGGGAAGGTCGATATCGGCAAAGACGGCAAGGCGTTGTCACGGCCTTGTTATGATGGCCCCGCAAATACGCGCAGTGTGGGGGCTTGCAAAGATGGCGTGCAGACTTGTGAAAATGGCCAATGGGGAGCCTGCAAAGAGCAGGTCAAGCCGTTGCCTGAGCGTTGTGGAAACCTTTTGGATGACGACTGCAACGGCATTCCTGATGCGAAGGAAGCCAACTGTAGCTGTTGGGGTGGCGGGACGGCGGGTGAGTTCTTGGTGCGCAACACCATCGTTTTGGACAAAGCGCCACGTAAGAATTCTTCTCTGCCCGAGATCTACTGGGCTGCTGTGGAAGCGTTCAAGGATGGCGCGAAAACTGTGACAGTGAGCGATGCCGCAGGCTTTGATCCCGGCGATGCAGCGGTCTTGATCCAGATGCAAGGCAGCAAAGACCGTGTTGGGGTCTACGAGTTGGTGCGGGTGTTAGAGAAAACAGGCAAAGATATCAAGCTCCAAGCGGCGGTTGAAAAGATCTACGGGGCCACCACCAACGGCGATCTGAGCGGTCAAAAAGTCCGACTGGTGCGGGTTCCCACCTTTGAGCGTGTGATCATCGACGGCCAAGGCGAGCTGACGGTGTCTGCGTGGGACGGAAACCAAGGTGGTTTGTTGGTGATGCAAGTCAAAGAGTATGTGCGCGTTGCCAACGGCGGGCGCCTTCATGTCGACGGTAAAGGTTATCGTGGTGCGCCATCGGTTAGCGGCACGACACAGCCCGGAACAGCGGGCGAGTCGTTGGATGCTTTGCCAAGCCAAGAAGGCGGAGGCAGCGCTGGAGGCGCTGGCAGCAAGGCGGCAAGCGGCGGTGGCGGCGGTTATGTGGAAGCGGGGGGGGCTGGAAAAGACAGCGACGGGCAAGCGGCTGGAACAGGTGGAAAAACCTACGGCGGAACGCTCGAAGATCGCCTTGTGTTGGGCAGCGGTGGCGGAGCAGGCGGCATCGACAATAGCTCTGCGGGAAACAAAAACGATGCCGTAGGTGCGGGCGGTGCAGGGGGCGGGATCGTCTTGCTTTGGGCGCGCACGTTGAATCTCAACGGTGGATTTTCTGCGCGTGGTCTTGCGGGTGGGGACGCCGCAAGTGCAGGCGGATCTGTCGGCGGAGGAGGCGGTGGTTCGGGAGGATCGATGTACGTCGTTGCGGAGCGGGTTGTTCTTTACGAGCAAACGGCGATTTCAGCGGCGGGCGGAGAAGGCGGTCGTTCGTCTGTGTTGGAACAAGGCACGCGAAAAGTGGCCGGAAAGTCCATCGGTGGAAGCGGTAGCTCAGGCAAGATCGAGATCCGCATCGGCAAAGACACCAACAACAAGCGGCTGTTGTTTGGAAAAGAATTGGGTGGATTCTCTCCTGTTCCCATACTCTCGGAGCTTCCGACGACTTGCAACTAATCCGCCGAACGATCCTTGGTGGGTGGAAGCGTGCAGATGCCCTTCCAGAGGGCGTCGACAAGCAAGGGCAGCGCGACTTGAAGGGTGGAAAGGGAGAGAGAAGGGGGGAGCGGCGAGCGGAGAGCTTGTCGGGGAACGATCATCTCGGGAAGAAGGGGAAGATGGACAAAGCAGGCGTTTCGTGGGAAGTTGCGTTGTGCGAAGAAATCAAGGCAGGTGAAGAGAAGCTGATTGCACAGGTAGGTGCCCGCAGTATAGGAGAGGACGGAAGGTATACCATGCTTGGCGAGATGGTTTTGCGCGGTGCGAAGGGGGAGATCGCTAATGTAAGCATCGGGAGCCTCGGGGTACAGGCGTTGATCGCGGATCTGTTGGCCTGATGCGTCGGGGATAGAAAAGTCGAGCCAGTTGAGGCCGACACGTTCGAGGCGTAAGCTGGCTTCGCCCGCAGCAAGGCCCCATCCGATCACCAACTGGGGTTGATGAGTTTCGAGCAAGCGGGGGAGGGCTTGTGCGACGTGTTGGTGGTCTACGGGGAGGATGGCGATGTGCGTTTGGCTTGGAAAGATCTGGGGATCACAGGACGTTAAGAGTTCTTGGGCGGGATTGAGCGTGTCGCCACCAAAAGGCTCAAAGCCGAGCAACAAGATGGGGGTGGGGGTCATGATGGGCCTTTCTCTTTTTGTGGTTAGGGCTGGTGACCTGTGGGGCGAAAGGCGCATCGGAACCCGTTTTCATCACGTCGGGCGGTGGGGCTGGAATGGCGTCTGTGGTAGACGGTCAGCTCGTGTTGGCGTTTGTTGGAGAGAAAGCTACCGCCTCGTAGTATGCGGCGTTTGCAATCGGGGAGATCGTAAACGGGATTGGTGGGAGGCGTATAACGCGCTGCATCGGGGCTGTAGCAATCTTGTACCCATTCCCAGACGTTTCCGAGCAGATCGACCGCACCAAAGGGACTTTTTCCGAGCGAGCGCTGCGCGGCGTTTGGGTTTGGAAGAGGTTGCTTGGCGCAGCCTTTGTGGACGGCGTGTTGGCAGGTCAGCGCCGTTCCTCTCCAAGAGAAGCGTTGCTTGGGGTCGGCCTGTTCGACACTTCCGCGTGCTGCATATTCCCATTCGGCCTCGGTGGGTAGGCGTTTTTGTTGCCATCGGCAGAAGGTGAACGCTTCTTTCCAATCGACGAAGCGCATGGGTTCTGCGGGAGGAAAGCTCTGGGCGATCGAGCGTTTGGTGGCCAGTTTTTTTCCAGTAGAAGAAAAAGCGACTTCGATATCGGGGCATTGGTTGGCGTCCACACAAGCGCGGTATGCGCCAACGGTGACTTCGGCTGCGTCGATCCAAAAACCGCTGATGTAGACCTTGCGCAGCGGATGATGAAGCGTCCCGTTGTTTGGGCGTTTTCGATAAATCGCGACACGCTGTTCTTTGCCTTGCCAAAACCATCCGCTTGGGACCCAGAGCATCCCTCGGATCACGTTGGATTTGGGCGGAACTGCGGGAGTTTGCGGGCCTGTGCGGTGTGGCGGAACTGTGTGAGACGAGGGTGGTGTGGGGGCTTGTGAGGGTGTGTTCGGCAGTGGTGTTGTCTGCGGTGTGATGGCGGGTTGTGATGGGGTGGTGTCGGAAGGGGTTGTGGGGTTGTGGGGAGGGGACGAGAGGAGGGGCGGATGAGGAGAGGGTCCGGTGGTTGGGGAGGTTTGGGTGTACCACCAAGCGAATGTCGCCCCACCGAGCAGCAGAAAGAACAACGGCAGGAGCCGCCCAAAGAAGCGACGATTTGAGCGTGCGTGTACGTTCGAGTCGATGGTGCGGGCTTGATCGGCAAGCGAGGGTATCGTTTCAGACAGGGACAGGGCGATATCCTGCATCTCGGAGGTCGAGAGGGCAGAGGCGTGATCAAAGCGATTGGAGAGAGAACGTGGGCGAGCGTTAGAGGTTTCGGAGTTTCTCGAAGAGGTGGAGGCGTCGGGGTTCATCGAGGCGGCGTAGAGCGCGTGATGTTGTCGGATCTGGTCTGCGGAGAGTTGATCGTCGAGGAGGGTTTGCATCTCGGGATCAGACGAAGGGGCAGGGTTTTGGAGAGGTGGGCTGTGGAAGTCATCGCCGGAGGGAAAGGCCGATGCGATATCGGCGTCGTCGGTGGGTGGAGCGGGAGAGATGGAGAGTGGTGGAGAGGTCGTGAGAGGCGAAAGGGTGGGGGCTGTTTGTGTGCGCCGTTGTGCGGAGGGGGCGTTCGAGAGGGCGAAGGAGAATGGATCGAGGGTGTTGAGGGCATGAGAGGGCGTAAGGTGGGGAGAGGATGCGGTTTGGGCGGGTGGGGGTGTTGCAACATCGGGTGGAAGATGGGGAGAGGGCAACGGTGCCGATGGATGGGCTGTTTGTGTGCCTCGTGATGGAGCGGAAGATTGTGTGCCTCGTGATGGAGCGGAAGAGGCGAGCGGGTCTGGATAGAGCGGGGGTTTGACAGGGATTGAAGCAGGCGGCGGCGAGACGACGGTGCGTTGGAGGGGATGGGACCACTGTTTGAGGGGGGTGATGTGGGGAAGAAGTGCAGAACGAAGGGCTTGGGCGAAGTGATGGCAATCGGGGAAGCGGTCGTCTGGTTTTTTGGCGATGCTTTGGAGGATGACTTGGTTGAGGGCTTCGGGGATATCGGGCCGAAAGGCAGAGGGGGGGTCGGGGGGGGTGAAGAGGTGGCGGGAGAGCAGCTCGTAGCCGTTGTGGATCTCGTCGGAGTGACGGGCAAACGGGGTGTGTCCGACGAGCGCTTCATAAAGGCTGATACCCATGCTATAGATATCCGCCCGAGGATCGGGGATCTCACCGCGAAGCTGTTCGGGAGAGATATAGAGTAGGGTTCCAAGGAGGGAACCCGTTTGGGTGAGTTTTTGGTCATCGAGAGCGCGAGCGATCCCAAAGTCGGCGAGTTTGACGACGAGACCTTCGCCAAGGAGGATATTGGAAGGTTTGATATCGCGGTGGATCACGCCGTGTTTGTGGGCAAAACCGAGTCCTTCGAGCGCGTGTTCGAAGATGAAAAGGGCTTCGTTGAGGGGCAACTGAAACTGGGGGAAACAGCCGATGTATTCGTGGAGATCGACACCTTGAACAAATTCCATGACGATGAAGGTGTCTTCGCCTTCTTCGTGCATGGCGCGGATGCCGACGATATGTTGGTGGTGGAGTCGTGCTTGTGTGCGGGCTTCGCGGAGGAAGCGTTGGGCGGTCGTGTGTCCAGAACGCAGAGGAAGGCCCGCTTTGAGGCGTTTGATGGCGACAGGTACATCCAGAAGGATATCGGTTCCTTTGTAGACGACGGAGGGGCCGCCTTCGCCGAGGTAGTCGTCGATGCGGTAGGTGTCTTTGAGCAAGCGTCCGAGGGTGGAGGAGGATGGGTTGTTCAAGGCGGGCTCCCGAGGGTTCAGCGCGGTGTGAACCAACTGAGGCGGTAGAGTTTGATATTGTCTTTGGATTCGTCTTGCTCGGCGGACCATGTGAAGTAGGCGTCGTTGTGTCCGTACAATTGGAGTCGGATCTCAGCGGGTTTGCCTTTGAGTAGGACGATGCGCAAGGGCGTTTTTCCGCGATAGGGTCGGCCATCGACGAGGACGGTGGCTCCGGGGGGATTGGTGCTGATCGTCAAGGTTGAGGTGGGCATTCCGCCCCATGCAGAGGAGGCTGTTCGAGGTTTGGTGCGTCGGATGCGAGGCTTGGGACGTGGGGGGGGAGCGAGGCTTGCTCCGCCGGAGTTGGTTGTGGTTTGGGCTGAAGTTCGGGTGGATTGGTTTGCGGTGTTGGAGGGGGTGTTGGTATTGGGGG
>JAKLKB010000084.1 GCA_023150835.1 Myxococcota bacterium | reverse complement strand
TTGTTAAGGTGGAAACCTCGTAGAGTCGGTCTTGATCGCCTTTTTTTTTCTCCCCCCCTCAATCCCCCCGGCCAACGGGGGGAAGTTGGAACGGGCAGCGTCTGCATTTCGTGCATACAGCGTGCGTCATGAAAAAACAACATCCCCGATGCTTCCGACTTTCGCTCCCTCCCCTGTTCACGGGGGAGGGCGGGGTGGGGGGCTTTCCTCCGCTTAACAAGGCGCGTATGGGGGCAGCCCCTACACCGTTACGGTCACACAATGGGCGGATTTCGTATCCGTTTTGCGTGTCGCTTGGTTTTGTCCTATTTACAAACCCTTGTGGGGGAAAGACAATCAAGTTTTGTGCGTTCGTCATGTCCAAGGAAGGGTCGTGCCGTCGGCATTTGTTGGGTTTTGTCGCTGTGTGGAGCGTGGTTTCATGCGTCGTTTGATCAGTTTGTGTGGAATGGTGGTCTTGTTGTGGGTGATGGGGTTGGCGGCTTGCGGGGATCCTGAGTGCAAATTCGACGGTGATTGTGTCGGTGCAAACAGCCTTTGCGAAAACGGGAAGTGCGTGAAACCTTCCACGCCAGATGCGAGCGAGGTAATTCCTGAGACGAATCCGACCGAATGCCAAGACGGAAACTTTCGCCGTTGCTATACTGGCCCCGAAGGGACGGAGGGTGTCGGACCTTGCAAGGGCGGGCGACAGCGCTGTCAAAGCGGAAAATGGGGGGCTTGCGAAGGTGAGTCCTTGCCCAAGACCGAAGAATGCAACCAGCTCGACGACAACTGCAACGGCCTTGTCGACGAGGGATGCGCTTGTAAACAAGGCGAAGCGCAGCCGTGTTATCCCGGGCCGACCGAGACACGCGCCAATCTCCCCTGCAAGGCAGGGGTACAACGATGCCAAAGTGACGGAACATGGGACAAAAACTGCGAAGGTGCGAGCTTGCCGACCAAGGAAACCTGCAACGGCATCGACGACGATTGCAACGGAAAGATCGATGATATCGCGGCTTGTGCTTGCAAAGAGAGCCAGACCGCGCCTTGTTATACGGGGCCTGAAAAGACCGCAGGGATCGGCGTCTGTAAAAAGGGAACGATGACTTGCCAAGCCGACGGAACGTGGGGAGCTTGCCTCGATGCGATACCGCCATCAGGCGAAGATTGCAACGGAAAAGACGATGATTGCGATGGAGTGGTCGACAACAAGTGCGATTGTATCCCGGGGCAGAAAGAAGAATGTTACACAGGGCCTGATGGAACAGGCGGAAAAGGCCTGTGTAAGAAAGGTTCTCGCACTTGCGACACAGGCGGGAAATGGAGCCCTTGTGATGGGGAGATCAAACCCATACCCGAAGAATGCAACGGCAAAGACGACGATTGCGACGGTCAGATCGACAACGGTATGCAAGCGCCTCCTTGCGACAAGCAACAAGGCGTCTGTGCAGGGAGCAAAAAAGAATGCAAAGGTGCGCAAGGTTGGGCGGCTTGTGACGCTGTTGCATATCAAAAAACCGACCCGAACTACGAAGAGACGGAGACCAAGTGCGACAATCTTGACAACAACTGCGACGGTCAGATCGATGAAAACCTCCGTCGGTCGTGTTATTCGGGGACAGGGGGCTGTCGACTGCAAGGGAACACGTACCAATGCGAAGGTGTTTGCGCTGCGGGTACGCAGACGTGTACGGCGGGACGTTGGGGGACTTGTGCGGGTGAAGTGTTGCCTGATCGAGAGCTTTGCAACCAAAAAGATGACGACTGTGACGGGCAAGTCGACAACAACTGCCTTTGCGTACCCGGCCAGACGCGCAAGTGCTACGATGGCCCCGCAAACACCCAAGGCATCGGGCTTTGCAAAGAAGGTGACCAGACCTGCGTAAGCATCGGAACATGGGGCGTTTGCCAAGGTGCGATCAAGCCTGTTGCGGAGGTCTGCAACGGCCAAGACGACGATTGCAACGGCAAGATCGATGACGGTCTCCTTGGGCCACCGTGCAGCAAGACGACAGGGGCTTGTGCGGGAGCGCGTCAGATCTGTGCAGGGGCCGCTGGATGGCGCGATTGCACCGAGGCCCAGTACAAAGCCAACAATCCAGCATACGAAGCCACCGAAGTAAGCTGCGACAACATCGACAACGATTGCGACGGGACGGTCGATCAAGGCGTATCGCGGTCTTGTTATACGGGACCGTCGGGGACCGCGAATATCGGCATCTGTCGAGCAGGCACACAGACCTGTAGCAGCGGAACATGGGGAAGCTGTATCGGTCAGACCTTACCGCGAACGGAGGATTGTGCAAACAACGCAGACGACGATTGCAACGGACAAGTGGACGAATGTCGAGAGTGCAACGTCGGCCAGACTCGCGCTTGTTATACGGGCGGATCGGGGTGCGTCTTGGTGGGGGCCAATTACCAATGTGCAGGCGCTTGTCGCACAGGTAGCGAAGGTTGTGTGGCAGGGCGCTGGTCGGGCACCTGCAACGGGCAAGTCGGCCCAGTAATCGAGTCTTGCGACTGGAATGACAACGATTGCGACGGAAAGATCGACAACAACGGTGCGTGCCTTTACAACAATTGGAATGGCCTGTCGTTTCCGACAGGGACGCAAGGGGCCGCGTTTGTCGATCCTCAGATCGGCGTTGCCTTCGGAAACAACGGGAATATTTGGCGCACCGTCAACAGCGGAGGTGTGTGGGCGACCGTTTCGAGCAATAGCGCCAACAACCTCCTTGCAGCGGCTTCTTCGACCGCTGGTTTGTTGGTGATCGTCGGTGGCAGCGGTGAGATCTTGTTGTCACGCGATAAGGGCGCGTCCTTTAGCAAATTCAGCAGCGGAACCACCGCGACCTTGCGTGCCGTGACATACACCACAGGCAACTTTATTGCGGTCGGCGATGGCGGCACGGTGGTCGTCTCGCGAGATGGAGGTACGACGTGGACGACGAGTACACAAGCCAGCGGACAAGCTCTCTTTGGCATATCGAGTCGCTCCGAGACTTCGGGGACGGTGGTGGCTGTTGGAAACAACGGTAGCATCGTACGTTCCACCGACAGCGGTGTTTCGTGGACTTCGCAGACTTCGCCCACCACCAACCACTTGCGGGCGGTGGCTTGGACCGGCTTTAGCGATGTGGTGGCCGTGGGCGTCAGCGGAACGGTGGTGCGTAGCAGCGATAGTGGCGGTGTCTGGGGGCGGATCACCTTTGCGGACACGGTGACGTTGGCGCATGCCATTTCGCCCGGAGGTGGGACGCTGGCGATCGCTGCAAGTGGAAGCAGCGACTACTACCTCAGCCAAGATCATGGCGTGAGTTTTACCAAGCGCCCGCTTGGAAGCAGCGGGAGCTACACGGCAATCGCGTTGCGCAGCCCCACCGCACTTTTGGCGATCCGTTCGGGCGCAGGCGCTGTCGGCGAAGGTCCGATCCAATTTGTTTCCAAAAGCCGCAGCGTGACGCTCTACGGTACCACTTACGACAACGGCTACGGCGGATCGATCGCTCTTTCTGCCGGAAGCTACGGCGTGATTATGCGGTCTGTAAATAGCGGCACGACATGGACCACTGTCCCCACCCCAACCACCAACACGCTTTATGCGATCAGCCTTGCGGATAACGTCGCGGTGGCCGTCGGTTCAAGCGGCACGATCTTGCGCTCCTCGGATGGTGGGATCTCTTGGACCGCCGTGACCAGCCCGACCGCCAACACGCTGTACGGTGTGTCTGTGTACGAAACAGGGACGAGTACTTACACGGCGATCGCGGTGGGATCGGGGGGAACGATCTTGCGCTCGACCGACAACGGGGCTACGTGGGTGTCCGTATCGAGTCCCACCACTTCGCTGCTTTATGCGGTCTCGCTTAAAAGCTCGACGGCGATCGCGGTCGGTTCGGGAGGCGTGGTGATCCGCTCGACGACAACGGGGACTTCGTGGGCGACTGTATCGAGTCCAGCGACCTCCACGCTGTACGGAGTCTATCTCTATGATATCGGCAGCACCGCGATCGCCGTCGGATCTCTCGGGAGTGTGATCCGTTCGAGCAATGGGGGAAGTTCATGGACCAACGTCACCACACCCACCACCAGCACGTTGCGCGCTGTGTCGATCGACTTTGGTGGGGCCGTTGCGGTCGGCACATCAGGAACCATCCTTCGTTCGGGAGATAGCGGCAGCACATGGTCGGTCGTCCCCAATCCCACGCCCGCAAGCACTTGGCTCTACGGTGTGTTTCGTAACTATGCGACATCCAACTATATCGCTGTGGGAGAATATGGTCTGAGCCTGCGCACCGCCGATTATGGGGCGACATGGACGGTCGCTTCGCCTTCGATCGGCACCTTGCGCTCCGTCACACAAAGCGGCAGCAACAACTTTGCTGCTGCGGGGTTTGCAAGCAATCTTGTGCGCAGCAACGACAACGGCGTTTCGTGGACGGACGCTTCGACGACGGGCAGCACGTTTTATGGGATCGATGCAAGCGATGGCACTCCCGCAACGTTGATCGCCGTCGGAACATCGGGCTTGATCCATCGTTCGACTGACAGCGGTGCAACGTGGTCTTCGGTGACAGCGCCGACGACATCGAGCCTCTATGCCGTCTCAGCCCAAAGCACCAGCGGGTTTGTCACCGTCGGAGCCTCAGGAACGATCCATTATAGCAGCAACAATGGCGTCTCTTGGTCCACACGCACTTCGGGTGTGACCAACACGCTCAACGGCGTACATTGTCTTTCGACCCGTTGTTTGGCTGTCGGTTCGAGCGGAACCATCGTGCTTTCCACCGATAGCACCGCCAATGTTTGGAGCCGCTCGACCAACCCCAACACCGACACGCTGTACGCTGTCGCCCAATACTCCGCGACAAGTGCGGTGGCGGTGGGTTCATTGGGTCGGATCTTGTGGAGCGGAAACGGCGGTGTGTCGTGGACTCCCCTCACTAGCCCAACCACCAACACCCTCTATACTGTCGTCTCTGTCGGAAATGGCCGCTATCTCGCCGCAGACAGCGCAGGCGTGGTCGTCGCCTCTTCGGACGGGCAAGAGTGGCACACCTTTTCTCCCTCTCTTGGAAATAGTCTCTATGGTCTTGATGTTCTTGGCAACTTTGGCGCAGGTGTCGGCACCGACCGCCTCTTCCTTCGTGTCACACTTCCATAAACGCCGTTGCTTTGGGCGGGTCTAAAAAGACATTTTGCTCGACAGCAGCGGCTTGTTGGGGGATTTTTTGGAGATATTTCGGGGGATATTTGGGGAGGTACTTACACGAAATCCGCAGGGAGCGTGATCGTAAAACGTAGGGGCAGCCCCCTGTGGCTGCCCAAGGATAGGGCGTCCTCGCGCTATCCTTCGATCATAGATCACTCGGATATCGTATTACGCGGAAGTATCGGAGGAACGGAGGGTGAGGACGGGGCAAGTTGCTTGGCGAACGACACGTTCAGCGGTGCTACCAAGGAAGAGGTGTTTGAGCCCTGTGCGGCCTTGGGTTCCCATGACGATCAGGTCGATGCCGAGGTGTTCGGCTTTGTGAAGGATCACACGGTAGGGGAGACCCGCTTCGACGATCTCTTCGACGTCCAGCCCTGCGCTGGTGACTTGGTTTGCGAAGTCATCGAGGCTTTGTCGGCAGCTTTCGCGCAGATAGTCTTCGAGGCTGATCAAGGGGCCTTCTTGGCCTGCGCGGATCATCGCTTCGGTCGATAACTCTGCGGGAACGTCGATGACATGGAGCAAAAAGATCTTGGCTCCAAAAGCTGCGCCCAGATCTTTGGCGTAATCAAGGGCTTTTTGGGAACAAGTCGAAAAGTCGGTTGCGACGAGGATCTTTTGGAGCTTCATGCAAAAATCTCCCTACGTTGGCGCTTTGAGCGCGGTGGCAGATGGCTTTGACGAACAGCCGACACTCTGGTCTTGTGGTGTAGCACAAGCGAGCTTTGTTGTCGTGATGTATATCAAATAGAAGCCTCAACAGCGGACTTATACGATATCCGCAAGATGTGTGATCGAAGGATCGTGCGTAGACGCCCTGCCATCGGGCAGCCACGGGGGGCAGCCCCTACCTCGTCACGATCACGCAACGGGCGGATCTCGTATTATACGATATCCGAGCGATGTGTGATCGTAAGATATTGCGTAGACGCCCGATTCTTGGGCTGCCCCTACACCGTTACGGTAGCACTATGGGCGGATCTCGTATTATGCCTTTTTTCGTGGGGGAGGGGTGGCGTTGTGGTCATTTTGATCGCGTTGACTGCTGCGTTGGATGGCGAAGCCAAGGAAGAGCAAGAAAGCGAGAACAGCGGCCAAACTGGTCCAGAGGGTCCAAGGTGGGACAGTGTGGAGTGGGGCGAGTGCGCTGGCTTGGGCGGTGAGGCTGCCGAGGTCGGCTTGGAAGTGCTGGTCGTAATCTTTGAGCCAGTAGTTGAGCAAGAGGGGTTTGAGTTCAAAGCGCCCTGTGCGCAAGAGTTTGAGTTTGAGCGTGTAGGTGCGTTGGTTGCCTTGGTCGTTGGAGGTGATGCCCGATGTTTCGAGACCTTCGTTGGAGAAGGCGGGATCTTGTGGGAGGCGGAAGGCGATACGGGCGTATTTGTCGGCTTCTCCGTTCCAGCGAAGGGTGACGGGTACAGCGAAGGTTTGGCCGATGCGAACGCGCCATCGGCGGGTAAATTCGGCTTGGGGGGCGGGGGCTTGATCACGCAAAGGCTGTGCGGGGCGCATCGACAACAGATAACGCATCAGGGCGAGGGTGTCTGTGGAGTCCCATGCAAGGCCGCCGACACGCATCCCCACCACCCATCCCCACGCATCGATCAAGATCGTGGTGGGGAGTCCGCTGCTTGGGAAAAATTTTTGCACGATGCCCGAGGAATCAAGCAAGCTGATCGGATAGCGCTCTGCGGCTTTTTGTTCGTATGTACGGACGGTCTCACGATCTTCTTCGGAAACCCCGATCAGTGCGAGGCGTGTGTCTTGGAGTTGTTTGTGCATCGCCAGTTTGGAAGGGAGTTCTGCTTTGCAAGCCGAACACCATGTGGCCCATCGGGACAGGACGATCAGTTGGCCGCGGTGGCGAGCGACGTTGTAAAGCCTCGACTCTCGGGCATCAAGGAGCTTGAGCGACAGATCGGCAGGTTGGGGTTCGAGCGGCTGGATCTGAGCGCGTTGGAGTAGCGCTTCGAGTTCTTTTTCGGCTTTGGGGAAGCGCGAAAAATACGGATGGGGCAGACCTGCATGGACGGATGGCGAGCACAAGGCCCCCAAAAGGCCGAACCAAGCGAGTAAGAGCCGACTTGTTCTGAAGAAAAAAATTGTACGCATCGTGGATTCCATCGCTTTGAGTGGGGATGATACGAAATCCGCCCGTGGTTTGGTCGTAAAACGTAGGGGCAGCCCCCTGTGGCTGCCCTATTACAGGGCATCTGTGTACGATGCCTTTGTGTATACATCACTCGGATCTCGTATAAGCCGAACATCTGCGAATTAGAGAGTGGTAAGGGTTTGTTCGGGCAGCCAACCTGATCGAAGGTATCGGCGTTTTTGTTTGGTGTCTTCTTGCCAGACTTCGATCCGAAACCATCCAGCGGTGCGTTCTCGGACCGTCACTTCTTCGGCTTCTTGGAGCGTGAACAGTGCCTCGAAGTTTTCGCCGTACCCCGAACGTGCGGTGATCTTGGGGGCGATGATCACGCCTGTTGTGACGAGTTGTTCGTTGTAAAACTTGGCGGTCAGACTTCCACCAAGCAACAGGGCGATCAAGGTGAAGGATGCCGCCCACCAGCGCATACCTTTGTGCCCTTGGGCGTTTCGGTGCAAGAAGACGCCCCAAAGCAAGCAAGCAAGGGCAAGACAAGCCAAGGTCAGCCAAAAGATCTGGCGCAGCGTCAAGAGGCGATACCAAAACAGCGCACGTTGGCGGAGATTGTTGTCGGGGTCTGCTTGTCCTGTGCGCTGGTAGAGGAGTTGGAGATTGTGTAAGAGATCTTCGTGGTTGGGGTGGAGGCGCTGAGCGCGGCGATAGGAGGCGAGCGCGTGTCCGTAGCGACGGAGGCGGAAGTAGGCATTGCCGAGGTTGTAGTGGATCGCAAAGTGGTTGAGATGGCGCTTGGTGCGCAAGTTTTCGAGGATCTCGACGGCTTTTGCGTAATGTTGGGCGTGATAGTGCTGGTTGGCTTGCATGAAGACGGCAGATGCAGAGACATCGGCTGGACGGGGTTTTGAAGAAGCCTCCGAAGAAAAAGCAGCGCAAACAAAGAAAGCAAACCACGAGAGCAAGCCAAGGGCAGAGGTACGGCGCATGATAGACCTCTTGGGGTAAAGATGGTGGGGGCGGATTATCGGGGGCATTGGCGGTCAAAGTCCTTGATGGCTTGTTCGATCGAAGGTTGTCGCGTTTTGGCGTCGAGGGGCTGGCTTCCGCCGTAGAGGGCATCTTCGAGCGTTTGGAGGTGGGAGAGGAGATGTGTGGCGCAATCGTGGCGGGTGTATTCGGGCCATCGGCGTGTGAGGATCTGCTTGATCTCGTCGCTGGTGGGGTGTTTTTGGCGGAGGCTGAGGCGTTCTGTGAGATAGGTTTGGAGAGCGAGCAGGGTGGCGCGTTCCCAAGCATCCTGTTGTTGGGCTTGTTTGAGGGCTTGGCGTGCGTGTTGGAGGGCTTTTTGTTGGATCTGTTTTGTGGGATCGGCTGCGCGCAAGCGTAGTTGACGTTGCCACCCCGCAAACAGCAGCAGCAACAAGGGACAAGCAGCAAGCAGCGAAAGATACATCCCGTCCCAAGGGGAAAAGGACTGATCGACAAGGGCTTGTTGTTGAGAGAGGACGATATTGGGCCGCAGATCGGTCTCTTGGAGCAGTGAGGTGGTTTCTTTGGGGGTGGGGGATGGCTCGGCTTTGCGAGGTGTCACGACGCCGCCGATACCATCGCGGGGTTCGATGCGAACGGACAGGGGGAGGGTTTGGGCGGTGAGTACGCCTTCTTCGCGGTGGTAGTAGCGAAGGGAGAGAGAGGGCAGGAGGAGGGTGGTGGGTTGTTCGGCGATCAGTTGGAGTTGGACGCGCAAGCGATCGGGTTTTTGCTCGTCTGGAGGGATCTCGGTGTAAGCGGTGACGTCTTTTTTTCGCAAGTCGCGGGTGATCTGAGCCAGTTGATCTTGGATCATCTGTTGGGCGGTTTTGAGGTCGCCATCGCCAGAGATATCGATCAGGAGATAAAAGGGTTTGTCGGTGACGGTGGCTTGTTTGGTGGGGAAGTTGAGTTGAGAGAGGGTGGCTTGGAGGCGGAAGATCCCGACCAGTTTGATATCACGGGCTTCGGCGGGGAGCGTTTCGATGGAGATCTGGAGGGGGGTGGTTTCGATCTCTTGGGTGCCTGTGGCACATTCTTGTTCGCCTTTGAGGTTCATGTGATCGCGCATGATCGCGCTTGCAAGGCGTTCTTCGGCGCGTCCTCCACGAAAGAAACAGACTTGGTGTTCGGCTTGGAGGGATTGTAAGACTTGTTCGGGGAGGCGAAGAGAGGCGGAGGGCAGAGAGAGTGGGCCGCTTTGGTTGGTTTTGAAACGGACGCGATAGGTAAAGATCGCCCGTCCATCGGGCAGATCGCGGCGAGTGAAGTCGTCTAATTTTTGCCAACCGCTGAAACGGTCAAAGCTTGGGATCTTGAGATGTTTTTGAAAGATTTGTTTGTAAAAGCCGGGTGTTTTGGGGGTGCATTCGTTGGGTGGACATTGCAGATCAGCCTTGTATTCGATATCTTCGCCGACAAAGTAGCGTTTTTGGGAAGTCTGAGCGGAAAGGGTGAGGCCGCTGCCCGTTTCTTCTTGGATGGAAAGTCGCTGCGAACCCCAATAGACGGTGGGAAAAACACGCGCTAGAGGATCAGAGCGCAACATGGCTTCGGTTTGTGCGGTGTGGACATCGATGGGGACGCCTTGGGTGACGACTTGTGTCATCATGCCGAACATTCCGCGTGTTTGATGGCGGCGGGTGATGTTGCGTACTTTTCTTTCGTGTTTGATCTGTGGGGGCTGTTTGAGTGACCAGCGTTGCGACATAAGTGTGGGGAGTGGAAAGCCTTCGGGAAGTTGGTAGGCCCAGATCTCTGCTTGTTCGGATTGTTCGGTGGTTGGGGCGCGATCGTAATAAAGATAGATGCGCCGTTCGTTGGGGGCGGGAGCAAAGGTTTCGTTGAGTGGCGTGACGCGGGCGTTGCGGTCGATGGCAGGGGTTTGTTGGGTGTAGGGTTGGTTTTGGGCGTTGAGGAAAGACATGGATATCGCGGGAAGTGCAGGGCGTTGGGCGGGGAGGGCAAAGTAGTAAGCGATCTCGATTTGTTGGTGGAGATCTTGTTGGGGGGCGCGCCAGATGGCGTGGGCGAGTTCGAGAGTTTGGGAGAGTTTGTGTTGGGTGAGGGTGTCTTGAAGGGCGCGGCGCAGCGCAGGGAGCGCGAGTAGAAGGAAGCCATCGCCGCGAAGGGATATCTCCCAATAGACGGCGTTGCTTTTTTCGGGGGTGACGAGACGGCTGTGGAGCTTCCATTGGCCGGGGCAGCCGAGGACGGGGGCGATCTCCAAGGAGAGAGGCGGGGTGATCTCGGTTTGGAGTTGGATGCGGTTGGGGTTGTTGCGCTCGATCTGGATGTAGCGTTGGGCGTTTGGGGCGGGGATGTTGTGCGTGGATTGGAGCCATTGGGTGATGCGGTGTTGGATGGGCCGAACGTCGAGGGCTTGGAGGGTGGGGATCGGGACGCGCAGGCGTGGGGCTTGGAGGGAGCCGCTGCGGGTGGGGTAAAAAGTGAAGGTGTATTGGAGGGTAAGGTGTGAGGTGGCCGTAAGGACTTCGGGGGTGACGTTGGTTTGGGCGGGCCATAAGCCTTCGATGTCGGAGAGTCGGGCTTTTTGGCGAAGGTGTTGGAGTAGGTCATTTTGGTCGAGTTGATCGTAGTTGCACAGCGCAAGGGGGCAACGGAAGCGATAGCGGATCTGGAGGGGGGTTCCTTGTTGGCGGGTGGGGGTGAGGATACTGGCTTCGCTTTGGATCGAAGAGCGCGGCGTGGCGCTTTGAGGGGTGAAGCGCAGAGTGTTGCTGATGAGAGATTGGAGGCGCAAGGGGCCGTATTGAAGGGTTCCTTGGTGGCGCTTGGGTTCGATCTCAAGGCGGTACAGGACGTTGTAAGACTCGCTGGGGAAGCCGTTGGGGTCCCGTCCGTATTCTTGAACGATCGAGAGGCGTTCGGTTTTTCGTAGCGTGAAGTCTTGGTTGCTTTGTAAGGCGCGTTCCCATACACGAAAGAAGGAAAACTGCTCAGGCATCCGAAAAAAGAAAGCATAAACTGCGATGCGTTCGCCCGGTTGGTAATGTTGGCTCTGCGAGAGTAGCAGGATTCGGTCGGTTTGTGCGTGGGCATCGGGAGAACACAGCGTCAAGGCCCAGAGAGCGAGCAAAAACAGGCCGCAACGCGCAGAAGAGGCGATCCGAAGAGGGGCTTGGTGCGGCGACATCGCGTGATCCTTTCGTTTGGGTGGGAAGGCGAACCGCGTTTCGTTTGGATGGGAAGGCTAACCGCGTTTGTCGGAAAGCGAGGTTGGTTTTTGTTTTTGGAGCATCTTACGCAAGAGATCGCGGCGATCTTCTTGGAGGCGTTTGAGACGATTGCGGATCTGCTGGCGTTGTGAGACGCGATCTTGTTTTGGGCTGGGTTGGGGTTGAGGCTGTTGTTTTTTATCGCCTTTTTGGGGCGGGCGACGAAAGAGGTACAAGACAGCAGGGCGAAAGGGAAGTTGAAATGTCTCGGGTTGACCGCGTTTTGGAGCGGGCGGTAGAAGTTGCGGTTGGATGGGCTGTTGTCCACGTATCGGATCGAGCCAAGTGTAGCGGTGTTTGGAGAGATCCTTGAGGCGTTCGAACTCAAGTTTGCCGCGCACGCTGTCACGCACCCAAACGACCGCATGGTGGGGTTGTTGGGCTTGTCGTGGGGCGGGGGTTTCTGCGCCAAAGGCTTGATGTTCGCGCAGACGTAGGCTGTGCATCGCGGGTTGAAGCTGCGTCCAATCAAAAGATTGGAAAAAGCCCCGCATGAGCAACGGGATGCGTTGGGCGAGGGGGACTTGTTCTGGAGAGGCGGGTGCAGGGGTGCTTTCGGGCCATCGGGTGGGTAGAGACGGGCCTGTGTGGTGAAAGCCGAGCAGATGGGAGCGCCAGAGAAAGGCGGCCCATCGTAGAGATATCTTCGGTGGATTGGGAGATTTGGGATCGGCAGGTGAGAGGTCGTCTGCTTTTTTCGGTAGATCGGCCCAAGAGAGAACGATCGGGCGTTTGCGCTCAAGTAGTTTGAAGTCTCTGATCTCGCGTTCCAAGGCTTGGGTTTCTAGCCACAGCATCGCAAAGGATTTTTCTGCTTGTTCTAAGCGAGCGGTAGACTGGGGCTTTCCGAGATAGGCAAGAGAAAGAGGCGGCGCAGCCAAGAGCGGAGGGGGTTGGGCTTTTTTCGGATCTTTTTGGTAGGCTTGGAGTGCTTGCGGATCGATCAAGCGAAGCATGGTCCATGTTTGAAGCATCTGCGGAAACCACCGATGTTTTTGCGTGTCGTCTTTGCCAGAAAGATCAGCGACCCACAACAGCGGCGCGATCGGATGCAGGCGATCGATCAAGTAGATCGCACGTTGGATGCGTTCGAGTGGGTTCCACGCGCTCCATCTGCGGCGATCGATCTGCAAGGCGACGTGAAGACCCGCTTTGTGCAAGATCTCGATCTTGGCTTCGATCTGATCGAGTTGGCGCAAGAGTTCGGGAGAAGAGGCCAGAATGGGCGATGGGGGCGTCGAAGTCGGCGCAGAGGTCGGTCGATGGCGCGGTTTGAGAGAGAGCGAGGGGGCGGTTTGAGAGAGAGCGCGGTCGGTGGAGGCGGGCGACCAAGCAAACGAGGGAAGCTGTGTGATCACGACGGTGAGGGCAGGATCGCTTTGACGGATCTGTTGGATGCGCTGCTTGAAGGCGGCGAGGCTTTCGGGGCGGGTGAGCAGGGCATCTTCGCGGCGAGCGTAAAAGAAAAAGGGTGCTTCTCCTGCGACAAGAAAACGCGGCGCTTTCGGGTGCGGAGAGATCGCGGCAGGAAGGGGAGAGGGCATCACTTTCAAGCGGCTGATCAGGCCGAGATCGCCTTGGGGTGGTTTGTTTTGGTGATGGATCTGAAACGTCCATAATCCGGGTTGATCAGGGCGAAAGCGCGCTTCCCAACCGTGAGAAGTCCGCAAGAAGGGAACGCGAAAGGCCGGTCGCTTGGGTGGAGTGATCACGATCTCCCATGCTTGGAGATGCAGCGGGGTGGGCGATTCGAGGTGCAGCGGTTTGTGCGGAAGATGGACGGTGTATGCGGTGTGTGCGGGATGATCGGCGATCATCACTTTGGCGATGTGCGCTTCTTCTTTGGGGTGGGTGATCTCAAGCCCCGTCACTTGGCGAAGTTTTTGGGTCTCCAAAAACTTTCCTGTTTGGGCGTTGTACCAAACAAAGTCGAGGTCGAGTTTGTATTGTTTCCATTGGATCTTGGGCGGTTTTTCGGTGCGTTGGGGAGGGGGCATATACAACGTGGTCAGTCCGTTGGTGGCGACATAACCGTACATCGGGACGGTGCGCCAAGGGATCGATGAGGCGTTGATCTGCTGGGGAGGGCGCTTCGCCAAAGCCGCATAATCGGGGACACGCACCGAGATCGGGTCGGGGCGCAGATACTCGTGGAGGTCGATGGTGGCAAGAAATCGCTCCCATCGCATCCGCAAGAGGTGTGCATGGAGGAAGGGCCTTGAGAGATCGCCTTTGGCGAAAACAGGCTGAGAGACGGGCTTGGAAGTGGCGGATGCTGTAGAGGCTTGAGCCGTAGGCTTGGAAGCGGCGGATGCTGTAGAGGCTTGAGCCGTAGGCTTGGAAGTGGCGGATGCTGTGGAGGCTTGGGCCGTAGGCTTGGAAGTGGCGGATGCTGTGGAGGCTTGGGCCGTAGGCTTGGAAGTGGCGGATGCTGTGGAGGCATCGGGATGAGGGGGGAGTTCTTCTTGGGTGGCGGCTTTTTGGAGCCACGTGTGGAGGGTGTCGATCTCGTTTTTGTGAAGGGGGCGAGGAAAGCGCAGGGTGATGTGGATGCCTGTGAGATAACGGCGCCACCACGTCTGCAAAAATGCCTTGGGATCGAGTTTTTCGTGGATGGGGAGTTCGGCGAGCCAAGGCGTCATCACTTGTGGGCGCATCATCATCGCCATCTCGCCTTGTTCGTGGGTGTGGAGGACATCGCGAAGGCGTGGTTGGGTCGGTGATTTCGGATCTTTGGTGCTGTTGGGCTGTGGGGAAGGTTGGGTGAGGGGGGAGGTGGTGCGGTTGGGTTGTGGAGAAGTCCGAGTGGTGGGGGCTTTGGGAGTATGGAGCGCGATCAGTTTGGAGAGGAGTTCTTTGGGAAAGCGCGGCCATGCGATGGGCTGGGCGTAGGGATCGTGGGTGACGAGCCATGCGTGGGTTTGCGTTTGGAGGGAGGGCGGCAGATCGCGCAAGGACCAGATGGCGTGGGTGTGGGCGAGGCGAGCGTGGGTGTGCGACAAGATCGCGCTCCAGATCGCGGAGGAATGGGCGTGACGTGTGCGGAGATTGAAGACAAAAGCCCATGTGTGGATGGGATTTTTTTGCATCTCGGTAAGGCGCTTTTGCAAACGTTGCCAAGCGGCTTGCTCGGGGCGTACTTGTCCTTGGGAGACGACAAAAAGGTTGTCGATATCGATGGAAAGTAAGATGCCGTTGAGTTGAAGGGCTTCAAAGAGTCGCAGGTGTGCGTCAAAGTCTTTGTCTTGAAGTGTCGGAGAGAACAAGTTTTCCACCGCAAGGCCACGCCAGACAAGGATGCGCTCATCTTTGGCGATCTGCGGCTGTTTTTTGTCCGCCTCTTTGCCCGAAGCGGCGTCTTTGTTCGGTGTTGGTGGTTTGGGGCTGTTTGGAGAGGCCGAGGGGTTGGGGTTGTTGGTGGAGGGGGCGGTTTTTTTCTTTTTGGTGAGATCTTTGGCTTCTTCGGGCTTTTTCCATGCGAAACGTGCGGGGTTGTCGGTGGCGACGATCAGTTGGCCGGGTCGAGCAGAAGGCAAGACTTGAAAGAGACCTTGATCGTGGAGCGAGGTGTCGAGGCGTGTGGTCGAACCATCGGGACGTTTTTGTTGGATGGTTTGGATGGTGTAGCGCCATTTGCCCGAATGGACGGGAACAAAGCGCAGTTGCCATTGTTGTTCAGAAGTCGGATAGCCCGAAAGGATCACGCGTGTTTGGGTGGTTTCGTGGACGAATACGCCTTGGAGTGCGATGTGGAGATGTGGATCGGTGGTGGGTTGCTTGGCGCGCAAGGTGAAGACTTTTTCTTCATAGCGGAAGACGCGGCTGCTGCTGAGTTTTTGTTGTTCGCGTTTGCGCTGCCGGAGCAACATCGATAGGATCTCTTGATTTTTTTCGGCGTCTGCATCGGGTTGTTTGAGGATCTTGCGTGCGAGTTGGTTGGCGCTTGAAAAATGGAAGAGGGCTTCTTCGTATTGTTTCTTTTCTGTGTAGAGCAGGCCGAGGTTGTAGTGTGCTTTTTGACGGATATCTGCGCTGCTTTTATCGAGGGCCGCCTTGAGCATTTTTTCGGATTTTTCGAGCAAAGGCTGGCGTGCTTCGGCTTTTTTCTCTTGCTTGGCGATCTGCAAGTACACCGCACCAAGGTTGAACATCAGCAAGCGGCTTTCGGGTTGTTTGCTTTGAAGATCGAGAAAGAGGCGTTGTGCCTCGATAAATCGGCCTTCTTTGTAAGATTGAAGCCCTTCTTGATGGCGCAAGAAACGCTCGTTTTGTTGATTTTGTTGGGTCCAAGGAAACTGCTCACAAGCAGGAAGAAAGAACAACGCCGAAAGCAACCCACACAGGCGGAGCGTGTACGTGAAAAGTCGTTGTTTGTTCGGTGGTTGGGGCGGTAGGGTGGTTTCGCACAGGCGGAGAGTGCGCGTCAAAAGAGGTGCAGAGCGAAATAGGCGGAGAGTGCGCGTCAAAAGAGCGATGGGGCGGGGTTGGATCGAAGGCATGGTTAACTTCTCCGTTCGCGCAGACTGATGTCGACGAGGAGCAAAAGCAGTCCCAAGCCGAGAAAAAGAGGGAAACGTTCTTCGCGAAAGACTTGGCGGCGGCTTTTTTGTGTGCGGGCTTCGAGGGTTTGGGTGGCGTGTTCGAACAGTTGGCGGATATCGCGTTGGCTGGCCTCGGCGTGCCGGTATAGGCCGGTGGTTTCTTGGGCGATCTGCTGCAAGAGTTTTTCGTTGAGTCGGGTGACGATCGGGCGCGGATCGGGGGCTTGACCTGCGGGAGGTGGGGGAAGGTCGCGGGGGTCGAGTGTCACTTCTTCGGTGGAGCCGATGCCAAGGGCGTAGATGCGGATGCCTTGCTTTTTGGCTTCTTTGGCGGCTTGTAGGGTATTTTTTTCGTGATCATCGCCGTCGGTGATCAAGAAGAGGGCGCGGGAATTCATGCCGCTGGTGGCAAACATGGGGATGGCGTGCTGGAGGCTGCTTGCGAGGGCGGTTCCGCTGTAGGGGATCAGGCTGGGGTCAAAGTCGTCGAGCCAAAGTGCGCAGGTGTTGTAATCGCTGGTGAGCGGGCAAAGTGTGACGGGTTTTCCAGAAAAGGCGACGATGCCGATGCGTTCGCCCGCGAGGGCATCCATCAGGTAGCGGACCTTGCGACGGGCGAGATCGAGACGGCGCTGTTTGCGCTGTCCTGTGGCAGAGGGGATATCGCGAGCAAGCATACTTTCGGAAACGTCGATGGCAACGACGACATCGATCCCTTTGCGTTGGATCAGTCGGACGCGGGTTCCCCATTGTGGGCCTGCCCATGCGATGAGGAAGAAGGCCGAACCCATCGCAAGTAGCCATCCCTTCAAGCGGATGCGCCCGGGGCTGTAATGGCGAAGCAGACTTTGGAGAGTGAGCGGACTCGCCATTTGAGAGAGGCGCTGCATACGTGCGCGGCGGGCTTGCTGCAAAAACAGGCCGATGGCAGGGAGCAACCAAAGCAGCGCAAGCACCCAAGCGCGGGCAAGATGGATCTCTGGCAACAGAAAACGGGCGACCTGTGTATGGAAGTCGAGCAGCAAACTGAGCGGACAAAGCAAGGCAAACAAAACACCGATCATCACCCACGTTGCAGAGGGCGCAAGGACGGGCGATGTCGGAGGTTTTGTGGGTGTGTGATGGAGTTTGTGTTGCGTCATCAGGGCATCCTTTCCGCTTTAAGGGATACGTCGCAGCAGCGTTGCGCCGAGCAGGAGTTCGAGAGCGAGCAGGCCGAGCAAGGGCAGAAGAAACCACAGATAGCGTTCTTGGGTTTCGTCCCATTGATGGACCTTAAAGCGGTTGGGTTCGAGCTTGTTGATATCGTTGTACACCTGTTGGAGTGCGTTGCGATCTTGCGCGGCAAAGAAGCGTCCGCCTGTGAGCTTGGCGATCTCTTGCATCAAGTCCTCGTCGTAGGAGTCGCTCGGAAAGCGGACGACGTTGTCGCGTCCGCTGCGTTTGATGCGCAAGAAGGTGTAGGCTTGTTTGCTACCGATACCGATGGTGTAGATCTTGACCTTGTAGAGGGCGGCTTCGCGGGCGGCGCGCAAGACATCTTCGCGGCCTTCGGAGCCTTCTTTGGCGGTGTGCTTTCCGTCGGTGAGTAGGATAAGGATCTGAGAGCGGGGTTTGCGGGCGCGCATCGCATCAAGGACGGTTTTGTCGAGCTTGGCTTGTTGGAGTAGGGCTTCGGTTTTGGCATCAAAAAGGAAGGAGGCTTTGCGGGTGCGGATCTGTTCGAGGATGTAGTCTTTTGAGCGGGTTTTGGCCATCTCTAGGACATCTTCAACCGTCAGACCGACGAGGCGCTTGAGTCCAAACTCGATGCCTTTTTGGAGGTCGGTCATCTCGCCAACGATGCCGATCTGGATATCCGTTAAAAGGCTGGAGGCTGCGCTGAGATCGTGTGTAAGGGGACAAAGAGTGCGGGCTTCGGTTCCAAAGATCACAAGGGAGAGGCGATCACCTTTGCGTTTTCGGATGAATTCTTGGGCGACCGTTTTGACCACATCAAGGCGATCCATCGCATCGGCGCGTGCCGTACCAAAGTCGAGGACACCTTGGTTGGTGAGTTGTCGGTGAAGATCTTGGACGAGTCCGCCGCGTGTATCCATATCGATGATCTTCATACTGCCCGAAGTATCGAGCGATAGAACGATATCGACACCTGTGGATTCAAACCATTGTTTGCGCACCACGCTTTGGGGACGGGCCAACGCGATCAAGCCGAGTAGAAGGGCCATTCCACGCAACGTTGTGGGGAGGATGCGAGCCAGTCGAGCGCGTAGCCCGACGGGGGCGCCTTGGAGGGCGTGCAGAGAAGAAAAGCGTAGGCTTACACGTTTGCGATGTTGGCGATGTATCCACCACAACAGCATCAGCCAGATCGGGAGAAGTGCAAAGATCCAAGGGTAAGCAAATCGAAAGCCGTTCATCAAAACAAAATCTCCGCGTTAAGCATCCGCACGAGAGGGAGTGGTGGAAGGAGCCGTAGTTTCGGGGCTTGGGAGAGTTCGGCGGATGACGCTGTGCATACGGTGATCCATGTCTTCGCGTTCTTCGGGCGAAGCGGTGGCACCTGCAAACTTGATCTGATCCATCCATTGCAAAAGGCGTCGGATATCTTTGTAGGTTTCTTGGGAAAGGGCATCGTTGGCCTTGCCCCACAAGACGATCTCTTCGGTGGTGCTTTCGAGGGCGGGAAAGTCGAAACGGCGCTCGATGTATCCACGAAAAAGCTCGGAAAGTGCGAAGTAATAGGCTTTTTCTTTTCCTTGTTCGAGAAGTTGTTGGGTTTGGAGGGATTGAAAAGCCTGAGCAAACCATTCGTGCGGTGGGCGGGGCGGTTCAGGGCGAAGGCTGCGTTGGCGAAACCACAGGCCCAAAAGCAACAGCGCAAGCAATCCACCGCCCGTTCCGCCCAGCCATGTCCAAGAGACTTGGGTGTCGGGCTTTTCGGGGAGAGTCGGGGGCTTGGCTGGGCGTAAACCCGCGAGCAGAACGTTGGGCTTTTCAAGCTCGGTGACTTCGATGGCGATCGAGGGGATGATCACTTCATGGGGTTTGCCGTTGTGGTTGTAATGGACGGTGAATCGGGGTGTATCGAGCGGTCCTGTTGCAACAGCCATCAGCGTAACGATCCAACGGTGCGTGATCGTGCCGTCAGATTCAGGAGTTTGTGTGCTCTTTGGTGGATGTTCGGCGGGCATCAAAAAAGGGCCGTGAAAGGTCGGATGTTCGGTGATCTTGGGCAGGCGCGGTTTGAGTGTTTTGGCGTGGCGTATTGAGACGGTGTAACGCAAGGTGTCTTTTTCCACGCGAAGCGTGGTGCGATCGACCCAAGCCGAGGCTTCGAGGGGGGCGCGCAAGGGAACTTCTGTGCGTTGGCGGGCCGTCACTTGGGCCTCTTGGGCTTCGTAGAGGCCCGTTCCGATCACAAGGCCAAGCCAAACCATCGGGATCAGCGCAGCGATGGGCAGCCTTCCGATGCGCAAAGAGATCCGCAAGGCCCGTTCGAGCGGAAGCGCCAAGAGCAGCGCCACAGACGCAAAAAGTCCACCCGCCCACCACGCGAAGATCGCGCCAAACGAGACGCCCAAAAGCGAGACAAAAAGCAAATAAAACAGGGTGATCCACATCGCGATTCTCGCTCCGTTTGCAACTGCGTTACGCCTACCGAATGAAGATCTGCGCGATCTGACTAACTGCGCGCACGTCGACGCTCGCGTTGTCGTAAGTACCGCATCAACGGCAAGACAAAAGATTGCGTGGTCTCGATAGGGACTTCGTCGACGCCCAACCGCCGTAAGATCGCTTGGGTGTGTTGGCGTTGTGTGTTGGCTTGATCCCGAAAATACGCACGAACCCGAGCATCCGCAGTATCCACAAGCATCACTTCTCCTGTTTCTGCGTCTTCGAGTTCAAGTAGCCCGATGTTGGGCAGTTCGCTCTCTCGGGGATCGCTGACGTGCAACGCGGTGATATCGTGGCGCTTGCTTGCAAGAGAGAGGGCGTGTTCGTAGCGTGTGTCGAGAAAGTCGGATATGAGGAACAGCACCGTTTTTTTGCGCAGAAGGTGTCCTGCATATTCGAGTGCGCCGCCTAGATCTGTGCCTTGGTGTTTGGGTTGAAAGGTGAGGATCTCTTGGATCAGCCGCCAGATATGGGCGCGGCCTTTTTTGGGGGGAACAAAGCGTTCGACTTCTGTGGTGAACAGCATCATGCCGACACGGTCGTTGTTTCGGCTCGCAAGATAGGCCATCACAGCCGCCAACTCCGCCATCACTTCGGTCTTGAGCTTGTTTCCCGAACCAAACCGACCTGACGCTGACATATCGACCATCAAAAAGATCGTGAGTTCGCGTTCTTCGCGGTGTTCTTTGACGTAGGCAGCGCCTGTTCGGGCCGTCACTTTCCAATCGATCGTGCGGATATCATCGCCCGGGCGATAATCGCGCACCTCTTCAAACTCCATCCCACGCCCTTTAAAAGCCGACGCATACTCGCCTGCCATCGCCTCATTGACGAGGTAAGAGGTGTAGATGTGGATCTGTTTGATCTGTTGTTTGAGTTCTTCGGAAAGCATCAGGGAACCTCGATCTGTTCGAGAAGTTCGCGGATGATATCGTCAGCCTTAATGTCTTCGGCTTCGGCTTCGTAGGAAAGCAAGAGGCGGTGGCGCAAGATATCGGGCGCGATCGATTTGACATCTTGAGGGATGACGTAGTCACGACCGCGTAAAAAGGCCATCGCACGGGCGGCTTGGTGCAAAAAGATCGTTCCACGCGGCGAAGCGCCGTACTGGATATAACGCCCAAGGTTGAGTCCGTATTCTTGGGGCGAACGGGTCGCCACGATCAGATCGACGATGTAATCTTCGAGACGATCTTCGAGGCGGATCTCTTTGAGCAGCTCGCGGGCCGCAAGGATCTCTTCGGGGCGTACGACGGATCCGGTGGCTTTGGGGGTGGTGCGTGCAATCCGCCGCATGATCGCTTTTTCGTCCTCTTTGGAGGGGTAGGTGACGTTGAGCTTGAGCATAAAGCGGTCGACTTGGGCCTCAGGGAGGGGATAGGTGCCTTCTTGTTCGATGGGGTTTTGTGTCGCCATCACAAGAAATGGAGCGGGGAGAGCAAAGGTTTCGTGCCCGATCGTCACTTGTCGCTCTTGCATGGCTTCGAGCAGGGCGGATTGGACTTTGGAGGGAGCGCGGTTGATCTCGTCTGCGAGGATGATGTTCGCAAAGATCGGTCCTTTTTTAACCGAAAAAGTACCTTTTTGCTGTTCGTAGATCTCTGTTCCAAGGATATCCGAAGGCAGCATATCGGGAGTGAACTGGAGCCGCTGAAAGCTGGCATCAAGAGCATCCGCAAGGGCCTTGACAACGGTGGTTTTGGCCAGTCCGGGGACACCTTCGACGAGGACATGCCCGTTGGCAAGGAGACCCACAAGCAAGCGTTCGACGAGGTCTTGTTGACCGACGATCACTTCGCCGATGGCTTGGCGGAGCCGCTGAACGAACTCACTTTTTTCTCGGATTTGTTCTTGGATATCGCGTGTGGTTCGGCTTTCTGTCATCTTTGCTTCCTTTGGGTAATCGCTTCGTGCTTGCTTTGGCAGCGTGATTCTTTAAGCAGGCATTCATGGCCTGTCAAGTTGAACCGCTTGCTTGATCTTTGTATCGCGATACGCTAATAGCCTGTTTTGGAGAGCGTTGTATGCTCCGTTCCTTCGGCATATTTTGTCGTTACGAGGTGATGATGTCCACCCAACCGTCCAAGATCTTGGATACTTTTTCGAACCCCAAGCCAGAACGCGACTACACGATCCGTTTTGAGTGCCCCGAGTTCACCTGCGTTTGCCCCAAAACAGGGCAGCCCGACTTTGCGACGATCTCGATCCATTACGTTCCTGATCAGCTTTGTGTCGAACTCAAGTCGTTGAAGTTGTACCTCTGGTCTTACCGCAACGAAGGGGCGTTTCACGAAGCGATCACCAACCGCATCCTCGACGATCTCGTCGCCGCAGTCTCGCCGCGCAAGATCACCGTCATCGGGGATTTTTATGTGCGCGGTGGGATCAAAACCATCGTCGAAGTCACCCACACCAAGCCCCACGCATAACCTCCCACCTCTCGCCTCTATTCCCCACGATCTCCCCTCATACGATATCCGAGTGGGTACACAAAGGAGAGTACGTAGATGCCCTATGATTGGGCAGTCACGGGGCTTCCTCTGCATTTTTACGATCGCACGGTGGGCGGATTTTGTACAAGCACTTTGTTTGCTTTCGTTGTGGGCTGCTCTTTGGCGCGATCACACAAACCAAAGAGCGGCGATATCCATCGCTGCGTTCGGCATGATCGCCGCGATCATTATGCGTCGATCGCACGGTGCGTTTCTTGAATCAAAAAGTGCATCAAAATCAAAATCTTGCCAATGTGTTCAAGGAACTTCGTGTCGAAAAATTGCGATCTTGATCATGGGCGTGGTTTGCTTGGGTATGTTTCGGATGGAAGGAAGAAGCAAGGAGGTTTTCGATGATGCACAAGACGATGACAAATACGATGGCTGAGCAAGAACCACGCGCTGCGATTATCAAGGTGATCGGTGTAGGGGGAGGCGGAGGAAATGCCGTCAATACGATGATCAAGTCGGATTTTCGAGGCGTTGAATATTTCGTCGCAAATACCGATATGCAGGCGTTGATCAAAAGCGAATCCGCATCGCGCATTCAGCTTGGGCCCCGTTTGACCAAAGGGCTAGGAGCGGGTGGAAACCCTGAAGTGGGCCGTAACTCCGCGCTCGAAGATGAGGCCCGTATCGCAGAAGCCCTTGCAGGGGCCGATATGGTCTTCGTGACGGCGGGCATGGGTGGCGGTACAGGTACAGGAGCCGCCCCAGAAGTGGCTCGCATCGCCCGTTCTGTCGGAGCTTTGACCGTTGGCGTAGTTACGCGCCCCTTCAATTTTGAAGGCAAACGCCGCCGCCGCCAAGCCGAACTCGGCATCGAAGCGATGAAAGAGCAAGTCGACACGTTGATCGTGATCCCCAACCAGCGGCTGCTTTCGGTGGTCGGTGAAACCACAGGACTCCATCAAGCCTTTTATATGGCCGATAGCGTCTTGCTAAACGCCGTTCGCGGTGTCTCCGAACTGATCACGGTGAAAGGCTTCATTAACGTGGACTTTGCCGATGTTCGGGCGATTATGTCGAACATGGGCATGGCTTTGATGGGAACGGGCCGCGCTACGGGCGAAAATCGTGCGATCAACGCAGCACGCCAAGCCATTGAAAGCCCCTTGCTCGAAGATATCTCGATCAAAGGCGCTACGGGCATCTTGATCAACGTGACTGGTAGCGAGGATATGACGCTTGCCGAAGTTCAAGAAGCCGCAAGCTTGATCGAAGAAGAAGCCGATGAAGACGCCAACATCATCTTCGGTGCAGCGTTCGATCCCGAGATGAACAACGAGATCAAGATCACAGTCATCGCCACAGGCTTTGAACCGCAAGCTCCTTCCGAAGATCTGCTCTACGAAGCACCGCAAAGCACCGCTTCTCGACGCTCGCCACAAGGCTTTGCACAACCCGGCATCCCCAACGCTCCGAGCAGCCGCTTTGCCATGCAAAGCATGACGCCACCACAAAGCACGCCCGCGTTTCGCCACCCAGCACAAACGCCCGTCCCGCGTCATCAAACCCCCGCACCCACTGTCCAAGCCCAGCGTGAGTTGAAAACGCCTGTGCCTCGACAAAACAAGCCTCCCGCTGCCAAAGATCGCGAATTCTTCGACCTCTCCGGCATCGACGACAACGACATCGACATCCCCACCTTCTTGCGCCGCAGCTAAGATCTCCCGATCTCACGATCTCGTGTCACTCCCCAACATTCTTCTTGCTTCCTTTTCTTCTCCATCGCCTTCCCTCCACCCTCTTCCTTTCAACACATTCCCTCTTCTCAGAATTCTTCTTTCTGGCCTTCTCTTCTAACCATCAAGAAAGAGGGCTGTGCTGTGGACCGAAAACCTCGGGTTCACGTCGCTTCAAGCGGAGCAGCGGCCTGTTTGAAAAACCACAATTCGCTCCGCCAATACGGGGTCAAGGGGGCAAAGCTCCCTTGTGGGGTTTGGGGCAAAGCCCCATAAAAAACCATCCAATGTCGTGGGGGGGGTGCCTTGACGGGGTATGCGAAGCGCACGAACCTAGCGGCTTGGTGGTATGGGGCGTTTTCTTGAGGTTGCTTTTCTCGCAACGTACGACACCACAACACAAGCGTTTGTCTTGATGCAAAGGATACCTCGATGGCTTCGGGTTCTTTTTTGCCGCGTTTTAGTTTGCGTCGGCCTGTGACGGTCGTGATGATGATGATCGCGATGGTGCTTTTGGGGGTGATCGCGTATGTGCATATTCCTGTTCAGCTTTTTCCTTCGGGTTATACAGCCCCCAATTTGTATGTACGCATCGTCTACCCGAACTCAACCCCGAAAGAAGTGGAGGATCAGATCGTTCGGCCTGCGGAAGAGATGTTTGCAACGCTCGAAGGACTGAGGCGGATGCGCTCGTGGGCCAACGGAGACCACGGCTCTTTTTGGATGAAGTTCAACGACAACGCTTCGATGACAACGATCTACAACCAAGTGCGCGATCGTTTGGAGCGTTTGATGCCGACACTGCCCGAAGATGTCGAGCGCTACTTCATCTGGAAATGGAATCCTGACGATCAGCCGATCCTGTCGTTTGGGATATCCGCAGACAAGATCGACGCAGACAGTTATCGCATCCTCGATCAGTCGATCTTTCTAAAGATCCAGCGGCTTCCCGGGGTGAGCCGCCTCGATACCCAAGGACTCGATCAACCAGAGATCCGCATCGATTTGGATCGTGAACGCGCACGCAGCCATCGTTTGAGCGTTTGGAGCATCACCAACGTACTGCGTCAAGACAACTTTTCGATGCCTTCGGGACAAATCAACGACGGAAAGCGCCGCTTCTTTTTGCGCAGTGACAATCGACTCAATAGCGTGGAAGCGTTGCGGGATTATCCGATGGCCTCGGGGATTCGCTTGGGTGAGGTGGCGAAAGTCACTTACGGCCAAGATCCAGATCCAAAGATATTTCGGATCAACGGGCGTGAAGGGGTTTTTCTTTCTGTGTTCAAAGAGTCGGAAGCGAACACCATTGATCTGTGCAATCGCATCCAAAAGCTGTTGGATTCGGCCTTTCAGCGGCCAGAGATGAAAGGGTTCGCGCAACACATCTTCGTGAATCAGGGGACGATGATCGAAGATGCGTTGTGGCAGCTTCAGCAGTCTGCTTTGTGGGGAGCGCTGTTTGCGATGATCATCTTGTGGATCTTTTTGCGACACACGCAGATGACGTTGCTGGTGTTGACGGCGATCCCGCTTTCGCTGCTGTTGACGCTTGCGTGTATGTACATGTTTGGCGAAAGCCTCAATATGTTGAGCCTGATGGGGTTGATGTTGAGCGTGGGGATGGTGGTGGATAACGCGATCGTTGTGGTTGAAAATATCTCACGCCTGCGGATGGAAGGGAGAGATCCAGCCCAAGCCGCCGAAGAAGGCGCAAGCGAGGTGGCTTTGGCGATCTCGCTTGCGACATCCACCACCATCGTCGTGTTTTTGCCGCTGATCTTGATGAGCGGCTCAAAGATGTTTCGCTTTTACATGGGAAAGCTCGGTTTTCCTGTGTCGGTTGCGTTGCTTGCGAGCTTGCTGGTGGCCTTGGTGGTGATCCCGCTCGGCGCGTACAAGACGCTCGGCGAGCATCCTCCGAAGCCTTGGCCGCTTTTTGATCGCGTGACGTTGTATTATCGCGACGTGTTGGAATGGGTGATGCTGCACCGCTTCGATGCGGCGTTGTGGAGCGTCTTGCTGTTTTTGACGATCTTTTATCCGATGAATCGGCTCAAACAGACGTATCAAGGCCAACCCGGTCGGACTTCTTTTGGCTTGCGCTTTACGTTCACGCAAAGTTATCCCTTTGCGGCCAAAGATGCCTATCTTCGGCGAGTAGAGAAATTGTTGCACGACAAAAAAGAAGAGTGGGGCGTCAGCCACGTCGGAACCAAACTCAACCGACGCGGCCAACATGCCGAAGTGATCGTGTTTTTGCGACCGGGCAAACGCAAGCTAGAGATCAATCGGCGCACGTTGATCGAGAGCGTGGGGCAGTCGCTACCGATGGCCCCCGGTGTCACGAGGCGGGTGGGATGGCGAGCGGTGGGGAGTACCGAAGCGTCGATCAGTCTTCATCTTTACGGTGCGGATTCCAAGACCCTCGAAGATCTGGCCCTTCGGCTCGAAGAGCATCTCCAGCGTTACCCGGACTTTAAGCAGGCCGAAGCAGAGATCGATCGCGATCAACTGCCTGAAATCCAGCTTCAAATCGATCGATCGTGGGCTTTTCGTTATCAGTTTGCGGCCCAACAAGTCGGTGGGAACGTGTATTACGCATTAAGCGGTCGCAGACTCCGCAATATGCAGATCGGCGGAAGAGATGTACCTGTGCGGATCCAAGTCCAAGAAAAAGATCGCGATACCTTTCAAAAACTCCAGCAGCTTCCGTTGATTCAGCGTGCGACCAACAACGCCGTTCCGCTTAATCAGGTGATCAGTTCGCGTTATGCGGTGGGGCCGCGGGTGATCCGTCATGTGGATCGCAAGACCTATCTCAAGCTCAAGATCAGCGTCGAGAACGACAACATGACCCAGATGTACGCGCAGCTCGACACGATCATGAGCCGTTTTCCGTTGCCTTCGGGGTACACTTGGGCCAAAGGGATGGACTTTCGCGATCTCCAAGAGGCCGATGCTTCGAGGAACTTTGCATTGCTCTTGAGTATCACGTTTGTGTTTCTGTTGATGGGGATCTTGTTTGAGTCCTTTTTGTTGCCTTTTTCCGTTGTGTTGAGTATCCCGCTGGCGTTTCTTGGGGTGTATTGGCTGCTCTACTTGACCGATACTGCGCTTGATATGATGGGCGGTATCGGCCTTGTGATGCTGATCGGTATCGTGGTGAACCATGCCATCGTGATGATCGATCGCATCAATCAATTGCGGACCGAAGGGGTCCCTCGTCTACAAGCGATCCTTGATGCTTCGACGCAGCGTTTGCGCCCGATCTTGATGACCGCGCTCACAACGATCTGTGGCTTGATCCCGATGGCGATGGGCCAAACGGCAGCCATCGGTATCTCGTACGCTGCGCTTGGGATCTCGGTGATGGGCGGATTGACGGCCTCTGTGATCTTGTCGTTGTTCGTGGTTCCTCTGTTCTACACGTTCTTTGATGATCTTCGGCTTCATTGGATGGGACTCGCCGCTCGGCTGGTTACGAAAAAAGCCCCACACCCTGAGATCGTGATACCTGTGCAATCCTCCGATTCTTCGGCCTCTTGATCGATCGCGCTTCGAGGTTGGCGCTGCCTCGGCTTTCTTTCATCGTTAGATTTTCGCTGGTGTTGGGTTGAAGTTCGATCCTCCGATGGGATGGATGGTTTGGCGAGTTTGGCGTTTGGATCGACTTGCGGAATCTGGGTTCTGCATCTAATGTACCGCCGCCGCACTTCGGAAACGTGTTATCCACACAAAAAGGAGCGTCTTTTCATGTCTTTGCGTACGATGATGTTTTTGTTTTTCGTTTTTGTCGGTGGCTTCTCAAACGCCCAAGCACACGACGGCCACGATCATGGCAAGACCAAACCTGTCGCCAAACAAGGCGGTAAGGTCGTGTATCCTTGGTCGCCGCGCCAAGATTGCTCTGGAACCTACGGGACTCCCGTGAAAGTCTCTACAGAAACCGTCAGCCTGACCGTTTTGAACAAAGATCCCAAAAAATACGCAGGTCGTCTTGTCGCTGTGACCGCAAAGATCCGCGATGTTTGCCAGCGCAAAGGTTGTTGGATGATGTTGCAAGAAGGCGAAAACATGATGCGTATCCGCTTCAAGGGCTACAAGTTTTTTATCCCCACCAACTGCAAAGGGTATCTCGCTACCGTCGTCGGTTCGGCGCGTGAAGCGATCCTCCCCGCCAAGATCGTCAAGCACTACGCAGAAGAAAGCGGTGACAAGAGCGCGATCCGCAAAGTGTACAAACCTCAAAAAGTCGTCGCTTTTACCGCTCACTTTGTCACGCTTCAAAAAGCCCCAACCCCCACAGTCAAGCCTTCCAAATAACCCCCACTCGGGCCTCCCAAGCCCCTTCCAAAACCCACCGCGTCAACCTTCATTTTGATCAATTGCGCTGCATCGACATTTGCATGAAGGCGCGTTATCTTGTTTCGGCGCGTTTCGGAAGATCAATCCAAGATGCCCGTCGATTCGATGAATCAGGTGGGCATTGACAACAAGGAGAACAGAGTATGCTACAAAAACTCTTTCGTTTTACTGTGATCATTGCGTTGATGATCGCCATCCCTGTCTTGTGGTATTGGGGCATCACGAACTTGAAACTGGGCGTCAAGGGCATTCTTGTGATGACGGGTGGCTCGTTGCTTCTGCTTGGTGTGTTGTACAAGATGTTGGGTTCGTGGGACTTGATCCCCGATTGGATCCCGCTGATCGGGGGAATGGATGACTCGATCGCTTGGATCTTGATGTTGGTGGGTGGTTTGATGGCGGGTGGTGGGATGTTTTTGGGGGGCTGAGCAAGGAGCTTTTGCTGCGTTGCCTCTCAGGAGCAGCGGGGCAGGGGGGAAGGTATCCTACGAAATCCGCAGGGTGTGTGATCGCAAAACATAGGGGCAGCCCCCATACGCGCCTTGTTAAGGTGGAAACACCGGAGGGTCGAGGATGATCGCCGTTTTGGGTAGCGTCTGCGTCTCGTGCATACAGCGTGCGTCACGAAAAAACAACATCCCCGCTGCTTCCGACTTTCGCTCCCTCCCCTGTTCACGGGGGAGGGCTGGGGTGGGGGGCCAACAAGCGCTTAACCTAACGCCTATGGGGGCAGCCCCCTGTGACTGCCCAACAATCGGGCGTCTTCGCGCTCTCCTTCGATCACAGATCACTCGGATATCGTATTCGTTGGATCAAATGCCCCCTGTAGCTGCCCAACAGTCGGGCGTCTACATACTCCCCTTTGTGTATACATCTCTCGGATTTCGTATCACTTGCGCAAAAAGCTGCGAAGTGTGGGGGTGGAGGCGTCTTCTTCGGTGCCGATCACAAGGGCGCGATTTTTACCGACGACCACTACAAGGCGTGCGCCCAAGGTGAAAGCGCGGCGCAGATCAGGTCGGAGGGCCAAGACTTGGAAGTATAGATCGCTGAGATACTTGATCTTGAGCGTCTTCATCTCGCTCTTGTAGCGGGCATCGACCCATTGATGGCTTTGCCAAACAAAGCGAACGCCTTGGATCAGCCGGACGCTACCGCCTTTTTGAGCGACTTTGCTTTCTTTCATCTTTCGCAGTTGGCGGCTGACACGGACGGCTTCGTCCCCATCGGTCTTGGCGAGCGATTCGCTTTTCATCGGTGCTGCGGCAGGTTCGCGGGCGGGGGCTCCTCCGCTGGGTCCGCGCTCTGCGTCGCTTGCAGCACCTCGGCCTCCCCATCCTCTTCGAGAGCGTTGATTCCAAGCGGTTTTTGGCGTTGCGATCGAGGGCGTGGTGGGAGAGGGCGTACCCGTGGCTTGGGGCTGTGCATCCTCACCGAGTCGCCATCGGTCTTTTTCTTCGACGACGAGATAAGAGGTATAGGGAGTGACGATGCCGAATTGCTTGGCGAGATGGATGACTTCTTGTTTGAGTTCGGGAAGTTCACCTTTCATGCGGATCGCATCGAGCAGATAAGCGACTTTGCGATGCGCCCACAAGCGCGAGATGAAATCGTTTTCTTTGCTTTCTTTCGCAAAGGCTGCTTCGTACACGAATTGACGGGCCGCACCGTTGACTTTTCCTGCCAGCTTGATCGCGGCGTGTCCCGTTCCACGATAACGGCCCATCACCAAAAGCTGCCCACCACGGAAGAGATCAGGCAAACGCAGCGGATAGATCTCGCGCAAACGTACGGCTCCGCTGGTGGTTAATTGGATATCGCTCAACACAGGGTAGCGTACTTTGTCATAAAAGGTGTCGATGCGTGTGGCGATCTCTTTGTTGGGTTCAACATAATCGCCCGTGGCTCCGCTACTTTGTGCGATCTGATCGAGCAATTTGATGTTGATGTCGGTACCGATACCGAAGGTGAAGATGCGTGACTTCCATTTGTTGCGCTCGTTGGCTTGTTTGACCAAGATCTCAGGGGAGGTTTCGCCGACGGTGGGATGGCCGTCTGTGATGAAGACGATCAAGCTAATCCCGTCTCCACGGGGCTTTTGCTCCAAGGCTTTTGCCATCGCTTCTTCGATGGCGGTCGCGCCTGCGGCTTCCATTTTTTCTACAAAGCTGACGGCTTGTTGGATATGGGCTTCGCTTGCGATCTGCAACTCACCAAACAAGCCTTCGACATCCGTCGAAAAGCGCACGACGTTAAAGTGATCTTTGGGATTTAACTTTTTCAAGCAGCGCACCAAGGCGACTTTGGCCCATTTCATCTTTTCACCACGCATCGAACCCGATGTATCGAGAACAAAGGTGATGTTTTTGCCGCTGAGTTCTTTGGCGGCAAACGTGGTCTTCGGGGTGGCCATCAACAAGAAATAGCCGTCTTGTTCGCCCGTTCGATGCACAAGAACATCGATCCCGACATCTTTGGGGGAGACCGAGTAGTACATCACAAAGTCCCGATCTAGCGCAACTTTGTCTTCTTCGAATCCGACGATCGCGTGACGATCGGTTTTGCGGCGGATGGAGACTTTGTGCGTTGGGGAATAGATGTTTTTGATCGGCGCGCTGCTGTGCAATTGGACGGCCATCGTAAAATCCTGATCGGTGCGCCAAACACGACGAGGGGTTTTGAGCGGGTACACAAAACGGTGCAAACCGCCTTCATACGGGATGATCTGTGTAAAGGAGATGCGGATCTTTTGCTCGCCGCGTCGGGGGATAGGGAATACACGTGCGCGAAAAAGGTTCCCGCCCAAATAATCGATCAATCCGGGATCTTGCATCGTCCGAACAATCGACGAATAGATCGCGTGGGCTTTTTCTTTGACCAATACCGTTCCTTGGGTGGGCTTGCCGTTGATGTACAGCACAAAGTTGGAAAAGGTCGCATCTTTGGGCAGTGGGAACAAAAAGGTCGCTTCCAAAAGCTGATCGGTGTGGTTGACAAAGACCTGTGTGACGTCTGTTTTTGCGGCACGGCCTTGGATCTTGACCATCACGCGGTGCGATTTAAGGGACAACGGTGCGATCGCTTGTTGGGTTGGGATCAAAAAGCCTTGGGCGTAGGCGTGTTGAGGAACACCGCACAACAAGGCCAAGCCAAGCCAACAGGCCACACGCCTCACATGGGAAACGAGACGGAGCTTCATCTGAGATCCTCCTTGCGTTGAATAAAAAAGCGCAGAAAAGCACTGATCGAGATCGTGCGCCTGCGCGTGTTGGCGCGGGGTGTTTCTGCGTGACTTGCTTTTCTACGCCGCTCTGGTTGATGCGATCTAAAACCCGCGATAAAAAATCTCCAGCCCGAAACAGATCGTGGCCGTTGCAATGCAAACGCAAACTCGTTAAAGTCCATGATTTCGGCCCCTTCATCTCAAAAGGGCGTGCCGCAAGAGCCCACCGCCGTTGGAGGTTTTTTTGATGAGACACCATCGCATCTTTTTGTATATCTTGTTGTTCCTGCTGTTTGCAGGAACCTATCCAGCCTGCACTCCCGAACCTTCCAAAGGGGGACTTGGAGACTCCTGTCAGGTCGGCGAAGACTGCAAAGAAGGGCTTCGTTGCATCGGTCGGATCTGTCGCTCGATCCCTGCCAACAAACCGCCCCAAGCCATCGCCAGTTTCAACCCGTCCTCCCCACAAACAGGCGAAAAAGTCTTTCTTGATGCTTCTCGCAGCCGCGATGATGACAACGATGCGCTTGATTACATCTGGACACTCGAAGCTCCCGCAGGAAGCAAAGCCAAACTGGATACCACAACACAAAACCGCACAGGCTTTGTGCCTGATATCGCTGGAACGTACAAAGTCAACCTTGAGGTCGGCGACGGAAAAGCGCGCTCACAGCTTGCAGCCCCCCTTGCGATCGAAGTCAAAGAGGCCCCCAACGATGCGCCGATCGCCGATGCAGGGCCTGATCAAAAAACCGCCCCCAGCCTCAAGACCGTCCTCGATGGTCGCAATAGCAAAGATCCTGACGGAGAGGCTTCGGGCCTGACTTTTTCTTGGAAGATCACCAAACAGCCCGATGGCAGCAACCCCAAGCTCGATAAAGCGGACACCGCACAACCTGAATTGACGCCTGACAAAGAAGGCGAGTACATCGTGAGTTTGGTGGTCACGGATGCGCGTGGTCTTGCTTCTGCGCCCGATACCCTCACCATCACGGCGATCTTGGGATTCGACAAAGAACCCACCCTCGCAAGCGTTTCTCCCACCGAAGCCAGCACCGAGTCCGCCGTCGATCTGGTCCTCAAAGGGACGGGATTTGTCGCAGGAGCGCGTCTTGACTTTGGCAACCGTCGTCTCGAAACCCGCTATGTCTCGGATACCGAACTCAAGATCAAGCTCGATCTTCGAGGCGTTGGGGCGGGCAGTTACGATATGAGTGTGATCAACATCAACAACAAACGCTCAAACGCCCTTCAGTTCAAGGTCAACGATATCCCTCTTCCAGAGATCACATCGATCACGCCCGATCGAGCGGGAGAAGGCCAAAAGCTGGAGATCCAGATCGCTGGCAAAGGCTTTATCCAAGACTCTCAGATCCTCTTTGAAACAACCCCTCTTGCGACGACATACATCAGTTCCACACAGATCAAAGCGCCTCTCGACCTCCAAGGGATCTTCAAAGGCACCTACAAGCTTTATGTCCTGAACCCCGGAGGCCGTCGTTCGGCCTCGGTGAACTTTGACGTGCTTGTCCTCGGTCCTCCCCCGCAGATATCCTTGCTCAATCCGCCTTTTGCAACGGCTGGAACCAAGCTGCCTTTCAGCGTTCACGGCACCGGCTTTGAAGTCGGTGTCAAGCTCTTCTTCAACGGCAAAGAGATCCCTTCTGTGCGTCCTCGGCGCGACGAAGTGCAAGCGGATCCTGAACTCGATCTCACAAACGTTGCGGCGGGTGCATACGATGTTTGGGTCAAGAACCCCTCGGGACAAGAATCCAACAAATTCAAATTCAACGTCGAAGACACCGATCCCGCCCCCATCCTCGATCGCGTGATCCCGTTCAATATCTACATCGGCGAAGAGAACAAAGTAAACGTCAACGGCCAACGCTTCCGTACGGGTCTCAAATTCTTCATCGACAACAAAGAGATCACAAAGATATCGGGCATCAGCCCGTTCTTTTTCGTCGCAGAACTGAACCCCAAAGACTACAACTTTACACCCGGAAACTACAACGCCCATGTCCAAAGCTCGACGGGTAAAAAATCCAACAACTTCACCGTGACGGTCACTTACCGCGCCCCCCAAGTGACCGCTCTTACCCCTGACGGCTGGAACACCAAGTGCGATACAGATGTCGTTGTTTATGGGCGCAACTTTGTCGCTACCAGCGAGTTGATGTTCGGCAACACGTCTTACACCACTACCAGCACTACCAACAAACTCACCTTCGTTTCCGCCCAAGAACTCCGCATCAGCGTCAAAGGCAGCAACCTTGTCGCTGGCTCCTACCAAGTCAAGGTAATTAACGGCCCCGGTGCAGAGTCCGCTCCCCAAGAATTCGCCGTTCAAGCCAACTCGGAAACCTCGACGCGCAGTATCGATTCCATTGCGCCGTCCGCCGCTCCTGCCGATACGATCGCAGAGATCGAGTTGGATTATTCCTCGGGTTCCGAAGGGCTTTGGCGACCGGGAGCCATCGTCGAGATGAACGGGGTTCCACAATCGACCACCTGCTCCCGCTATTCTTCGTCAACCAACTGCTCCACGCTTTCTGTGCGCCTCAACCTCAACGGCATCGCGCCCGGAAAAGTCTCGCTCGCTGTGGTCAATCCTTGTGGTGCCAAAAGTTCTACCTCCACCTTCGCCGTTCTCGAACCACCCCATCCCTACGTCTCTTCCGTTTCTCCGCCTTATGCAAAGGTCGGTGACAAGGCAAAGATCGTCATCAACGGTGCAAACTTCAGTTCCAAACACAAGCTCTTGTGGAATGGTACAGCCGTTGACACCAACTTCGTTTCGGACAAACAGATCGAAACCAAGCTGCCTGTGGACTTTACAGGCGCAACACCCGGCGAGATCAAGTTTGTGGTCGACAACCAAAACTCCAAAAAAACCAACGAAATACGCTATTCGATCCTTGCTGCATCCGCCACGTTGACCATCGATGCCTTCGATCCCAACAACTTCCAACGCGGCCAAAGCTACGGCCCGATCAAAGCCAACGGCAAAGGCTTTACCACCAACACAGAGATGTTGTTCCAAAACCAAGTCGTCGCCAGCACATTCAGCAATGCTCTGTTGATCGAAGTGACCAAGATCGATGCAAACAGCCTTGCTACGGGCAACTACTACTTCCAAGCACGCGAAGGAACCACGACCAGCAACTTGTTTATGATCTTCGTTAAGCCCGTTCCTCCGCCAATTGTCGACTACATCTCCCCCACCAGCGTTGTACTCGGTTCCAAGACTTCTGTTGATATCTATTTTTCGGGCGAGCGGATGTGTGATATCGGAACAGGCTATTATTGCTTGAAAGATCCTGTCATCAAGATCATCGATCCCAAGGGGAAAGACGTCACTTCGGCTTGGCAGTGGGAGTCGTATATCGACGACGAGTACGCGGATGGCATCTTGAGCCTTAACGGCCTTGAAGCGGGTGATTACATCATGACCATCGCCAACCCCACAGGCGAAGAGAGTAACCCTGTGATCTTTACCATCAAGCCACCTCCCGCTCCCACCGCCACCAGCGTCAGCCCACCCATCGTCTATCGCGGCGTTGCTTTTCAACAGGTGAACATCACAGGCACCAATCTACTCGCGACCGATATCGTGATCTTTAACAACAACCTGCTCAACCCCATCCCCGGAACCACACCCAAAACCAGCACCTTTAGCTTCACGCTGAATCTCTCCAACATTAAATATGCCGGACAGTACCCGCTTTATGTGTTGCGTTGCAAAGATCCCTCCTGCAACGTCACCGAAAAAAGCGCCGAAGTTAAACTGAACGTCCAAAACCCCGACTGCAGCAAGCCTTGCGCAAGCGGTGAATCTTGCGACACCAACGCTTGCCGACCCACTTGTACCCAAACATCCCAGTGTTCCGCCCTCCCTGATGCTCCCTCCAACGTCGCTTGTACGGCTGGTTTCTGCAAATAATACGATATCCGAATGGTGTGTACGACTACGTAGACGCCCTGTCGTCGGGCAGCCACAGGGGGCTGCCCCTACATTTTTACGATCACACAATGGGCGGATTTCGTATTAGTTGGCTTGTGGGCGTTCCCAAACGTCCACTTTTCCGTCAAAGTCGGTGTCTCGGCCAATGCGGTCAAGCATCCCGTTTTCCCAATACTCCCAATAGTCGGGCTTTCCGTCGAGGTTTTGATCCCGTTCTTTGCGGGCAAGGCGAACTTTTTTCTTCTTTTTGCCTTTTTCTTCGATGATCTCGAAGTGTTTGACAAGGTCGGGGATGGTTTGGGAGCGCTGGAAGATCTCTTGCTTGATCAGGTAGCCTTGGCTGTAGTGGTTGACGAGATCAAACTTTCCGTCGTAATCCAAATCAAAGCGTTCTCGAACTTTGACACCATTTTCGTAGAAGCGTTGGATATCGACGCGGTTGTCGCCGTTGAGATCGACTTCGATACGGACAAGCTCTCGGATCTTTTTGCTGCCATCGCGTGGATCAGGCTTTTCAACGAAAAACTTCCACATATCGGGCTTTTTGTCTTTGTTGAGATCGAAGCGCTGCATGGTTTCGCCCGGCTGAGGGACGGTAGGTTCTTGAGAAGCAGCTTTGATCGGATCTTCTTTCTCGTCTTTTTTCTTGGCGTCTTGATTGGCGGGGCCGCAACCTACGAGAAAAACAAAACACAAGGCACCGAGAAACCGAACAGAGGAAAGCATCCCTCGCATGGATTTGTTCTCCAACAAAAGAAGAGTTGACAAGGGGCCGACCTCTCAGTAACTTAGCGGGCCATCGCAGGGGTCAACCCAAAACATCCTACCTGCGAGAGCTTCTCCTACAAGCGGATGTGCCATCTTATACATCGCTGGTGCGGGGATGGTACACCCACACACGATCGGCGTGAGCATAACGCCTCGATCAAAAAGAATCAAGGCAAAGACTTCGTGTCACCCCTCCTTCGACTCATCCCACTCAAATCGCCGCAAAAACAACCTCTCTTCTGTTGGTGCGTTGTGTTGGCCTGCTAAGAAGGCGGAGGTTTCTTTCTCTCTTTCTCTCTCTCTTAGGATTTTTTATGAGCAAGATCTTACTCTCTGGTGGTTCGGGGTTTTTGGGGTCACATTTGACCGATCGCTTGTTGCAAGACGGCCACGAAGTGACCGTTCTGGATAACCTGTTGACGGGAAGACGCATCAATCTTCAACATCTCGCCGAACATCCGAGATTTCAATTTCTCGAACGCGATGTATCGCTTGATTTATCCGACCTGTACGATGGTGGATGGGATGCCGTGATGCACCTCGCCAGCCCTGCCAGTCCCGTGGATTACGTGCGTTATTCGATCGAAACGCTGCGTGTTGGCTCTCACGGAACGGAAAATATGCTCGAAGTCGCCCGTCACAGCGGGGCGCGATTCTTTCTGAGTTCAACTTCCGAAGTCTACGGTGACCCTGAGATCCATCCTCAAGTCGAAAGTTACGTCGGACACGTCAGTTCGATCGGTACACGCGCTTGCTACGATGAAGCCAAGCGCTTCGCCGAAGCCATCACCTACACCTACCACCGAAAATGGGATATCCCTGTGCGTGTGGTGCGGATCTTTAACACATACGGCCCGCGCAACCGCACGGACGACGGGCGTGTTGTCCCCAACTTTATTATGCAAGCCCTTCGCAACGAGCCGATCACCATCTTTGGCGATGGTAGTCAAACGCGCTCTTTTTGCTACGTCGCTGATCAAGTCGAAGGCATCGTTCGTTTGCTCTGGAGCGATTACAACGATCCCGTCAACATCGGCAACCCACATGAGATGACGGTGCGCGAATTCGCTGAGCTGATCATCGATCTCACCGAATCCAAAAGCACGTTAACCTATATGCCGCTGCCGCACAAAGACGATCCAAAACGCCGTTGTCCCGATATCTCCCGAGCCCGCCAAGTCTTGGGATGGTCGCCACGCTATTCGCCACGCGAAGGTTTCGCCGAAACCATCGCCTATTACCGACGATATCTCGGTTGATGCCATAAGCGACGCTGTTGGGTTTGTCCACAGCGTTGGTGGATGCAACGCTTCTAAAGCGTCCGTGGATGCTTGTTTTCTTTCGCTCGATGCTTTCTGCCAAACACATCAAGGCACCGTTTTGGAACCGAAGGTTCGGATGCCAAAATGCCCGATGTGCGGCGACTTACACAAGAAGTAGATCATGTCACAAGAACATATCCGTAATTTTTGTATCATCGCTCATATCGATCACGGCAAGTCCACCCTTGCGGATCGTATCCTTGACGCTGTTGGGGCTGTGGATGACCGCGAAAGAACAGAGCAACTTCTCGACAATATGGACCTCGAACGGGAACGCGGCATCACGATCAAGGCTTCTGCGGTGCGTTTGCACTACAAACACAAAGACGGCAAAGTCTACCAATACAACCTGATCGATACCCCCGGCCATGTGGACTTTATGTACGAAGTGTCTCGTGCCTTGGACTCTTGCGAAGGAGCTTTGTTGGTCGTCGATGCTGCCCAAGGCGTCGAAGCTCAAACGCTCTCGAACGTCTATATGGCGCTGGATTCGAATCTCGAACTTGTCACAGTTGTCAACAAGATCGACCTGCCAAGCGCCGAACCCGAGCGCATCGCCAAAGAAGTCGAAGATATCATCGGCTTGGAAGCTTCGGAAGCGATCTTTGTCAGCGCAAAAACCGGGCTACATATCGAAAAAGTCCTTGAAGCGATCGCAGAAAAACTCCCCCCCCCAAAAGGCGATCCTGAGGCTCCTTTGCGCGCTTTGATCTTTGACTGCTGGTATGACTCGTATCGCGGTGTGACCTCGATGATCCGTGTGGTGGACGGCAGCCTCAAAGTCGGCGACAAGATCCAGATCTTCTCGACAGGAAAAACCTATGAAGTCCAAACCTTAGGTGCGTTTCTTCCTCGCCCGGGTGGGCTACCGCAGCTTTCGTGCGGCGAGGTCGGCTTTGTCACCGCCAGTATCAAAAATGTCTCGGAGGCTCGAATCGGAGACACGATCACGCTTGCGGAGCGCCCTTGTATCGAGCCGTTGCGCGGATTTAAAGAAGTCAAACCGATGGTCTTTAGCGGCCTCTACCCTGTCGAATCCGCCGACTACGAAGATCTGCGCGAAGCCCTCGAAAAACTCCGCCTCAACGATGCTTCTTTTTCCTTTGAGCCTGAAACCTCCCAAGCTCTCGGCTTTGGCTTTCGCTGTGGGTTTCTTGGCTTGCTCCACATGGAGATCATTCAAGAACGCCTCGAACGCGAGTATGACCTCGATCTCATCACCACTTCGCCCTCCGTGATCTACCATTGCTTCCTCAAATCAAGCGAGATGATCTACGTAGACAACCCCGCAAAACTCCCTGATGCCGTCGAGATCGAGCATATCGAAGAACCTTACATCAATGCCACCATCTACGTCCCGACCGAATACATCGGGGCCATCATCAAACTGTGCGAAGAACGACGCGGCCTTCAACAAGGCATCGAATACCTTGGAACCCAACGCTCTGCGGTTCGTTATCATCTGCCTCTCGCGGAAGTGGCGTTTGATTTCTTTGATCGCCTCAAGTCGGTCTCTCGCGGCTATGCTTCGCTTGATTACGACTTCCTCGACTACCGCGTCGGAAATCTCGTGCGGCTGGATATCTTGCTCAACGGCGACAACGTCGATGCGCTTTCGATCATCACGCACCGCGACAAAGCCTTCCATCGTGGCCAAGCCCTCACACAAAAACTCAAAGATGTGATCCCCCGACAACTCTTTGAAGTCGCGATCCAAGCCGCCATCGGAAATCGCGTGATCGCACGAACCACTCAAAAAGCGATGCGCAAAAACGTCATCGCCAAATGCTACGGCGGCGATATCTCTCGAAAGCGCAAGCTGCTCGAAAAGCAAAAGGCCGGGAAAAAGCGCATGAAACAGATCGGCAACGTCGAGATCCCACAAAGCGCCTTCATGGCCGTCTTGCGCTTGGATGACGAATAAATCTACCCTGTGATTGCGTTTATCCTGTACACCACGCGAAGAAAAAAGGACGAAAAAGAGCGATGCCCACTCCTGCTGTTCTTGAGCGCCGTCGCGCTCAATCCTTGCTCCTTGAGGTCCAGCGGCTTCACAAAAAACACAGCAAAAAGTTCGAATCTGCCGATCTCGCCAAACTCGACGAACACATCAAGGCACTTTCTGAGCTGCTCGCGCAACAAAACGCTGAACCCGAAAAACTCAGCAAAGCCCTCAAAGCGCTCGAACAGGACGCCGCACGCATCCTTGCTCCCTTCCGAAAAAGTGTGTTTCGAGAATATGCCGATTCGATCCTGATCGCTGTCGCCATCGCTTTGTTTTTACGAACTTTTTTGATCGAACCCTTTAAGATCCCCTCTGGTTCGATGGTTCCCACCCTCGCCATCGGCGATCATATCTTCGTCAACAAGATGTCTTATGGCTTGTGGATTCCCTTTGTGAACAAAAAGCTGCAAATCGGCGCTGGACCCCAACGCGGCGATGTGATCGTCTTCGTGTACCCCGCAGAAAAGCGCACCAACTTTTTGGGAATCATCGACCAACGAAAAGACTTTATCAAGCGCGTTGTCGGCTTGCCCGGAGATCGCATCGCCGTTCGTGGAAACGTTCTTTACATCAACGACAAACCCATCTCTCGCGCCAAAGGTGGACAACACACCTATTTCGAGCCTGTCGACGAAGAACGATGGGACAAGAAAGTCGGGCGTATCTTTCAAGAAAATCTCTATGGTGTGAGTTATCAAACACTTGCGGATGAACAAGACGGAAGCCTATTTCAAAACTGGTCTTCCCAAGACAACGGCCCTCTTTCTCGGCGGCCTTGGGGGCCTGTGGTGAAGCCCGGCCATGTCTTTGTCATGGGCGATAATCGCGATCACAGCTCAGACAGCCGCGATTGGGGCCTTGTCCCGATGGATTACATCAAGGGCAAAGCCTTTTTGATCTGGATCTCCGATCAAGGCGAGAAGCCCGGCCTTTTCGTCCAACGGATTCGTTGGGATCGCGTCTTCAAAACCATTCAATGATGTCCGTCATATCGGCAACATTCTTAATTGTGCTGGAGTGTTTGGCATCGGTACCGTTTCCTTATAAGCTTTTTCTAGTACAGCTCTCGCCAGATCGTAATCAAGCCGCCTTCTTCTCGTACCGTCTTTTGCGTTTCCCTTGAACGGCGAAAAAATTATATCGTATGTCGCTTCTCTAATTTTGATCAATAATTCATTCGCCTTCTCGCATATCTTCGGAATCTGTTCGATTTGTACTCCGTCTAAATCGATGTAGGTGATTAATCTACTTGAGTTTTTTATGTTTTTTGCGTTGTATTTTAATTCCGAAGCTGGCATGAATTTGATTTTTTTGGATGAATCCAACATATCGACAGCACGTAGGCCGATACGTCCGTCGGGAACATTGAACCGAATGGGTACATCTTTCTTTGGCCGCAATCGAAATGAATTCAAATGTGCCATCCTCCCGATCAAATGATCGCCAATAAATATTTGAACATCTCCCAGAAAAGATTTATCATAACAGACGACGCATACCGGAGTATCCGTGTCGTCGAAAATACTTTCAAGTATAATTGTTATTGAAACAATCCCATCGAATTGAGTATTCGAGTTCACGTATGTTTCTGGGACGATAAAAACACATTTGTCGTAGCTTTTTATACATTTCGACATCGCGATCAAATAAAGGTCGTCGAATCCGCTGTCGTTATAGTAATCGCAAACAGAATGCTCCACTCCTTTACGTTTTGCGCTGTGTTTTGCCAAGTATGGAGGATTCGTAACGAGGATTGAATTCGGGTGCTTTGGTATTTCGATGAGGCTGTTATTGATTGGCCAATGAAGCGTCGGATCGAGATCGTAACCAATCGTCGATTTTTCTCCGATCAAATGAAGCAATGTTCGGAAGAGATCACCGTGTCCTGCGAAGGGGTCCACGTAGTGTTGTGCGTTTGCTTGTTGAATAAATTCAGCGATATGCTGTTTAAGCCATTGCTGCCTTTTTGTATGATATTGCCCACCAGCGACTTTTTTTGCGTCACATACCTTGTATGTCCCACGCTCGACCGAGACTTTCATCAGGCTTGTTGTGTTGGAAAGCATTTTTGTGGTTCCTTCTAGTGAATTGGTATGATCGTTGTAAGATATTTTTTTAATAAATGCTTTGAGTGAACTGTAGACATCTGACTTTTTTGCTCATTTCGCTCGTTTCTCTTCATGTATTCCAGCGATTTTCACTTGCGCGCTCATCTTTACTGATTCAAATTACTGTAATTATGTGGAGTGTATTCCATGAAATAATGCGTGTCAAGAAGATTTTTTATAACGAACCCCAAAAGCTGGATCGCCTCGGTGCCGATCTTGATCGAGAAATTAGGGCGAAAAGGTCTGTTTAGTGTACTTTCCTGAGGACGGTCTCGCTACATGACAAGCCAATGACGAGCGAGCGAAACATCGGAAAGAACGAAGTGTTTTGGAGGCTCAAACATGAGAAGACCAACGCCATGAGAGAGGTATCAAGAGGCAACACTTCTCAGTCAGGGCAACCACACCTGGTTGCCCCTACGTGTTGGAAATCACACGGTGTTTTGTAGGCAACCACACATGGTTGCCCCATTGGCATCAGGTTAAGCAATGACATCGGAAACAACAAGAGGATCGGGAGTATTGTGTTGCCATGTTGACGGTCGTTTTCGACGCGAACTGATTTTACAATTGTTACGGATGACAAGGGAAAGAGCCTCAAGCG
>JAKLKB010000083.1 GCA_023150835.1 Myxococcota bacterium | reverse complement strand
TCGCGAACCGCCCGATGGTTGGGCAGCCACAGGGGGCTGCCCCTACATTTTTACGATCACTCAACGGGCGGATCTCGTCTGAGAGGGGACATCACAAGACGTCCATTCCTCCGATGTTTCTGTCTACCAGTCCAAAAGATATCGCTATGTTAGACACCCTCTCATACGATCTCCGCGTCATGTATGATCGCATGATGTAGGGGCGGTTCGCGAACCGCCCGATTTTTGGGCAGCCACGGGGGGTTGCCCCTACATTTTTACGATCACACAACGGGCGGATTTCGTATAAGTCCTGCCTTGTGGGTGGGGAGGGGGGTAGCGTTAGGCGTTTTTGCGCAATCGAACGGCAAAAAAGGCGTCCATCTGATGTTGTTCGGGGGAGGTGCGGAAAAAGCCCGAAGCATCGAGCAAAGGAGCGATGGAGGGGAGATGGGAGGGAGGATCGGTTTCGATCGAAAATTCGGGATGTTCTTGAAGAAAATGTTGGACAGTTTCTTCGCATTCTTCGGGTGTATCGGTGCAAACAGCATAGATCAAGCGCCCGTTGGGTTTGAGGGCGAGGGCGAGTTGGTGAAGCAGCTTTCGTTGTGTTTGCGAAAGTTGCTGGATATCTTGGAGCGTGCGGCGGTAGCGGATCTCAGGGTTTTTCCGAAGCGTTCCAAGGCCGGAACAGGGGGCATCACAGAGGATGCGGTCAAAGCCGTCTTCGGGGAGGGGCTGGGTCAGATCGGCTTGACGGATGCGGACGTTGGAGAGATGGAGGCGATCACAGACTTCTTGGACCAAGTGCAGCTTGTTGGCGTGTCGATCGACAGCGGTGATCTGGGCGTGTGGGGCAAGCGAGGCGAGGTGGGCGGTTTTTCCGCCGGGTGCGGCACAAGCATCAAGGATGCGCTCGTCGGGCTGGGGTTCAAGGAGGTGGGCGATACATTGGGCTGCTTCATCTTGGATGACGAAAGACTGGGGAAGTTCTTTGAATAATTTCTGGATGATCGGACCTGAAGAGGACTCGACTCGGAGGCCATCTGGAGAAAAGGTCGTTGGTGTGGCTTGGATGGCGTGTTCTTGAAGGACGCGAAGCAGATCCTCGCGTGAGCCCCAAGGGGCGTGGACGCGAAGGACGAGGGCAGGGGGTTGGTTGTGGGCTTGGAGGCGAGCTTCGGTGCGGTCGGGGCCGAGCTGTTGGAGGTATCGCTCGATCAACCAAGCGGGGTGGCTTTGGGAGATCGAGAGATAACCGGGCAGATCGAGTAAGGGATCAGGGGGATGAAGATCGCGCAGGTGGGATTGGATCTTGCGAAGGACTGCGTTGGCAAAGCCGGCGATCTTGGGACCGCGCAGGGCTTGGATGGCGGCGACAGCTTCGTGAAGGATGGCGTGGTGAGGGATGCGGTCGAGGAAAAGCATCTGATAGACAGCGATGCGCAAGTGCTGGAGGGTCATGGGATCGATCGAATCCAAGCCACGCGACGCAAAACGCCCGATGCCTCGGTCTAGCAAGAGCAGCCTTCGCAAGACGCCATAGACGATCTCGGTCAAGAGTGCTTGATCACGGCTGTCCCATCCGGGTTTTGACAAGGCGTGATCAACAAGGCGAGCAGCGTAAGCGTCTTCGTGAAGAACGCGATGAAGGATCTGCGCGGCGGCGGAGCGCGGATTGAGCGAATCATTAGATGACATGCGTTGGACTCGTGCGAGGGCTAGAGGGTTTTCGGGGATACGGGGCTAGAGGGTTTTCGGGGATACGGGGATAGAAAAGCGCCATCCTTCGGGAAGATGGGTTCCTGAGAGCATTTCTTGGACGGTCATTCGGCGCTTTGCGGGCTTTTGGACCTCTTGAACACGGATCGCTCCTTGGGAACAGGCGATCCACAGCGCCTCTTTTTCGACACGCAACAAATCACCGGGCTGGGCGCTGTGTTCGAGCTCGACCGGGGCGGAGGCAAATAGCTTCCACGCTTCACCTTCGGGATCAAGGCAGCGTGCGCCCGGGGCAGGATCCAGCGCTCGGACCCAGTTTGAAACGGAGGGCGCAGGCTGGGCAAAGTTGATCCACAGATCGTCTTTGTGGATCATCGGGGCGTGGGTGGCGCGGCTATGATCTTGGGGCGTCAACGTCAAGCGGCCTTCGATCAGATCTTCTAGTGTTTGCGTGAGTGTCGTTGCGCTGAGCCATGACAGTCGATCATGGACACTTCCGCCCGTTTCTTCGGGGGCGATGGCAAGGCTATTCCAGCGCAGCATCGGGCCTGTATCCATGCCCTCATCCAGCAGCATCGTGGTGATGCCTGTTTGGGTTTCTCCATGCGCAACCGCCCATTGGATCGGTGCTGCTCCCCGATAATAGGGCAAAAGCGAGGCGTGGCAATTGATACAGCCAAGGGGCGGTACAGCAAGAAAACGAGCGCGCAAGATCTTGCCGTAGGCGACAACCACCGCAAGATCGGGTGCATCGCTGCAAAAGCGCTCGTAAGCGTCTTGGGTTGCAAACTTTTCTGGCTGAAATAGCGGGATGCCTGCTTGTTCTGCGAGAACTTTGACGGGAGGAGGCGTCAGTTTTTTTCCACGCCCTTGGGGGCGGTCGGGTTGTGTGTAAACGGCGACGATATCGTGAGGCCCGTCGAGGAGGGCTTGGAGGGTGGGGACGGCAAACTCAGGGGTCCCCATAAAAACGATACGCAGCGGGCGATCTTTTGGGATAGGGCGATCATAAGGGATGCTGTGAATAAGGGCGGTCATGGTGTGTCTCCGAAGGTGCTGCGGTTTCATCAAACGGCCCGCAAAGTAGGCGGGGACGCACAAGATGTCAAGCACGTCCCTTGTCTTGCTTGACATTTGTTCCGCTAGGTATTAGAAGCCTCTCTTGTTTTCGTTTCGCCGAAGGTAAAGCCAACGGTATCGTTGGGGTGGTTGTTTTTTATGCGCGTTTTGGGTGGTTTTTAACGTACTTTGGGGTGGATCTGTATGCCTTACGAGATCTCAGACAAAAAACGAGAGTGGTATCGCCATGTGGCAGAAAGATCGCGGATGCGCAAGGTGGCTGCGATGAATGGTGATCTCGCCTGTGTGGTTCGTCCTGAAAATAAGCCGAAGCTGTACCCCGAGGTGCTGATGCCCCTGCTGCCAAAGAATGGTTTTCGTGCTCTCTCGCTGTTTTCGGGAGGAGGAGGACTTGATCTGGGGTTTGAACGGGCAGGTTTTGACTTCTGATCCGAAGCTCGGCTCTTTAGAGCCGAGTAGTTCACCACGTCGCAAGCTACGATGTTTTGGAAGTCTGCCAGCGAACGTTACAAAGAAACCGTCCTGCATGGAAAGTTTTTGGTGGGGTGGAGGGAGATGTTTTGCGGCAGGATTGGCCTTTGTATCAGGATTCTATCGACGTTGTTCATGGAGGCCCACCGTGTCAGCCTTTTTCTGTCGCCGGGAAGCAACAGGGAGCACAAGACAGTCGCGATATGTGGCCCTCTTTTACAAAAGCGATAAAGGCATTGTTACCGTCTGTTTTCGTTGCGGAAAACGTTCCGGGCCTTGGTGAGCCTAAATTTGCTGATTATGTCGAAAAAGTGATCTCCGAACCACTCTCAAAAAATTACCACATAACAAGATTTTTGTTGTGTGCTTCCGATTTTGGCGTTCCTCAGGCAAGAAAGCGGCTTTTTTTTATTGGTTGTCGCTCGGAAAAAATATTCCGCCGTTTTCGTTTACCACAACCAACCCATTCTTTTGAGCGGGACTTGCTTTGTTTTCTACCCCGCACGATGGGAGTGCGAGAAGCGTTGGGGCTGGAGGATCTTGGATGGGATGCTCTTGCACCCACGTTGCGATCTGGTTTTACAGGACCCAGAAAATCAACGAGCATCCTGAACAGCAAAGCAAGCCAACGAGTGTGGGACCATTTGCAGATCTGGCCGAATGGTGTGCAAAAAAATCGGACTATGGCTGGCCAATTTCCACCCGAAAATGAGCATTTTCGGTTGTCTGTGCAAGACTGCGCGATCTTGCAAGGGTTTCCAGAAGATTGGCATTTTGATGGGGCTGTGTACCAAATTTTAGGGCAGATCGGCAATTCTGTTTGTCCGCCCGTCAGTTATGCCATCGCAAAAGTGGTTTTAGAGTTGTTGGGAGGCTAAATGGCCACCGTCCAAGATGATCGCCGCATAAAAAGCAATGGACAAAAAAGCAATACAAAACGCAGATGGATCTTGCCGATGGCTACAGCCCACAAAGAATGTTGGATATCTTGCGGGAAAGATCTCTGTATCTAAGCACACGTGGCTCGACGTTAAACAATCCGCATATCCCCAAAACTTTTTTTGCGCCTTTGCAAAAGCATCGGATTCTCGTGGAGCAAAAAACAGACGGAGAAGTCAAACAGATGGTTTGGGCGACGATTCGTGCGATAGCTCTTACAGAACAAAGGCAGGATTGGATCTTGAAATAACAGCGAAGATCTTCGCTGCTGCTCATATACGAATGCACCGAGGCGCGTTAACTCGTCTTCTTGAGTTCGTCGGTGTGGGTTGACACCCGAGCAAAGCGAATGCAAGGGCGTGTAGAAAAGCATTGCGTGGGAGGGCGTCTTTGTGCATAGATGCTTTGCTTTTTGCGTGTGCGCGTTGTGGTGGGTCAGTCGAAAGGCCTCGTTGAGACACAGCGCACGAAAAGCACACCACCCAAGTTCAGGCGGTTTCGTCGCACGAAATAGGCGTGCGCTGTGAGAGAGGGGGGTGTCGTTTGGGTGGAAGGAGATGGTTTTGCTTGAGCATCTATTGTCGAAACAATTGATCATCAATATGGGCAAGGGCGGCGTTGGAAAGAGCGCAGTGTCGGCGATGTTGGCGCGTGCAGCGGCAGCGCGTGGGAAGCGCGTGTTGGTGTGCGAGATCAACGCCAAGGAGCGCATGAGCCAGTATTTAGGAGGAACACCGCCCGAAGAGGACGACTCGCTCGATCAGATCTGGTCGGCCCATGAGCGGATCTCGGTGGTCAATATCCGTCCCGCTCCTGCGATGAAGGAGTATGTGGTCCAAGTTCTCGGGATGCGCTTGCTGTACAACCTTGTGTTTGAAAATCGTTTGATCCGCTACTTTTTGCGGGCGGTTCCGGGATTACAAGAGCTGATCTTTATCGGCAAAGTGTGGTTTCATGTCGAAGAAGACAAAGTCAAAGGCGCACCGCGCTTTGATCTGGTGATCTTGGATGCGCCTTCGACGGGGCATGGACTGGCGTTGTTGCGGATCGCCAAAGTGGTGTTGGATACCGTACCTGCCGGGCCGATGCGTCAAGCCGCTGAAAAGATCCAGCGGATGTTGCTCGATCCACGGATGACGTGCATCAACTTGGTCTGTTTGCCCGAAGAGATGCCCACCAACGAAACCATCGAGTTGTGCCAAAAGATCCGAGAAGAACTGAAGATGCCGCTGGGTGCGCTGTTTTTGAATCAATGGCCGCGCCATCCGCTAGACCCCGAATCTTCGGAACATCCGATGCTTGAGACGGCGGCGGAGCGGCTGTTTCACCGACTGAATCAGGATGCGCAGCGAGAGCCCGAGCTTGTGGCGTTGGCGTTGGCGGCAGAAGGCGGTTTGCATCGTCTAAATAAAGCGAGAGGGTATTTGTTGGAGCTTGTGCGAGAAGTCAAACTACCGACGTACACGCTTCCGCGATTGCCGCAGCCAGAAGACCACGATCTTCGGGGGATGATGAAGACCTTGATGGAGGTTTGCCAACACAGCACACCGTTTGCGGTGTCGGATCTGGCGTCGATGGAACAGGTCGGGAGGCGTGGATGATCGCGCAGATACTTCGAGACAGTCGGGTGATCGTCAATGTGGGTTCGGGTGGTGTGGGCAAAACGACGGTCAGTGCGGCGATGGCGTTGGGGGCGGCGATCGCGGGGCGCAAAAGTTTGGTGATGACGATCGATCCTGCGCGGCGTTTGGCCAACGCGCTTGGGATCGAGAACTCTGCGTTTGGTAGTGATCATCCATTCGAGGTCGATGCTGCGCGGTTTGCGGAGGCAGGCGTGGCTTGTGATGGGCGCTTTTTTGCGATGATGCTCAACCACAAAGAGACGTTCGATCGGCTGGTGGATCGGTACGCTCCAAGCGTGGAAAGCGCCGAAAGTCTCAAAGAGAATCCTTGGTATCAACAGATGAGTACGGCGCTTGCGGGGGCGCAAGATTACATGGCGGTGTCGCGCTTGCACGAGCTTGTGGAGACGGGAGCCTACGATCTGATCGTGTTGGACACGCCACCAACGGCCAATGCCATCGACTTTTTGGAAGCGCCTGAGCGACTGATGGGGGTACTCAACTTCCAGCCCTTGCAATGGTTTCAAAAGCACGTTTCGGACGAAGGAAGCCAAGCAGGTCGCTTGTTGCGTTGGGGCGGGGCGTCTCTGCTACGGGCTTTGGGGCGTGTGACAGGCCGAGAAGTGATCGACGATGTCAGTCAGTTGCTACAAGAACTTGGCGGGCTGTACGATGGTTTTCGGCTGCATGCGCAAGAAACCGAAAAGCTGCTGCGCGCACCACACAGCCAATTTTTTATGGTCACGGCCCCGCAGCGCACCTCGATCCTCGAAGCCTTATTCTTTCAAAAACGGTTATTGGAAGCGCGGATGCCTTTTGCGGGGTTCTGGGTCAATCGTGTTCCGGGTTATCTGCGTCATGGGGAGGGATGGTTGGCGCTCGTGAACGAAACAGATCTGCCGTCCGAACAGGCGATCGAGGTGGCCTTGCGGGGACTTCCTTCGATGCAAGGCGAGCAGGGGGCTTTGGGGACGATCGCCCGAGAGCTTCGGGCGTATCATCGCTTTGTGTATGCGGCTGCGGAACTTGCGCATCGTGAGATTGTCTTTTTGCGAGAACGTGCGATCGGCAAGCCTTTTGTGGGGCGATTGCCTCTGGTCAACGAAGAGATCCATGATCTTGTCGGGCTTGCACGTTTGAGCCAAACGCTCCTGCAAGGGGGCGTTGCGCCGACAACATTTCCCGATAGCGAACACAGCACATAAAGGACACGACTTTTGTTGTGTCCTGCGAGTGAAATCTTCGGAGCCAACAAAAAGGAGCGCCGCCATGCTTTCGATTCGACCGAGCCGCCACATACAACGCGCTTTGAGAGTAGATGTCGTACGCCTCTCCTTGATGATGGCCCTTGCTTCGGGCTTTTTGAGCGGATGCACCACCTCTTCGCAAGTGCGCATCTCCGCCAAAAAGACTGTACAAGCCGATCCGATGGTCTTTTATGCAAAGGATGGAAAGGTCGTACACGTCGAACAGATGCACCCCAAATCTTTGTTTGAACACGCAGGAGAATCGTTTCAGACCAAAGATTATAACAAAGCCCGCCTCTACTATATGCGCCTATTGACGGCCTTTCCGCAAAGCAGTTATCGGCATCTTGCGATTTACAATCTTGCGTTGACGTACGAGCGCCTCCAACAACACCCCCACGCGATCACGTTGTATCATCGGATCTTGAAGGAGCGCCCTGATACCGAAGAGTCACGAGATGCTCAATTTCGCCTTGGTGCGGCTTATTTGATCACCAAGCGCTTTCAGGACGCCGTCAAGATCTACAGCGAGCTTGCGGAACGAAAAGACGTAGAGACCTCAGATCAGCTCGAAGTGTTGGGGAGTTTGGGACTTGCATATTACCATCTCAAAAACGAGGTGATGGCAGAGGATGCCTTTCGTCGTACCTTGCGGCTTTTCCATTCAGCCAAATCCAAACAGTACCTTGGCAACGATTATTTTGCGGCGATGGCCCAGTTTTATTTGGGTCGTTTGCACGACGATCGCTTCCGTGCGCGAGCGTTTCAGGCCGACAAGGATTCGATGAAAAAAGACCTGAACTACAAAGCCAGTGAGCTGTTGACTGCCCAAGCCCACTACCTTCGGGCGATCCGCATCCGCAATCCGCGTTGGGTGGTGTCTTCGCTGTTTCAGATCGGTGAGATGTATCGGCAGATGTACGACGATATGATGCGCGCTCCAATCCCAAAACACCTGAACCAAGAAGAAAAGCAGATCTACGCCGATATGCTCAAGAAAAAAATCCGCGTCTTGCTAGACAAAGCGATCGTGGCTTTTGAGAAAAATCTGCAAGCCGCAGAAAATTATGGCGTGCAAGACGATGAGATCATCAAGAAAACGCAACAGCAGTTGTTGTCTTTGCGCAGTCTGATCCTAAAAGAACACCTTCAAGGACCAAGCGAACAAGAAGCTCGACGTATCCGCGAAAGCTTTCAACCCAAACCAAGCGATTCTTCCCGTTCATCCGCAAGATCAGGCGATCCCTTCCCTCTGACACAACCCTCGACTCGACCCAGCGGCCTTCCTTCTTCTTCTGCACCTGCGCCCTTTTCTGCTCCGACCCATCGTTCACGCCCATAAATAGAGCGGATATCGTCTTAGCCTTTGCGTAGAAACCAAGCGACAAAGCCCCCCGCAAGCAAAGAAAGCGTGATCACAAACATCCAGAATCCGGGCTTTTGAAGCAGCGAAGGGGTGCTGGTGATGACCGTCGGTTCGGAAGCGATCGAAGAAGGGGGCTGCATTGGGCGGGGAGTCATCGAGGGCATGTGTGCAAAGGGCGAAGAGGTGGGTGGAGGCGACGGTCGGTTTGTGGAAGGTTTGTTCGAAGAGGTTGATCGGGTCGATGTGGGCGGAGAAGCGTTCCAAAGAGGCGATGATTCGGGGGAGATCGTTCCAACCAGAACAGGAACAGGGTCGATTTGGGGGAGGGCTTTTTCAGTGGGGGGGATGAAAAAGCGGCTGGTTTGTTCGCTTGGATCGAGTTTTCCGATGAGAACGGCGGACGGATCGGTCTGTTCTTGGTTTGTGGTGTCGGTGGGTTGGGTGGTTTCATTGAGGTGAGCGACGTGGTGTGTGTGTGGCGGCGTGACAGGAAGCTGCGCATAAGGAACGGATGACGGGCGTTTGTGGAGATGAACAACACTGTCAGGGAGTGTTGCGGCAAGAGCGGGTAAAGCTCCTTGAGAGTGAGAAGACACGAATGTCGGGAGTTCGATGGATGCGGAAGGATGGGACAGGCTGGTTTCATCACCCGCATCTTCGGAGGCGTCGGATGTTTCGGATGGATTGGCGTTGGTGTTTTCGCCTTCGTCGTCTTCCTTGAGGTAGGTGAGGTTTGCGGTGTCGGAAGAGGTTAAATAAGCAGAGGCGGCTAGGTGCGTGATCTCGTCTTGCTCATCAGAGGAGATCGCCTGTTGGAGCGTGGTTTGTGCGGATTCATGGGGAGATACGGCAGGGAATACGGCAGGCTGTGTGGCGGTTTGTGCGGATTCATGGGAAAACGCGGCAGGCTGTGTAGTGGTTTGTGCCGGTTTATGGGAAGACACGGCAGGCTGTGTAGTGGTTTGTGCGGATTCATGGGGAGATAGAGCGCGGGGGCGTGAAGAAGGAAGATGGGGAGAGGGGGGCGGGCGTTGGAGAGCCTGTGGATCGGTGGAGAGATCGGGATCTGCTGGAGGGATGGCCTCGGGAGGTGGTAGAAAGTCTTCAAGCCGAAGCCCGGGCAGGAGGGTGGTGGCTTGGTCGTAGTCCACCGTTTCGGTGGGTGGGGAAGGGAGTGTCGAAAAGCCCGAAGACAAGGCGGTTTGTTGTTGGTTGTGTTCGGGAGAGTTTGGGGCCGTATCGGGCGGAGCAGGGGGAGGTTCAGAGACTGCTGTGCTGTGCTCTTGAAAAAGGGTCTCACAGAAGTCCGCGTAATCTTCTTGGTGGATGTAGTGTTGCTCGTCGCGCAGAAGGTTTTCGAGACATCGAAACACGTCTCGGGCGGAATCGGGGCGCGATGCAGGCTCTTTGTCAAGCAGCGACAAAACCAAATTGTCGAACACTGCGGGGATATCTGGGTTGTATGCGCGCAAAGGTGTTACTTCGGACTGGAGGATGGCGTGCATAATCTCTCCGAAAGCGGCCCCTTTGGGGCCAAATGGGCGTGTTCCAGCAAGGATCTCATAAAGGAGGACGCCAAGAGAGAATAAATCGCTACGATGATCGACTTCTTTTGCGAGGAGTTGTTCGGGGGAAACATAAGCCACCGTCCCTTTGAAGTCGAGAGAACGGTTGCTTGAGAGGGTAAAGCTTTTGGCGATCCCAAAGTCGATCAGCTTGACGAGTCCATCCCGAGAAAGCAGCACATTGCTTGGCTTGATATCTCGGTGAACGATGCGAAGGGGGGTGCCGCGTTCGTCTTTTTGTTCGTGGGCATGGTAAAGTCCACGAGCGATCAATGCGCCAAGGCCCGCAACCATCGGCCAAGGGAGAGGGGCGTTGTAGCGTTGGGTGTGTCGGAGCAAACAACGTCGCAGATCGAGGCCGCGAACATATTCCATCGCGATGTAGACAAGGTCGTTTTCTTCGCCGACATCGTAGATCTGGACGATATTGGGGTGGTTGAGGATGGCGGCGAGGCGCCCTTCACGCAAGAGGCTTTCACGCGATATATCAGGTATCTCGGGGGTGATGCGAACGATCTTCATGGCAACGGTACGCTGAAAGCCTTCAAAGCCCGATTGTTGGGCTTCCCAGATCTCTGCGTGCGCGCCGCGTGCGAAGGGGCGTAGGAGTTTGTATCGACCTTCTGCGATGATGCGCTGTTCTAAGTGGCTCAATGGGGCGTCCTCTTGCATGGTGAGAGTACTTTGCGCAGCGATGGCCCGCTTGATGTGGAGGAACAAGGATTTGTTTGTTGTGCGCTCTTTCCAAGCAAACACTCGCATTATCTTCGCATAGAAGCAAAGGCGCAAGGATTTGAGCGGCAAGGCGTTAAAATCAGAACGTAGATTTTTCGGGAGATTGTACGGAGGATTGGTTGGCTTTGCGGAGTCGGTTGAGCAGGACTTGGATCACGCTGTGGGCGATCTCCATACGATCGTCCATGAGATCGCGAAATGCCTGTTGTTCGATCTTGAGAAGCCGAAGGTCTTCGAGGGCGCGGACTGTTGCAGAACGCGGGGCATGGTCGAGCACTCCCATCTCTCCGAAGGGTTCTTTTTCGCGCAACGTGGTCAAGAGGATGCCTTCTTTGAACACGGAGACGGAGCCTTCAATCAAAATGTAGAGGGCATCGCCGAGTTCGCCTTCGACGATCACGTCTTCGTCCTTTTCGACGTGGATCTCTTCGGCGATCTGTGCGATCTGCGAGAGATCTTCGGTGGAAAGACGTTGAAACAAGTCGACTTCTTTGAGGAAAAGGATCTTTTCAAAGGTCGAAAGCATGGGGGCCTCGTGTGGTGTGCGAGAAAGCAGGACGTTGGCGTATCGCGCCACGGTTGGAGAAGTGTCCTGCAAAAGAGGAGCGAGGTGCGCATCACGTTCGTGGGTTGGGAGTGTGCGAGAAAGCAGGAGGGCTGTGAGTTCGCGCAGCAAGGGATCGGGAGAACTGCGGGCTTGAAGAAAAAGATCGGTGGGTGGGGTGTTTTGGTCGGTTGCGAGCGTCCAAAGAAGGAAGGCATAAAGGCAAGGTTCTTTTTGGAAGGAGGGGATCAGGGCAGGCAGCGGCAGGGGCTTGAGTTGAAAGAATTCAAGGGCAATGCGCTCGATGGAGTGGGCACCTTCGAGAAGAGGAAGCAAGACTCGGCGCGTGCGGGGTTCGGGTTGAAGGAGGTTGTCGAGGAGTTCGAGCGCGTTGGCTCGTAAGCGTGTGTCGGATTGGAGGAGCTTTTGGTGGATCAAGGTGATCTGTTGGTGCGGAAAAATCAGGTCGATCAGAAGAAAGATCTCTTGTTGTGCGAGGTGAGTACGTTCGTGGAGAGCATCGTGGAGGGCGGTGGCTTGGGGGAAAGAGGCGTGAAGGGTTTGTTTGGCGAGTTGCCAGAAGTAGGCGTCGTGAAGGGCAGTGCGAAGGCAAGAGCGGAGCAGGGCGACATCGGGGTGAAGGTTGGGTTGTAGTTGGCGGAGCCGAGAGATGGCGCGTAAGACAACAGAGCGCCGAGAGGCGCATTGTTTGGGGAGAAGCTGCTCAAGGAGAGCGAGTGTTTCGGGTTGGGGGATCGCGCTGAGGATGCGAAATAGAAGGGGAGAGATCGGTGCTTGTGTGGGATCGGCGAGCTTTTCTTGGATCCGAGGCAAGAGAACGGGTCCGTAAAGTCCGAGGCTACGGGCTGCATGAGAGGACACATAGCGTTCGTGGAGCATCGAAAAGAGCGCGTCGGTGAAATGCGCAGAGCGAAGGGAACCCGCTGCTTGGATGGCTTTGATGCGAACCGAGAGGATGGGGTCTTGGAGCATACGCAGGATCGGTTGATAGAAAGTGCGCACGCCAAGAGAAGCGATGATCTCTGCTCCGCATTGACGTTGTGTAGGATCGGGGGAATCAAGCATACGTTTGAAGGGTTCGGCGGCATGCAACACACCATCAAGGCCGCCATCGCGGATCAGGCCGATGATGGCGGCTTTACGAACGGAGAGAGCAGGATCTCCGAGGTGGGGGAGGACATCGTGGGTTGCGTCTTCTGTGCGCAAGATACACAGGATCTCGATAGCTTGGGCGCGAACCTGATCGTCGGGATGTTTGAGAAGGGGGCGGATCGATGCGTCGTGTTGGGTTTCATGGAGGTGTGGGAGGATAGTGAGGGCCGCGATGCAGACTTCGGTGTGGGGGCTTTTCAACAGACGGGCGATCTCGGAAGACCAAGAATGTTCTGCCATGTGAGGTAATAGCTCGATGGCATGGAGGATTTGTTGTGGTGTGCCTTGGGAGAGGACGCTGCGCAAAGCGAGGGCGGAGGCTTCGGAATCAAGATGGAGGGCGGAACCTTCGAGGCCGAGTCGGCTGCGTTGCATGGAGCGCACAAGCGTGGCGACGTATTCTCGGTGAACACGAAAGATCAGGATGATCCATACACAAAGCAGCCCAACCACCACCCAAGAAAGCCGATGTGAGGATACCCCCAAGTATCCGAAAAGGGCGATCCCGATCGCGCTGAACCCGATCGCTGCAGGTTTGAGGATTCCATCGATCCACCCTTTGGCTCGCGCACGCAAAGGCCCGACTATCGGTACATACAACAGATTTTGCGAAACATCGTACAGCGTATAACGCAAGACATTCTCGCTGCCCTTGGTGAAGGCGATCGCCAGCAGGGCGGGCAGCAGAGAGCATCCGAGCGAGGCAGATCCTCCAAGCAGAGCAAGAGGCAAAAGCAGCAAAGAGAAGCGTATCCCAAAACGCCGCAGTATCGGGTTTGCAAGGCCAAATTGGACAGCGCAAGCAAAGATCCCCGTGATGCCATAAAAAGAACCCAAGTAGCTCCCGATCTGTTCGGGGGTTCGGTAGGTTTGGGCGACGATGGCTTTGAATTGATAGTCGATCAAGGTCGAGGCCACAAAGGTGACGCCAACGATCATCGCCAAGACAGCGAGATGGGGATGACTGAGCCATGCGCGCTCTTTGCGTTGTTTGGGAGTGTGTGGGCGTGTAGAAGGTTTTTTCTTTCGTGCGCTCTCTTCGAGGGTTGCGAGGTTTTGTTGCCCGATGCGGCGAACCACCCATACGCAACCAAGCATCATCAAGCACAACACCCACAGCAAGTGATGGGGGTCGGAAAGCACCGAGAGCAAGGGGCGGATGCCAAAAGCCAACAGGTTGGCGAGGACGGCACCGCCCCCGATGATGGCGAAGCTGCGGCGTGCCGCTCTTGGATCAAAGAGCTCCGAAGCAAAGGTCCAAAACAAGATGACTTGCAAAGCGCCCATCACTTCGACATAAACGTAAGTGGCTTGGACGCTTACAAAGCCCACGCTTGGCGGCAACAGCAGTCGCCCAAGATACAACACAAAAAGGCATCCAACGAGGGCAAGGTTCACGATCTGGATGGTTTGATCGCGGCGGCGCTCGCTGGTGGTTCGCGACAGGGCATAAGACGCCGCACTGACGGCCACTGCGGAGAGAGCGATCAACCACGGTAGCGCATCAAGACCCTGATTTCGAGGAAGAGAGAGCAACAGCGTATCACGGACAATTCGCCCAAGGATGAAAGCGCCTACAGCAAGCAAGCTGTAAACAAACATCCACGAAACGCGCTCGACTTCTTGCCGTTGAAGGCGGAAAAGGCGAGCCACAGCAATGGTGTACCATCCCCCTTGATCGGCGGGATCTTGTTTGTTCGCGGTCATCTCGAAGGAGGCTCCTTTGTGGCAGTACAAGCGCAAAGAACTGTAGTGGATCGTCAAAAGAACACAAGGCACCGATCTGAGGCGACGGCTTTGATGGGAGATGCGCAGGACGCAACCGAGAAGAACGCGATGCGGGCTTGGGCTTGGAACTCGATCGAGCCTGTCGAGAAAAAACAGCGCAAAAGATTTTGCTTGTCACGAAAAAACAACGCAAAAGGAAGTACGGGCTTGTCGTACGCGGGTAGAAGCCAGCGGGATGGGGAACCCTCTTGACAGGAAAGCCTTCTGCTCGCTACATCTGCCCTTTCGATGGTGGCTCCTTGCCCTGATCGCACCGATGCCGGAGAAGAAGATGCGTATCCTTTTGTATTGTATTGTTTTTTTTGTTCTGTTGATGTCCTCGGGCTGTCCGAGTGGTCCCGCCACTTGCACAGCAGACACAGACTGCATGGATCAACAGGTTTGTTGTAAGACCGCTCAATACCAAAGCAATCCCACCTGCGTGGAAAAAGCCAAGTGCAACACCTGTGCGGGTGGCGCAAGCCTTTGTGTGGATCGCAAAGATTGCAAGACCAACGAGATCTGCAACAGCGGATGTTGCGGGGCCTACGCCAACAGCGGAAAAGATTGCAAGAAGGATACGGACTGCGGTATGGGGGGCGAGTGTATCCCTGACGGGGCGGGATTTAAGTGTAACTTGTGCGCGCTTTCTTGTAAGAGCAACTCGGATTGTTCGACAGGTACGGTCTGCGGAGAACAATGCTGTCGTGTCGCAGCTTGCCAGTCCGATAACAACTGCAAAGAAGCCACAAAACCCAAATGCGATGCAGACACCGCGAAGTGCGTGGCTTGTCTTGCCGACGGCGATTGCCCTGCGCGTCAGGCTTGCCGCGATAAGCAATGCCGACAAGTCCAATGCCGCGAAGACAAGGACTGCACCGATAGCCAAAAGCCTGTGTGCGAAAGTTATTTCTGTAAGCCCCCGATCATCTGCAAAACGGACGCAGACTGCGTCAAGCGCAACCCCGGTTCGGATCTGACACGCTGCGATCCCACCGCCAACGATCAACGCGGCGTTTGTAAAAAGGGCCTTTGTGCGACCTGTACCAACGACAGCGACTGCGGCATCAGCAAGGACTTTTGTGTTCAAAAAGACAAGGGACTCAAGGATGGCCCGCGTTGTTTGACGGCTTGCGAAGGCACCAACGATTGTCCACAAGGCTTCTTTTGTTCGTCAGACAAAGTCGCAGGTTCCAAAGTCTGCTATCCGCAAACAGACTTTTGCGCCGATCCTTGTGTGGGAGTTTCTTGCAAGGCAGGCGAAGAGATCTGCGTGGAAGGCAAGTGCAAAAAGATCCCGCAAACCTGTGATCCTTGTACTGCCGACAAAGACTGCAATATCGGCGTGTCGACCGCCAACCTTTGCGTCGATTACAACGGAACCAAGTTTTGCGGCAAAGCGTGTAACGTGGACACGGATTGTCCTACCCCCAAGGTCGGCCAAGAATACAATTGTCTGAGCATCGGCGGAAACAAACAGTGCGTCCTTGGCAAAGGAACCTGCCAATAATACGAAATCGCCCATCGTGTGATCGTCAAGATGTAGGGGCAGCCCCCCGTGGCTGCCCAAACACAGGGCGTCTACAGCGGATCGCACCTACCCTTTGTGTACACTTCTCTCAGATATCGTCTTATTGGATCGATTCCCTTATTTCTCAGGAACCTACAAATCACTTGATCCATCCACCCCCTTCTTCTTTTGTGCCTGATCGCGATGCAGGCTTGTTGATCCCCGATTATTCGGGAGATCAGCAGATCGTCGATCAACTCGAACACAGCGGCGATGCGTGGTGCTGCAAGGTCTTTGCCCAAGAACAATTATGCATCGTTTTGGGCAAAGGCTGCGATGCAAAACGCGATCTGCATCTGGATGTTGTGCAACGAGAACAGATCCCGCTGTATCGCCGCCAAGGCGGCGGAGGAACCGTCGTTTTGGCTCCCGGGATGTTGATTGTTGCGGTTGCCGCGTATCTGAGCGATCCTTTTGGAAACAAACGCTACTTTCATTTGATCCAAACACCACTCCAAGAAGCCCTTGCATCGGACGGTATCGGCGATGTCGTACAGCGTGGGATGTCCGACCTTGCGATCGATGGGCGCAAGATCCTCGGCTCGTCATTGCGTCGCCAACGCCATCTGCTTGTGTATCAGGCTGTCTTGCTGGTCGACGCTGCACGCGATCTGTTCGGGCGCTATCTCCAACATCCGCCCCGCGAGCCCGATTATCGGGAAGGTCGCGAACATCGGGACTTTACAACCAACTTGCGTGATCGCGGCTTACGATGTGATCTTTTGGCCTTGCAAACACGGCTGCAATCGCACCTGTCGCTGCGATTGCCTGTCCTGCTTGCTGCGGATCTTCTCGATCCTTCCGTTGCGAGGGGAGGGGTTTATACGAAATCCGAGTGATCTATGATCGAAGGATAGCGCCCAGACGCCCTGTGCTTGGGCAGCCCTCTGTGGCTGCCCTTTGATTTTTTTGCAGAGAGTAGAACACTGTCAAACCAGACGCCCTGTGCTTGGGCAGCCACAGGGGGCTGCCCCTACACCATTACGGTAACACGATGGGCGGATTTCGTCTTAGGCGGCAGCTTCGGCGGTTTTATCGGAGGGTTTCTTCTTTTTGGGTTTGGCGGAGATGCCGTTGTCTTCGACTTCTTTGGCGGGTTTGGGGCCGCTGCTTGGGACGAGTTTGATTTGGATCTCCATCTCTCGGCCCAGTTCGATGATCTGCTCGAACATCTCGCCGCCAGAAAGGAGGTGTTCGGTGATCTCTTCTTCGGTTTTGATTTGGATGGTTTCGCCGATAAGGCATGCGTAGCGTTTCATGTGATCCTCCCAGAGGGTTGAGGGTATGGGGTGAAAATCAAGTCGGTAGGGGTGTTCGGGATGGGCGCGTAGATAAGAAAGTACGCGCTTCCACAAGACTTCTTCGTGGTCTTCGCGCCATGCGGAAAATTGTTTGCAGCGTTGATTGTGAGGGCACGACATCGCGCAAACAAGAATATCCTTCCAATGGCCGTAGGTTTGACAGTGAATTCCGATGCGTTCCATCGCACCTCTCGTTGGGTTGAGTGGTTGTGCCGGCTTGTGTTGGGGGCAAGACGGCGAGGGTGGAAAAGAGGAGCGGTCTTTTGCGCGGATACCTCCGCCCGTGAACGGCTTGGTTGTAGTGCAGCTCGTGGTCACAACACGTCACGCCACTCATAAAAAGCTGGTGCTACATCGGTTATTCGTCGAGAGGATCTTCGAGACGTAGCGGCGTTTTGCGCCATAACAACACAATCTGCAGCCAAGTCAACCAGATCAGAACAGAGACGCTTGCGCCCAAAGGAAACAGGCTGGAGCGCCACGCATCGGCGAGAGCGGCGAGTGTCGAACCACCAAGCACAGTGATCCCGACCATCCAATCCCATGCGTTGGGCTGGTCCTTTTCGGTGCGTTCGGGCAGGTGCAATCCGCGCACAAGCAGTCGGAGGTTGTTGAGTAGAGGAAGCATCAAAAGGACGGCAGGACGGGAAAGATCAAACAGCGACATGGCGACCAACCCGACGGTGCAGAGTCCGATGGCTGCGATGGATACGCGATAACCGAAACGGACGTTTGGGGGGTGTTGGGGGACGGCGTTGGGAGCGATGCGGAGGGGGCGTGTCAGGCCACGTCGCAAGAATTCTTCTTGGATAAGTCGTTCGATCTCATCGTCGTCCAGTCCGCGCTTTTGCGCGTAGCGGATCAGTAGGTCTTCTTGGGCGGTGGTGGCGGGGGGTTTGCGGAACAGGACATCCATGAGATCGCGGATCGGCTGCCAACGGGCTTCGCGGTGCGCATGGCGAAAGGCTTGGATCGAGCGGTCATAATTTTGACGACACATCGGATCGAGCAAGGTTTCACGAGCTTCACGGAGCCTTGCGAGAGCTTCAGGGGCAAGGTGTCGATATTTGGGGTTGGCTTGTTGTCCGTTCCACCAACGAACGCCAGAACGCAGCGCTTCGTCGATCTCGGCGATGGATGCGCGTGCTTCGATCCCGAGCATCTGGTAAAAGTCGCTGTGTGGATCCGCGACTGCACCAAAACCGAGCCGCGCCTTTCGGCTCGGCTCGGGTGGTTGAGGCGAAACGGAACGGGCCGAAGGAGGAACAGGAACAAGAGGCGGAGGTGGCGGCGCGGAAGGTGGAACAGGAAAGGTGGAAGGTGGAACAGGAAAGGTGGAAGGCGCAGAAGAGAGCGGAATGCTTTGAGGGGGTTGGGTGCTGGGGTTGGATGGCGGTGGTGGTGTTTTGGGTGGAGAGTGAGCCATGCGAACCCTGTCCGGCGATACTTCGGGCTTTGTGCGTGCCGTGTTAGAGGGTGATCTTGGGGCAATGTTTGGGGTTGCGTTGTTTGTACTGCGCGTCGTGTCGGCAAGCAAAGCGGCGGATCATCTGTTCGATGTGTTCTTGTTTGGCGAGCAGCTCAGTTTGTCGCTTTTGATCGGCCTGATCGAGCGTTTTTCGACGGCGGCGAAGTGTGCGTGCTTTTTGATGGAGGCTTTGAAGTTCTTTACGGAGCTGTGCGTAGTTTTCGTCGATATCGATGATGCGGCGGATCAATCGGCGATGGAAGCCGAGTTCTTGGATCTCTCTGGGCATCAAGTAGCCGTCTTGTGCGGCGTATCCGTAGACATGCTTGTATTGTTTGGCGAGTGTTTGGTAGACGCGTTGGAGACGCTTGTCTTGAATGCGTGCAGGCGGTGGTTTGGAGAGGTTGAGTTCTTCTTTGGTGTAGGGTTCGTTGGCGTGTGTTGGGGAGAGGGATGCGAAAAGGCCGAGGCATAGGGCCGATAGAGAAACAAAGCGCTGGAACATCTTTCTTTTGATCCTCTCGTATCGTCGGTGTCGTGGCGCGTCTTTTCTGGTCGCTTGCGTCATTTTCAGCCGCCACTTGCGGCTTGCGAGCGCGCCGACTATAGGATATCTTTCACCCTTCGCCAAGAGGGTTCAGGCTGTTTTCGGCGGGATATCTATCCGTCTGGTATGGGAGCAGGTGAGGGTTTGGTTGTGCCGTTGTATGGAGATTGGCCGATCTCGGAGGATGGGATCTTTGGCCGCGCTGTGACGATCTTTCAACATCAAAAAGGGTATCGTTTTTCGATTGATGCGGTGTTGTTGGCAGCCTTTGCTGTGGAACGAGCGCTGTTGTTGCAAAACCGTATCCATCGGTCGATCGGGGCGGTCGATCTTTGTACGGGCAGCGGTGTGGTTCCGTTGGCGGCGTTGTATCTTGCAGATCGCGTTGCAGAAGCCCGACCATTGCAGGCTTTTGGGGTCTTTGAAGGGTGGTCAGCGGTGGAGGTGCAGGCGTCGATGATCTCTTTGGCGCGGGCGAATCTACGGGCCAATCAGCGCGAGGGCGTGATCTCTTTGGTTCACACGGATCTGCGTGCATGGCGGCCTGCACAAGCGGTCGATCTGCTCACCTGCAATCCACCGTATCAGCCCGTATCAGCGGGAGATGTCAGCCGCCACCCCGAGCGTGCTGCGGCGCGTCACGAGATCCACGGAGAGCTTGTTGAGATCGCCTCTGCCGCAAATTCGATGTTGTCTGTGGAAGGCGTGTCGTTGTGGGTATTTCCTGCAAAGCAATCGGCTCGGCTGCTGCGCATTTTTGAGCGCTTTGGTTGGCAAGCTTCGCATATCCGTTCGGTGCATCCCTTTGAAGAGGCCCCCGCAGAATTGGTCTTGATCGAGGCTTGTTCTGGCGTTGTGGTGGATGCGTCTTCGGAGACTGTAAGTGTTTCGGATGAAGCGGTGGATGCGTTTTCGGAGACTGTGGGGGCGTCTGTGGGGGCGTCTGTGGGGGCGTCTGTGGGGGTTTCTGCATCCTCTCCGAATTTTTCGCGCTGTGTGTTGTATCGTGAACATCGTGTGTATACCCAAGTGATCGAGGCGTTGCTACGGGGTGATCCGTGGGCTTGGCTTGGGTGGTGAATCCACAAGGAGCGTCGGAAGTGATGGAACGTCGGGAGTTTTTGTGGAGCCTATTGTGGGGAGTAGCGGCAGGGGCAGTGTGTGTGGGGGGCGAAGAAGCTTGGGGGCAGACGACTCGTCCGACAGGACGGGGCCTTCCTTCGACAGAGGGGCTGGCTTTGGCCGATGATCTTCAAGCGTTGATGCAAGTCGATCCCAAAAAAGTGCGCTATCGGATCGGGGTGATGACCGATCCGCACTTTGCGTTGCGAGATCAGAGCTTGGATTTTAAGGCGTTGCGGTTTGCGCCTTGGATCGTGGGGCATCATCTGCGAACGCTGCATCAAATGGGCCGATTGACGGGAAGAAAGGTCGATTTGCTGTTATTGCCGGGGGACATGACGCGGGATTCGGAGCCTTGGAACCACGCTGCGATGTTGCGGATGTTGAAGGCGCTGCCGTTTCCAACGCTCGTTGTTCCCGGCAATCACGATGTGCAGAAAGTGTGGATGCCCAAAGAAAACTGGGGCGTTCGAGAGGTGGTGGCGGCGTATCGCGGAAGGATCGGCGGATACGACAGCGCTTTGCCATATTATGCGCACGAAGTGACGAGTGGTCTGATGGTGATCGGCCTGAATAGCTCGGACACACCAGACGGTACGTTGCGCGATACATGGAATGGTCGTGTGGATGATGCGCAAGTTGCGTGGCTCAAGCAGACGCTACAACGCCACGCAGGAAAGAAGCAGATCTTTTTGATGATCCATCACACGCTGATCCCCCATCATCCCGCAAATCGGGAGGATTCAGGGCATCTGTGGCGAAACTTTCACACCGACAACGCAGACGCCATCCTCAAGTTGATGGTGGATTATCAAGTTCCTTTGGTCCTGACGGGGCATCACCACATCCAGCGCGTTCAAAAGCATCCCGCGTGGCCGGTGACGGAGATCGTCACCTCGGGCGCGTGCAGCTATCCTTCGCAGATCCGCATCCTCGATCTGGATGCGAGTGGGCAGCTTTTGCAGATCTATTCGCTCGGGCTGCCTTGGCCTATCTTGATCGCGCAGATCGCGCAAGCCGCCCGCCAAGATACCTTTTGGTATCCGCCCGACAAACCCAACGATCCCAAAGCACTAATCGCCTTTCTACACGGCCAACCTTCGGATCGCCGAACCCTGCTGAAACTCCCGAATATGCGCATTCTTCGCTGAACGGATGCGTGCCGCGAAGTGGCTTTGAGGGGGAATCACCCCATGACCTTCACCGATGCGGATCCGCTGCTGCGTGGGGTGGCTGCGATGGCTCTTCCCAACGGCTTGGTTCTGCGTTAGCTTGTGTGCGTTTTTTCGCAAGGCAGGGGCCATCCACCTTTTCGTTCTGGTGAGGTGTTTTCTATGCAGGAGATCGAACGCGATGCCGCAACAAAAGCCGTCTACACCGTCCATGCTGCACGTTACGGAGATACCTATCGCTGAAGTCGCGGAAGATGCGGCAAGAACGCTTCACAGCGGATCCGTTGCTCGCGAAGAGACTGGCGAAGCCTATTTCCAAAAAAGCAGCGAAGCCGCCCTCGAAAAAAAGGTTGAGTCGATGCCCAACGTCGCCCAAGAAGCCGCCCACGAAGAAAGGGCCGAAAGAACGCCCGACGCAACACAAGAAGCCGCCTCCGCGAAGAGCAGCGAAGCCGCTCCGAGCAATCCGATCAAAGAGGTGTATTTCCCTTGGCAGGCGGGGCAGGAAAAAAAGGTCGAAGAGCCCCTTGATCCCGAGCAGATCGCCTTAAAGGAAGCGCAACGATTTGGGCGTTTGGTGGCGTTGATCTGCTTTGGCCTGTTTGCGGGCGTGGTGGTGATCTCGATCTTTGTTTCGATCTATCGGGCTGTTCATGCACCCCCACAAGTCTGGATCCCGCTCGAAAACACCGAACGCAAGGGCTATGTGATGCCACCGCATCGGTTGCGTACTTGCGTGGCGCGTCTGCGAAGACTCGATCAAGAGATGGAACAAGAATCGAAAAACTTATGGTTTCGGGTGCGGCGAGGGAATCGTTATTATTTGACGGCTTGGCAGGACTGGTCGCGTGATTGGCAGCATCGGATGGATGTGCTGTTGAAACAATGTCCGCTGCGTGGGGATGACGAGATATCGAGGTCATTTCGACGCGCAAGCACACAGATGCTTGAACTTCATAAGCGCCAACACAAGGTCTTTTCCGAGTTTTTTTCCAAAGCCGCTTGGTTGTTTCGCGAAGTGCGCGAAGGGATGCACGTTCTTCAAGAAGAGTTGCGTCAGTAGAACCCCCCTATTATTCGGAGTTTGTGATGGTCTTCAATGCCCAAGCCGATCGTATTCAGCGCGCACAAGACGGTGGAATTGAGCTTGTTTTTCTTCAACCAAAAGAGTGGGAGACGGAGCCTCATCTTGTCAAATCTCTGCGGGAGCGGGTTGCAAAGCAGCAAGAACAACTCGCCGATCCGCAGTTTCGCATCCAATATCGCGCACACTCCGCACAGATCATCCTCGAAACTATGTTTGCTCCTCCCCCTGAGATCCGCCGTTGGTTGGTCACGGAGGGCATCGAACTTCGACCTCTTGATCCCGAAGAAGAAGGCCCACCCGCCGCCATCGATCGTGTGCAAGAAAGCGGTACGCTCGCAGAGATCATCTTGATTCAACCCTTGGATTGGGAGGCGGACCCTTTTTTGATGCGTCAACTCCGCGAGCGCGTCCAGATCGCTATCGCCTACACCACGTCTTCCGCATTTCGTAAGCGTTATCCCAAAAAACAGCCTTCTTTTGTCCTCGAAGTCATGTTTGCACCGCCCGCCGATCTGCGCGATCTGCTCGTCGATTTGGGGTTTATGCAGATCCGACCCTGTGAAGAATCCCGCATCCTCAATTTGTTTGCACAACAACGCAGCAACAAACCCAGCCCTCCCGCTCCTTCCAAGCCCACCCAAAAGCCTGCTGCATCCGCACCTGCCGAGGCAAAGGCTTCTCCCTCTGAGGCTACGCCGTCTTCTCCTTCTTCTCAAAAATCCGACGCCATCCATGCTTTGGCTTCCTCTCCAAAAGCAGACCCGCTCACTCCAAAGACCGATGCTTTGGGTTCCAAAACAGCTTCATCTACCCAAAAAGCGTCGCCCCCCCAAAAAGCCCCTTCTACGAAAACCAAAGCAGCCTCCGTTTCGTTGCCGCCCTCGACTGAAAAGGCGGATGATTCAGGCGTTTTGGCAGCTTCTTCTGCGCGGCCTGTGCCGTCTGTGGGGGAAAACGCATCGGCTTCTTCTGTCCGAACCGCTCCTCCGTCGATCCCTGCATCGGAAGCATGGGAAGACGACATCGAGGAAGAAGTGGCGGCTCCGCTGGCGACGGGGCCGCATCTCGGGATGGCGGTGTCAGGCGGAGTGCTGCTTTTGTTCGGCCTTTTGTGGCTTGGTTATGCGCTGTTTTTTTCGGGTGGCCCCTCGGCTCCCTCTTCCCCTCAGATCATGCAAGCCTCCGAAGTCTCGAACAAGACCGTCACTTCGTTTCGTATCGCACAGATCGCGGTGCGCCCTGATCGGATGACCTTTGCGATCCTCTCCGTTCGAGTTCCAAAGACCCAAAAAGTCGAATCTTACGCGTTGTTTGCAGATCGCGAACATCGGCAGCTTTTGATCCTTGCTCCTGTACAAGCATCGCAGATCTTAAAAGAATGGAAGGATGTGGTCACAAACCCCGAAGAACCCGACCGCATAACGCGCTTACCCGTTTGGCAAGATGACCTCCAAGATCCAAACCACGTCCCCGCAGCGCGCACCTACACGGGCCTTCTCAAGACCTTGCGTTTGCGCCCGTCCGGGCCGCTTGAACTCGAATTACCCGATGAAAATATCAACGTTAACGAGATCCCTGCCCTTCGAAAACTAGGCGTGCGTTTTCCCGAACACAGCATGATCCTGCGCGTGGGCGAACTACTCCCCCCGCCCCCCTCCCAAGTGATCCCCGTCACGCTTTCTTTGCTTCTCGCTGCCATCGGGGCGGTTTTCCTTCTCGCTGCCTTCCGACGCCATTCTCCCGAATAATCCGACCTTTTTGCTCAACTCCCCGCCTTGTCTTCGGATGTTTTCCTTCTCGCTGCCTTCCGACGCCATTCTCCCGAATAATACGATATCCGAGTGATGTGTTCCCGTAGGATAGTGTGTAAACGCCCGATCGTTGGGCAGCCACACCTGTCTGCCCCTGCGTTTTGCGATCACACGCCCTGCGGATCTCGTATAATCCGGCCTTTTTGCTCAACTCCCCGTCTTGTCTTCGGATTGTGACGCTTCTCCCCCGCCTCCCTTTGACACCCCTGATCGGCGGCGATACTTTGGGGGTCGCGTATGGAGACCGACCACGATGTCCAACAATCCCTTGAATCGCTACGAACTTCCTGCACGTAGCCCCTACCGCACACGCACAAACCAAAAGATCGTTCCCCAACAGATCGTGTTTCCCGAAACCAAAGAAGATCCGTCGCACAATCCAAAAAACGCCGAAGCACCGGCCTCTGATGAGCCGCAGATTGCAGAAGCTTCGCGGGAGCTTCCTCGTGCGCGTGTTCAAGGACAACCCACGAGCTTTTACCGCGTCAACGTCAAAGCCAGTCCCGCGCAAAAGCCCGTCGAAGAAAACAAATTCTTTGGAAACTGCCCACGTTGCGAATGGAAGGGCTACTTGACGTTTGCAGCCGAATCCCAAGCCGACGTCAAGCTCTGTAGCTGCCAAGCGGAGATCTGCCCCCAATGCAACGGAGAGGGGGGCAGCATCATCTCTCTTGAAAGCGGCAACCGCGCATGGAAGACTTGTGATTGTCGCAAACTTGCCCGACGGATGGAGCTTTATCGTGCGGCGCACATCCCGTCGCGTTTTGCAGACAAAACGCTTGATGCCTTCGCTCCAAACGACGATAGCCAAGCCAAAGCCCGCGCTCACTTTTACAAACTTTATTACGATCCGACCTCCAATCGCTCTTTCAAGCCCGGTGATGCGGGGGTTTTGTTGATGGGTTCGCCCGGTGTCGGCAAAACGCACCTGATGGTCGGCTTTTTGCGCAACTTGATCCTCGAACGCGGGATCGCTTGTCGTTTCCAAGACTTTGGACTGCTGCTTTCAGACATGCGCGATGGCTACACCCGCGATGTCCCTGAACAGCACATCCTTCAACCGCTGGTTGATATCGATGTCCTTTTGCTCGACGATCTCGGCAAAGGCCGCAACAGCAAGTGGGAGCTTGGCATCATCGATACGCTGATCTCTTGCCGCTACAATGCCGGTCGCACCACGCTGATCACCACCAACTACACACTCGATCCCGAAACCACGCTGCGCGAACGTAGCCGAGGACGTGGACACATCGACAGCGAAGAATTCCTCAGCCGCGATACACTTCGCGATCGCGTCGGCGACCGCATCTATTCCCGCCTCCATGAGATGTGCCGCATCTTTTTTGTTCGCGGCAATGACTACCGTCAAATACTTCAAAAACCCTGAATCTTCCTTTTCCTTCGAACTATCCGACATCAAGAACAAGTGACGTTGATCGACAGCGAAGATCGTCGCGTGACAAGTTTTTGGGGGTCTTGCATCTTGATTTGTTGAATCGCGAAAAACGGATCGATGATCGCAGCTTGGGCCTATCAACGGGAGTTTTGAACAGTTTTGTGATGGGCTTTGTGTTTGCGTTGGGATGGACGCCTTGTGTGGGGCCGATCCTTGGGGCGGTGTTGACATACACGGCTGCAAAAACCAGCGATCCTTGGATGGGGGCGTGGTTTTTGTTGTTGTACGGATTGGGGTTTGCGACGCCGTTGTGGTTGGCTTCTTTGGGTGCGGGTACGTTGCTGCCGTATCTACGGCGATTTATGCAATGGCTACCTCGGATCGAGCGAGGTACAGGCGCTTTGCTTGCTGGAGTCGGGATCTACGTCATGTTTAGTGTGCTTCAAGCTCCTACAGCATCCGCGCCTTCCGCTTCGCGTGATCTGTCTCGTCCCAACCCGCTCAGCCAAGCCATCCAAAGCACCGCAAAAACGCAGATCGCCAATGCACAAACACGCCCTCGGATGGTCGAATTCGTCTCGTCGAATTGTCCGATCTGCCGCCAAATGATCCCGATCGTGGCGACCATCGAGCAAGAGTGCAACGATCCCCAAAAAGGAGTCGAAGTGATCAAGATCGATATCAGCCGCCCTGAGCACCAACATCTCGCCCAACGTTATCAGATCCGTGGTGTTCCAACCTTTGCCTTCGTGAACCCCCAAGGGTACGAAGTCGCACGATTGATTGGCTATCAGCGAAGGGCTTCGTTGCATCAGGCGCTTGCGTTGCTCACAGGCGAACAGTGCCGTGGTTTGGGTGTTTTGCCGATGCCTTCGACTCCGCTGTCTCCTGCGTCCTCTCGCCCCACCAACCTGCACTCCAGCAACGCGGCTCCTCGAAATGAAGGGCAGGCTTGTCGTACAGACGCCACCCCCTCTAGTGGAGCCGCCTGCGGTGTCTCTACACCGCCGACTTCTTCGCCTACTCTGCCGTTCCGCCGTTAAGCGGTGGGCTTTTTCGGAAATGCAAAAAGCCCTTCTCTTTGTGGGAGAAGGGCTTTTTGAGGGCTGTATTCAGCCGAGCCTTACACACCGCACAAGGCGGAAGTGATTAGCGGCGGGTGACGCAGATGCTGGAGCACTTGGTCACGCACCAGCCGGGCTTGGTTGCGGTGGTGCAGCGGCGGGTCCACACGGGGGTTTTGGTGCAATGGGTGTATCTGGTGCGGATGGGGCTGCACACGGTGCGGGTACCGAAGTAGCCGGTGCGGCAGTTGGGGATATACTTGCACTTGAGTTTGCCGAAGCACTTGATGTAAGCGCCTTTGTCATTGACGAAACGGATGCAGCTTTGGTGACAGTTTTTCAAAGGCGAACAGATGGTGCGTTTTTGAACGTAGGTTTGACACTTTTTGCCCCAAGTGCGGAAATGGGTGGAGCACTTGGTTTTCCATTGGAGGACGTTTTTGCACTTGGTGGTGCGGAAGTTGCGGCAAGAGGTGGTGCAATGGCCTTTGCAGTTGGATTTCGGTGGCTTGTAGTAGTTGCGGAAGCCGAGAACTTCAGCTTGTGCGGTGAGGGAGAAAGCAGCGACGAGAGCGCCAGCGAACATTGCGACGAGCAATTTTTTCATGACAGAGACTCCTCGAAGGGGTTGCGGGGTGGCGATGTTGCCACCTCCAAGGGGGACCGTGAAACAGACTGATTGTGACTTCACAACCAGCGAACCACATCGTGTCGATTCGTTGCTATAAGACTGGATCGTCACAAGCATATTCAATCGAAGATGTAAAATTTTTTTCTTTTGGGAATACAGGACGTTATGCTTTCTTTCTTTTTTGATCGATCCGATCACGATCGGATCACGATCTTTTTGGGGGTGTTGTGATCGGGAAGATCGGGTTGTGGATAACGGAGGGGGGGTTGTGGAGTGGGGGTTGTGGAGTGGATGTCTTTTGTTTTTTGGGTGATCCGCGTTATCGTGGTGCGCTGCCTGTGTGTTTGCGGGGAGCGGATTGTGATGGAGGGATGATGCGATGAGGCCGATGGCGTGGGTGATTGGATGGATCGGATGTGTTTTGTTTGTGGGATCGGTGTGGGGGTGCGAGGGGATTTCTCCGAAAACCGAAGAAAAGGCAGCAACGGAGTCGCAAAGCACCGAACAGCGGGAGGAATATGCGCAGGACGGGGAGGTTGACGCGGGGACAGAGGAGCGCGTCATGGTGGAGACGGTGTCCGAGACGAGCGAAGCCATCAAAGAAGCGATGGCAGAGGGGGTGTCGGAGAGCGATCCGCCCGAGAAGATCGCAGAAAAGGTGCCAGAACAGCCGTTGGATGGGCCTTCTGAAACGTGGAAAGATGCGGTGATCCATCAAGGCAAAGCGACGTATTATGATGCCGATGGTTCGGGCAATTGCAGCTTTCCATCGGTGTCTGTGCCGTTGGTGGCTGCGATGAACGAACAAGAGTATGGGATGGCCGATTATTGCGGTGCGTGCGTGAAGGTGGATGGACCGAAGGGAAGCGTGTTGGTGCGGATCACGGATCGTTGTCCTGAGTGTTCAAAAGGGCATCTGGATCTAAGCCGCGAAGCATTCGCGAAGATCGGCGATCCTGTGCAGGGGGTGATCGCGATCACGTGGCAGGTGGTTTCTTGCCCAGAGGTCGGGCCGATCCAATACCATTACAAGGACGGGTCTTCGCAGTGGTGGACGGCGATCCAAGTGCGCAATCATCGCTTACCGCTCAAACAGGTCGAGCTTTTCAAAAACAACCAATGGCAGAGCCTGCCACGAGAACGCTACAATTATTTTCTCGATGCCAAGGGAGCGGGAACACAGCCGTTGCGCCTTCGCTTGACGGCCACAAACGGCCAATCCATCGAAGAAACGATCCCTCCGCCCGCCTCGGATCTGCTCGTCACAGGCAAACAACAATTTGTGCCGTGAGCGGGGCGTCTTGCTTGGATAGGACTTACGTAGCTGAAAAGGGAAACCCTGAGATATCAGAATGTTGTAGAGGCGGTTCGCGAACCGCCCACGCCCGAACATGGGCCTTTTTCGTATCGAACTGCGTAAGTCCTATTGGAGTGGAAAGGCGGGGGGAAGGGGCGTGGTGATCGATACTATATCTGGGTGATGTGTACGAGAGTACGTAGACGCCCTGTGATTGGGCAGCCACACAAGGCTGCCCCTACCTTTGACGATCACACTACAGGCGGATCTCGTATCACCCCGTTATGCGCTATGGTCCCATACGCCCTCGCTGCCTCGGAATTCTCTGTTCTCCCACACAAAAGCTCTTCTCCCAGTCGGGCAAAAGCTGTTTGTTCGCCTCA
>JAKLKB010000082.1 GCA_023150835.1 Myxococcota bacterium | reverse complement strand
CCCCTCCGCACCCTCCCTCCCCTCCGCACCCTCCCTCCCCTCCGCACCCTCCGATCAACTCTTGCGCCCCACGCTCACCGACTGGCTACGATTTACTGTCATCGGCCAGATCCACGCTCGCGATGCACACACGCAAAAGCTCGTCTACAGCCCTTCGACCGGCCAACCCGAATACCTCGCTCTTGGTGCGGGCTATACGCTTGTTGGCTCGCTGCTTCGCGCCCTTCTGATCTTCTTTTATGCCAAGCGACTTTTGCTGATCTACCTGCTCCTGATGGATTCCTTTCTCGGCATCCGCGTCAACCGAGAAGCTGTCGACGCCAACGACGCCAACGCTGCCCACCCCCTCAAACAACACCAAGACAGCATCCAACGCACTGTCGATAGTTATCCCCGTATCTGGGCCGCTTTCCTTGTGCGCGGCGTCAAAGGCAACCACGCGCTGCTCGACCCTCTCGCTGGCCTGATCTGGTTTTTTCAATGGATGCGTACCCGCGCCCTTCCGCGCCTCCTGCCCTTCCTCAAACCCACACCCATGCCCCCCGAAGAGCGATGGAGCCGAATACTCCGCGAAGAACAGATCAACTTAATCGGAAATATGCAAGATCGCGCTTGGGCTCTTGAGGCCCTGATCGGCATCGCAGCCCCCACCCTCCGAACCGACCGATGGCGAAGACTCTACGCTTTCCGCAATTGGCCTATCCTCGGGCCTTGGGTCCGTTGGTTGTTCATCCCCCCCGAAGATGCCATCCGCGCCCGTATACTCCAAGAGATCGCTCGCGTCGTTGAGCGTTCCGTCCGTTATGGCGAACACAGCGTCGCCCTCAGCGATATCGAAACCGAACTCCTCACCAGCGAACAGATCTGGCAACTCCGCAACCGCGCCCTCTTTGTCCTCCAAACCCTCCTACGCGAACCCTCACCCGTAATTCGGCTCGCTGCCACACGTTCCATCCTTTCCATCGCACGACTACAACGCCCCGCCCTCGATGGAGACCTTCCCATCTGGCAATCCACCACACAAGAACTCCTGCTCGCTCTTCAAGCCTTACAACCCACCCCACCCGAATCCTCCGCCATCCCCGAAACCGCCACATCCAAAACCACCGCTCCACTCGCATCCTCCGTCATCTCCGAAACCGCCACATCCAAAACCACCGTTCCACTCGAATCCTCCGCCATCTCCGAAACCGCCACATCCAAAACCACCGTTCCACTCGAATCCTCCGTCATCTCCGATCCCACCGATCCATTTGCCGCATCTGCTGTCTCTTCTCCAGACGAACAGCTCCACACCATTCTTGATGCACTCGGTCACATCGGCATCGACACCGCGATCCAAGAACTCGCCAACTTACGAAAAGCCGCTCCCACGCTTCGCTTGGCGATCTTGCGTGCGATGGGGTATGCCGACCAAGCCAGCGGCCACCCCAACGCTGGACTCCCCATCGCCCAATCACTGCTTTCTTCCGTCTGCCAAGATCCTCAAACGCCTGAAGCCACCGTCGCTCTTGCTTCGCTTGTACGACTCAGCTTTCCTTGGCCTGTCGCCCGCCTCTTCCACCAAGTCACCCAACAACGATACGCCCGCCAACACATCCAAAACACCCTGTCTCAACTCGCTCAACAACTTGATGCTCTCCAACAGCAAGCCAAACAAGCCCCCTTACAAGGCGATGCTCTCCAACAGCAACGCGACCTCTACCGCCAACACCGCCAACAACTTCAATCCGCAGAAGACTTGATCTTGCGCAAGCTCCAGACCATCCACGACACTTTTTGGAGCCTCCAACATTTCAACGCGGTGATCCTTGTCTCCGCCTACCTCGAAGGTGAAGGCTTCGAGCGAACCCCTGAATACACCGACGCTCTCGAAAAACTCTCTCTCGAAGATCCCCAAGGATGGAAAGAATTCTTTGCGCAAATCCCCACCCTCGAAGATCCCAATAGCTGGATCGCGCCTTTTCATCGCTTTGCACAATGGACCGCTTCACAACAACCACCTACATCCCCCGAAGGCACCGCCCAAGCCAGTCCCCTCCAGATCTTTTTCGAGATGAAAGAAGCCCTCCGACCCGAAGCCCTCGGCCACGATCTCACCCAACGTTCTCTGCGCCTCCAAGACCTACTCTCTCGCTACACCCAGATCCTCCATCGCGCCTTGCTCCGATACAGCGAAGGAATGGCCGCCCGACCCACCTTTTTCTTTTGCTTCCCCGATCCCTCGACGACACACGATGCACCTCGCGCCTCTTGGTGGCAGATCACCATGAGCGGCGTCACCCCTTGGCTCCAACCCCTCCACGATGCACCCTCTCATCTTGAAGCACACAAACTCTATCTCACCTACGAACAATTCACTCCACTCCGCCTCTCCCCTGCCCTACAGCTTTCTTGGAATCCCCCTCCCCAACCCCAACGCCTACTTCATGGACATCTTCCCAAAGCCCTCTGGTGGGCTTACAACATCAACCGCAGCCCGCAACTTCACCTCCGCGCCATCGGCCACAGCGACAACCGCGATTACTGGCAAAGCCCCCTATCCCTCACCGATAGCCTCGAATGGGAAAACCAACTCGCCCAACTGCGCGAGATGCAAGAAAGCCGTACCCTCGAAGGCATCGACCTGTTGTTTCTCGAAAAACGCTCCCGCGCCAGTTTCCGCCAAGTCTTCGCACGTAGCCGCCTGCGCGAACAAGAAGCCCTTTTGGTCGAACGCGATGACGCCAAAAAACTCGACAACTTCCTCGAAAATGAGCGCATCGACGCCCCCAACGTCTTCTTGCTCGCCGGTGAAGCCGGCATGGGCCACACCTTGCTCTTGCTCCAACACGCACGTTTGCAAGTCCGCGCCAACCGTGAACGCAAACCACCCGAAAAACGCTACACTTTCTTCTTGGATATCGGACTCCTTGCACCCCATCAAAACCTCGCCACATGGCTCTACCATGAACTCCAGATCCAATCCTCCCCCGAAGAACAACTCGCCCAACAAAAGCGCCCCGAACAATCTCTACTCAAGATCTTCAAACACTTCCGCAGCCTCTTCGATCCTGACCTCCACGTCCAACGCAAACAGAACGAAGATCGACCCCAATTTTGCCTCTACATCGACGGCTTTCACGAAACCCCAAAACACGGCATCCAACGCTTTGCAGAGGCCCTTCTTCTCGCACAAAAACTCCATCGATCTCACCCTTGGTTCCGCCTCTTCCTCTCCATTCGACGCAGCTTCCTCGAACACCATCTCCACGACCCTTCTATGCGGTCTTTTCTCCGCAACGGCAGCTTCCACCCCCCCCAAGAACTCTTCTACCGCGAACGCAGCGGTGTTCACGGTGTACTCCAATCTCTTCCTCCTTTCCGCGATGACAACCAAACTGAACGACCCGAACTGCTCCGCGCTTACCAACGCTTCTACAATTACACCGACACCAGCGGCACACCACGCTACCGCCCCGAACGCGCCGATATCCAAGAACTCGAACGCTTTGGCATGACACGCTCCATCCTCGCACATCCCTCCCTTCTACCCGTCGTTATGGAAACTTATCACCGCAAAGAACTCAAAGACGATATCCACCTCACCGACCTCTTTGAACTCTATATAGAACGTTTCCAAGAAGGTGAACGCGACTTCTTCTCTCTCCTGATCTGTCGCATGCTCTATGGCAACAGCGATATCTACCACTCCCCCCACCTCTGGGACTCGCAAGCCCTCCTCCCCGAAGCCACCCTGCTCTCCGAAGCCGCTTTCGCACCTTTCCTCGATAGCTTCAAATACGGAACCACCGTTTACGACGACCTCCGCGCTCGCGGTATCCTCCTGCGCCAATGGCGTACACCCCACGATCGACCCCTGCGCACCGTTGGCTTTGCTTCCCTACAACTCCAAGAATACCTCGTCTTCCTTGAACTCTGGACCCACAAGATCGATTGGCACTCCCTCCCGCCCGTCGACTGGGAAACCATCCACCCCAATCCCACCGCAAAACCAACAGAGACAACAACACAAGAAGAGTCCACGGAAGACACGGAAAACACGGAAGACGACCAGAGGGAGTCCCGCGCTTCGCAGCACACGCAAGACACGGAAGACGACCAGAGGGAGTCCCGCGATTCGCAACACACGCAAGACACGGAAGACGACCAGAGGGAGCCTCGCGATTCGCAACACGCGGGCCGATCGGAAGGATCTTTGATGCAAAAAGATCCTGTGGGGTGGTTGTTGGCGATGGCCGAGCACAGCGATCGTTTCCGACCGCTCGAAGGAGCGCTGGCGTTGATCTTGTTGCGGTTGATCGAGGAGCACGCCTTTCAAGCCGTTGCTGATTTCAACGATCGCAGCACAAGCCTTGGGCAACGCAATCGCTACATTTTGTTTCGTGCGCTACAAAACCTCGATGTTCGGGCTTTAACGCGCCACAATGGCGTGCTTGATGTGGTCCTCAAAGAGATCTCGCGAGGGGATCTGGTCTTGCTCCAAGAACTCGGACAAGCCTTGGGACGCCGAGGGCAGTACATCGAAGTCGACGCATTGTTCGGCTTGTTGCTCGATCGCCCTGCGTATGCCGATCAGCTGATCGCGTTTCCGCAAGAGATGACCGAGCTTTTGCTTGCACGAGCCGACAACAAACGTAAGCTGCTGGCCCAAGAATCGGGAGGACGCCTCAGCCAGCGCGCTTATGAAGAAGGGCGCGTCGTTTATCTATCAGCTCTCCAACGCATCCAAGAACAAACCAAAGATCCTGCTCAACAAGCCGTCGTGTTGCGCTTTCTCGGGATCTACGAACTCGACACCAACCATCCCGAAGAAGCCGCAACCGCTCTCGATCGTGCATGGTCTCTGCTCCAAGAAAACGAGCAGAGCGAGAGCATCGAAGAACGCTCTCCCCATCGCGCTTGGATCCGCCATCTCCAAAGCTCCGTCAAACGCCGCGCCTTTGAGACCCAACACGCATCCCTCCCAAAAGAACAACAGCGCGCTTTGCTGTTGGATGCACGACAACTTGCAGAAGACGCCTTGCAACGGACTCTTGCGCACCGCAGCAGCGAGCAGACCGAACTTCTTGCCCAAGCCTACGACAATCTCGCTCGTATCCTCGTTGGTTTGGCGACGCTCGACGACAACCCCACCCAAAGCCTCGAACAACTCCAACAAGCCGCCGAATCTTTTGAAGGCTCCATCCAAGCCAAACGTGCGCTCAACGACTTCCTTGGGATGGCGATGTCCTTTTCGGGCCTTGGCGCAGCACACCTCCAATGCGCCAAACTACTCACCAAACAAGATATCCCCGATGCCACCGAATGGGACGCGGCCAAAGAACACTTCCAACAAGCCCTCGCCATCAACCGCGATCGCCTTCAATCGGGCTTTGGCATCGCACTCAGTTATCAGTCCCTTGCCGATCTCCATCTCGCCCACCCCGACCACCAAACCACCGGCATCGCCTATCTCACCGATGCTCTGCTTGCCTTCGCACGCATCGGAGCCACCGGCCCTTGCCGCGCTATCATCCAGCGCCTTGTCAAAGAGATCGCCACCCTCCCCCTCCAAGATACCCGCCGTCTACTCATCGCACTGATCGAACAGATCCAACGTCTCCACGAGATCAGCGACTGGCTGCTCCAAACCCTTTGGGAAGAATTCTCCGCCACCCTCGGCGACAAACTCCCTCGCGCTCTGCGCGACCTCTTCAAAGGCTTCTTTTCTTCCTGAACAGGACTGACCGAAATCGATCCACACGAGAAAACACAAGCGGTTGCTTCTTGTGTAGGGGCGCTTTAGGATACGAAGATTATTTTGGCGCAAATCCTCGAATGGACAGCCCGTCAAATCACGCGCTCACACGAAATCCGCCCATAGTGTAAGCGAACGATGTAGGGGCAGCCACAGGGGCTGCCCAGCCATAGGGCGTCTACAGCGGATACCGATACGCAGATCACAATCCTCTCGAATATCGTCGAAGACGCCAGCGACAAAAAGGATACATGGATGTTGATCCCGATTACGACCGAACATTTCAGCAAAGGCCGCATCTCTCTCCAAGCTGCCGTCAAAAAAGCATACGCCGAAGATCTCGATTGGATCGAGTCCATGCTGCGCTCTGGTCTTTCTGTGCGCGTCATCGCTGAAAAATCCCTCTCTTTAATGCTTTACAAAGAGATCCGCGATCGCTTGCGAAACGGCCATCCGACGCGGCGTTGCATCCTTATCCAGTCTCCCCCCTCCAAAGAAGGCCGCTCCTTTATGCACGCGATGGTCGAAGATCTCTGGCAACAAGTCCAAGATCACATCGGCGAAGAAGACAGCGTGGTCGTCCTCCCCCACCTCGATCTGCTCGCCACCACCACCGAAACCTCCCTCGGAACGCCTGCTCGCGAATCCATCGCCGCGATGGCCCAAGATCCCGAACTCACCTTCCTTGCCTTCAACGATCCCGCGCTCCATCTGCCTAAAGCCATCGAAGACCTCTTCGACGTCAAACGCGAACTCGTCGGCCTTCGCCGTGATACCTTGCCCCACCTGATCTCTTACGAAGAAGCCCAGCGCTTCGGCACCGATCACCTCAACCTGTTTCGCCTCTACAAGTACGTTTCTGGCCTCAACGCTGTCAAACTGCGCAAACTCATGGCTCGCCTTCTTGAATTTCCTCCCCTGATCGCCCTTCCTCCCGAAGAACGCGAACCCCAACGCCAAAAGATCGAACGCACTCTGCGCGAGATGACCTTGCTCGGTGGCATGGAGATCCCCGAAGTCGACCTCGACAAAGATATCGGTGGATACAACGATATCAAAAAGCGTATCCGCGAAGAGATCCTCGATATCCTCCAACTACGCGAAGATCCCGCTTGGATGGAACGCGCCCAAGAACTCGAAGATACCCTCCCTCGGGGCTTTCTCTTCTACGGCCCCCCCGGTACGGGAAAAACCTACTTCGCCAAAGCGATGGCCACCGCACTCAACGCCACCGCCATCGTTGTCAGCGGCCCCGAGATCAAGTCCAAGTGGGTCGGCGAAAGCGAAGCCAATCTCCGCCGCATCTTTGCACAAGCCCGATCTGCCGCACCCGCCATCATCATCTTCGACGAACTTGATGCGATCGCCCCGCAGCGCGGTATGTATCACGGCTCAGGTGTCGAACACAGCCTTGTCAACCAACTTCTCACCGAGATGGACGGCTTTCGCAAAGAAGAGATGGTCTTCGTCGTCGGCACCACCAACTTTTCCCAAAGCGTCGATCCCGCCCTGCTACGCCCGGGACGCTTTGAATACCAACTCCACGTCCCTTATCCCGATCGCACCGCTCGCCGCTCGATCCTCGATATCTACGCCAAACGCTTTCGCTTCTCCATCCCCGAAGAAGTCATGGAATACCTGATCGAACGCACGGGAAATTATGTCGATCCCACCCGAAATATGCGCTATTCTGGCGATCACCTCTACGGCATCGCTCGAAAACTCAAACGCCTTCAAGCCCGCCGACGTGATCTTCGCTCGCCCTTCCCCATCTCCCGCGAAGAAGTCAACGAAGTGATGGGGCCTGCCCCCTTCCGCTCCAAGAAAAAACGCGAACGCGACCGCCTCAAAGCCGCCTATCACGAAGCGGGACACGCCCTACTTGCCGCTGTGTTGCTCGGACCACAAGCCATCCAAAAAGTCACCATCGAAGCCGACAACCCCGACGTCGAAGGCATGGTCTCGCTCCACAGCTACGTCACCCAAGGAGCCACCCGCAAAACCCTCACTCAGATGATCCAGATCGCTCTCGCAGGCCGTGCCGCCGAAGAACTGATCTTTGAAGGCGAACAAGATATCGGAGCCAAAAATGACCTCGACTTCGCCACCAGCATGGCCCGTATGATGGTCGAAGACATGGGTATGTCCGAACGCTTTGGACCCCGCGTCTACCGCACAGGCGACGGCAAAGAAACCTCCGTCGGTGCCATGACCCGCGAACTCATCGACAAAGAGATCAACCAACTCCTCAAAGAACAACACGATATCACCCAAAAACTCTTGGCCGAACGCCGCAGCGATCTCGAAACCCTCACCCAAGCCCTCACCGAAAAAGGGGAGATGGACAGCAAGGCCATCGCTGATCTTCTCGGACTCCGCTGGCCCGAAGAAGAGATGGAAGGTAGCGCCGAGACCGAAACCCACTAGCCTCGAAACGATACACCACCAAAGGAGCCTATACATGGGCGAGATCAAGATATCTTACATCCACGACCCCGAAACTGGACGCCGTGAGCTTTGGGTCGACTACGAGTCCGCCAACGACTGGATGCCCGCAGAACACGAACGACGCCACAAAGAAATCCTCCGCCAACTCGTCGATCGCGGTGCCATCGACCCTTCACAGATCGACCGCTTCGGCGTTCGCGTCGAAGGCAACGAAGTGGTCCTCGAAGAACTCGACGAACGCTCCGAACAAGAAGCCGCCTCCCAAAAATCCTAGCCCACTCGGGGTTTTGCGTGGGCTTCTTCTTTTCGGGCTTCTTCTTTTCGGGCTTCTTCCTTTTGTGGGGCGTTGCCCCACACCCCACAAGGGAACTGCGTCCCCTTGACCCCGTATCGGCGGAACCAACGGTGGTTTTTCAAACAAACAACTGCGCCGCTTGAACTCCTGCGAACACGGGGGGGTTCACGCCGCACAAACCCGAAACAAACCAACCACGCCGCTGATCGAGCGCCTACAAGTGCTGCTTTTTCTGATCCGATATGTAAAATCGCGATTGCAATCGCTGCAAAGCGCTCCCCCACGTTTCAAATGCCGATCGCTGCCGTTGCAAAGCGCTCCCCCACACTTCAAAAGCCGATCGTAATCCCAAAACAAAGCCTCCCCAAACAGTAGAAATGCCTTTGCAACGACTGCAACGCATCCTCCCAACCTTGAGAAAGCACTTTACAGCGCAAAACAAGCACTCCCCAAAAAGTGCAGAGGCGTTTGCAACAACTGCGATGGCAATTCAACAAAATAGTTTTGTCATTTCCGCTTTTCGTATAAACTATAGGACTTACGCATTTGACAAAAAACCCGTGTTCGCGTGACACCAAGCGAGAGAGTCGTTGGTTTGAAAGACCTGCGATCTCTTCGCCAACACGGAGTCAAGGGGCGACAGTCTATGGTGGGGCGTGGCGTCACACCCCACAAAACACCCCCCACAAAAAACGGGTTGACCCTCCCCCCCCTGTTGGCCTATAACGATCCGCGTCGGATCTCTGCGCAGACCCACACCCCTCGCGAAACCACCCACATCACATAAGAGATCCCCGAAAAGCAACACCCAACACCTGCGTTGCGCCCAAATCAAACGACCGTTCCGCTCACCACCTTCCACAGGGTACGTTATGCAAGAAGAGACACGATCCGCGACTCCCTCTGACGGTACGCAGCCCCCTTTGCTGAAAACAGGTCACTTGCTTCGCCTGTTTTCAGCCCTTGACCCGCTCGCCCACAACAACGAACGCAAACTCACGGGACAACTTCTTGAATCTCTCCACGAACTCCCCGGTGTACAAAGCGTCAACTTGCTTCTCCTCAACAACAACGCCAACGCTTACCTACAAGTCTGGCAATCCCTCGAAGGCAACGCCCAATTCGGCGACTGGCAGCCCCTCGCAGGCAGTGGTTGGGCCAAGCTGCTCGAATACGGCGATATCTGGATCGAAGAAGACGCCACACGCCACCCTCTGTACGGACTGCCGACGCTTGAAGTCCCCTTTCTCGATCGTTGCCTTCTTCCCCTTAAAACCCCCCAACGACCGATGGCTTTGGTGATCCTTCACAGCCAAGAGAAAGGCGTTTTTTCTCGTTGGGATCGCGATCTTCTCCGCCTCTTTGCCCAACAAAGCGCACTGCTCTTACAAAGCACCCACCTGATCAACGATCTTGATGGACGCCTCACCCGCTACCAACAACGCGCTCTACTCGATCCGCCCGCACTCCAAGGACTTCTACAGTTCGGAACCGCCGCGCTGATCGAGTCTCGGCCACCACTTGCTTATGTCGGACTCAACCTCGAAGCCCTCGAAAATGATCTCAAGATCCTCCAAGAAGCCGTCGACTTCTTCTTCGACGAGATCCGACTCAGCGCAGCCCCCGAAGCCCAAGAACGCGCTCTCGAATTCATCGCTCGCAAACAACTCGACGCCCTCCGCGCTGAACTCGATAGCATCTTCCGCGACTCCCAAGAGGGATTGCTCCAACAACAAAACTTTCTCCAACTCTTGCTTTCGCTTCAACAGGCCACCCACACTTCCGAACCCCTCCAAGTCTCTGAACTTCTCACCCCCCTTCTCCCCCTTGCTTTCGCCGGGATGGACCACCTCAAACTCCAAACCGATTGGCAAACTCAATCTCAACTTTACGCCCCCAAAACGCGGCTCCAACAAGCCTTCCTCATGCTGCTCTTTAGCTTGCGCCGCCACCTTCGCACCCTCGGCTCCCACCCGATCACGCTTTCCATCCATGCCGAACAGAAAGAGGATCGCGTCCTCTTGCGCCTTTCCTACGCAACACCCGCCCTTTCTGCACTCGACGACTTTGGAGACGAGTACTTGTTTGCCCGCCACATCATCGAAGAAGCCCAAGGCAGCTTCTTTTTCAATCTCAAAGAAGATCGTTGTACCATCAACCTTTGGTTCCCCGTGATGTTCAACGAAGAATCCGAAGGCTCGATCGACTCCGCTCTTTCTATCGTCGATGTCGCCAGTGAACACGGAGCACTCGAACTTCCCGCCCTCTCTCATCTTACACTCGAAACCTCGACCATCTCCGAAGAGATCGCCCACCTCCGAAACAACCCCTCCCAAACAGCTTCTTCGCCTTACGCCCCAGACGCTCCCGCCGCCAAACCCTACAACCCGATCAAAAAAGACCGCTTTACGATCCTTCTGCTTGGTCAAGATCAACGATATATGCGCGCTTTACGCCGCACGCTCAGCCCGCCTCATACGTTCTTTCTTGCACGCGCCGTCACCGAAGCCACCGACCTTGTCGATGCACATCCCGACCTCAACCTGATCCTCTGTGATATGCACGGATTCTCCAACTTTTGCCTCGAATTTTATGCGCAGATCAAAGCCAGTCATTCCGCCGTGGCGGATCGCATCCTCTTTCTTACCGATATCCATCACGACGAATACACCCTCGAATTCATCCGACAAACCAACGCCCGCTGCATCTCGCGCTACCTCTCCGCCGAAGAGATGGAATCCCAACTCCGCACCAAAGCCGAACTCCTGCGCGGTGTCTCCGAAACATAAGGTGCCTTCGATCTCGCGTTGAAGAGCACCAAAACGAAAGTGTCTTCGCTCTCGCGTTTAAGGGCACCAAGACAACGTAAGGCCAGCTCGTAGACGGCTCCAAAAGCCAATATAGAGTTCTTGAAAATGTTGCAAGCCGACATCCGCGATCGATTGAAACTCGGCATGTTTGCCCGCAGACTCCAAGATCGCCACCGTATAAGCCCCCGAAGAACGGGCCGCGCTCAAGCCCGCAAAACTATCTTCAAAGATCAAACAATGCGCAGCATCGACCCCCAAACGCTCCGCTGCCAACAAATACCCTTCTGGATTGGGCTTCGAGCGCTTGACCAACTCCCCGCCGATACAACGCTCCGCAGGAAGCCACTCTTCTAGATCCCACGCACGTACCAGCTTTAGGATCAGATCCGTCGGACTACTCGATACGATCGCCACAGGCAAGTGCATCGCCGCCTCTTTTAAGGCTTCTCTTGCCCCTGTTATCGGGATGATCCGACGATGCACAAGCTCATCAAAACGCACCGCCAGTTCTTCCCTCAACATCGGCATCTCCCCTGCCGACGGATATTTTTGTCGCAACGCAACACAGATCGACTCCCACGTACAACCTCGCGTCATCGTCGAAGGCAACGAAGCCTCCCGCACCCCGTAACGCTCCATCACATCCGCGATCGACGTGCCTGTGTGGACTTCTGAATCGATCAAGGTACCGTCCATATCAAACAACACCGCACGGATCAAACGCCCCGTCTCTCCGACTTCATCAGGGCGCGGAGCGCGCAAAGGCATCACCACGTTTGCCAAGATATCGTTCCCGATCTGCATTCTTTCTTGTCGCATCACCCGCTCCTCTTGTGTAAAACGCACGCACAGTATCTCGTTGAGCAAAACAAACACACGATATCTTGCGCTACCCACAAGGATATCCGCCCAAACCAACAAACCATCGCGTTGTACGATATCCGTGAGAGTACACAAAGCGTCGATGCGATCCGTTGTAACCCCCCTGTGGTTGGGCAGCCACAGGGGGCTGCCCCTACATCTTCCGCACACACAACAGGCGGATTTGGTGTGGGAGAAACAATCCAACGTTGAACCCTCTCGGAACCCCGACTGCATCTTCCGCACACACAACAGGCGGATTTGGTATGGTTTGTGTACTGCGCCTGATCTCTCGGATCGCTCGTTTTAGCAAAACATATTCCTCACATCGCGCCCACCGCGCAAAGTCCTTTGCATCTCAAGCGATCTTGATCTTGCACGGGTTCGACAAAACAGACCCGCGATGGCCATTCCACCCGTCCGTCGGACACCATCATCGAACCTCACCCGAGGCCCTAGACAAGTCCGTTCACCTCAAGATATCACTACTGCCCGCCACAAGGCACAGGCAACACCCGTCCCCCTCCAATCCTCCAAAACAACCGCGATGACGACAAGATCACGCACAGGAGAGATGCTTATGCACCAAGACGCCCCCCATGCACCCACTGAGTATTCCCTTACGCGCAGGATACTCTGCTACGCACTCCACCTTTATACGGCCTCGGGGATACTCTTCTCCGTCTTGATCCTCATGGCGATCATCAACAAAGACCTCTACGCCGCCTACATGTGGATGCTCGTCGCTACAGTCATCGACTCCACCGACGGTTTCATCGCTCGCAAACTCGAAGTCAAAAAAGTCCTCCCCCACATCTACGGCGGAGACCTCGATAACATCGTAGATTACGTCAATTATACCTTCCTTCCGCTGTTTTTGATCGCACACGCAGGGCTGATCCCCCAACCTGCATGGCTATGGGTTTCTTTCCCGATGATCGCCAGTCTGTTCGGCTTTGCCAACGCCAACGCCAAACAAGCCGAAGAAGGCTTCTTCTTGGGCTTTCCCTCGTATTGGAACTTTGTTGCGATCTATGTCCATCTGATTATGACGCCGATCAGTCCGTACTTTTCGCTTTCCGTCTTGATGATCCTAACGGTGTTGACGGTGAGTCCGATGCGCTTTGCTTATCCAAGTCGGATGCCTCGCTTCCAAAAAACCTTTATTGGAGGTGCGATCCTCTGGACGATCTTCTTTGTAGCGATGATTGTCCTCTACCACCCCGGAAAAGACCCCCTCAAGCCCCAAACCCCCGCGTGGATCGTGTGGGCTTCCGTGTCGTACCCCCTCTTCTACTGCTTCTTTTCGATCTACCTTGATCTCGACGCACGAAAGCGCCGCAAACAAACCACAGCCTGATCAGCCCCCCGCTGTATCCGAACCATCCGACAGCCTGATCAGCCCCCCGCTGTATCCGAGCCATCCGACAGCCTGCTCAGCCCCCCGCTGTATCCGAGCCATCCGACAGCCTGATCAAACACACCGCTACATCCGAGCCATCCGACAGTATGCTCAAACACACCGCTATATCCGAGCCATCCGACAGCCTGTTCAAACGCCCCGCTATATCCGAAGCATTCGACGCCGCAAAACAAAGAGCAACAGCAACCCAAACACCAGCGGGAAGGCGGGATCAGATGTTTGCTGACAACCGCATCCGCCGCCTGCGATATTCTTTTCGGCGGTTGGATCACCGTCACCGCTTCCGCCTTTGTCAGCGTTGTTTGGATCGTCTGCGTTGATCTCGGCGGTTGTTTCGGGGTTTGTACCATCCGCTGCGCTTTCCGCTGCATTTTCGGGGTTCGTACCTTCGGAGGTCGGCTCGGTGGGACCGCCATCCCCTGTGGTTTCGGTGGGGCCACCATCGCCCGTAGCCTCGATATCTCCTTCGCTTGTCGACTCGGTGGGTCCGCCGTCGCCTGTGGGTTCGGTCGTTTCGCCGCTTGGATCGATACAAGCACCCGCTTGGCAGTTTTGCCCCGACGGACAAGCGCAGTCCGAAGCGCAAGTCGTGCAATCTTCGCCCTTTGCAGCTTCACAAGTTCCGTTGCCGCAGTCTGTACTGGCGGAACAAACACCACGTTGACAGATCTGACCTGCTGGACAAGCGCAATCCCCCGGGCAGCTCGTGCAGTTTTCGCCGCCCGCGCTATCACACGTCCCATCTCCGCAAGCATTGAGCGGCTGGCAGGCATCGTTTTGACAGACTTGGCCCGCTGGACAAGCACAGTCGACAGGGCAGCTTGTGCAGTTTTCGCCTTTCGCGGCTTCGCAAGCGCCGTTGCCGCAGTCTTGAACAGCAACACAGGCATCGTTTTGACAACGTTGGCCCGTTGGACACGCGCAATCCGCAGGACATGTCCCGCAGTTTTCGCTGCTATCGCACTTTCCGTTTCCGCAAGAAGTCACCGCAGTACAAGCGTTGTTTTGGCACTGCTGCCCTTGTGAACAAGAGCAGTCGGCAGGGCAAGTTCCGCAGTTTTCACCGCGTGCAGATTCACAAGTTCCGTTTCCACAGTTGTTGATCGGGAAGCAAGCCCCAGCGGTGCAGCTTTGCCCCGCTGGACAAGCACAATCACGCGGACAAGATGTACAATCTTCGCCTTTGGCGGTGTCGCAAGTGTTGTCGCCGCAAGTCGCGGAGGGGATCTCACAAGCGTTGTTGACGCACTGTTGGCCTGTTGGGCAGGCACAGTCTTGTGGGCAAGTTCCGCAGTTCTCGCCTGCGGTCGCGTCGCACGTCTTGTCGCCGCAGTTTTGAACAGGGCGGCACAGCGAGGCCGAACATTGTTCTCCTGCAGGACAAAGGCAATCCGAAGCGCAGGTCGAGCAGTTTTCGCCGGCGGTACGATCGCAAGTGCCGTTTCCGCACGTTGTGACGGCCTGACAAGAATTATTTTGGCAACGCTGACCCGATGGACAAGCACAATCGCTCGGACACGTCGAGCAATTTTCACCTTGCGCGGCTTCACAAGTTCCGTTTCCACAAGCGTTGATCGGACGACAAGAGTTGCTCACGCATTGCTGACCTGTGGGGCAAGCGCAATCCGTCGGGCAGTTTCCGCAGTTTTCGCCGCTCGTCGCATCGCAAACACGGTTTCCGCAAGTGTTGACCGCCGCACATTGGCCGTTTTGACATCGCTGTCCTGCGGGGCAAGCACAATCGATCGCGCAAGTGGCGCAGTTTTCGCCGCGTGCAGCTTCACACGTCCCGTTTCCGCAAGCGTTGATCGCAACGCAGCGTCCGCCCGAACATTGTTCATTCAACGCACATCGGCAATCTGCCGCGCACGTCGAACAATTTTCTCCTGAAGTAGCATCACACGTCCCGTTTCCGCAAGTGATGATCGCGATACAACGGCCCGATTGGCAGACTTGACCTGACGGGCAAGCGCAATCGCTCGGACACGTCGAACAATTTTCGGCACGCGCAGCATCGCACACGCGATCCCCGCAAGTCCCCGCAGCCACGCACCGCCCCGACAAGCAAAGCTGCCCCGACGGACAAGCGCAATCACTCGGACACGTCGTGCAATTTTCGCCGCGTGTAGCTTCGCATTGACCGTTTCCACAAGCATTCACCGCAACACATTGACCGTTTTGACATTGTTGTCCTGTCGCACAGACGCAATCGCGGGCGCAAGTGGCGCAGTTTTCACCCGCCGCCGTATCGCACACACCGTTTCCGCAGCTTGTTGCGGTGCGACACGTCCCGAGTTGACAGATCTGGCCCGTTGGGCATCGACAATCCGCTGGGCAGGTCGTGCAGTTTTCGCCTGCGGTAGCGTCGCAAGTTCCGTTGCCACACGCAGCGCCCCCAAAGCAGCGGCCCAACAAACAAGACTGCCCCGCAGGACAAGCACAATCCGCAGGACAGGTCGTGCAGTTCTCACCTTGCGCGGTGTCGCAGACGCGGTTTCCGCAAGCGCTTGACGAAACACATTGGCCGTTTTGACAGGACTGTCCGACATTACAGCGACAATCCGCTTGGCAAGTCGTACAGTTCTCGCCTGTGTCGCATCTTCCGTTCCCACAAGTCGCCGAGCCGATACACTGATTTAACAAACAAACTTGACCCGTCGGACAAGCACAATCTGCCGGACATGTCGTGCAGTTTTCACCTTGCGCAGTATCGCAGACACGGTTGCCGCAGCTTGCAGCGGTGGAGCATTGGCCGTTTTGACAGATCTGGCCGTTGAGACAACGACAATCGACGGGACACGTCGAGCAGTTCTCGCCTTGTGTGGCATCGCATTGGCCGTTACCACAGCTTGTTGTTGCACGACATTGGCCGAGCAAACAGACTTGGCCCCTTGGGCAAGCGCAATCCGACGGACAGGTCGTGCAGTTTTCGCCAGAGTTCGCATCACATCGGCCATTTCCGCACGCTGTTGTACTGCATTGACCGTTTTGGCAGGTTTGACCGACCGCACAAGCACAATCAGCGGGGCAATTGGCGCAGTTTTCACCCAAAGCGGTGTTGCAAGTCCCGTTGCCACAAGAGTTGACGTTTCGGCATTGACCAAGCACACAGGTTTGACCCGTCGCACAAGCACAATCGCTCGGACAAGTCGTGCAGTTCTCGCCTTGCGCTGCATCGCAAACACGGTTTCCGCACGCCGAAGAAGCAACACATTGGCCGTTTTGGCAGGTTTGGCCTGACGCACAAGCACAATCGGCCGCACACGTCGCACAGTTTTCGCCTTGGTTTGCGCTGCACGTCCCGTTGCCACAAGAATTCACGCTTCGGCATTGTCCCAACAAGCAGATCTGCCCCGTCGCACAAGCACAATCCGCAGCGCAAGTCGTACAGTCCTCGCCTTGGTTTGCATCGCACGTTCCGTTGCCACAGGCTGTTGCCGAGACACACTGGCCCAATCGGCAGATCTGCCCCGTCGAACAACGACAATCTGCGGGGCAATTCGAGCAGTTCTCACCCCTTGTCGAATCACAAACATTGTTGCCGCATGTCAAAACTTGCGCAAACCCAGCGGTCGGCCAACCAAGAAACAACAACCCCCCCAACAAGACACTCACCCCCAAAAGAGGTATTCGATAGACAAGCCTACGCAACAGCATAATATCTCTCCTTATTGCATGGATAGAGAAGGCGGATGGCGAAGCATCGGGCACCACCCCACAAAGCCAAACAAACAGGTCATACGATATCCGTGAGAAGTGTGCACAAAGAGTCGATGCGATCCATTGTAGACGCCCTGCGGTCGGGCAGCCACAGGGGACTGCCCCTACATCGTTCGCTCACACCATGAGCGGATTTCGTATCACTCTCCCAAAAAAGACCCACCCACAAACAAAACCATCTCACTCGCGCCTTTGTCGAAGAACGCTGGAAGTTCTCTCATGAGAGACGCAGTCGGCCAAAAAAGCCGTGTTCGCACTCCCCCAAGCGACAGAGTCGTCGTGTTGAAAGGCCAGTGATCTCTTCGCCGATACGGGGTCAAGGGGGCAAAGCTCCCTTGTGGGGTCTGGGGTGAACCCCCAGAAAACAAACAAAAAAGCAGGAAAAGCGGCTAAAGAAAAACGGCTAAAGATAAGCCAGTTCGAGGATCTTCATCAAGATATTGGAGGCAGCGTGCAGCAGGATCGGAGCAAGCAGCGAGTTGGTTTTTTGGCGCAAGGCTCCAAAAAGTAGCGAAGGGAAAAAGACGCTGAGTCGGTAGGCTTGGAAACCAAACAAAAAATGCGTGAAGGCAAAAAGCAGGCTGGAGAGCAGATTCCCCCAACTCAAGGGGATGCCCCACAAGGTACGCACAGGCCAGATCGCATCCATCCGCGTTAAGAGATAACCGCGATAGAAAAACTCTTCAGGCAAAGCCACCATCAGCAACTGAAGCAGCACAAGCTGAAGCAGCCAAAACAAGTTTTTATAGAGCGTTGTGGAGGATTGGGTGGTACGTTGCGGGCCAAAGCGCAGAAAAGAAGCAGGAAGAGGCCGGCGCTCTCGTTGAAAAGAGAAGGAGAGAAAGGAGCCTTCGACCGTCAAGCGCACAAACAACGGCTGCGCTCCGCCGCTTCCGTTGATGCGGATCTCTTTAGCGCGGATCGGGCCGTCGATCCAACGCAAGCCGTCCACAACGTGGATCAAGCCATCACTTTGCAAAACCCCATGTATCGGGTGTTGCCAGCGCACGGTAATCTGTTCGTCAGGCCCTTTCGAGGTGTAGACTTGCACATCACGCGGATCGACCCACAGCGGCTCGCCTTGAAGCGACTCGGAAAACTTTTGCAAAGAGATCGTAGGCCGTTCGTCGCGCCCAAGCCACATCTGCCACAGATGATGCCCAACCACCGAAGGGATCAACAGCAAAACAAACAATCCCCCCGCATACAACACGCTGCGCGGCCAACGCCTCATGTGAAGGCCAAAGTGAGCGATGGTCAAATCGTGGCGATACAACAACCACGCAGGCACATAGACCTGAAGCAACATCGCAGCAGTCCACAGGTACTGCTGGAGACTTCCAAGCCCACGCATCTCGTAAAAGATCTTGGTCAAGCCAACTGTGACAAGGTAAACCAACAAAACAGCCCCCAAAAGGCGGAAGGTACGCTGTTTTCGTGAAGGAGGCGAGGCCAAAGCAAGAGACGAATACGCGGCTGCCGTGTCGGCCTGTTTGGTGTGTTGGGTCAAGAGTGACGGACTCCATGCAGCGCGTCAGCAGCGGTGGATAGGGCTTGTTGCGATGTTGCGGAGATGGCGGTAGATAGGGGCGGTTGCGATGTTGCGGAGATGGCGGTAGACAGGGGCGGTTGCGCGGGTGCGGAGATGGCGGTAGATAGGGGCGGTTGCGCGGGTGCGGAGATGGCGGTAGATAGGGGCGGTTGCGCGGGTGCGGAGATGGCGGTAGATAGGGCTTGTTGCGCGGGTGCGGAGATGGCGGTAGATAGGGCTTGTTTGGAGAGGGCCTCGTTCATACTGCCGCTGCGAAAGCCTTGAAGATCGAGAGTGACGTAAAGGAACCCCGCTTGTTTGGAGCCTCGGATCAAAGCATCGCGGATATCGGGTTCCATAGCACGCGGGAGTTCGGCGTTGTCGATTTCAAGGCGAAGGATGGTATCGTGAAAACGGGCGCGGAACTGGCGAAAGCCAAGATCGCGCAAGAGCTTTTCGCAAGCAGCGACTCTTGCGATGCGCTCGTGGGAGATCTCCGTTCCGTAGGGAAAACGCGATGCCAAACAAGCGATCGCAGGTTTGTCCCATGTGGGCAGGCCGAGATGTTTGGACAGATCGCGGATCTCTTGTTTGGTCAGGCCAACTTCATCAAGTGGACTGCGAACGTTGTGTTGTTTGGCGGCCAATCGCCCCGGGCGATGGTCTCCACGATCATCAAGATTCGCCCCGTCCATCACCACCCCAAGCCCCATCGTCGAAGCCTCACGCCAAGCAAAGGAAAACAACTCGTCTTTGCAAAAAAAGCAGCGGTTGGACGGGTTGGATCGATATTCTTCGCGTTCCATCTCGCGTGTTTCGATCCAAAGATGGCGTGCGCCGATCAAACGGCCCAAGCGTTCGGCATCTTGGCGTTCCCATTCGGGCAAGGAAGGGCTGATCGCCGTGAGCGCGATCACACGCTCCCCAAGAACTTCGTGCGCAACAGCCAGCAAAAAGGTGCTGTCACAACCGCCTGAAAAGGCGATGACGCCTTGGCCGATCTGAGAAAGGATATCCTGCAATTGTTTCAGTTTCGCAAACACGGAAACTCCTGCGTCGTGAAGACAAAAAAGCCGCCCACAGGCGTGAGAACGATGCTTTGCCTACAACAGATCGAGCGGTTTGGCAAGCCACAACAACGGACACTCCAAACAACGGACACTCCAAACAACAGACAAAGCACTTCGAGTTCAATTTTTGGTCTCAAGGCAGCCAGAAAAAAGGATTGACGATAAGAGCAGGCTTGTTCTACGTTGCCTATCCCTGCGGATACGTGGAGAGTCGTTGCACCCAAACGACCGAGGCGATGGCGAGTTGGTGTTGTTGCCCTGTGCAAGGCAAGAGGTGTCGGACTTTTTGTACGCAGAAAGTCGAATGGATTGGGGAAAAAGCGAAAAAGATGTCGATGGATCAACAAACGGAGCAAGCGCTCTTTTCATCAGGAACAGGGCAAGAGATCTTGGTGCATATACCCGATCGCTCGGAACAGCGGGTATTGTCGCGGATATTGGAACGGGGCGGTTATCGTGTGCTGGAGCCAAGCAGTCCCCGCGAAGTTCTTGTGTCGTTGCGCAAAGGGCCTCCCGCACTTTTGATCTTGCATGCCGCCTTGAGCGGAGAAGGCACACGCGATCTTGTCCGGACATCGAGCTTAAGCGAGATCCCGATCCTTTTGGTGGGTCCGCAGCCTCCCTCCGGAACGCTGTTTCATTGGGTGCAAAACTACCTGCAACGGCCCTTTTCACCGCGCCTTGTCCTCAAACAAGTCGAAGAGATGCTTTCGCAATCCCACCCTCCCCCTTCTGGCGGGGCTTTTGATTCGGTATCCTTTACACCGCCGCCCTTGTCTCATCTGAATCCCCGCTCGATCCGATTGCGCGAAAAGATGCTGGAGTTGTTGTGGCCACCGTTGACGCATCGGCTCGAACAACAGGAGTCCTTGTTGCGGCGAGATTCGATGCGCGAAGTCGTGATCCAAACCTTGCGCGAGATCCTTGATGACGACACGTTGGAGGGCCTAGTACGGAGCTTTCGAGATGCCCATCCGGGCGTAGAAGTTCTTTATGGGGAGCTTGCCGCCCTAGCTTTACCTGAGATCTTTCAGATGCTTACCATGCAACGGCAAACAGGGGTGCTTGTTGTCGAAGACGGCCCCAAGCGCGTCGAAGTGTTTTTCTTACGCGGCGATATCGCCCAAGCCTTGGGATATCACCTTGGGGGAGTGTTTCGGTTGGGGCGTTATCTGGTCGCGCAAGGTCGCATCAATGCAAAAGATCTCGCATTGTTTTTGCGTTCGCGCAGCCCAAATAGCCGCGTACCTGTGGGTGAACAGCTTGTGCAACTGGGATATCTGGATCGAGAAGACCTGCAACGGGCTTGTGTGGCGCAAAGCTCCGATCTGATCTACGACCTTCTTTCGTGGCCACGCGGGCGCTTTTCCTTTTCGCTGCTCCAAGCCAACGGCCCCGAGCTTGCGCGGATCACTCCCCTCAACCTCAACGTCGAGCATCTGATCATGGAAGGGATGCGACGGCTAGACGAGTGGAAGCTGATGATCTCGCAATACCCGGAAGAGACGATCTTTGTGAAGACCGAAAAAGGACAACGCGGTCTGCGCGGGATGATCGGCCAGCCCGAATCGCTGATCTTGGATCTTGTCGACGGTCAGCGTTCGATCCGACAGATCATGGATGACGGCGTATACAGCCCTTTTGTCACCCTCAAAGCCTTGATGACGCTACTGCAAGCCGGTTTCTTGCAATAGAACGGACTCATCGGCTCGCTTGACGGGCGACTCGTTATTTCGGCTTTTGTGGGACTCAACCCCATACCTCGCAAGGAAACGATCCACTTGTTGGGGTGGTTTTTGCGGGGTTCCACCCCGCACCCCGCAAGGGACTCTCGCCCCTTGGCCCCGTATCGGCGAAGCGATCAGCGTTTTAACAACAAACGACCGCCTCGCTTGAACGACCGCGAACACGGGGTTTTTTGTTTACCCTACCAGCCGTCTAAAAAAGGAGCAAAGATTGAGCAAGAGACACCGCGATGCCCTCCAATGTTTCGGAGGGAGCAGAGGTTTCGGAGGGAGCAGAGGTTTCGGAGGGAGCAGAGGTTTCGGAGGGAGCAGAGGTTTCGGAGGGAGCAGAGGTTTCGGAGGGAGCAGAGGTTTCGGATGGAGCCGATGGTTTGGATGGAGCAGAGGTTTCGGAGGGTGTTTGTTGATCTGGGTGTTGTGGGCGGATCGAGCGTGGAGCGCCGAGGGATGGCCCGAAGGTGTCGCCGAAGTTGCACGATGGTCGACTTCGATCCGCAGCGCAGGCACTTGGTCCCAAGATGGCCGATGGATCGCTTATACCGACAAGTCAGCAGGACACACCAGCCTTTTTCGATACACCTTGGATGAAAAAAAACGCCAAGAGATCGGCCAGTCAACCAATAGTTTTTTCCCAAGCTTTGGGCCGTTGGGATTGATCTTTGGTGGTCCAGCCACCGATCCACCCGCAACCCTCGCTCTCTGGCATCACAAAAACAAGCGACTTCGCAAGGTGCCTCCGCCCCGATCTTTCGATGGAAACGACACCGTACCCAAAAAAGACACCGAAGATCCTTCGGGAGACAGCAGCGCTCCAGCCAAAAAAAATCCCGTCGATCCGACCGAAGACACCGATATCGCAAGAGCCGTCAAACAACAAGGCATCATGTTGTTCGGCAAGCAACATCAGGCCTATCTATTCCCGGGGTGGCATCCGCAGTATTCGCATGGTGCGCGACGGTTGGTCTTTGTGTTTCAAGGGTTCGTGTATCTTTGGGATCCACTCCAAGATCGAAAAACGGGGCTGCTACTTTTAACGCGGGGCGAAGCGCCTGTCTGGGAACCCCAAGGGCGAGCGCTGACTTTCCTTCGCTGGCCTTTTCGGCGCTTTGCAGACGGAAGCGTCGGTGGGGGGGGGGTTTCAGTCGTGGACTTACTCTTTCGCGGGACAAAATTGACCCCTTGCGGTGGAGAGGTGACGTGGTCCCCCGACGCAAGCGGCCTATACATCGTCGCTTCAGCACGCTGCTGGAAGCGTATTCAACAACGTCGCACCGAACGAACCTCCCCCTCAAAACCCCTCCCAAGAACCGCGCTCCAACGCAAACCAGCGCCTCGACGCACCAAGCCCAAAGCAGGCGGAAAAAGCAAGCGCCCGCCCAAAACCGAAGCCAAACGCCCTGCCCCTGCGCTACTTCGTGGATCATCCGTACTTTTCTGGCAGCCGCTCAAAGGCGAGACGCCCCCGATCAAACTGGCAGAACACGCCGAAGCACCCGATTGCCCCAAACAAACGAACACGCTTTACCGCGATCTGGTCGCCTATGCCGATCCAAAAGGCGTGTGGCTACTTCATCGGCTGAGCCAAAAGCGCCGACTGATCGCCCCCAACGCACGATTCCCACGCTGGTCTTCGCGTGGGCATCTGCTCGTCCAATACCCCGATCAACTCGTCGTCTTGCGTCTTTATCCTCGCCTCCTTCAAGAGATCGCGAACTGATACGATATCCGAGCGATGCACACAGCAAAGGAGAGTACGTAGACGCCCTATTCTTGGGCAGACACAGGGGTCACAACGAATCGATTGAGTTGGTCCAAGTGACACAGGGGTCTGCCCCTACATCCTCACGATCACACAATGGGCGGATCTCGTATGACCCCCCGATCAAGCGCCCCCACAACCTCCCGATCAAGCGCCCCCACAACCGCCTCGATTTTTGGTGCAAGTTTGCTCCATTTGTTGCGTCTGAGGTGGAGCAAGCTTCTACGCAAAGAGGCGGCGACTCTGCACAACAAGATCCATCTGCCGCAGAAAAAGAGTTGCACCGCCTTCGTAGAATCGATATCTTGGTGGTTTAGTAACGGGATGGTACGCTTTTTGAGGATAGCCTCCATCACACAGCCCAAAGCCCTCCCGACCCACAAGGAAAGGCCACAACACCAAGGAATCGGCGTTGTCCTCCCAAATGCCTCGGCGCAGACAGCCAAAGGAGTTTCCCATGAAAAGATCTCGCAAGTTGATGCTGTTGTTTGTTTTGTTGTTTCCCATGGTGCTGTTTTCTCAGGGATGCTTTATCTCCACAGGCCCCGGTCCCGGTCCCGGTCCCGGCCCCGGCGCGACAACGGGCGATCTGGTGATCTCATGGGACTTTAATGGGTACAGCGGCTGCCCGAACGACGTGCATGACGTCCGAGTCTTGATCAACGGAGGCCAAAGCTCGGCGATGGCGGACTGCAACGCAGACAAGCGGCAATTGGATGATCTCGCCCCCGGGACCTATGTGATCCGCGTACAAGGCTTGGATTCCGATGGAACTGTCACTTGGGAATCCAACGAACGCGGAGTCGTTGTTGTGGCAGGAGGGACAGCCGAGGCCGATTTCGATCTCGCGGATCTCCCCTAGCCAACAGACTCACCGACCCACCCCACAAACAAAGTACTTCCACGCACAAAGAAAGACGACCACCCCAAGGAGCCGGCGCGATCCCCCCAAATGCCCCCGTGCAGAAAGCCAAAGGAGTTTCCCATGAAAAGATCCCGCAAGTTGATGTTGTTGTTTGTTTTGTTGTTTTCTGTGACTGTGTTTTCGCAAGGCTGCTTTATCTCCACAGGCCCGAGCGCAACAACAGGCGATCTGGTGATCTCGTGGGAATTTAATGGGCAAGGCGGCTGCCCGAACGATGTACGCGATATGCGGATCATCATCAACAACAACCAAAAAGAAATCGAAGCTTGTGGTGCAGGCAAACGGCGATTGAGCGGTTTGGTGCCTGAAACCTACGGGATCCGCGTGCAAGGCTTAGATATCGATGGAACCGTCACATGGGAATCCAACGAACGCGGAGTGCTTGTTGTCGCAGGAGGGACAGCCGAAGCGGAGTTTAACCTGACGGACCTTACGCCCTAAAGCATCGGGGATCGCTTCGACAAGGCCGAATTAAGGGGCTCCCTTCGACAAGGCCGAAAGATTCGGAATGTTCGGCGCGACTAGACTCAGAGAAACTTTGTGCATTCGTGATGTGTGCTCCAAAGCTGAACTATTCGGAATGTTCGGCGATCTGCTGGGTTCGGAGATGGCGGTTTGCGCGGACTTGGCGACGGATCTGTTGGCCGGGATCACGCGCAAAACGGCGCGAGATATCAAGGATATGTTCGACATAACCGCGCCGAACCACCAAGGATCGCTGCGAACAAGAAGGGCAACTGGCTTGACGGTAGTGGCGCAACGCTTCGGGGAGAGGGGCCTGCGCCAGAAGCACACGCAGATAACCCGCACCTGCACGCAAGTTGCTCGAAGGCAAGAACAAACTACCCTTGTGCTTCATCACACGCGCCATCGTTGGGGTCACTTGCATCAAACCGATCGCCCCATCAGCGCTCACAAGATGCGGTTGGAACGATGAATTTTTCTGGATCATCGCTTTCAAGAGGTGGGGAGCCAACCTTGCGTGAAGCGCCGCAGCAACGATCTCCTTTTCGTACCCCAAACTTGCAGAACTCCCTTTTGGGGGTCCCCACGTCCATTCCACATAAGAAAAAAAGGCAAAGAGGCGATCAGAGAATTGATGAACGCTCAAGGGATGGAGCTTTTGGGCTCCTTGCGATCGCGCCCAATGATTGACGCCATACACCACCCCGATCAATCCGAGGACAGAGCAACACGCCAGCGCCGTTAACCACCGATCCAGCCGAGACCATCGTTGCGGTGTCGTGAGGAAAGAGCGCTTGGCCGAGGCTTTTGTGGCCTTTGCAAAGCGAGGAGGATCTTGGATCGTCTCGGGAGCGTCGGTGGAATGGACTCTGAGACGTGCGGGGGTAGGATGTTCGGTGGGCGGTTTCGGATGAGCAGCAGGCGATTTCGGGTGAGTCGCAGGCGATTTCGGGTGAGTCGCAGGCGGTTTCGGATGAGTCGCAGGCGGTTTCGGATGAGCAGCAGGCGGTTTCGGATGAGCAGCAGGCGGTTTCGGATGAGCAGCAGGCGATGTTTGCTCGGATTTCGAGGCCGCTTCGTTGGAAGTGCGAGAGGGCGTTTTTTTCCGTTCAGGGGATGGCTTCAAGGCCTCCGACATCTCGGAGGCTGACGATGCTTTTGCGGGAGCGGCTCGTTGGGGCGTGATGTGATCCTTTGGTTTGTGGCGTGGTTGCGCGAGGGCTTTGGCGTTCGAAGGGTCGGCCTGTTTTTTGGGTGTAGCTTTTGGATTCGATGCTTGCGGCATATCTGTCTCCTGTGTCGATTGGACACGGCATACTCCGAGAGGGGCAATGGATTCGTGGGCTTGCGTCGGCAACCGATCTTGCGCAGAATAGGCTCGGAAAAAAACGGCGGGCTGCGCGTCTATCGACGCCGATCGACGAGCGTAACGCCTCCACAGCTCCACGACTATTTTTCGTCGAAGAATCGGTACGACACAGTCGACAAACCCCTGTATTCGCGGCACTTCGAACTTCCTGTGTTCACGGCGCTTCCCCTTCCGCGTTTACGGTATTTCAAACCGCGTGTTCGCGGAGGTTCAAGCAGCAGAGCCGTTCGTTTGAAAAACAGAGGATCACCCCGCCAATTACGGGGTCAAGAGGGCTTCGCCCTCTCGTGGTGCGTGGGGAAAAGCCCCACACATCGATCGAACAAGTCATACGAGATCCGCAGGGTGTGTGATCGCAAAACGTAGGGGCAGACAGGTGTGGCTGCCCAACAATCGGGCGTCTACACACTATCCTTCGGGAACACTTCACTCGGATATCGTATCAGTCTTCAAGGAGAAAAAGCGTTGACGAAACAAAACGAAGAGAGCGAGCGCACAAAGCAAGCGGAAAGCGCCGAAGAACCGAGTATTCAAGAGCGGATCGAAACGTGGCTGCGCGAGCGTTATCCGCATACGGTCTTGCAGACGTTGGGGATACACATCGACTCTTACGATGCAGACCGTGTTGTCGTATCTGCCGAAGTCAGCGAGCGTTTGTTTCAACCGATGGGGATCGTCCACGGTGGGATCTACGTTCTCATGGCCGAGACAGCGGCCTCGATTGCAGCGGCGATGTCGATCGATCCGTTGCGCGAGGTGGTGATGGGTATGGAGATCAACGCCAACCATCTGCGACCTGTCAGCGAGGGGACATTGCGGGCGATCTCTTCGCCGCTTCACAAAGGCCGAACGACGATGGTTTACCACATCGATATCCTCGATCAAAAAGATCGACGGGTCGCGGTCTCTCGCTGCACGATGGCGCGTCGCCTGATCGGCGAGACTTCGTGAGCTACCCAAGCCTAAAGACATCGGGCTTTACGGGCTCTCCCTGTAAAAAGGAGGTTTGAGTGACAGCGTTGCCAGAGATCCAAGGACGAGTGTTGATGGAAGGCCGCGATGGATGGCGAACCCAAAGTCTTACAGTCGATGCGCAACGTGCCGTCGCTGCGATGGGATTGACCAAGACGGATCTTCGCAAAGAAGCCCAAGACGACGCTCTGTCTGTTTGGGATATCCGAACAGGAGAGCGTTTGCGGATCCTTCCAGCGTACAGCGACGGTGTCGATGCAGCAGCGTATTCGCCGCATGATGGGGCGTTGTTGGTCGCAGGAGTTGGAGGAGGCCAAGGGCGTCTGGGATTTTGGCCGTCAGAAGGCGCAGCAGCACTGCGAGAGATGCAGGGATTTCCAGATCTCTCCGCGTTGCAAAGCATCGCCTTTTCCAACGATGGCCGACAGGTCTTGTTGGGGGGCGGTCAAAGCCAGCAACACGCGCTGTTGGTGTTGTACGATCTCGAAAAAGCCAGCGTCGTCCATCGCTTCGAGAAGTTGGATGCAGCGGTGATGCAAGCAGGATTTTCGTCGGATGCTCGTGTGATCTTGGCGAGACTACGGGCCTCAGCGCAATTAGGAAAAAAGCAAGCATCGCTTGAGCAGCCGTTTCGGGTGTGGGATACCGAAGGCTTTCGGCTGTTGTCTTTTGGCCGCCGTCCCCTGCCGTGTCGTGTCAACGCCTTCTCTTTCCTTTCGGAAGGAACAGTCGCAGCGATGGCGATGGAGGGTCTCGCGGAGATCAACGGAAAGAGCCGTTCTGCGGGATGGATCGAGCTTTGGGATGTCCAGCGCAACAAACAAGTTCTCGCTCTCGCGAGACCTCACGAAAACTTTTTCGTGCATGATCTGGCCGTCTCGAAAGAGGGACGCTGGATGCTCACCGCAAGCGGACAGCCAAACGCCGATCCACGCGTAGGTGATTGCTGTGTTCGGCTGTGGGATCTTCACGCTTGCAAAGTCGTGCGCGAGATGTTTGGACACAAACACCCCGTCTCTCGCGTCGCATTTGTCGGAGAGATCGCGATCCTCTCTGCCGATCAAAGCGGCGAACTGCGCAGTTGGCCCCCACCCACCCCTGATGCCGCTTCGTGACTGCGCTGTCGGCCCCCACCCGCTGCCCCTGATGTCGCTCAATTGCAGGTCGCACCTTCTTTGAGACAACTCTTCCAATTGCAACGGCACTGGATACTGCGACCGTTCGGAAGGCGGAGCGAATACCCTTCTTTCAAACAGTCGTTCCAGTCGCAGCGAACAGAGATCGACTTCCCTCCCCACAACGAAGTGGTCCAACCATCCTTAAAACAATTCCCAAACGAACAGCGCGTCGAAGCCGACGAACCATCGGGAAGTTGTGTACTCCATCCATCTTTTGCGCAATTGCTAAAACTACAGCGCGTCGAAGAGCTCTTCCCGTCTCGATAAGACGTAGACCAGCCGTCCTTAAAGCAGGATGAAAAGCTGCAACGCGAAGAGCCGTAATTGCCAGACCATCCGTCTTTTGCGCAATTTTTCCAACTGCAATTGCCGACAAAAGGGAACGCTTGCCACGCTTTGATTGCACGCGCATGGACGGGATCTTTTTTGGGTTTCTTGCGCCGCGCTTGCGCGTCTTGGGTGGACGCACTAAAAGCAAAACCAAGCAAAACCACCAACAACAGGGACCATCGAGCCAACATACGGGATGCTCCTTCTTTCTTGGGTAGGCGTCACTTGTTGGGTGCTGGTGGGGCTTTGCCCCATACCCCACAAGGGACTATCGCCCCTTGACCCCGTATCGGCGGGGCAAACAGACGTTTTTCAAACAAACAGCGGCTCCGCTTGAACAGACACGAACACGAGGGTATCAAAACTGCGCCAATCCGTTGCTGTTTGGATTGGGGCAGAAACAGCAGGTTAGGAGCATCCACACGATCGGTCAAGAGACCTCACACGGGGGATACTGAGGATAGGGATCACCAAGGCTTACATAGGCGTTAGGTTAAGCCATAGTTGGCCCCCCCGCACAGGGGTACAAAACGCGAAATAGGCAAAGTATTCGCGATGTTCTTACCCCTCACCCCCCTGCCGCCCTCTCCCCGCTTGCTACGCTGCGGAGGCGAGGGGGGGGAAAGAAAAAGCCCAAGACGAGATCCGCCCATTGTGTGATCGTAAGACGTAGGGGCAGACAGGTGTGGCTGCCCAACCGTAGGGCATCTACGCACGATCCTTCGATCACACATCTTGCGGATATCGTATGAGGGGGCAACGAGATGTGCCTCTGTAAGGGGATTGAGGGGTGAGAACGACGTCGGGCAAAAATCCCTCGTCCTTTTTGGGGCAACGAGATGTGCCTCTGTAAGGGGATTGAGGGGGGGCGAACAAAAGAAAAGGTGATCAAGA
>JAKLKB010000233.1 GCA_023150835.1 Myxococcota bacterium | reverse complement strand
TGACCTCTTCATCGCTATCTGTTTTGAACGAACCCATCGAGTTTTCGTTGTTTTCTTCAACTGTCATGTCGCGAGACGTTCCTCTGAGACCTCTCATGTCAAGGGCAAACAAGCCATGAAGCCCGAGGATACCACGTTTTAAAAAAAAGACCTCAAAACACAACATGAGCCAACGCGAAAACGCTCGCCTTCTTGGATATGTAAGTGAAACACGGCCATCACCCGATGCTTTCTGGAGATTGACGAACCTCGCTTTTATACCGCAGCTTGACGTTCAAGCAAAAGAAAAAAACCACGCCGAAGTTTTACAACGGTCAAGCGCACACAAAAGATGCGATCCCACGCAAAAAAACCAAACAAGCCCTGACAAACCCGTTGAGAGGAGAGAAACGTTGGCACTCAAAACCTACGAAGTGTATGCGTTGGTGGACGAATTACAGTCCCTTGAAGGCGCACAGATCCAAAAGATCCAACAAACCTCGGCAGAGGAACTCCAATTTCACTTGCGTATCCCGGGGGAAAGCCTGTGGCTGTATCTTTCGATAGAGCAAGGATTGGAACGCCTGCATTTGTTGCCAGAAAAACTGCCGTCCTTGCCTGAACCACCGAGCTTTTGTATGCGCCTGCGCAAAGAACTGTTGAACGGGCGCATCCAAAGCATCCGCGCACTCCAAGGCGAACCCATCGTCTGCATCGAAGTGGGGCGAGCAGATGCCCGTCATGCGTTGATCGTCGAGATGATCGCACGAAAAGGACAACTCATGCTTGTGGATGACGCTTACAACGTCTTGGCGAGTATGCAGCCGCTGTCCATACAACGCGGATTGCGCTTGCGTGATCCGTACTCTCCGCCCGAAAAGCCCACACCACCGCCAACACGCACCGAGACTTCGACACCCACCGAAGCCTCAGCACTCACCGAGCCTCCACAAAACACCGCTGCTTCGCAAAACACCGAGCCTCCACAAAACACCGCTGCTTCGCAAAACACCGAGCCTCCACAAAACACCGCTGCTTCGCAAAACACCGCTGCGGTGTTTTCAGGCAATTCGGTGGCGCTCGATACAGAGCGCCAAGCCATGACCTTGGAGGCGGAAGGGTCATGGTTGCGATGGGCAGAGGCGGGAGCGTTGGAGGTCGGGGCCGAAGAGATGCAGCGATTGTTGGAAGCGAAGGCGCAGGGAGAAGAAGCCTTGGCCGCGATGGGGTTAGCGGCGGAACATACGTTGTATCGGTGGCCTTTGCAGATCGGGATCGGCCAACGGTTTCAGCAACGCAGCGAAAAGCAACGTTTTCAAAGTCTCCGCCAGATCGCGCTGAAGACACGCCGAAAACAGCTCAAAAAAGCCGAGCGCCTCGTGGAAGCCTTGCAAGAGGATCTTGGGCGCTGCCAAGAAAGCCTGCAAAAAGAGCAAGAAGCGGAATTGTTAAAAGGGCATCTTCACGCGATCAAGCGCGGAGCCACCGAGATCGAAGTGACCGACTATTACGATCCTGCGATGGGTAAGCGAACGATCGCGCTAGATCCGATGCTTTCGGCGACAGAAAACCTCGACAAGCTGTTTCGCAAGATCAAGCGCGCACGCAAAGGCATCGAGGCGACGGCTCCGCGTCTCGACGAAACCCGCGAACGCATCGACACCTTGCGCTTTGAGATCGAGTGGATCGAACAAGTGCAAGACATGGAGGAGTTGTTGCGCTACGTCCCAGCAGGTCTCGCTGAACAAGCCCCCGCCTCCGAAGGCAAAGAGCCTCCCCAACGTGCGCGCCCCTTTCACACGTTCACCTCACAACAAGGGTATCGCATCCTTGTGGGTCGCAGCAGCCAAGCCAACGACGAGTTGACCTTTCGCCTCAGTCGCGGAAACGATCTTTGGCTGCATGTGCGCGGCTGCCCGGGTTCGCACGTCGTGATCCCCCGTCAAAAGTCACAAGAAGCTCTCCCCAACGAAGTATTGTTGGATGCCGCAACGTTGGCGACTTACTTTAGCAAAGCCCGTCAGCAAACCCATGTGGACGTGATCTTTACGCAAGTGAGGCATGTCAAAAAACCCAAAGGCGCAAACCCCGGACAAGTCGCGGTGCTGCGGGATGAAAACATCGCCTTGCGCGTCGAACCTGAACGGCTGCAAAGGCTTTTACACCAAAGCCCGACGAACGAAGATTTTTCTGTTTCTTCGGTTCGTTAGAAAACAAACCACACGCTCAAAACAAAATTCTGCTTGTCGATTCGTCCGAGGTATGTTAAAGGATGCAACGCCTAGAGTGGAATGTGCGTAGAGGGAAGACTGGTGATTGTTGTGGGATGGACCCCCAAACAAGGAGACGGTTGGATCCTTTGCGCTCGCCCCAAGTTCCTTGTTGCATCTGGCCGTTTGGACGGATGATTATGGAAGAGAACATAAACGGAGATCAAACATGAAAAAGATCCTTGCTCTACTTGTTGCTGTCGCCTTCGCCTTGTCCGTGTCCGCTTGCAAAAAAGACACAGCCCAATCGCCTGATTCCCGCCCCGCTCCATTGAAAAAAGATACCAAGAAGGCCGATGCAAAAAAGGCCGCTGATGCAAAAAAGGCCGCTGATGCAAAAAAGGCCGCTGATGCAAAAAAGGCCGATGACAAGAAGGCCGATGACAAGAAGGCCGATGATAAGAAGGCCGATGACAAGAAGGCCGATGACAAGAAGGCCGATGATAAGAAGGCCGATGACAAGAAAGCCGATGACAAGAAAGCCGATGACAAGAAGACCGACGAAGAATAATCCAAACTGTCTTGCCTAGAGCCGTTTTTCAAGAGAGCTTACTCCAAGTCTTGCCGAAAGCTCTGCAAATCATCCCTCTTGTTTTCCGCCCAACCACCTCGCTTTTGCTCCGCCTTACTCTCCTTGAGATTAAAGCACACAAACCCTCTTTGCTTAACGACTCGACACCACCACCGCTCAGCCTTATACACTCTCCAAGAGAAATGCGACCGAAGCGTCGGCACGATTTGCTGTAGCAGTCCTGTTCTTGGGCAGCCACAGGGGGCTGCCCCTACAGATAATGCGACCGAAG
>JAKLKB010000081.1 GCA_023150835.1 Myxococcota bacterium | reverse complement strand
GGAGCGAAAGTCGGAAGCAGCGGGGATTTTGTTTTTTCATGACGCACGCTGTTTGCACGAGACGCAGACGCTGCCCGTTCCAACTTCCCCCCGTTCACGGGGGGATTGAGGGGGGGTAGAAAAAGAAACGGCGATCAGGCTAGACTATCCGGTGTTTCCACCTTAACAAGGCGCGTATGGGGCCGCGCCCCAACAACCATGCGTAAATCCTACTCTACCGAAAAATCATCGAGAAAAAGTAGGTATCCCCTCTGCATCGACGAGCCACGACCCGAAAAAGCGCGCCATCTCGTTGGCCGCTGTGGGATGCTCAAACAAAGCGAAGTGACCGTCCCCCTTGTCATTTTTGTATTGAACAACAATACCTGTGAGCTTACGCCCCGCGATATCGAGATTGCCACGTACAGGCGCATCCACCGAAGCATCCGAGACGCCGCGTGGGATCTTTTCGAGGACGGGATTGACGTGGGCCACACCCATGACGAACGCGAGTGCGTCCATTGTGGGCGGAGGCGTAAAAGTGTCGCGGATGCCGTAGATTTGAAGGAGATGTTTGGCGCTTTCTTTGGCGGCGCGTTTGGTAATCAGATGCGCGGTATTCAGTCCGTCCGCCCTTTCATAATACATCTGTAAGAGATTCAAGATCGGATGATGGCGATTGAGTTCATTGTCCTTCAAGACAAGCCGCATCGCTCCTGCGACATTCACGGGCTTGGTCTTGTTTAAGAGCGACTGCACAAGATAACCACCTGCCCCGCTCAATGCTGCGATCTTCACGTTCGGTTCGTACGCCAAAAACAGCGGAGCGATCACCCCTCCTTGAGAGTGGCCCAAATAGCCGATCTGTTCGGACGCGAAAGACACTTCTTCTGCTGTGGGAGAGGCCGCCTTTTCCCATTTGAGCGTTTCGAGCAAACGCACCAACGTAAAATGATCCGCCGCCGCTTGGACAGGGTTTTCACGCGAAGCTTGGGGGTTTTCGATATTAAAAAACAACAACTGCGACTCGATCTTGGAGCCACCTCGCCGCCCACCATGCAGCACTTGATCGATACCAAGAGTCGCAAAATGCACCGTCTTTTCGATCAACTTTTCTCCGCGCAAGATCACATCGACTTTAGAAAGATGTTCTACGCTTTTGTCCGTAAGATGGGAGCGAAAATTACCGCCCGTCCCATGCGCATAAAGGATCACAGGCCATCCACCCGCAGGCATCGGTTGCTTGGGGATCGTAAGAGAGAGGCAAACATCCTCTGTTCGTGCGATCTTTGGCGTACCATCGGCCTCATAAGAGATCTGCCCGCCTGTCTTTTCGTACGGGGCTTGGCCTTGTTGAAAGATCGGCAGCGTCAACCGCGCATGGATCTCGTGATAAAGCGGCGACGGCGTCCCGCAAGCCCGCGAAGGATCTTCGGCGTCTGCACAAGGCGAAGTCTTCTTGCCATCGCACAACGTCACGTCCTTGAGCGCAGGAGCGGGTTGCTTGCGGGCAACCTCTCGGAACTTGCCGAGGTGTTCGTCAGGATCTTGCGTGGTAAAAACAGCGGCCCCCACGATATCCGCACGCGTGGGGTATCTCTTGTCGCTTTCATTTTTCTTTAGATAATCACGGAGTTTTTGATAACGGGGATGCGCTTTGGCGAGGTCGGGATCGACAGGGACTTCACCTTGAAGCATCGCTTTGAAATCTTCGTCGGCTTCGATCGCTTGGTTGTCTTGGCTTTTGAGTCCGCGCATGATCAAAACAGCAAAAGTCTTCCCGTGCGCAAGTGTCCCATTGAAGGGGCGGATCGCAAGAAAGTTATCGCAGATATACTTTCCACGCCCGGGCGAAGAAGTGATATCGACGCCCTGTTGTGCGCCATCTTCGAGATCGACATAGATCACCGTCGAAGCGTTGCCGCCCAAAGTCAGCGAGTCGAACAACAAAGGCTTGCTCAAACGCATCAAGACCACTTGGTTCACACCAAACCCTTTGATCTCCGACTCGATCGCCCGAAAGTGCCGTTGCACCAAGCCTTCGGGGTCGTCTTTGTCAGGTGCGGCATGACCGCTGAGATCGACGGTTCCATCGTCACGACGGCGGATATCGTTGGGGAATGGCAAACGATAAAACTCCGAAACGGGCTTTCCACTGCGCGGGACTTCAAAAAAGATCCGAAACGGTCCTTTGACATCGCTCGGATTTTCGCAGGAAACTCCCGAAAAAGCAGAAAAAATCTCACACTTTCCACGCAGACCACACAACAGGCCCACCGAACAATCCAATGCAGCTTGACAAGCATCCCCCAACATCGCCGTCCCGGGATCGCCTTTTTTCGCACAAGCCGTCCCTGCCCCATCTTGGCGGGCTGCACACAACAACCCCGCCTTGCAATCGTTGTGGCCTGCACAAGCACCGCCCACCTCATTGCTCCCACCTTCTGCGCAAACGCCCGTCTTTCCGCAAGTTAGACCAAACATACAATCCTCTGGGCGGGTACAAGCTTCTCCTCTGGCAGCCGTTCCCGGAGTGCCTGTTTTGGCGCACAGACCGCTTGATGCACAGCGCAGACCTTTTTCGCAGTCCTCAAACTTCGCACAACCGAGTCCTTCTTGACCTTTTTTCTTACAAAGTGCTTCTATTGGATGACAAGATAACCCTGCCTGACAATCCTCTGCGCCTTTGCAGGGCTGGTCGGTATCTTGCGTTCCTGCGCCGCCTTTGGTGACGCATCGATTTTTTGCGCTACAAACCAGCGGCGCTTTGCAATAGATCGTCGCGCCACATTCGCCACCTTCGTTGATCGGTGTAACACAGCGCGCTTCGGCGCAGACTTGGCCGTTCGCACAATCCGTCGAAGAAGCGCAGGCTTGGCCCGTATCGTTGACGCAACGCCCCAAGGTGCATCGCAACGGCGATGGGCAATCTTTTTGATCTTGGCAGGGCTTGCCTTCGCCGTTTCCGCTCGAACACACGCGCTCCAAGCAACGCAGACCCACCTCGCATTCGCTGTCAAATCCGCATGGGCCGCCTTGTTTGGACACCACTTTGCCGCAGTTTCCCGCCATCAACAGATGCACCCATACGATCCCCAAAACCATCCACGCCAACCTCGCGCTCCCCCACACAACACCTCGACCCGATCGCTGCTTTCTCACACAACACCTCCCGATCCATCCCAATGCACCAAGCCAAAAGCGCAAAAAGAACAGCCGACACCGCACTCTCTACCCCAAACACGCACCACGCATCGCTCCGCCTACCAAAAGCGCCGCAATGAAGACCACGTCGACCAAGCATTCAAACGGCCATACAGCCACAACGTCTCCGCCACAGTGCGCACATCCAACGAAGTCAACAACGCATTTAACAACGCATTCGACAACTCCAAAGGCCGCCAACCGCGCCGATACTCAAGCACCCAGACATGATCGGGAACTTCGACCAAAGCCGTTGTATAGGCTTTCATCGACGCCATCTCTCGGCTGCGATACCGCTCGCGCACAAAGTGATCCGCGTGGGCATACCACAACTCCCCATCCAACACCGTTTCATACGAATGCGAAGGACGCCATCCCACCGACCCCCGCGACCCGATCGCTGTCCCCCACAACATCAAATGTTCCGTAGGTGACGCATACAACGGGCAGATCTGCACCTGCATCCCTGCGTTGTACCGAAACAACCACTCCATCTTGGTTTTGATCTGCTTTGGGTAGGCCGTGTCGATCTTGTCCAACAACCGCCGAAACAGCCGCCGATAATAATCGTCGTCGTAGCCCAACTGCACACGTTCCGTTGCCAAGGCTCCCTCTAATCCGACACTTCCGCGTGTCTCCTCCAACGCCTCTAGCGCTAACGCATACAAGCGCGCAGGATCAAACACCTCATCCGCCATCCTCTCGATCCTCCCTCTCTTTTCGCAAACACGCCGACACATCGGGCGTTTTCTGAGGAGAAGCAGCCACACATACAGCCTCACGAGCCACCACACAAACAGCCACATCGCCGATACGAATCCCGCCACGTCACCTCGGCAAGCCTCACCACATCACTGCGACAAGCCTCTCGCACACAGCGCTCTGTGCCCTTTCTAGATAGCCCACACCGTCAAACCAAACAAGCACTCCCTCGCCTCGCAACCCTCTTCGCAACGAACAAGCCGCACTTCATCTCGATGTCCAATCCAAGCTTCTCGCATGATTCCAGCACACAACGCTCCAACACACCCCACCCATCACTTCGGCGCTTGCTTTTGCACACACCGTTGACAACGACGCCAAAGAAAATACCTTTCAAAGCTGGTGTGCAAAGAGTTCGAGCGAGATTGGCCGCAAGATTATTTCAAACGGGTGCTGGGTGGTTGGCAAGGGGAACCCCTCGAACGTGCCGAGCAAGGTATGTTGAAAGAAAGGGACTGGCAAACGCCGTCGCATTCTTAGGCTCTTGTGGATGTCCGCGCCCGCCTGTTGTTGTAGACTCGCCGCGAAACGCTGGGGACTTCATCTTGACGCACCAAGCGGCATCTGTTAGCGTAGCGCTGGAGTTGGGCGTATGCTATTCTATCTAGCTGTTCTATCTATTCTTTTCGTCAAACGACAATCGCCCCCTGCTATCCACCCTTGCCTCTCCCCGACCGAGAAAGTGCGCGTGTATGAACGATTCACTTGAGCAACACATCCGTTCACAAGGCATCCTGTTTGGAAAATACCGATTGCTCGCCAAGTTGGCCCAAGGCGGGATGGCGGAACTCTTCTTGGCCCAACAAGAGGGCCTCGCTGGATTCAGTAAAAAAGTCGCCATCAAGTGTATCCTCCCGCATTTTGCGCAAAAAGAAGACTTCATCACCATGTTTCTCGATGAAGCTCGCATCGCCGCGCACCTCAACCATCCCAACGTCGTTCAAATCCTCGATATCGGCGAAGTCAATGGCGTGTATTATATGGCGATGGAGTATATTCCCGGTCAAAATATCAAAGAAGTCCATAAAAAACTCTACACCCACCCCCAATACAAAACCCGCCCCCCTTACGAGTTGGTTGCCTCCGTCTTTGCCCAAGCCTGCGCAGGACTTGACCACGTCCACAACAGCAAAGATCAATACAATCAACCCCTTCACCTTGTTCACCGCGATATCAGCCCCAACAACCTGCTGCTTTCTTACGATGGCGTTCTCAAAATTGTGGACTTCGGTGTCGCCAAAGCCCGTTCCCAAGAATACGAAACCGAAGTCGGTGTCCTCAAAGGTCGCCTCAGTTATATGTCTCCCGAACAGCTCTCCGCACAGCCGATCGATGGCCGCTCTGATCTGTTCGCCCTTGGCATCGTCCTTTACGAAGTGACAACCCACAAGCGCCTTTTTCGCCGACGCAGCGAAGCCGAAACCATCCAAGCCCTGCTCACCAATCCCATCCCCCCACCCACCCGCATCATCGAAGGCTATCCCAAAGCTCTTGAAGATATCGTCTTACGCACTCTTCGACGAAAGCCTGAAGAGCGCTATCAAGACGCCGCAGAGATGCGCCACGCTCTCGAAGAATACATCGCCTCCACAGGGCGGATGTACGGCGGGCGGCAAGCCGCTTCCATGCTCGAAGAACTTTTCCCAGACGAACTCCAAAAAGAAAAAGCCGGTCGCTACGACCATTATGTCAATCAACAAGATCTGCTCAATCTTTCTCGCGGAAGCTACCGCGTGATCCGCAGCCATGATCACAGCATGGCCTCCATCCAGATCACCCCTCCTGATGCCGCCTCCCATCAAACGGGCGCATGGCAAGGCCACCCATCGCAAATCCTGTACAACCCGGGAACTCCACCACCTTCGTCCCACCAAGCCCCCTCAGGAACTTACTCCGGTGTACGACGCAGTACCCGCCCTCCCGAAGAAGATCTCCCTTACGCCGAACAGATCGAACAATTCCACCAGCCCGTCCCCACCCCCAAAGCCCCCGCTCCACAAGAAGACGCCACCATCGTCGCCCCCCCCTCTCACGAACGCCTTGAGGCCGCTCCAAACACACAAGCCGACCTCGGCTACGAAGATCCCACCTCGATCTCTACACCCCCCACCAAAAACCCCAAAGACTTCGCCGCACCCGACCTAAACAAACCTCGCGGCGCGCAAACCAGCTCGTATGGGGCACGACCCACCGTCTCCAAACCAACCTCCAAGCCCCTTGAACGCGAAAGCTTCGAATCCATCGAAGTACAAGAAGACTTTTCGCACGAGACATCCTCTTATGAAGCACACGCCAGCCCTGTTCTTGCTGTCACCTTCCAAGAAGAACCACCCAAACGCAAACGCAGTTCTTTTCCGATCTTTCTTCTCTTTCTGATCTTCGGTGTCGTCGCAGGTAGCTTTTTGGTATGGAAACTGTTCCTTTCTCCCCCACAAACACAAGGCCCTGCCCTCGCCCAAACCGAACCCACCGAAACTGACGCAGCCGATCCTTCACCCATCCAGATCCAAGCTCCTGACGAGGCTCCCACTTCCCCCACACCACCCACAAACCCAACACAGGCAGGGCTCCAACCCTCCGATACACCGCCCACACCACCCACACAACGGCCCGACACGATCATCCTCACCGATCGGCCCCAACCACCCACCGTCCCGACCCATCGGACCCAGCCGCCCACCGTCCCGACCCATCGACCCCAACCCCCCATCGCCCCCATCGATCGGCCCATCGTCGCCAAGGCACGGCCTCGCCCACGCCCCCGACGCGCCAGCGGAAAGCCTCTGCCTTGGTCGAGTGTGCGCATCGAACGCAAAACCCAAATCAACGTGTACCAGCGCAACGATGGCGAGCGCCAATACACCTCCGCTCACCCCACCTTGTGCCGAAAGATCGAGCGCGAAGCCGCACGCTTACTTGGGAAAAAGTACGATATCTCGGGCGTGACCAAACCTTGGCAAGCCTTTGTCAAAAACAAGTTCACCAAAGGCCGCAAATATAAATACTCCTTTTATCCCCGCGCAGTCGTGTACATCATCTACACCGACACTCTCAAAGGCCGCTCCAAAGGCGATATCGCGCTAAAACTTGCAAAATACCAAAACACCTACGCTTTTCGCCGCTACAAAGACAAATAATCATCCCGCAGAAGGCAGAAAATAACCATCAAACTTTTTCTGCAAAAAGGTAAAAAATCCACACGTCGACGATTGGGGTTCTTCAAATCTCCACTCGACGACTTGCGCTCCATCAGCGTCCATTCTTCCACGGATCAAAGCGACACCGTTTCCATCGGCGTAAGTCATCAAAAAGAGCAGGTCCGCAAGCCGCGCCTCTTGCGTGGCAAGATCGGGCTGTGCGCTCCATGCGTCTTCTTGGGCTTTGTAAAGCTCTTCGAGATAGCCTTCGGGCCAAAAGGTTTCGGGAAGCATCCATTGTTCGGCGGGAAAAAGCATATCGTGTCCACCAAAGAACTGCATCTCAAGGGCGAACTCTTCGATATCTGCAACACCAAAACCGTTGTGTATCTGTGCGAAAACGGCCATCTCAGGCGGAAGTGTCCAACCTGCCGCAAGAGCCGACTCGGATAGATGTGGCTCGGGCTCAGGTTCCGCACCGACAAAACAGCGCGTGGGATCGCCTAGATCGTACACCAACCACCAACGCCCGCTGAAAGACACCACCAAGATATCTACACAAGCCCCCAGCAGATATTGCACAAATCCGCCCATCTCCGACCCGACAGCAGCAAAGTTTTGTTCGATCACTTGTTGCGGGGTGTAGCCTTGCGCCCAGTGCCACGGGCAATCTTCGGGTAGTTCTTTCAGTTCGCGACATTGTAAGCCATTTTCTGATTGCGATGCGATAGCGAGGATCGCGGGCATCAAACGACGTTGCGGGTGCATCGCCCCTCCTTGTTTCGGGTGTGATACGAAATTCGCCCATCGTGTGATCGCGATATGTAGGGGCAGCCCCCTGTGCTGCCCTATAATCGGGCGTCTACAGTAGATCGCACATACTCTTCGATCACAGCTCTCTCGGAGATCCTAGGATTCCAACGAAAAGCCGTTGTATCCTACGCCGTTCTGGATGGCAACACAACCAAAAGATCCCCCTCAACGCTCTGCCTTACGGCCTTCCACCCCATCGCTTCCTACCTCAGAGTCTCCAACCCCCACAGGCAGGCGTGGTTGACGATCGGCGACCCAGCAAGAGGGGTGGGGCCGCATACCGATGTGTGGGTAGTAGGTCTCGGCTTTTGGGGCCGCGATCAAGATCAGCGAAGTGTGAAGCCCCGCTGCTTCGTGGGTTTTGCGGATCAACACGCGACCGATGCCTTTTCCTTGGTGGGCTTGATCCACCGCAAGATCCGACAGATACGTACAATAGCTAAAGTCCGATATCGCACGCGATACCCCGATCAATTGCCCGTCCAAACGCGCCGTCACGATCAAATCGGCGTGTCGGAGCATTCCAGCGATCAATTCGCGATCCGCTACAGGGCGACGCAACGCAAGCGTCGATCGATGGAGGATATCCACAAACGCTTCGAGACTGAGATCGGGCTCTATTGCAAAGACAACCTCTTGCATGTCCAACTCCTACCAAGACGAAACCCGCCCATGATGTGCGCAAAACGTAGGGGGCTGCCCAAGAAAAGGGCTGAAACAACAAACCGTGTCGCCCTTGATCACACACCTCTCGGATACCGTACGATTCTTCGAACCACCAAGGAACTCCAGCAAACACAAGATTTCGCACATCAGCCTTCTACCGTCTCTTCGACCAGCCAAGGCAAAGCATCCAGCGAAGCGCTTTCTCGGTGCAGATGAAAAAGATAATACGGATAGACTTGACGCCGCGAAGACAACGGCAACGTGCGAAGCATCTGCGCCATCTGTGGGGCGCGAGGAAAGGGCAACGATCGGCCTTGCAGATGCGCTTCGACCAACGAACACGCATACAACGCCCCTTCGGAAAGAAAGCTGCAACCAAACAAACGCCCCAAAAGCTCTCGCGCAGGATAGATCCGACACGCCCCATCTCCCCCAAGATACGGGCAATCAAAACGCAAGCCGCGTGCGATCTCGAAGGCATCGCGCTTTTGGTGCGATGCCTCTTCGAGCGAACCGATCAGCGCTTTGTGTTCGTGATACAACGCGATCCCTCGCCCCACGATCTCCTCCAGCGTCTCCTCTTCAAGATGCGTCTGCGCCCAATGCCAGCCGTACAAGAACTCGATCGGCGTCAAGAAGACACTTTGTCGACAACACGCCGAACATCCCCGATGGCAGGGCAGATCCAACCCATTTGAAACCGCCGATAACACGCCGTCCACGCTGCGGTACAGCGCTTCGATCTCCGAAAAAGACGAACGCAAGGCGGTTTCACTCAGGCCCGAACAAGCCACCAGATCAAGACGGCGCACAGGCCGAGAAGAAGGGGACAGAGCCTCTTGTAGGCGGGGTATTGGCCTCAAGCGATCTTTCCTTCTTCAAGGATGTTGATCAGCTTACATTCACCGATCACTTGGTTGCCTTCCATCAGTTGAAACGTCCCCTCTGGCAAGATCGCCACAGACACACGCAAGGCGATATCGCACTGAAAGGAATCACCCGGCATCACCATCTCGCGATCGAGCCATGTGATCTTTCCAACCGTCCGCTGATCGCCGACCCGCACAAGGGGTTCAAATTGAACATGAAACGGTGTGTGTCGCCCGCCTTCGTGGGCATACAACAAACGCCCCGAGGCTCGCATCCGCAACGCCAACACAGGCTCTTTTTGTGCGGCTTCCTCATACGGCGGTGCAGGCAAGGCTTGTTTGGGATCAGGTCGCTGTGGTAGCGGGTAATCAAGGATCTGCATCAAGAGATCCACCCGCGAAGGCTGCGTCAACATCGGGATCAAGTTGGGCAGCGAGTAGTAGTCCCCGTTGAATCGGTAGACATCCATCGCGATCCCTGCACGCTCACAGCGGCTCTCCAATAATTCCCGATCCGATCCGACTTTGACCATCACCAGCGTCGGATAGATATCCAGTTCCTTTTGATAAGCCTGCAATTCTTCGACAAAATAGGGCGAAGCATTCTCTTCGCCGTCCGTCACCAAGATGATCTGCTCGACGCGCTGTTGTTTGCGCCGCATCCATTGGATCGGCGAACCGATCGAAGTTCGCCCGCCTGCTCGGATGCCGTGAAAGGCTTTTTGCCAGTCTGCGAGCGAATCGCTTTCAGGTGATTTGATCGGATAAGGCATCGTGTCGAACGCATACGCCAACAAACCACGCGAACACAAAAGCCCGATCATCGCGCCGATCCGCTGTCCAACCTCCAACGCCATCTCCATCGACGCCGATTTATCGATCAACAACGCTGTCGATCGATCGATCGTACCTTTGCTCAACAAACGCTCTTCGGTCACTTCTTGGAGGCGTTCTTTGATATCCGTCAACGTGATGCCACGTTCTCGCTCAAGCTCCATCGAGTCGAGTTTTTCGAGGGCTTTTTGCGCCTTCATCGTCGAGACACGTTTGCTGGTTTGGGCTTTGCCAAGCTTCTTCTGTACCAACGCCGCAATGCTCGGATCATCGAGCAGTTTACGACGACGCAACGAGCCTAGGCTGTTGATCACTTCTTGCGCGCTCATCACCCGCAACAAGGCTGGAACCACACGCGGAAACTCCCGACGACTCAACAGCGAAACGGCGATGCGGTAGGGGATACGGTACTTTTCGATGATCTCTGCTTTTTTGGACGCCGAACCCGACTTGGCGAGCTGGCGGATCTGGCCCGGCAAGCTCTCCATCGGTGGCTCGTTGTCAAACAAAAGCTGCTGTGCAAGCGATGACGGCTTGATCCGCAAGCCCGCATACAAGCGCTTGAGTGCGTGCCGCTGCCCCACGATCGTCCGTTCAAAAGAGGCCCGTTGCGACTCCAAAGCCCGCAAATACCGCGCGATCTCTGTTCGCATCGAACGTGGAATATTTCGCCCCAGTCCGACGCGCTGTTCGGACAAGGCTTTTAACTCTTCAGGAGAAAAGTCTTTGGCCCATTCTTCTTCAAAGACTTCAGGATGGCGGATCACTTGACCCTTGATCATATCGATCAATCGGGCCACTTGGTAAGGAGGCAACGCCCACAGCATGCCCAAACCAGCATCGCGATGACCTGCAAACTCACTCAGGCACAACGTCGCAACAAAAAGCTCCTTGTGATCGCGGACTTCGCCATGCTCTTGATACCATGCCGCAAGGTGCGCATAAAACAGCGGATCACCTTCACACAGCTTTTGATGCAGATCCCATAACGGCATCAATTCGCGGTGAGGCGTCGTCAACAAGCTGTTCAACATCCCCAAACGCCGGTCTTCTTCGCGAAGTTCTGTCATCCCTCTCTCCTTTTCAATTCTCGACAATCCTAAAAATTACGCAGAGCGCAAGATCACGATGCGGCCTTCGCAGTTGAGTACTTGCGTGCCGTTGGTTAGTTCGCGCAAAGGCTCGGGCCAATGGCGATGTCCACAGCACACCAACGTAGCGGCTCCACATTCCAGCGCCTCACGCACAGCGACACGCCCCGGGAAGCCTTCGGACGGAAAGTCGGGAGGCTCGTGCAAGATCAAGATATCGGGGCGTTGGGGCAAAAGTCGCGTCAAGCAAGCCAGATAATCGGTGGCTTCGCGGCAATTGGGCTTCTCTGCACGCCCGATTACACCCGAGATGCCCGCAAGATGCAAGCCATCCACTTTGGAAGAATGGCCGTCGAAAAGGAAGATCCCGCGCTTGTGCTGAAATGCTTGCATCTCTGTGCGGCGAGAACCGATCTGATCGTGGTTTCCCAATACGCCGGCCACCCATCGAAAACGGTGTTGGAAGGCCGACCAAACCTCGCGCACATCGCCCAAGCCACCGCGTTTTGTCGGCAAAGAAAACAGATCACCGCCCAAGATCACACCCACACGCGCTGCCAAACACGCCTCAAAATACAATCCCAAAAACAATTCTAACCAAGCGGGAACGGATAGCCCCATCAGTGCGCCATCGATCTGGCCTTGCAGATCGGAGGCAAGCACCAAAGCATCGAGTTCTTCGGGCAAAGCATCAACCCGCCCTTCAAAGATCGGAAATCGCGCAGACACCACGGAAGCCGCGCCTTTTGCACGCATCTCTTGGGAAGCGACAAGCTGGTAAGGGATCGCGTCGATGGGTTCGGCAGAGATATCGAGGATGCGCATCGTCTTCTTCTTTCGGGTGGCGGACATCGTTCGCTGCCCGCCCGAAGGAACAAGACCGCAAGATATTGCAAGCCTTCGGGTGGCGGGTACAGTTCGCAACCCGCTACGCAGAGAAGCCCACCAAAGTTCACCCCGGATCGGACGACAGAGAAACACCACAAAGGACGGGCAAGATCTCTTCGGCCCGCCCCAAGAGACTCTCGTGAAAATAAGGATTGGGCGGATCCATCGGCTCCAAGTTCACAAAGATCGTCCGAGCGCCCACATAATCGGCACTACGAACAAAGTTAGAGGCAGGTGCAACCGTCCCTGAAGTCCCCACCGCCAAAAACAGATCGCAGTCCCGTAATGCCCGTTTGACGGCCCATTCCGCATCCACAGGCAACGGCTCGTCAAACAGAACGATATCAGGGCGCAACGGCGACCCACACCGCGAGCACCTCGGGAGTTCGGTGTATGCAGCGGTATCCACAAACGCAGCCAACGAACAATCTGCCGAAGTGCAACGTGTTCGGCAGATATCGCCATGCAGCGCGACCACACGCTGCGAACCTGCCCGATGGTGTAAGCCATCCACATTTTGCGTCACCAACAAAAACTGCTGTGTTGGATGCAAGGACGCTTCGAGCGAAGCCAGCGCAAGATGCGCAGGGTTGGGCGAACTTTGCAGGACTTGGCGGCGTTGTTCGTTGCAAAGCTCCCAGACTTTTTGTGGATCTTGTTCCAAGATCGCCCGTGTAGCGGCCTTTTGTGGATCGATATCTCCCCACACACCGCCTGCCCCGCGATAAGGCCGAAGCCCCGAAGCCACCGAGATACCCGCCCCTGTCAAGATCACGATCCGGCGATACACTGAAAAATCCATCGGCTGCATCTCTAACTCCCTGACAAAAAAGCCGTGTTCGCAACACTTCAAGCGACAGAGCCGTCTGTGTAAAACACGGTGATCTCTTCGCCTACACCGGGGTCAAGGGGCCACAGGTCCCTTGCGGGGCGTGGGGCAGAGTCCCACACAAACCATCGAACTGCACAGGTCCTATTTAGAATGAATAATGCGCTCCAAGCAAAGCATTCGGAGCAAAGAAGGCCCCTTGCCCTGCGATGTCTCCCCCGATCAGACGATCCCATCCGACCCAGTGGGCGCGCCCACCCAGATGCAAAAAGATCGAAAGCTGCGGTGAGATCAGATATTCCAAGCCGATCATGACTTCACCGCCCAAAGTCGCCAAAAAATCGCCGCCCAAGTACATGCCCAAACCAAGGCGAACCGCCATCACAAAGGCCAATTGTCGGAAATAAAAGCGCTTCATCAGCCCCGCATGAATAAACACAGGAATAATCACCTGTTGGGGCTGCTCAGGATTCCCCGCCATCGAAAAGCCCGCATCGATCACCAATGAAACATACATCTCATCCCACCCGATCTGATCGGAGATATCGTACGATCCGCCAAGCTGAAGCCCTGCAGCCATCAAGCTACCCTGCACCACAGGAAACGGAACCGCCCCTCCAACGCCATTCTTATAAGGAACGCCCGAAGAACCCGCCCCCAACAGACCCAATCCAAAGTAGGCCGTCCACGGGCGATACGGGTGTTCATACAACAACATCCCTTTCATAATCCCGCCCTGCCCTTGCACGATTAGCTGATCAGCTTCGCTAAACAGCGGAGCATTCGGGCTGACACGCACACGTTCGTTGCCTTCCATCTTCATGCGGTTGTCGCCGATCGAACGCACGCGCACATGCCCCCGATACTGGAGCTTTCCCGAGGTTGTGCGCACGTACACATCAAAGCCGCGATTGAGCTTCAATCCTTCGGCTTTTCCGAGGCCAAACTTGATCCGCGACCACGAGGCAAACTCGACGGGATTGTACAAACCGAAGTGTTCATCGAGCGACATATCGCCTTGCAACAGCGAGCCGATCCGCAGCGCAGCGCGTTCAAAAGGCCGTAGATTCTGGCCTTCGGCCATCGACATCGCGTCATCTTTCATCAAGCCGCGTGTCGCAAGCTGCGAGACCATGCGCGCTCCCGCACGAAAAACTTGCTCTCCTGCCGAGGAATTGGCCTTAAACGTTTTGTAGGGCTTGGCGACTCCCGCGTAATCGCTTTCTTGTTTTCCTTCGCAGGCGGCTTTGTAGTCGGGGCCGCGCTGTTGGTTGGAGGCGCGACAATCGAACACCTCCAGCCGATGCACGATCATATTGACTTGGAAGTCGAACTGTTGGGGATCTTTGGAGTTAGGCTGGAATTGAACGAAGTCGAGGCGGTAGAAAAAGGACAGATTCTGGATCGCGTTGAGCAAGCCGCTGGTGATGTTGAATCCCCGAAACGACGAGTCCCACTCTGCCTGCATCTGCGCAAGGCCCTTGGCACGCTGCGAAACCACACGCACCATCTTTTGCACAAATTGATCTTGGTTGTCTTGGCTAATCGGGATCTTGATCCCCACGAATCGCTTGCCTTCTACAATCTTGCGCACCAACTCTTCGATCCGCAGGCCACGTTCGCGCCCGCTGTCATAGATCCCGCTTGAACCCAAAAAGGTAATCAGCGGCTTTTTGTAGCTTGCACCAACATACTTTCTCTCAGGCTCTGTCTTTTTTTCTTCCTTCTTTTCATCTTCTTTCTTGGTGTCTTCTTTCTTTTCATCTTCTTTCTTGGTGTCTTTGTTTCCGTCATCTCCGCCGTCTTGCGCCCAACCGAGCGAGACCAACGGCCCACAGCACAACATCCACACGGCCCACAGCCATCCACAAGATCGCCATACCACCGACAGCATCGCGCTTTTTTTTGCACGCACTCTCATGCTTCCACCTCTCCTTTGTTTTCACCTCTCCCGTAGTATCATCGCAACGCTGCGATGCCCATCTATCCGAATTCATCCACAAAAGATGCTTGCGCGAGAAAGGCTTTGTACTTTTGTGTCGCGCCTTTGTAGCAGATACAACGCAAAGATGCCAACAGCAAAAAAAACCCCTTCTATTCCATCGAACAGAAGGGGTTGAGAAAAGGAGGGAGTGTGCGAGTTCGCGGCGTGTGTTTACAAAACAGGGATCGAACCTGCTGCCTACAGAGAATCAGTCTGTCGCTCTACCAAGTGAGCTATTTGTACACGCTGACGGGTGAGAACACACGCCACAACACGAAAAAAAAAAGGGTGCATATACAAGTTTGTAGAGTGGATTTACAAAGCAGGGATCGAACCTGCATTCTTCAGTTTAACCGACTGATGCCTAACCAATTTGGCTATTTGTACACTCTACGGATGGGGATACACGCACCCAAGCGAAGTTGTTGGACACAAACGCAGAAACAACAGCACAAGTTCAAAAAAAGATCAAGCCCCCACGCCCCAAAAACGAAACAGCACAAGCCCAGAACAAAAAGGCGTCACAACAACACCAGCGGATCGATATCGAGACAAGCTGTGGAAAAACAAGAGCGTATCCACAGAGACTTGTCACAACAACACCAGCGGATCGATATCGAGACAAGGGCGGAAACCGACGGTGGCAAGGCAGACATCGGGGGGTTCGTGGCTGCGTCGGTAGGTTTGAGCAAGATCAGGAGCGGTGGAAGACTCGGAGCCACGGGTGGAGATGAAGTGAGCGCGATCGAGGCTTGGGATCACGGGATCGCGGTCATGGAGTTTTTGAAGCCACGTTGCATCGAACGCATCGGCCACCCACTGCCGCACGTTGCCGACGGCATCGAGCAAACCAAAGGCAGAAGCCCCCTCTGGACAGGCCCACACAAAAGAAGGCCGATGGGTGTTTCGCCCGAGATTGGCTTGGTTGGTGGGGCCATGTTCGCGTGAGGGTGGCGGGGTGTCTCCCCACGGATACAACGGGGCTTGCGGTCCTCGTGCAGCCGCTTCCCATTGGGCCTCGGAGGGCAGAGCCACCCCGTAAAAATCACAAAAGGCCCACGCATGCAGCGCAGAAAGATGCGTCACAGGGATGTTCAACAGAGCGGATGCTGTAGAAGTCGGGTGGTCGGGCGGATGACCCGACCTTTGGGAGGGTGGGTTCGTCCCCGTCCAGCCGTACAGATATTCTGGATGACGATCAGCGCGCTCAGGCTCGTAGCCGCTTTCTTCGAGAAAGCGCCGCCAGAGACCACACGTGATCAGCGTGCGCGCCATCCAAAAGCCCGTCATCTCGACTTTTTGATAAGGTTTTTCCGAGCGCCGCGCTTGTTTGTCCCGCTTTTCGGCTCCGACGATGTATGTGCCGCCCGAGATCGCACAAAGCTCCAACAACGGTTTTCCTGAGCGATCCAACAGCACAACAGATCCTGCTAACGGAGCGATCGGGAGAGTCGAGCGCTCTTCATCCGAAAGCGCCGAGGCAAGGGCAAGTTGTGGAGGTTTGCGCAAAAAAGGTGTCTGCAACCAACGCGGGCGTTTGCGATCCATGCCTTTGCGGATCTCGGTCCAATGGGTTGCGGGCCACGTCGCGAGTTTGTCTTTCGCAGCGTTCGGAAGTTGTACAACCTGTGAAACAGCCGATGGATCGGGGGAAACAGGACGCACGGACTCTTGGCGTGGAGAAGGCTCTTGGGTGGGCGCGGGTTGAGGAAGCTCTTTGCTGGGCGTGATCGGCGCGCTTTGTAACGCACGTCGCAAGGCTTCGGCCAAGGCAGAAGGTTTTTGAAAGCGTTCGGTGGGCGGCCAACAAGTGGCTTTTTCGTGTACAGCGTCCAAAGCACGCGGCAAAGAGCGCTCGATCTGCGCAGGCCCGGGCATCCCACCTTGAAAGATCTTCCCAGTCAGCATCTGGTAGACCACAACACCGAGCGCATACACATCCGCAGCAGCAGAAAGAGCGGCATCTCCGCTCAATTGTTCGGGAGCCATGTAGTACACCGTCCCCATCGTCGGACGGCCCGACGCCAAGGCCCGCATCTGTGCGATCCCAAAGTCGATCAGCCGCACCCCTTCTTGGCAAAGAAAGATGTTGGCAGGCTTGAGATCGAGGTGCAAGATCCCCTGAGCATGGGCTGAATCAAGGGCTTGTGCGATCTGCTCCACCCATTCGATCAGCACAGATGGCGCGATCAAAGGATGCCGTTGTTCGGTCTTCGCACGATCCAGAAACGTTTGGAGATCTTCGCCGCGCAGCAGTTCCATCGTGAAAAAGAACCCAAGCGCAGGATCGCGTCCAAGCTCGTCCAGTCGCACGATATGCGGATGGCGCAGACGTTGTAGGGATTGGAATTCACGCACAAACATCTCGCGCATCTGCGGCAGTCCGTCGTGGAGCGCCTTCAGCGCGTATTCTTGGCCGCTTTGGATGTCGCGAACGTGCCAGATCTCTCCCATCCCACCGCGACCAAGCGCAGCGATCCGTTGATAACGCCCACCGATCAGCCCTTGAACAGGCGCAACGCCCTCTTGCCCACGCATCCTCTCTGCGCCCGTATCTTCGGGCATCCCTCCGCCTGTAGAGAAAAGATCCGCCGCCTTCGCAGCCTGTCGCGAAGAAGCCGAGACATCGAAAGGAAAAGGCAACGCCTGTTCGGTGCTTTGCGTCTGCGTCGAGGAAGAAAGCTGCGTCTCTTCGGAGGTTTGGCTCTGTGAGGCTTGTGGCTTCGGTGGGGCTGCGTAGCCTGTGGCGAAGAGATCAGCCGCCAACACAACAGGCCGTCCAACGGGGTGGATCGTGGACTCGGGGAAGGACGATGCCTTAGAGGAGGACTGTTCAACAAGCAGCCTCGAAGCATCCGAAGAGGCGGGGGCGTGGAGGGGGGGCCGTTGGACAGAAGCCATCGAATCGTCCGAAGAGGCGGGGGCGCGGGTGGGTGGCGTTCCAACAAACCCTGTCGCAAAGGTGTCTGCGGCCTTGGCTGCGGGATAGGCTCCCGCCAAGCTGCGTGCTTGTTGCAACATCCCCATTAGTGCGGCTTTTTCGCGTGTAAACTCTTCATCGGAAAGCACGCCTTGGGCGCGCAATTCGCCAAGCTGCTTGAGTGACTGCAAGATATCTTGCGTCTTCATCAAAAATGCCTCCATGCTTCTCAAGAACTCGAAAAAGACGGGACATCGGGCGGAAGACGAGGGCAGATTGAAAGGAGGGCTGACACCAAGAAACAGCGCACCATCCACCCCGATACGGCGGTACGTTGCGGCGAAGTTCGGAAGGTGCTTGTGTTTAGAAACGCCACGTCAGGCCAACGCCGATGCGACCGCCCCGATCGGAATCATACCCACCTTGAAGCCCGAGTTCCAAGTCGCGGGTGGGCGTGTAAGACGCAGAGACATGGGCAGAGGTGCGATCTTCGCCAAATTCGTGGCGTACCCCTGCGTTGAGGCGGAAGTTGTCGCGCTGGTAAGACACAGAACCCCCTGCCGAAGCAGGTTTCCAATCGGGTCCAAACTTCACATCGAGATCGGTGGTCAAGCTGTCGTTGATGCGCGTAGTCAAACCGACTTCTCCCTCGCGCAACGCAAGTCGATCATCCAAAGTCGCTGTACCTCGGGCAGTTAAGCGATCATTGCTCCAGCGTCCCGAGACGGTCAAGTCTTGGAGACCGTTGCGGATATCGCCGTTGGCTTGGACATCAAGGTGGCGTTGCTCATCGCCGAGCCGCGCTCCAAGACCGAGCTTGGTGTCTTCGAGTTTGCGGGCGTCGATGCTAGAGCTGATCCGCAGCGTCAACGGATTGATCTGCACACGACCGTTGATATCGGCTCGGATGTTCGGGTCTGAAAAGCGTTTGCCCCACATCCCTTCGGCTTTGATGCTGAGGTTTTTGTCAAAGAAGTCTTTTTTGAATTCAGGCTTGATACCAAGCTTTTTGAGTGCATCAGAGCCTTCGAGATAACCGTAAGCTCCGATGGCTGCGGCTCCAGCAGCAAGCGCCCCATAATAAACCCCGGGAGAGTTGTCTTTGAGATCATCGGCCCATTTTTTGGCAAGATCGCCACCGATCTGTCCGAGATCACCGAGCGTTTTGGTTTCGATCCCTTCGGTGGAAAGACCTTGGCGTCCCAAAAAGCTCTTGAGTTCGGCGCTTGCGCTTGGAGAGAGCGCACCGATCGGCATCGCCAAAAACAGGTCTTTGGTAGCGTCTTTGAGCGCGCTGGTTTGGGCGTCGGAGAGCGGATCTCCTGCGCGAATGGGCGTATGCCCGGCAGCAAGGGACATTGCGTCGTGATGCAGGGTTTGGCGCAAGGTGGATTCAAAGCGAGCGAGCGCAGCGTTGGTGCGTTCTTGGACAGCAGGTGGTAAGGCCACAGCCTCGCTACGTCCGGCCTCAAAGCTGTTGGCGTGCAGGCTTGGTGAAGCGGGTTGGGGTTGTGCAGTGGGTGTCGCGGGTGCGGTCGGTGCGGTCGGCGCAGTGGTATGGATGGATTGTGTAGGGCGAGAAGCGGGGCCTTGGATGGGCATGTTCGACTCCTTGTCTGGATGAAACAATCTGAAAAGCTCTGGATAAAAAATCTAAAAAGCCTCGAAAAACAATTCTGTCGGAACAGGAGGGACGTAGCTCTTCAAAAAACCCGTGTTCGCGGTGTCTCACGCGGTAGAGCCGTTTGTTTGAAAAACACTTGTTCGTTCCGCCGATACGGGGTCAAGGGAGCCGCGCTCCGTTGTGGGGCGTGGGGCAAAGTCCCACAAGATCGATCGAACAAGCCACTCCTATGGAAAGAATCGATATGGAACGATATCAGGGAGCGTCGATCTGGATCTGTAAGGGGATGTGGGCGACCTCACGCCATGTTTCGCCGTCTTGGCGGCGGAGATCGACACAAAACTTGTACGTCCCCGCGCCTACAAACGGCAGGCCGGGAACGCGGATTCGTGTGCGCATTCGAGGATGTTCATGGAGATCGACGCGATAGGTCTGGTGGTGGATCTCTTTTCCTTCGGGAGACAACAGGCGCAAGCGAGCTTCGGTTTCGCTTTTTCCCGTCTCGGCTTCTTTTGCCCAAAGCGTCACCACCTCAAAGGGCATGGGCAACAACGTTTCTTTTTGTTTCGCACTCTCCGCGCTGATCGTGACCTGCTCAACGATATCCATCAAGCTGATATTTTTGGAGGCTTCGTCGATCACACTGCGCGAACAGATGACCGTCCACACATGGCTGATCATCGGGCATTTGCTCCTACAAGTTGATTCCAACGTGCGCGATGGCACGAACGGCCCACATTACACCAAGCGCCCCTGCCCTGTCACCCCCCGTACAAGACGCGCAACGCAGCATCGTTTTTTTTGCCCTTGGTACATGGTTTTTGTGGGGTGTCACCCCAGACCCCGCAAGGGACTGCTTACAGGGGTACAAAACGCGAAATAGGCAGAGGATTCGCGGTGTTCTTACCCCTCGGTCCCCTGCCCTCCCCGCTTGCCATGTTTGTATCGCGCCTGTGGTTGCTGCGGTCGCTTGGATGGCCCTGTGCTTTCCCCTCACGGCAGCAGTCTGCTTTCGCTTCGCCGAAGACTCCGATTCGTGCGCCGACGCTTGGATGGCCCTGTGCTTTCCCCTCACGGCAGCAGCGAGGCTTTGCGAGCGTCGCAGGGAGAGGGGTGGCGCGAAGCGACGGGGTGAGTGCCACGCAATTTGTACCCTTGTAAGGCAAGGGACTGTCGCCCCTTGACCCCGTGAGGGGCGAACAGAACACCGTTTTTCATACCAACGACTCTCTCGCTTGAGCGGATGCGAACGCGGGGGTTTTTGTCGTTAGCGATGAATCGTAGTGCCTGAACCTTCTTCGGTAAAGATCTCTTGCAAGAGCGCGTTGGGTCGCAAACCATTGATCAGATGGGCGCTTTGCACGCCTCGCTCCAACAAGGACAGGATGGATTTGAGTTTGGGCAACATGCCTGCGCCGATGCTTTGGGAGGAATAGAGGGTTTCGGCTTCTTGGCGAGAGAGGCGAGGGATGCGAGTTTGGGGATCGTGGAGATCGCGATAGATGCCGTCGGTGTTGCTCAACAAGATCAGCTTGTCCGCTTGCAAGGCGATCGCGATCTCCGAAGCGATCGTGTCCGCGTTGATGTTGAGGATCTCGCCTTTTCGGCTGACTCCCAACGAGGCGATCACAGGAAGATAACCGCGTTCTAAAAGATGCAGCAACAGCGCGGGCTGAATCGACTCGATATCGCCCACATGACCGAAGTCTACATCGCGTTCTTCGCCTGTTTCGCGATCCACCAAGCGTTGCACAGGCCGCTTGCTTGCCAACACCAACCCTGCGTCCACCCCCGACAATCCGACCGCTGAGAGGCCCAAGCCTTGTAATGTCCCCAAGATCTGCGTGTTGATGCTCCCTGCAAAAGTCATCATCGCAAGCCGCAACGTCGCATCATCCGTCACGCGGCGACCATTGATCACTTGTTGCGGTATCCCAAGTTCCGCAGCCATCTGCTCCATCTGCTTTCCGCCCCCGTGCAAGATCACGATGCGTATGCCCATCTGGACACAGACACAGATATCTTCGGCCAGAGCCGACCAGATCGCAGGCTCTTCGGTCACTCGACCGCTCAGTTTAACCACAAACACTTTTCCACGAAAACGCGCCACCAACGGGGCGATCCGCTTGATTTGATCGAGACGTTCTTGCAAGGCTTATCGGCTCCGCACTTCAAACAGAAAGACAACGGATCAACACGGAAAGAAACAGATCGATCTCTTCGCGTTTCAGAACCAAGGGAGGCAAAAGCCGCATCACATGGGGATCTTCGGACAGCCCTGTGATGATCTTGTGTTCGAGCAATTGTTTTTGGATCTGTGCAGCGGGCTTTGTAAAACGGACGCCCATCAAAAAGCCCAACCCAAGGACTTTTTCAACGCCATCCATTCCGATCAATTGTTCTGTGAGATAAGCGCTTTCGCGGGCCACATGATCGAGCAAGTTTTCTTGTTCGATCACTTCGAGCGTGGCTTTGAGCGCTGCCGAGGCCAGCGGCCCCCCACCAAAAGTCGTTCCAAGATCGCCGTAATGGATCTGCGCCGCACAACGATCACGAACCAGCAAAGCCCCCATCGGAACGCCGCTTCCGATCGATTTCGCCAACGTGATCAGATCAGGAACCACCCCCGCACGCGGCGCAAAGAACATCTGCCCGCCTGTTCGCCCAAAGCCCGTCTGTACTTCATCGTAGATCAACAGCGCATCGTGTTGATCGCACAACGCCCGCAGACCTTGATAAAAAGAGGGTTCGGCCATCCGCACACCCGCCATGCTCTGGATCGGCTCCAACATCACCCCTGCGATCGGATGTTTGGCGAACAACGCTGCGACGGCCTCGATATCGCCAAAAGGCGCAAACAGATGTTCCATCATGCGCGGCACGATCGCATCGCGGTACTTGGGAACCCCTGTCGCGCTCAAGGTCGCGATGGTTCGGCCATGAAAGCCACCTTCAAAGCTCAAGATCATGCTTTTCTTGGTGAGCTGCCGTGCGATCTTGAGTGCGTTGTCGTTGGCTTCTGCCCCCGAATTGATAAAGAAGACGTGATCCATCCCTTCGGGGGCGGCTTTTGCAAGCATCTCGGCGGCTTTTGCGCGGGTTTCGTGGTACACGAGGTTGGAGTAAAACAACAGCGTTGCGGCTTGATCTTGGATGGCTTTGACGACGTGTGGGTGGCAATGCCCTGTCGAAACCACAGCGTGTCCGCCATAAAGATCGAGGTAACGTTCCCCCTCTGTGGTGATCACCCACGATCCTTCGCCTTTGGCGATCGCAAAAGGAAATTTTTTGTATGTTTTGAGCTGATAACGCTCTTCTTGGGCGACGATATCGTACATCTCAATTCTCCGCAACGATGCGCATATCCAAACGCACCGCGCCGCAAAAGAACCGTCTCTTCGGCTCTTTCACGCGGGACACCCCCAAAAGAGCCAACGACCCATCTTGTTAGGGGCACGCTCCCGGGATCAAAAGCCCCGTCTGTTCGGGCCAACCGAAAAGCAGATTCATATTTTGAATGGCTTGTCCCGACGCGCCTTTGACAAGGTTGTCGATGGCCACAAACACGATCAATTGGCGATCTTCGACGACGAATCCAAGATCCGCAAAATTGCTTCCGCGCACCCACAAGACGTTCGGCGAACCTTGAACCAGCCGCACAAAAGGACTTGTCCCGTAGGCTTTGTTGTAAAGGTTTTGGATGGCCGAAGATGACCATGCCTCACGCAACGTCACATAACAAGATGCAAAGATCCCCCGCACCATCGGAGCCGAATGAGGCTGAAACACAAATCCCCCGTCCCATCGTGGATTCAAGTCATACAGCAGTTGTTTGATCTCGGGGACGTGTTGGTGTTCAAAAGATTTGTACGCATGAAACGAAGCATCTCGTGTGGGGTGATGTGTTCCAGCTTTGGCTTGCGCGCCCGATCCCGAAGATCCCGTCTTTGCGTCCACGATGATCGTCCCTGTGGTGATATCTTCTGCGATCAATGGACCCAATCCCAACAAGATCGCCGTCGCAAAACAGCCCGGGTTGGCGATCCGATGAGCCTTTTGCACCGCTTCGCGTTGGAGTTCTGTCAGGCCGTACACAAAGTCTTTTTGCGACGCAAAGCAAGCGTGCTCGCCACCATAAAACTTCCGATACAAGGCGGCATCCCGCAGCCGAAAATCACCCGCCAAGTCCACCACACGCAAAGAAGCCGGTAGCTTCGACACCAGACGCGGACTCTCACCATGCGGCAAAGCCATAAACAACAGATCCAACGAGTCCCACGCTGGATTCGCCGAGGTGTCCACACAAACCAGATCACAAAACCCCCGCAGATGCGGATGAATCGCATCAACACGCTGCCCTGCCTGCTGGTGCGCAGTCACCCACACAACCTCCACAAAGGGATGCCCATACAACAACCGCAACAACTCGCCCCCACCGTACCCCGAAGCTCCTGCGATCCCGATCTTCCGCTTTTCGCTCATTGCCTTCTACCATGTTTTTGTCTGATCACGCGGCCTGTGGCATCGTTTGCTTGATCTTGTCTTCGACTTTCTGGACCAACATCTCGGCTTGAGTCAATGCGTTGGCGGCGGAAACGCCCAACTCGCGCTCGATATACTCTACACCCATCGGGCTATCCGTTGCTGAACCCGCGATCACGTCGATGCCCACGCCTTTTTTTTGCAAAAGATGGATTCCGCCCCATGCTCCGACAAAGTCGTTTGCACAAAACACCACCGCTGCGCAATGCTTCATCAGTTCGGCATCCTCAAAGACGGTATCGACGCGATACCCACCCAACAAACCATCCCCCAACTCCATCACGATCAGATCGGGGTTTTGCAAGCTCAGATGACCCACGATATCGCGTGCCACAGAAGTCAGATCCTCCACACCCACCGTCGAAGGATGCCCACAATCCAAAAAGCTCAGCGTCTGAAACGCCCCTTGGGCCTCCATCTTGAGCGTATCGCGCAAACACGCCACACCCGAAAGCTTCGCACCCGCCACGCGGTATCCTTTGCCCGTCAACCCTTGGATCAGCGAGGCCGCCACTTGCGTCTTGCCCGAGTGCATACAAGCTCCTGCGATGATCACGATCGGCGCGCACGTCGGCAACGAAGCCATCGGACGCAGCGCATAGTCGCGTAGATTCAACACCCGCTCTCCATGCACCACCACGCCCAGCACTTCAACCTCGATCGGCTCGCCGAGTTCGTGATAATGCCCTGTACACAAGCCGATCAATCCGCCTTGATTCAGCATGTGCAGCCGATCTCCGATCGCCAAAGACGACGGAACATCGCCCACAAAACCCTTGAGCGCTTTGCGTCGCCCCAACACCCCCGCAAAGATATCTCCCCGACCCAACCGCACCGTCTCCCCGTTGCGAAGTTCCAAACGGTTGTACACTTCGCTCTCCGTCAACGTCCGTACCACCACCACATCGCCCACCTGCGGATGAATCGGTGCCATCACACGCAAACGACGATCCACACCCAGATTTTTGGTCGCAGAGGCCAACCAACGCACCTCTACTTCTTGCCCAAAGAGTGAAGAAGTCATCCCTTGCACTGCTTCTGTTTGAACACCGATATCCATCACCATTCTCCCTTTTCCTGCGCTTTCTTGCGCTCTCTCAAAGATCAGACGCTTCTTACCTTGCGTCTTTTTCTCTCTGTCTGGTCTTGTTTGTCGTTTTTGTTTCAGTCACCACGAAACAGCGCCAGCACTTGGCGGATGACGCGCTGTTGGCCTGTGCGATCGCGCACCGCGATAAAGATCGTGTCGTCTCCTGCGACTGTTCCAACAAGATCTGCCAGTTTCAGCCGATCGATGTGGACTCCTGCAAGCTGCGCTTGGCCTACGGGCGTTTTCATCACGATCAGATGATCGCCGACAGGCTCAATGCTCGAAACCTCGATCAAGGCGACCGAAGAAGTCCGATTGCGCACAGGCAATTGATACATACCGTCGGCTTTCTCGATCATCATCTCCGTCAGATCACGCGAGATACTCGACTGATTGGCATCCACGCCGATCGCCTGTAAACGCTCCAACAACTGATGCTGACTGGTGATCCGTTCGGTCCGAATCAATTCCATGATCTTGGCTTGCCGATCTTTCTTTTTCATGGTTTCCTTTGCATATTATGCAAAATATGCGCGTTTCCCTGTTTGGTTGGCCCAAACTAGAGGACAAGACGCTTTCTGTCAAACACTTATTCTTTCTTTTTTTGATTTTTCAAAGAAATCAAGCCATTATACATATTGCATAAAACCATAATATGCACATTACTGGATCAAGCCAGCCCAAAGCGATGATCCGCAAAAAGATCATCGATCAAGGCAAACCTCGATCGATCACGAAAACAACGGTAGGGCCTTTGGGTTTGTCGATCGTTTGTGCTAAAAGCATCCAAACCAGCAGACTGCTCGACAACAAGGAGCCATCGAAACGATGAAGAGAAAAAGCAGAAAAACAGCAATGCGTTGTGCGTACGCGCTTTTGGTATGTTGCGGATGGTGGGGAGGGATGGGGCTTTGGGGATGCCAAAGATCGACACAGCCTCCGACACCTCCGCCGCAAGCGCAACAACCGCTCGTCCCACCAACAGATCTATTCCAAACGCCGATCGATACGCCGCGCCCCACAAATGCAGCGCAACAGTTCGCTCAAGCGATCGAACAAGGCGAGCTTTCAGCCCTTCGATCGCTTGTCTCAGAAACGCAGCTTGCGGGGTTGGATGCCCGCACGCTCTATCTTGCCCAACAGAGTTATCTTGCTCACCACCAACAGCGTTTTTTGGAGCCTTGGTTACAACAGCATTTTTCGCGGTTTGCGTGGTACAAAGGAACTGAAAAAGACGCAACCTCCCGTCTATCCGCGCAAGAGAAAGCCAATCAAGGGCGGATCACACAACACCTCGATCGCGCCTTAGAACGCGCATGGGTCGGCCTGTTGTCTTACCAACTGATCGAAGATCACCGCACCTACAGCTTTTGCCAAGATCGACTTTACGCGCTTTCGACAAAGACAGGCTCACCCGACGGAAGCTGCTGCGCCCAGACGGCTTACGGACAATGGACGATCCAAGACGGCCATCTCTACCTCCAACAACGCCAACGTTGCGAAGGGCGAGGCGCTGGAGAGAGCCAATCGCCGACACCCCGAGAAGGCATCTGCACGCCTTACCAACGCTGCGAAAACACCTGTTCTGCGCGCCCGTCGCGGCATCTCCTTCTGGAGAAACCGTACCTACTGGCGCAGGTGCTTCACAAAGCGCCGATTCAAGGCGCTTTGCGACTCGCACATGCCCCCTTTACTTCGCAAACAATAAAGTACTGCCAACACGCACGAAAAACACTTGGCCTCCCGCCTCAAACACTCGCGCTTTCGCCTATGGCGCAAGACGCCCATTCTCCGCACTCTTCGCATCCCCCCTCCGCTCCACCCGCCGATCCGCGTATTGCGCCCACCGATCCGCGTATTGCGCCCACCGATCCGCGTATTGCACAAGTTCCGCCCACGCAGCCGCCCCCCATCGGAGATCGAGATAACCAAGGGAGCGCAACCGAGCCTTCGAAAGTCCCGCCCGGCCATCCGAGCCAATGGTCCTCCGATATCATCACCCGCCCGACGGCTTTTTTTGATGGATGGTGGGACGGAGATCACCGCTACATCATGAGTTTCCATGCGTTTGGTGAGCCGTATCAAAAGATCCGTTGGAGTCGTCAATGCACATTCACACGCGGCGGCAAGCAACGGCTGACGACGCACGACAAAAGCAAGCAGATGGCGGGTTATGGCTGGTATGGCCGAACGACCGTGGCTTACAGCCGCCCAGACGAAAAAGGTGTGTGCAGTTTTGCGGTACAGATCGGCATGGTGCGTCAAGAAAAGAGGATCCATTTTCCACGCGAAGACGGGGACGGCCAGCGCAACCACATCCGTTTCTTTTCGCGTTGGTACAAGCGCACCCCAAAAGCCCGTCAGGTCGCGGTGGTGGTGCATGTCCAAACCCGCCTCCCTCGTCGAGGCTACCGTTGGATCAAGGAATGCACTCTGCGCTCTGCGGGATTTCCCAACCGCCCTCCCTACCGCTACAGCGAAACGGGGCGAGATCGCACTGATGCGCAAGGTTGGGCATCGCGATTGATCTTGTTGACCACGCACACCGATTATGACGGTGACTGCTCGCTTTCGGTGCTCACCTCGGAGTTAGCGCGGATCTACCGCCACAAATTCTTTCTGCGTGAGGATATGAAAGACTAGGGCTTTTTTTTGCGCGAAGGACAGAAGACTTGAAATCCCCCGTGTTCGAGCGACTTCAAGCGGAGCCGTCGTCGGTTTGAAAAACGTCTGATCGCTCCGCCGATACAGGGTCAAGGGGGCAAAGCTCCCTTGTGGGGTGTGGGGTGAACCCCCATACGCGGCTTGTTAAGCGATGGTTGGCCCCCCACCCCGAACACTCGGACACTTCGTCTGTGCTGTCGGAAAGACAGCACGTTTGTACGTAAAAAGGCAAACAAAACGCAAAAAAGCGGATGTTGCTTGCTCGAACAACTGCTCATACAAACTTCTGTTATTGTGTGAGCGTGTCCGTCCGCTGCTCGATGTCCCGATACACGGGCGGTTCGCGAACACTTGGACCAACTCATGCCATTCTCCAACTTCCCCCCGTTGGCCGGGGGGAATGAGGGGGGCCGACAAAAGAAAGAGCGATCATCTTCGACTCTCCGGTATTTCCGCATTAACAAGGCGCGTATGGGGTGAAACCCCACAAACACCCTACAGCCGCATACATCCTGTAAAAGATTAACGCCCGTACCCTCGGAGCTTTGCGATGATCTCGTTCATGATCTCCGAAGTTCCGCCGCCGATCGGCAACAAACGAACATCGCGATACAAACGCTCGACGATGCTTTCGCGCATATAGCCCATCCCTCCGAAGATCTGCACCGCATGATCACACACTTCAAGCGCAACATCGCACGCAAAGTTTTTGGCCGCGCAGACCTGCTCCAAAACCGACTCACCGCGCCGCATGGCGTCGGCGACTTGATAATTCAGGGCTTTGCAAGCGCGGGCGAGGGTTGCCATACGGGCGAGTTTGTGCCGCGTCACCTGAAAACCCATGATCGAGCGACCAAAAGCCGCACGCTCGCGTGCATAACGCTCGGCCTCCGCAAGCGCCACTTCGGCAGAGGCGTGTCCATACACCGCCAACAACAAGCGCTCTCGCTCGAAGTTCTGCATCAAGGCCAAGAACCCCATCCCTTCGTCACCAAGGCGATTTTCGATCGGAATACGACAATCTTCAAACGTCAAGATCGCCGTATCACTCGCACGCCACCCCATTTTTTTGAGTCCTTGGGAAGTGGAAAAACCCGGCGTACCTTTCTCCACCACAAAGAACGACAACCCGCCGTGTGGATCCTCGCTGGTTCGAGCCAAGACCGTCACGATATCTGCACGAACACCGCTGGTAATAAACATCTTGGAGCCGTTGAGGACGTAGCTTTCTCCGTCACGGATCGCCCGCGTCTGGACGCTTGCGACATCCGAGCCTGTGTTGGGCTCCGTCACGCCCAATGCAGCGATCTGTTTTCCACGCAACACAGGAGGAACCCAACGCCTCTTCTGTTCCTCCGTTCCCAAGGCCAAGATCGGCGGGAGTGCGATCTCCATACTCCCAAGTCCCACCAAAACGCCTGTGGTTCCCGCCCAAAGCCCTGCTTCACAAAACAGGATCAGATGGAAGATATCACCCCCGCCGCCGCCATAAGCTTCAGGCATCGAAGCCCCTAAAAGCCCCGCATCTGCCGCTTTTTCGTACAGTTCACGCGGAAAGATCTCTGCCTCTTCCCATGCGTACGCATGCGGCGTGATCTCTTCGCGTGTAAAGCGCAAACAGTTTTGATAAAACTGCGCATGAGAATCATCCAAAAAAGGCCGAACCAAGGGGTCTTCAAACATCGCACCCTCCACCAAACGACAACCGCAACACTCGCAACGCGCCGACAACCATCGCAAACGCATCCACCCCACACCATCTCCAAAGCGCCCTCTCAGATCAAGAGCGCGCTTGTTTTGTGCGCTTGTTTTGTGCGCTTGTTTTGTGGGGCGCTGCCCCATACGCGCCTTGTTAAGGTGGAAACCTCGTAGAGTCGGTCTTGATCGCCTTTTTTTTTTCTCCCCCCCTCAATCCCCCCGTGAACGGGGGGAAGTTGGAACGGGCAGCGTCTGCGCGTCGTGCATACAGCGTGTGTCATGAAAAAACAAAATCCCCGCTGCTTCCGACTTTCGCTCCCTCCCCTGTTCAC
>JAKLKB010000080.1 GCA_023150835.1 Myxococcota bacterium | reverse complement strand
CCAAAAACACACCGTACCCCCGTACAACCACTTTTTGCCCTCCCAAAAACACACCGTACCCCCGTACAACCACTTTTTGCCCTCCCAAAAACACACCGTACCCCCGTACAACCACTTTTTGCCCTCCCAAAAACACACCGTACCCCCGTACGACCACTTTTCGCCCTCCCAAAAACACACCGTACCCCCGTACAACCACTTTTCGCCCTCCCAAAAGCACACCGTCCCCCCGTACGACCACTTTTCGCCCTCCCCAAAACACGGCTTACAAGGGTACAAAAAGCGAAATAAACAGAGGATTCGAGATCGATCAACCCCTCACCCCCCTGCCCCCTCTCCTCGCGACGCTACGCTGCGGAGGCGAGGGGGAGAAACCCAACATCGCCCTCGACCCTTCCGATGCCTTGGCGAGGCCCACGCTGCTCGCCTTCACCCTTCTGATGCTTTGGCGCTCCCCGCACGACCCGACCTGACGACACGAAAACCGAGAGCGTAGTTGCGGTTTGTTGGTGTGCCGATATAGCGAGTCGCCGCACGCACGCTGTGGGCGTCGGAGTCCCAACTGCCTCCCCGTGACACGCAGCTTGCGCCGATAGCGGTGCCTGTCGGATCTGTCGCGGCTTGGGCCGGATAACCACCATACCAGTCATAACACCACTCCCAGACGTTGCCCAACATATCGTATAACCCCCAAGCGTTGGCTTGTTTTTGCCTCACAAGACACGTATGGTCTCCGCTGTTTTTGCGGTACCATGCGATCGGGTCCACGTCTCCGTAGCGCGGCGAAGTGGTTCCTGCCCGACAAGCGTGTTCCCACTCCGCCTCTGTCGGCAAACGCCAACCTTTACAGCCCAGATAATCGCTGCCCTTGTTCCCCACCCCCTCCATCTTTTCCCCTGTTCCCACAAAACAAGCCGACAAACCTTCCAATTCCGACAGATGGTTTGCAAACGCCGCTGCATCGTACCAACTCACAGACTCCACAGGTGCCCCCACACCCACACGTTGAAAATACGATGGGTTCTTGCCCATGATCGTTTGGTATTGCTCTTGTGTGACGGGCGTTTCGCCCATCCAAAATCCCTGTGTCACCGTCACTTCGTGTTGCGGATGTTCATCGCTGAAAGCCTTGTTGTCGTCGACTCCTGCGCCCATCAGAAAGCGCCCCGCAGGAATCCAGCGCATCGCAAAGTCCGCCCCGCCCAAACGAAACACCCGCCGTTCTCCTGCCGATCGATCGTAGTCGATCGCGTACAACGGCGTCGGATTCGGTGCGACCTGCCGTTGTCTTGTCGATGGCTCGGGGACGTTGGGTTGGCTTGGCGGCATCACGGCCTCGATCTGCGGAGACGCCAACGATAGATCGGGTCGGAATGACGATACAAAGGCGTCGATCTCTGGCGACAATACGGAGAGCGCCGACAACCTGAGATCGGACGCGGGTTGGAGCGGCGGTGAAATCGCCTCGTTCTTCGGAGACGGCGGCGCAGGGTTGGGTGACACCACCGCTGGCGCTTTCACGAGCAGCGCATCGCGCAAAGGCAACCACGCCTCCCGCAACGATTCTCCCCGCTGCTTGGGATTCACCTGCAACATCCGCTCTAGCGCATCATCCACCCTCTCAGAGAATCCCCCAAACACCGAAGACGGCAGCGCAAACCGCCCCATCGGCAGATCCCCCATCAACATCTCATACGCCAACACCCCAAACGAATAGATATCCGCCGCCAAAGTCGCAGATTGGCCACGCAACAATTCGGGGGCGGCATAGTACATCGACCCCATCATCGCGGTATGTTGCGTGGTATGCGTCCCACTCACCATACGCGCTATCCCAAAGTCCATCACTTTGAGCGTTCCACTCGTCGCCAACATCAGATTCGCGGGCTTGATATCGCGGTGCAAGATCCCCCGCTGATGCGCGTGTTCCAACGCCTCCACAAGCTGCCCCAACCATCCCACCATCACATCCATCCCAAACAACGGTCGTTTGGCCTGTTGCGAGACTTCGCTGAGCTTTTTCCCCAAGTCTTCGCCTTCCACATACTCCATCCGCAGATACCAACGTCCGCTCTCTTGGTCCTGATCCATATCAAACACGCGCACGATATTCGGATGCGACAGCTTTTCTAACACTTCATATTCTCGGTGCATCCGTCCCAACGCTTCCGCTGATCCCACCAGTGCATCCGCTAAAAACTTCAGCGCGAACACCCGACCCAACCGCACATCCTCGGCCAACCACACTTCGCCCATCCCGCCTTGCCCCAACTTCCGCACCAACCGATGCCGCTCCCCCACCACGCTCCCCACACCAAAGCCCGTTTGCCCTTGATCTTCCGCAAATCCCGTTGCCAATACATCCGCCCCATGCGCTTGACCTGCGCCGCCGCCACCGCCCTTCGAAAGCACGGGCGCTTGCCCACCACGCAAAGCCCGCAACTGTCCCAACAAATCGGCTTTTTCGGCCTCGAATTCTGCTTGCGATAGCACGCCTGCTTGGTGCAACTTCCCCAACTGTTCCAATTCTTCCATCAGCGCTTTCTTGTCCATCGCAGCCTCCCGTATACTCTTTCAAAACCCCAAAGCGACAGCAAAACAAACAACTGACCGAGAAGCAAGAGCCACACGCCACCCCCGCGCCTTCTTTCGATGGCGTTGTGACGTGCGGAGAGGGTGTCTCATACGATATCCGCAAGATGTGTGATCCAAGGATCGTGCGTAGATGCCCTACGGTTGGGCAGCCACACCTGTATGCCCCTACGTTTAACGATCACGCTACGGGCGGATTTCGTATTCTCAAGGCCATCCGCACGTTGTTGACTGTGCTGACCTCACCCCGTCGCTTCGCGGCTCCCCGCTCCGCACGTTTACTCGATACCGCCTGATCCCCGTCCCTTTCTTTTTCCGTGTTTTCCGTGTTTTTCGTGGACTCTCTTTGGTTGGATGACAACGAGGAGAGATGGGTCTGGGGGGGAAGGGGATCACAAGAGACCTTTGTCGAGGTCTTCGCGGGAGATCTCGTGGATTTGGTATTGGTAGCCTTGTTCGGTGAGGAAGCGTTGGCGTTTCATGGAGAAGTCTTGTTCGCAGGTATCGCGGCTGACGAGAGAATAAAAATAAGCGAGTCCATCTTTGGGTCGGAGGATGCGGCCCAAGCGTTGTGCTTCTTCTTGGCGGGAGCCGAAGCTGCCTGAGATCTGGATCAGGACGTTGGCGTCGGGGAGATCGATGGAGAAGTTGGCGACTTTGGAGACGACGAGCAGACGGGTTTCTCCGGAGCGGAAACTTTCGTAAAGCTTTTCGCGGCGTTCGGTGCGGGTTTGTCCTGTGATGAGGGGGGCATCAAGGACGCGGGCGAATTCGCGGAGTTGTTCGATGTATTGTCCGATCACAAGGACGTGATCGTCGAGGTGTTTTTGGCAGAGGGCTTGGGAGAGGGTGAGTTTGAGGGGATTTTCGGAGGCCAAGCGAACACGGGAGCGTTCGGAAGCGGTGGCGTAATCGAGGCGAGCATCGCGGGGCATTTCGACGCGGTATTCGTGGCATTGGGCTTCGGCGATAAAGCCCTTTTCTTCGAGTTCACGCCAAGGCAGATCAAAGCGTTTGGGGCCGATCAGACAGAAGACGTCATCTTCGAGGCCATCTTCGCGAACCAAGGTGGCGGTGAGGCCCAAGCGTCGGCGGGCTTGGAGGGCGCTGGTCATGCGAAAGACGGGGGCGGGCAACAGATGGACTTCATCGTAGATCACCAAGCCCCAGTTTTGGGCATGGAACACGCCAAAGTGTGGGAAGTCACCGAGTTTGTCTTGGCGGTAGGTCAAGATCTGGTAGGTGGCGACGGTGACGGGTCGGATCTCTTTGCGTTCGCCCGAATACTCGCCGACATCTTCTTCGCAAAGCTGGGTTTTATCGAGGATCTCGCGGACCCATTGGCGACAGGCGGAGATATTGGTGGCCAAGATCAAGGTTTGGACTTGAGCGCGAGCCATCACGCCGATGCCGACGACGGTTTTTCCAGCGCCACAAGGGAGGACGATCACGCCATGCCCGCCTTCGGGTCCACCGCCCGCATCAAAGATATCGACGGATTCTTCTTGGTAGCTGCGCAAGGCAAACGGCTCGCCAGAGAGGGTGGTGGTGCGCAAGCGAACAGACAGGGGCGTGCCGGTGGTGAACCCTGCTTCGTCGCGGGTGGGGTAGCCGAGTTTGATCAAGGCTTGCTTGACTTCGCCGCGATGCAAGGTTTCGACCCAGAAGGCGTTGTGTTGGGCGTGGGGATGGAGGAGTTTGGCGATCTTGGGGTGACGGCGGAGTTGTTCACGCAGCAGGGGTTCATCGATTTCAAGGCGGAGGCCGCCTTCATCGGCATAGAGGCGGATCATGCCGTAGCGATCCATCTGGGCGCGGACTTCGAGGTAGACGTGTTCGGGGACGGGGTACTTGGCAAACTCCGTGAGGGTCGAGCAGATATCGCCGGTGGCCAAGCCCGAAGCAGCGGCATTCCACAAGGAAAGGGGCGTGATGCGATAGGTGTGGATGTGTTCGGGAGAGCGCACCAACTCCGCAAAACGCGCCAGCTTTTCGCGTAGCGGCACATAACGCGGACTGTACACCTCGACCAAAAGCGTTAGATCACTCTGGACAATCAATGGATTTTCTGCACGAATCGTTACCAAATGTTTTTCCTCTCGTCTCTACTCGCCCAAACACACGGAGAATCGTTGTTGACACGTCTTCGACTTCCGATCCCCACCCGTATCTTGCTTGGATTTTTGATGCTTTTGCTCACGTTTGGAGCCGTGAATCTATGGAGCATCTACCAACTGCGGCAGATCGGACTCCATCTGCGGCTACTTCGTCCCGTGTATCGCTTGAATACCCGCATCTCACAACTCGAAGCCCTCCAACTTAACAAGCGCGATGACGCGATGCGCTTTCTGGCCTCTACACCACAAACGCTCCAACGGGAATGGCTCGAACGTCTGGCCTTTGCCCCTGCGGTCCACACAAAGCTCGTGGCTTCGGTGTCGATCATCAAGCAGCTTGCACAACATACCCAACAACGCGATGCGGACTTTGTACAAAAGCTTCATCTGCATTTCCAGCGGATCTTGTTTTTTACCGAACAAAGGCAACGTGCGTTGCTGCAAACACAAGACACACTCGGGGCGGTTGCGCAAGCCACCCTGCGGACGCATCAACAGCGATTTCAACGAGCGGATGACGCGCTGCGCACAGAGATGCAACAATTAATCAAACACATGGACTTTCGACCGTTGCAAGCGGTGTTGGATGCCGAGCGCGAAGAGCATCGTGCGGTCTTGGGTCTGATCTTGTCGAGTGGTGCGGGGCTATTGATGGGTTTGTTGACTTTGTTGTGGAGCGTGATCCCGCTGAGTCGGATCCGCCATTTGACGGCGATGGCGGCGCGGATCAGCGAAGGCGATTATATCCAAGCCCTCGATATCCCATCGACCGACGAGATCGGACAGCTTGCACAAGACTTTAACCGCATGGCCCGCTCTCTCCACGAGCGCGATCAACACCTCGCCCAACAACGCACCGCCCTCGAAGAGGCCTACCGCGATCTCCAACAAAGCTCCGAAAAACTTCTGCGCTCCGAACGCCTCGCCGCCATTGGCCGACTCGCCGCCCAGATCACCCACGAAGTCCGAAACCCCCTCAATGCCATCGGACTCAACCTCGAACTGCTCGAAGACGATATCCAACAACTCCCCGAACCCCAAGAAGCCCTTGCAGTCCTCCATGCCGCCGCCCGCGAAGTCGAGCGCCTCACCTCGATCACCGAAGAATACCTCCACTTTGCGCGACTCCCTCCCCCACAGCTTGAAGAAGCCAATATCGCCGCCCTACTCCAAGATATCATGGGCTTTCTGTCTCCCGAACTGGCTGCCCGTCGCGTGATCTGGGCGTGGAACAAAGCCCCCACGTATGCGCTGGTTCACATCGATCAGCGCCAGATCCGACAAGCCCTGCTTAACTTGATCCGCAACGCCACCGAAGCGGCTTCTTCGGGTCCAGCCGCAACGCCACGCATCGCCATCGGCATCGATCACACCGAAGACGGCGTCGCCATCCAGATCGACGACAACGGCTCAGGTATCCCCCCCGAAAACCAAGACAAGATCTTCGATCCTTTCTTTTCCACCAAAGACGACGGCTCGGGGCTTGGGCTTCCGCTCACACAACAGATCATCCTCGGACACGGCGGTACCCTCACCCACCACAACTTACCCCCTCATGGCACGCGCTTTTTGATCGGTCTGCCTCGCTAATTGGTTAGGACTTACGCAGTTCGATACGAAAAAGGCCCATGTTCGGGCGCGGGCGGTTCGCGAACCGCCCCTACAACGGGTTGATTCTTCACGCTTTCCCTCTTCAACTGCGTAACTCCTACCCTAGAGGACTTCGATGCTTTCGCGCAGACGTTTTTTGAGTCCTTTGGTGAGGGAGCCGATCGCTGCGAGGAGTTGGGTGTTTTTGCAAAACAGAGTATGCAAGAAGGCTTTCATATCGTCTTTGGAGATGGCTTCGAGTTGGCGGAGGCGGATCTCGATGGGGACGTAGTTTTCATAAAGGATGGCCACACCGAGATATTCGTTCATGGTTTCGCTTTGATCGAGGGCAAACTCGCGGCCAAAACGCAAGCGGCGACGGGCGAGAGTGAGTTCTTCGTCGGTGGGGCCTTGGTCTCGCAGCAGGATCAGTTCTTGGTAGAGGGTTTCGACAAGCTGAACGGCTTTCTCGGTGGCGACTTGCGCGCCGATCTCAAGCATACAAAAGTCGTAATTGACATCCAACTGCGCCCAAAGATCGTAGCACAAGCCCATCTCTTCGACGATGCGACGCCACAAGCGGCTGCTCATGCCGTCGTCGAGGATGCGCTCAAGGAGCAAAAAGGCTGGATAATCGGGATCTTTGGGTCCGGGTCCGGGAAAAGACAACTGGAGGGCGATCTGCGTATCGTCGTGGGTGACAAAAGCGGGCTGTTGTTGTGGCGCGAAAGGTCGGGGGACAGGGGAAGCGGAGATGCGTTGACCTTTGGGGAGAGATCCGAACTCGGCTTCGAGGACGGGCATGATCTCGTCCACCTCAAAACGGCCCGTCACACAGACCGCAAGGTTTTCACCACAAAAGAAGCGGGCAAAGTGTTCGCGCAACTGGGCTTCGGAGATCGAACGCAGGGCTTGGGGGGTTCCGATGATCTTTTGAGCAAGCGGATGATCGCCCCAATAGGATCGCCAAGAGATATCGTCGATATCGATGTCAAGGCCGTCTTCGTCGACATCTTCGAGGCGTTCTTCCAAGATGATGGCGCGTTCGGTCTCGACTTCAGAGAATCTCGGTTCGCGCCCAAGTTCGGCCATAAAGGACAGCGCTTCTTTGCAAAAGGTCGGATGTACACGACCGTAAAAATAAGTGTATTCTCGGGTGGTATAGCCGTTGATCGATCCCCCCCAAGACTCAAAGTCCCGATTCATCGCGTAGGAGGTTTCATAATGGGCGTTCCCACGAAACAAGATGTGTTCAAGGAAATGCGATATCCCTGAGATTTCGGGGGATTCATAACGAGACCCCACGCGACAATACAAGCCCACCCCCACGCTGTGTAAGTGCTGCAACGGCCACAACCCCACCTTCAAACCATTGCTCAAGGTCAAAAACAACGGTTCTGGATAACTCACTTGACTCATCGGATATCCTCGACATTTGGCAACTTCCGACCACGCAACCTTTGCGCGGCAGAAGGGGCCTCTTAACACAGATGCCCCCCCGCGACAAGGCAGGCTCAAAAGCCTTCGGCGCGACCACAGATCCCCGCCAAACCACAAGGCGGCCTCGTGGTGGCTCAAAAGCCTTCGGCGCTACCGTCGCCGCGAGGATCAGCGGCCCCTGTCAATTGACGCCACTTCGTCACCCACAGCGCCATCGCGTTTCCCCACCAAGGCTTGCGCTTGAGGGTGTGTCCAAGTTTTTGGAGACCTTGGAGGGTGTGACGGGTGCGGAGTTTGGATTCGACGAAGAGATGGGCGGGTTGCCATTGGTGGTGGAGGCGGGGGAACTTCATGGCTTCTTCGACTTGGATACCTTGGTCGATCAGGTGGAGGATGAGTTGCAAGACGGTGGTGATGATGGTGGGTCCACCCGGGCTACCGATGGCCCCGCGAAGGAGGGACTTTTCGTCAAAGATCAGGGTGGGAGTCATGGAGGAAAGGGGGGATTTTCCGGGTGCGATGGTGTTGTTGACGCTTTGGATCAGTTTGTAGGCGTTGGGTTTTCCGGGTAGTGTGGTGAAGTCGTCCATCTGGTTGTTGAGCAAGATGCCGGTGCCATCGACGACGACACCTGAACCGAAGGTGGTGTTGATGGTGAGGGTCATCGAAGCGGCATTGCCCCAGCGGTCGATGATCGAGACGTGGGTGGTGTGCTTGTGATTGAAGGGGTAGGGATCGCCCGCTTGGATGGAGCCATCGGGGGTAGCGCGTTGTGCGGAGATGCGTTTGCGCAAAAGAGCGGCGTATTTTGGAGAAGTCAAGCCGTGAGTGGGGACTTTGACAAAACGGGCATCGCCTTGGTAGCGAGCGCGATCAGCGAAGGCGAGGCGCATGGCTTCGACCACGAGGTGCATCCGTTGGGGATCGCGAAGTTTCATGTTGTGGAGGGGAAAGCCCGAAAGGATGTTGAGCATCTGGATCAGATGGGTTCCGCCCGAAGAAGGCGATCCCATCGAATAGATCGTATAACCGCGATACCGACCGACAACAGGTTGGACCCACAGCGGCTTGTAGGCTTTGAGGTCATCTGCGGAGATCAGGCCCCCGCCTTTTTGCATCTCGCGCAGGATGTAATGGGCGACGCGGCCTTGATAAAAAGCATACGGCCCAAAGCGTTGGATCTGCGAGATGGTCCACGCGAGATGATCTTGTTTGAGGATCTCGCCCTTCTCGAAGGGCTTTCCTCTTTTCAAAAAGATCGAGCGTGTGGCGCGAAATTTCCGAAGTTTGGGCTTTGCATAGCGCAAGGCCCCCGCAAGCCGACGATAGACGGGGAAGCCTTCTTTGGCGTGTTTGTGGGCGGGTTCGAGCAGCTTGGTCCAAGGCAGCAACGAGTAAGCATAGGCAGCTTCCGCGAGTCCAGCGACCATGCCGGGGACGGCGGCTGCAAGATGTCCTTCTTTGGAGAGTTTTTCTGCGGTTTTTTCGTCGTGGCGAGCGTACATCTGGGGATCGGACTTGAGCGGCGCACGTTCGCGAAAGTCCAAGGCTTTGAGGTGTTTTTTGTGGGCATCGTAGTACAGCAAAAAGCCGCCGCCACCGATACCAGAGCTATACGGTTCCACAACCGACAGCACAAAGCCCGCAGCGACCGCAGCATCCATCGCGTTTCCACCTTGCTTTAACATATCCAACGCGGCTTGTGTCGCAAGCGGATGAGCGGTAGCGACCATCTGTTGAACGTTGTCCTTCCAGACGGGACGACGGGGCGGGCGGGGCTTTCTGCGCCAAGGTATGCGAAAAAACCGCGATGCTCGGCGCTTTCGTGTGGTGCGACGTTTGAAGAAACGCCGCGCTGTTTTCTTGGTGCGTTTCGTGGTCTTGGTGCGCTTGGGGCTTTTGTTGCGGGATGATGTCTGGGTGGTCTTGTGTGGGGAGGGAGATCGGGCGGGAGGTGGGTTGTCGGCGTAGGCAAGGCCGTGAAGGCTCCAAACCCCCCACCCTCCAAAGCCAAAGACCGCCATCCCCAACATCCATCGGATTGCTCTTTGTTTCAATGCGTCCATCGCTTTGCCCTATCCTCGAACACCTTGCGGCGTTGGTTTGTAGTTGGGGTGGGAAACGTACCCTCGACAACACAAGCGACGAAGCTTGGACAAAAAAAACAGCACAGTCAAAAAAACCGAATCAAATAGGACTTACGCGGTTGGGATTGTGTTGTGGGGTTGGACCCCCACGCTTCGGCCTTAGAGCGCGGCTCTATGGGCCCCGTGTTCGCGGGGAGATCGATGGTGTTTCAAACAAGCAGCACAGCCGCTTGAAGTGCTGCGAGCACAGGTTTTTTAGTCAACAGCGTAAGTCCTATCAAAAAGAAAAGAGCGGATCATCCGTCGCTGAGGATACGAACATAGCTCCATGTTCGTTTGCGCAAGAGCCAATACTTTTTGAGAGCGTCGCGTTGTCGAGAGGCAGCAAAGGTATCCAACGCCTTTGCAGTCTCAGCTAAGGTAGCCATGCCTTGGGCGATCGATAACACCCGCGCCCGATCTTCTTTTGGGATCGAGTGTTTGGCGCGAGCCAGTTGTTGAATGTTGTTGTTGAGCAAGCGCGCCGTCAAGCCGAGGTGTTGGCGCGTTTGATCGGCAGGCAACAACAACCGAAAATACCCGTCCGCGACCAATCCGACAAAAAAGTAGCCAAAGACCAGATCGACGCCGAGGTAATGGCCAAGATGCCGATAAGCGGCTTTGCTGCCTCCGCGAAAACTCCGCGAGCTACGGACGGCTTGGTGGGTCAAGACGTATTGGATATCTTCGACAGCAGCGCGGCGATACGTGACGAACTGCGACCAATCTTCTTCTTTGCCTTCGTTGACAAAACGCCGCAAGGTCGAGGCTTCTTGGACGAGAAAATCCACAACGGCTCGGATGCGACGAAACATCTCACGATTCTTTGCAGCGCCAAGGGGCTTGATCTGGGAAAGAAACAACTGCTCTTGGCGCAAGGTCGGTTCCAACATACCGAGATAACGGATCACTTGGGGGCTGGTGTAGATCTTGTTTTTGTAAAGATCGCCGAGTGTTCCGACGCCATAATACAAAAAGATCAACTGCGCCCCCAACAAAGACTCCCACGCTTGGTTTAGGCGCGGGACATTGGCGGCTTGGCTCGGCGCAGCGAACCCCAAAGAAGCACACAAAAGCACAAGGGTGAGGCGGTGTCTCATCAAAAACTCTCCTTTCGGTAGGTGAGGAATGAGGCGGTTGAGTTCAGGGCCGTTTGACGGGGCGCGACGAAGGTGATTCGAGATCGTGAAGTCGGATCTTGGGGGGTTCTTGCACGATCGGAGCGGGGGCAAGGCGCATATACGCCTCAAAATGACGGATCGCGTCAGCGTACTTGTCGGCATAACGATAACACAGCCCGAGATAAAACAAGGTCTGCGGATAGCTTTGAACAAAGACACGATCTTCGGAGATCGGCAAAAGGGCCATGACGCAGGGGTTGTGCTGATCTTTCATAAAGTGCCGAGCGCCTTTCAAGAGATCGCGGGTTTGTGCGAGCCATTTGCGCCGCTCAGAGGGGCGGGTGGTAGGTAGCTCGGTGGGCAGTTCGGGGGCTTCTTCTTTGTTCTCCATCAGGCGCAACAATCGAGAAGTGTCGAGGATCGCAGGCATCTTGGGAGCGAAGGAGGAGGCTGTTTTGAGGGCTTGATGAGCGCGTCGAAAAGAGCCGTATCGCAGCATGGCTCGTGCGGTCTCGTTCCAAAACAGCGCACGTTCGGGCTGTGTGTTGCCCAAGACTTCGGGGGCAAGGTAGGCATCAAAGCGCCGCCCCACCAAGTAGACCTGCTTTTGAAACTCCGCAAACACCTTGATGCTCGACCCACGAACAAGATCGAGCGGAGCGGTGAATTCGAGGCGGTTGTGTGCGTCGGTATTGATCGGGGCTTTGCTGGTTTTGAGCAAGCGTTGGATCTCTCGCTCTCCCACCATAAAGCGCGGCAAGAGATCATGGGCGGTGTAGACCTTGGCTTGTCCCAAAAGCTCCTTGTAGCGGGGATCTTTTAGCAACGTTGCGTAGCGGCGCATCGGTACGCGAAAGGGAGTCATCGAGGCAAGCAACAAGGTGTCGTAGCTGTCGGTTTCGACTTCATAAAGCTGAACATACGGAAAGACCGAGTTGACCGAGCGCAAGATCGAGATGATGTTGTCGTAGGAAAGTTCGTAGAGTTGGACCCATTGGCAGAGCATCCCGCCTTTTTTCAAGCGTTTGCGTGCGATCTGAAAGTATTCTTGGGTGAAGAGATTGGCGACACCGCTCATCCAAGGATTCGAGGGTTCGGAGACGATCACGTCGAATTGTTGGCGTGTTGCAGCCAAGAAGTTGCGTCCGTCGTTGTAGAGCAAGCGCAAGCGTTTGTCGCGCAGAGGAAAGAAGTTCCAAGGCTCGAACAGTTTGGAGGCTTCGACGACGGCGGGTTCGAGTTCAGCGGCGACAAGGTGACGCAGCGGAAACTTCAGCGCAGCCCCGACCGTCATTCCAGAGCCCCATCCGATGACGGCGACATCTTGGGCGTTTCCGTGTGCGATGATCGGGAGTGCGCTGACGCTGATCTGTGTGGAGCGATCGCCGAGATTGGAGGCATCGGTCTTTCCGTTGACTTTGAGGGCGCGATGCGTATCGGTGCCTTCGACGGAGACGGTGGCGCTGATGCCTTCGCGGTAAAACAACACTGCCCCCGGACGGGTCGCCGTCTTGTAATCGACGGAGCGCAGACGGGACAAGCGAAACATCCCCAAGCCCATCTTGCCCGTGTGCCAAGGCGGAACAAAGAAGATGCCCACCCCGCCAAAGACCAAAAACAAACCGATGACAAGGCGCTGTTCGTGCCGAACCGCCCACACCAACGCAAATGCACACACAAGATAGAGCGCCACACACAGCGCCAAGCCCCCCTGCAAGCCCAGCCAAGGGATGATCACAAAGCCCGCCAACACCGATCCGACGATCGAACCGACGGTGTTGAAAAAGTACACATACCCCACACTCCATCCGATCCCTTCGCCTTGATCTTGCGTGTACACCGCCAAACCCAACGCAAAGAACGTCCCCATCAAAAATGTTGGGATCAAGATCGGGATCGCGGAAACAGCGGCCTTGATCGCAAACAACACCACGGCATTGACGTTGTGGGCGATATCGATCACCAAGGCAATAAAGATCACAGGCAACTGATCCATCAACAGCACGCCCAATCCCACCGTCAGCGCCGTCGCAACAAGCATCTGCGACCACACCGACACCACATCGCCCACCCGCCGCGCCAACCAAGACCCCCACGCCGCTCCCCCCGCCAATCCCACCAAAAACACCACCAAGATCAATGTAAAAGCATACGTCGAGGAACCGATCACCATCGCCAGCGCTCGCGACCAGATCACTTGCGCAACCATCGCCAACGCCCCCGTCAAGGCCAACGTCCCCAACACCACCCCACGCAAACGCCGAAACAACGAGGCTTCATACACCTTGCGCTCGCCGTGAAACGCCTGATTCCATTCGTCGGCTTCTCGCTCGGCTTCACGTTCAGCTTCTCGATCAGCTTGTTCGGCTTGTTGTTCCAGTCGTCCCTGCTCGGCTTGTGTGGTGCTTTGTGTGGGGCGGAGTTGGGTGTCTTGTGAGGCGTCTTGTTTCGGATGTTTCTGCTCGGCCTGTTCGATGTCTCGCTGCGGGAGAGGCGTTTTTTGGGCAGCACCGGAGGTTTCAGGGATCAGAGCGGGAAGGCGCAAGCCCACGCCCATCAAGACCACAGCGAGGGCCAACAACACGCCCGAGACCCATCCCAAGGTGTGTTGCATGCCCAACAACGGGATCAACAGAAACCCGCCGCTAAACGCCCCAAAGACCGCCCCAAACGTATTTAAGCTATACAAGATGCCGACATCCGCCCCGACACTTTGGCGATCTCGGACAAAAAATCGGCTCAAGACAGGAAGCGTCGCCCCCATGAGCGTGGTCGGCAACAACAAGATCCCAAAACACAAAGCAAAACGCAGAAACGCCATCGCGCCTGAGGAGATATCTTCGGGCAGCCATGTGTACACAAAAGGCAGCCATCCCACCATCCACGGGATCAACAGCGCATACAAGGCCACGCCGCACTCCAAGAAACCGTACACAAAGACAGGGCGCTGCAAACGATCGGCATAACGGGCCGAGATGGCACTGCCCAAAGCCAGCCCGCTCATAAATGCGGTCAGCACCGTGACGATCGCAAGAGTCGAACCGCCAAACACCAACGTCAGCATCCGCACCCACAAGTTTTCCAAGACGAGACTACTGAGGCCAGAGAAAAAGAACGCCATCCCCACAGCCCAACGCACACCACGCCTCGCACCTCTACTCGCCATGACCTCCGCTCCTTCTTCGCTTGCGTCGCCCGTCCACGCGCCTTACGCTTGCGATGGATTTTTGATGAATCGCGGCGGTGGTTGTGCGATCCTCCGCACCCCGACGCCTGCGCGCTCGCATGCTAACACCGCACGCCAAGGTTTCCAAGGTCGCGCTCGACAAACCTGCTCAACCGCCATTCCAAGGCAAACGCTCGAATCGAGCGTGGAAAGATCGTCACGATGTTCTCGAAACGCATCACTCTTTTTCGGCTGATGGGCTTCCCGATCCAAGTCGACTTTAGCTGGTTGTTTTTGATCTTGTTGTTGGGTTGGTCACTTTCGCGTGGGCTGTTTCCGAACTGGTATGAGCAACTGGCCGCCGAGACGTACACATGGATGGCGGTCGTGGGGACGGTGGGCTTTGTGCTGTCGATCTTGTTGCACGAGTTAGCGCACGCGGTGGTGGCCCGTCACTACGGGCTTTCGATCCGCAGCATTACGCTGTTTGTCTTTGGCGGAGTGGCGGAGATCGAGGACGAACCGCCGCACGCTTGGGCGGAGTTTTGGGTGACAGCGGCAGGCCCTGCGGCAAGCCTCGCGCTCGCAGGCGGATTCTACGGCCTTTATCTGTTGAGCCTCCAACAGATCTGGCCCGAGTCGGTCGAGGGACTGTGCCGATATCTTGGTTGGCTCAATGGCTTGTTGGCGATCTTCAACTTGATTCCAGCCTTTCCGCTTGATGGAGGGCGGATGTTGCGGGCGTTGCTATGGTCTTGGCGTGGCGATCTACCTTGGGCCACGCGGATCGCCGCCCATCTTGGAGGCGGTTTTGGTTCGCTGATGGTCGGGCTGTCGCTGATCCAGCTGTTTGCGTATCAAAATTATGTGCAAGCATTTTGGTGGTTTTTGCTGGGGATCTTTATGCGCAACGCCAGTGTTGCGGCGTACCATCGGATGCGCTTGCGAGAGATATTGCGTGGAGAGCCGATCCGCCCGTTTATCCGACAACACGACGACAGCTTGCCGAGCACCCTTTCGCTACAGCAATTTTTCGAGCAATACGTCGAAAAAGAATCGCACGACCTCTATCCGATCGTCGATCCACACACACAAACGCTCGTAGGTTGCGTGTACGTCGATGACCTTTACACCCTCGATCCGCACGAATGGCCCGGAAATACGCTGCGTGCGCTCCTCAAGCCTTGTCCCCCCGAACTGACCATCGACAGCGAAAGCGACGCCCTCCAAGCCGTCACACAAATGAATCGCCAACAAAGCAGCCGTCTTGTTGTACTCGATCGAGATCAGCACTACATCGGCACACTTGCGATGCCCGACTTCGTTCGATTTCTCAGCCGCAAGATGGGCGTCGAGGACGAGGAAGACGAACAAAGATCCCCTTCACTTTAATCTTTTGGATGATTTGATTTTTGGATGTTTAGCGGCGGGCGCTTTTGTTTTTTGGGGGTGGATCGGGATTGGGGAGGGGTTCGGGATCGCTGGCAAGAGCGGGCATCCCGTCGGTGGGTTGGAGGACATGCGCAAGAGGCCGCGTATCGGGGGATTGTTGTTCAAGGGCTTCGCGAACCACATCATCAAGGTGCTGGAGAAAGTGGAATTGGATCTGTGCTTTGATCTCTTCGGGGACTTCGGCGAGGTCTTTTTTGTTTTTGTCGGGCAACAAGATCACTTTGACGTCGGCGCGATGGGCCGCCAAGATCTTTTCTTTGATACCGCCGACAGGCAAGACGGAACCGCGCAGCGTGATCTCGCCCGTCATGGCGACATCTGAGCGAACTTTACGACTCGTCAACAGCGAAACAAGGGCAGCAAACAACGTGACGCCCGCGCTCGGTCCGTCTTTGGGGACGGAACCAGCGGGGACGTGGATGTGCAGATCGTGATTTTCCATAAAGCGTGCATCCACGCCAAGCAGCGGAGCATTGGAGCGGATATAAGAGAGGGCAGCTTGGGCGGATTCTTTCATCACGTCGCCGAGTTGGCCAGTCAAGATCAATTGGCCTTTGCCGATCATGCGGGTAGCTTCGATAAACAGCAGTTCTCCGCCTGCCGCCGTCCACGCAAGGCCCGTAGCGATGCCCGTTTCGTTCAATCGTTCGGACATCTCGGAGAAAAACTTGGCGGGGCCGAGGTAGGTTTCAACATCGGCGCTGTCGACGGTGCGAGGTTCGGTGTTGGATTCGGCGACTTGCATCGCCACGGCTCGACAGATCGCGGCGATCTGGCGTTCGAGGTTTCGGACGCCTGCTTCGCGGGTGTAGGCGCGGCAGACGGTACGGACGGCTTTTTTGGTAAAGGTAATGTGGCCGTCTTGGAGGCCGTGATCGCGGTGTTGTTTGGGGATCAAGAAATGGTCAGCGATGTGTAGTTTTTCTTCTTCGGTGTATCCGGGGATCTCGATAATCTCCATGCGGTCGCGCAGGGGCGGAGGGATCGGTTCAAGTTGGTTGGCGGTGGCGATAAACATCACTTTGGAGAGATCGAAAGCGGCTTCGAGGTAGTGATCGGAGAAAGAGTTGTTTTGTTCGGGATCAAGGACTTCGAGCAGAGCGGAGGCGGGATCACCGCGAAAGTCTTGGCTGAGTTTGTCGATCTCGTCCAAGACAAAGACAGGGTTGTTGCTTTTGGCTTTTTTGATGCCTTGGATCACACGTCCGGGCAGAGCGCCGACATAGGTTCGGCGATGTCCACGGATCTCGGCTTCGTCTTTGACGCCGCCAAGCGCAACGCGCACAAAGTTCCGTCCCATCGCCCGCGCAATCGATTTGCCAAGCGAGGTCTTGCCGACCCCGGGAGGCCCAACAAAGCACAAGATCGGCCCACGCATATCATTTTTGAGTTTACGCACGGCGAGGTACTCCAAGATCCGTCGCTTGATCTTGTCGAGGCTGTAATGATCTTCGTTGAGGATCTCGCGTGCGCGCCTGATCTCAAGGGAATCTTCGGTCGTCACAGACCAAGGCAGATCGATCATCCATTCGATGTAGGTCCGAGAGACCGTATACTCGGCAGATTGTGGGGGGATACGCGAAAGTCGCGTGAGTTCTTTGAGGGCTTCTTTCTCGACATCTTCGGGCATCTTGGCGGCTTTGATCTGGCGGCGGAATTCGTCGACTTCCTCCATCTCATCTTCTTCTTCGCCAAGCTCTTTCTTGATGGCTTTTAACTGCTTGCGCAGATAGTACTCGCGTTGGCTTTTGTCCAATTCGCCCTTGACTTGGTTTTGGATGCGGAAGTTGAGTTCCAACATTTGAAGCTCTTTTCGCACAAAGCCGAGAACCTTTTGGAGACGGGGCTTGATCTCGACGGTTTCGAGGATCTCTTCTTTTTCGGGCATGGGGATGTTGAGATAAGCGGCCACGAGATCGGCGAGGTAGCCCGGGGACTCCATATTTTGGACGACAGCGGAGACTTCTTGGGGGATGTGCGGAGAAAGCTCGATGATCCGCAAAGCGGATTCTTGGAGAGAAGAGAAAAGCGTGCGGGATTCGATATCTTCGTCGGGGCGCTCTTCGATAAGTTGCACACGAGCCCGAAGATAGGGGCGTCGTTGAACATAGCGAACGACGCGAAGGCGTTGCAGCCCTTGGACATGAGCGATCAGATTTTTGGAATCTTCACTGACCTTCATCACACGCAAGATCTGCGCGGCAGTCCCCATGCTGTAGAGTTCGCTGCTATCGGGATCATCGACATCAGGATCGCGTTGCCCGACGATACCGATGATGCGATCGGCTTCGATGGCATCGTCCACAAGGCGTAGGCTGGATTCGCGGCCAATGGTGAGTGGGATCACCACGCCGGGATAGATCACCGTGTTGCGGAGAGGCAAGATCGGCAGTTCTTCGCGGATACGCGGTCGGTTGCGGCCACGTTCAAACCATCCTTTTTTTCCGTCATCATCGAAGAATTTCAAGTGACCACCTCGTCGGTCTGATCAAAGCAGGACACCTTGCCGTGAATGGGCTTGCGTGGTGTGGGTCGGTTAGCGCTGGGGAGTCGGTTGTGCTTGCAGTGCAGGTCGCGCTTGGAGAGGGGTTTGCAAGCGTTGGATGCCAAGGTGCCGAAAACGATCCGCATTGTGCAAGCGAAGAGGCTGCGGATTGGACTGGACGCGGATCTGCGGCTGAGCAGGAACCAAGACCGCGCCCGAGCGAACAGCGGACGGCGCAACAAAAGCCGGCGCAGGATCAGAAGGAGCAGGATCAGAAGAAGCAGGATCAGAAGGAGTCGAAGGGACGGGAGTTGGAGAAGGCGTAACGAGAACACGAGCAGGAGACGGAGCAGGGGCTTCTTTTTGTGCTGTTTCGGGAGTGTAGGGTCGGATGGTCAGATTATCAAAGCAGACGTGAGCGATCCAGTTGCTGAAGGCGAAGAACTGATGGCCTTTTCCTTCGAGGGGTTGGGGATCGTCATAACGCATAAACAGCTTGCCATCAAGATACCACAGCAGCTTTTCACCATGACGGATCACCTTCCAGTGATGGCCTTTTCCGATGATGACTTTTTCGCGGCGCGTCCAGCGGCGGCAGTTGGCGCGGGCATTTTGCTCTTTGGCGGAACAGTCGCGGTTGTGTTCACCGAGTCGATCGATGATCGACATCGCGTTGTGCCAGCCGCCGTGAGCCAGAACGTAGCCTGTGGCATGAAAGCGACCATCTGTAAACAGCTCGATCTTGACATCGCCGTCTTTTTCTTGTGCGTAAGCATCGAACTCAACGACGACATCACGAGGCAACGTCCCGCGCAAAAACAAGGGATTGTTGCGGGCTTGCTCGACACACAAGCGACCCTGTTTGGTGCGCTCGTCGAACTGGATCCGCCAACGCCCCGCCATCTCCGAGGACCACATCGCCCCAAGCGAAGGGCGATCGAAGTTGTCTGCAAAGGGAACCTTGAGTGTGGTGGAGGCTTCTTGGATCTCGCATCCTTCACACCCCCACGTGAGCGAAGAGATCAGCAAAAAAGCAACACAAAGAAAGCGAACAGAACGCATTCAAACCTCCGAAGAAACGGGTCACAAACGGATCAGTGTGGCAAAACGGGCATGGTTATTTGTTTTTGAGGCGCAGGAAGAGGGAGCGGCAATCCTTGCGGGAGTTCGGTGGGTGTAGGCAGGGTGGTACGTGTGATATCGGGAATATGCAAGGGGCGAAGTGTCGGCATCTTTGGTACGTTGAGGCCCGAGCCTGCGTTGAGACCGCCACGTTGAGGAGTGGCAACAGGATCGATGCCCGGGATGCGGGTTTCGTAACGAAAATCAACGGAGTCTTCAAAACACAAGCCACCTCGCGCATCAAGATGGACGCGCAGTTCGGTGTTTTCGTGGGCCGAGCGCAACAACGCCCACGTTTGCTTTGCGATATCGCGCTGCCAGATCTCCCCGCGTTGGTTCAGAACAAATACAGCTTGTTTCAACAAAGTATCGGGCTGTGGGGGCGTTTCGGGATCGGACCATGAACGCCCTTGATCATAACTTTCACGATAACGGTTTTCGCCCGCGACGATCAGCGCTTTTTGTTGGCCGACGATGAGTGCGGGACCCACAGGGGACTCGCCCGCCTGTTCGCCGTTAACCATCCGACGGCACGAAGTATCACCGCCACATTGGAAAGAGCTTTGGTTCCCACCGCTCACATCTTCGCCGAGTTGACCGCCTTGATCGCACCGATAGAGCCGCCCATCGCGCTTGATGCAAAAGGACTGGCGCGCATCGGATGGGTTGGGATTTGTCGGATGTTTGGGATCGGTCGGATGTTTGGGATCGGTCGGATTGTTGGGGTTTTGTGGTTCTTTTGTAGAAGATTTGGGTTCTTGCTGAGAGGAGGCTGGATCTTTGGTTTGGGTGTTGGGATGGTGGGGATCGCTAGATTGCCCGTCGCGAGAAGTCGTTGTGCGGCCTTGGGGCAGATCGCGCCCAGTTGCTGCGTTGGCTCCACCCACCGCAAAGGAAGAATCGTTCGATTCCACGCGAGAACTGTGGGCGACACGAGACTGCGCCAACAAAGCAGCCCCCGAAAAGAAATTCGCCAAAGCAAGGGGGTTTTGAGCATTTAGAGAAGAGGTGAGTGCAGATGCAGAAGCTGCGGATAATTCGCGAGGCTGTGCGGATGGATAAGCCCCGAACCATCCCCATTCTCCGACCGAAGCAGAGGATCGCCCACGAAAAAAGATCGAGGATTCGGATCGAACAGCAAGAGACCATCCAGCCGAGGTTTCGGTTTTTTTGAAAAGGGATGGATACGCGGGGTGTCCTTCGTACTTTGTGATCGAGCTGTGCTCGAAGCGAGCGGAGGAAGCCTGCATCGCGGAGGGAAACACAAGCTGCTTTTCAGGCGTGTGTTGGGCCCACCATGTCCCCGCCGACGTGGCGGACAACAAAGCCACCGTCCAAGAAGTCGCGTGATGAAGGCGTCCAACAAACAGCGCCCGACTGGCCCGACTCCATAGCCCCACCCCCAGCGCCATACTCACGGTGAAAAGCTGTCCAACGCGCTGCAAGAGTTTTTGACGAAAGCGAAACAGCCGACCGTTGACCACTCCCGCAGAGACGCCAAGCTCCGAAGCGACCTCACGCAACGGCGCTCCCGAAAGAAAGTGCTCGTGTAAGAGTGCTTCGTCCACAGGGTTTTCTTGAGAGACCTCACGCACCACACGCAGATGACGCTGCCAATAGACCCGCTGTTCTGGCGAGACATCGAGGCTTTCCGCATCTTTGCCATCCAAAGGAACCTTATGCTCGGCCCGTTTTTGGTAGTAGTCGTAGATCAAATGGCGCAAGATCCCTTCTGCGTAGGGCTGGATTGCGCCGATCTGGTTGGACGGTGCTTTTTCGACCAACACGACCAACACGTCTTGTACGAGATCTTCGACATCTGCTTCGGGTACCTTGCGCCGCGCTTTCTCTCGAAGCCGCTCTGTCAAGGCACGCAGGTTCATTTCGGTTTGTTGCGCCATGGTTTCGCCCTATCCTACACGCTTATCTCATCAAGCTTTTGCCTTCCCGTGTGGTGCCTTGGTTTGTGCGTTGTTCGAACGCCAAACATCCGCGACCTTTCCGTACAGGTTTCGCCAACTTCTTACTCAACAACAACCCTCCAAAACAATCAAGACCCTCGCTGATTTTTTTCGTCCAACACAGGCCCCGCCTTGGGGTGAGGCCCTGCTGCTCAAATGACCGTGTTCACCCCAAACTTCCGCACCTTGCAAGATCGCGCCATTCCACAGATCCGTCGAGCGATCCACCGAGCATCTTCCCCTCCAAACGCCGACGCGTTGCAAGAACGCACGCTCTTTGTTATCTTGGCGCTGCTTTGCTTGCGCAACACAACACCTTTTTGACCCCAAAATAAACGCAATTCCCACACAGGGCGGTTCGCACCCACCGCAGACACGAGGCGAGACCTATGAACAAACCAAAACGCGATCATCATCCTGTGCAAGAAGCTCCCACCGAGTGGCGAAAGATCTTGCTCGAAGAAGGTCCAAACGGTGAGATGATCCCTGTCGGCCTTGAACCCGTCACGCCGCAACCTTCAGCGGCAAAGCGAGCCGCGAATCACCCCGCATCGCCGTCTAGCCCCGATCTGCCCGATGAATGGCAAAGTGTCTTTGAAGAAGCCTCCATCCCACAAAAGAATCGATCCCAAAGCACGCCCCTGTCTCTTCAACAAGAATTGCCTGAGTTTTCCGAACATACCATCCCCGGAATGCAACTGCCCGACATCCTCAAAAAAGAGATGCAAGATCCCGATCAAAGCAAGCGCGTGGTCTCGCACATCCAAAATGCCCCCCAAGTCCAAGAGATCCTCAACCAAACCAACAACCCCAAGATTCCCCCACCTCAACCCGATCTCCCGCTCTACAACCACCCACTCCTCTCCCCCGAACCCAACGAACGAACCCTCGCCAACCCGCGCCTCCCCGCCCCTCCTCAGCCCAAAAAGCCCCTCGTCGTCCCTTCCCCCCAAGTCAACGAACAAGATGCCGCTCCCAACGCCATCCCCGCCCCCCTCGCTGCAACCCTCGGGCGCGCCCCCATCTCCCCTGTCGAATCCCACACGCCTCCCGATCTCCAAGCCTACGCCGACGAAACACAAGACCCTCCCACCTACGACAGCCACGCACAATCCTCCCCCACCAACGACTCCGACTTCTCAAACCATTACAGCGAACACGACCTGAGTTACGACGAACACGATCTCCGTGATGCAGACACCAACTTTCTCGACGATGAACTCCATCAACTCCACCACCACGACGCCCCCCTCACCAACAGACTCCACGACCCACACGCAAGCCGCGAACTCCACGCCACACCCCCCCCTTCACGTCCAGCACACGACAGCCGCGAACTCCGCGCCATCCCCCCTTCACGCCCGATACACGATAGCCGCGAACTCCGCGCTATCCACCCTTCACACCCAAGTCACGATAGCCGCGAACTCCACGAAACCACCGAGGCTTCCTCTCACGAACACACCGCAACCACCCCCATCCCACAACCTCCCCAATCCCCCCTTGATCCACAAACCCACCACGCGATCGCCTCTCTTCGACAATCCATCACAGAACAACAAGCCCAACTCCGCGATCTCCTCGATATCGCAACCGAACAACGCACCCTCGCGCAAAAACAACACGAAGAAAATAGCGAACTCCGCCGATCCATCGAACGCTTGCGCGCTGAGCTTGACACCGATCGCGAAGAAACACGCTTTCAAGCCCTCTACGCGATCTTCCAAGATCTGCTCTTGCTCTTTGACTACGTAGACCTTCGTTATCGATCGCTTTGGGATACACACGGCGAACATCACCCCGCTGTCCTCGAAGCTTCGGGATTCCGCGAACGTCTGCTCTCCACCCTCAAAGAACAGGGACTCGAACCCATCGACATCCATAGCTATCTGTTTGACCCCACCTCCCACCGCGCTCTCCAAGAAGTCCACACCCCACACACCAACGAAGATCAACAGATCTCCCGCATCTTTCGCCAAGGCTTTCGATTCCAAGACAAAGTCTTCCGCCCCACGGAAGTCGAGATCAAACGATACGCCCCTTAAAACGACCCTCGTTTTCTTCTAAACACACCATCCTACCGCACATTCCACACCCCCAACCACCCTTTCCCCCTACCCTTCACTTTCTGTTTTGTGCTAGGTTCCACCCCAAACACACTCTCTCGCGTGTTGTAAACGATGCTTTTCGCCCCATGCCTGAGGTAAAAAAACGATGAGCGATTCTCTAGCACGTCTTGTCCTCCTTCTGCCCAACGGCCAAGAAGGAGGCACCTATCCCCTCAAACCGGATATCACACGCATCGGACGCCAACAAGGCAATATCCTCTTTCTCGACGATCCCTATGTCTCTCCCCTCCACGCAACCTTCCAACGCACCTCCAGCAACAGCATGACCGTTCGCGATGAAAACAGCCTCAATGGCCTTTTCCTCCGCCTTCGTGAAAAAACCCCCCTCGAACACAACGACGCCATGCTGATCGGTAAACAGCTTTTTCTCTTTGAAAAGATCCAAGCCCCTCCCCCCGATGAAGACGGCTTTGATCCACACACCGACGCGCCTTCTCCTGTTTGGGGAAGCCCTTATAGCCAATACTGGGGCCGCGTCATGCAGCTCATCTCTGGCGGAAAACGCGGCAACGCGATCTTGCTCGGCGGCGAACAAGTCGACATGGGCCGTGAACGCGGGCAGATCACCTTCCCGGGCGATCGCTACATCTCCGCCATCCACGCTCGTATCTCTTTCCTCAACGGTCAGTACGCCCTCGAAGACCTCGGCAGCCGCAACGGAACCTTCATCCGCATCCGCAAAGAACACCACCTCAAACACAACGATGTCCTGATCATCGGCGAACAACTCCTACGCGTTGAATTTCAATAAGTAGGTATCCCGCTGTTCGGCTTTTTTGGGTGGGGTTTCACCCCTCGCCCCACAAGGGAGCGCGGCTCCCTTGACCCCGAGAGGGGCGGGGTGATCGATGGTGTTTCAAACAAACCCCTGTGCCGCTTGAAGTGCCGCGAACACGGGGAGTTTTGTCATGCCAAAACGATCCCACTCCAAAACGACGCTTCCTCGTCAGGGCTTGCCCTGAGATCTCGGCAGATGGCAGCCCTCCTTTCAAAGTTAGGCCCGATGTTTCGAGACATTCACTTTTTCTCTTCGGTTTTTCTACAGCGTCGCTGGCGTCTATTCGCCTTGTCGTTTGGGTTCTTGCTGTTCGCCTTCCAAGGTTGTCGCTGTTGCCCGAACTCTTTCATCTCTTCTCAACCCGAAGGCACCCTCACAGTCACTCTCGGGAGTGATACAACCCCCGTTCAATTTGATGTATCCGACCTCCGCGCAGTCCTCAAAGTGGACGCCTGCTACGGTCGTGTCGCCTTGCGCCGCGTCCAATTGGTCTTCGATCCGAGTTCTGCGGTCGCCCCCAACGCTCCAGACAAACCCGCCCCCGAGATGACACGCGCCGAGATCCTGACCCGACTGCGGCAGAAAAATTTCATCGAGATCCCCGTCCTCCGTCTTCCCCTTGCTTTCGAGCAATGCGAACGACAAGATCCCCAAGCCCCCCTCTCTGCTCGCTGTCACCTCTCCACCAACCCCAACGAAAAAACACAAGAGATCCTCAACATCGAACTCGGCGACCCGAAACAGTACCCCCCCCAACTCTCTCAAGCATGGCGCGTCCCCTGCCAACTCGCCGCACAATCCGCCCAAGGACTCGCCAAACGACCCACGCTGCTTTTCTTCTCGGGATTCCTCGAAGACAACGACTCTTCCTATACCGTTCCCCCCGCTGCCGGGCGCTTTACACTCAACTGCAAGTGAACTCGCCCTCCCGCCGCCATTCAGCGCGCCATCAAACGCATCGCATACGGTATCTCCAAGTTGTGGCCCTCTTTGGCCAAGATCCGCACAAATACCCGCCCTTTGGCCGAAAAAAAGAGATCGGTTCGCAGCGACATCGCGGTGGTTCCTTTGCGCCGTATCCGCTTGTTTCGCGCCCAAAAACGCAAGGACTGTCCGCCCTCATCCAATAACGCAAAATCCACCGTCACACCCGCCACACCAAAAAATCGCAGCCGATACCGCTGCTCTTGTTTTTTCTTGGTCTCAAAATACCAAAAGTCGATATCGCCCGCCCGATCGTGATATCCACGCGCCAACTCTTTTTCAGGCGCACGATTCGCTAAAGCAAATTGATCGTTTGGCTCGATCTCTGCGTGCTTGTCTAGCACTACCCGATCGACGCGCAGACGATACGCTCCTTTGTATTCTTGCGGTGGTTCGCCCATCACCACCAACTCTCGCACCAACACTTCATAACGCCCCGCCTCCAACCGATAACCCAACAAGCGCTCTTCTCCGCCCCGTCGTGCGTTGTTGATCGAGATCAGCTCTTCGGGTTCTCGCACACGCTTGCCCTCTTCTTGGCGGATGCGCTGTCGATACAGGCCCAACTCCACATCCAACGCAGCAGGCGGCTGGAGACGGATCGCGACACTTTGCGCCTTCCCTTCGGGGATCTCAAACGTAAACCAATCGCGATCCGACGACGTCTCGCTCAATCGACGGCCCAACTCACCTTTCACCCACGCCCCCAGACGGATCGGTGTCGCTTTCTCCATCGTGTTGTTGTTCTCTTGTTCCTCGTCGTAAAAGGCCGCACGAGGCACAGGAACCTCCGTCCAACGCTCCCATCCCCACCAACCGCCACCAACAACCGCCACCAACAACAACAGCCACACCACCCCCCACGTCTGCCACCAATACGAACGCCGCCAACCCCGCTCCACACGCTCCCAATCCGCCCGCGTCGCCAACTGTTCTTCAGGTGGCTCCGAGATCAACGCCGCAGGCAAACTCGGAACTTCTGGAACCAACGACGCTTGAGAGCTTTTTTTCCCAGCCGCTGCTTTCAGATCTTGCGTTGGACGAGCTGCGCTTTGAAGATCTCCTTCCGCCGCCCCCAACACACCGTACCCATCCGCTGCATCCAACGCTGCTTTTGGCTCTACGTCCGATATCCCCCGTCCATCCGCTGCATCCAACGCTGCTTTTGGCTTTCCCCCTGAGACTCCCTGTCCATCCGCTGTATCCAACGCTGCTTTTGGCTTTCCCCCTGAGACTCCCCGTCCGTCCGCTGCATTCAACGCTGCTTTTGGCTGTGTTGTTCCCACTCCAACCTTTGATGAAGCACCATCACTCGATGATCCTCCTCGAACATCCGCTGCTTTGGTGCGCTGCATCCGCTCAATGCTTTCTGCGGACTGAAGCTCCGTACGCTCCTGAGCACCAGCCGCCTCCACCTCTCCGCTCGACGAATGCTCCTCCAAGATCACCAGCGGAGCAATTTGAGACATCGCCAAAACGCCCGATACAGCAAAAGAATCTTGACGCCCCCGAGAAAGCGTTCCGTGAATATACCTATCCAAAGCATATTGCATGGCTTCGATGCTCGCAAAGCGCCGCCTTTGGTCTTTTTGCAACGCTTGCATAATCAACTCGTCCAGTTCCCGATCGATATCCTGAAACATCGAAACTGTTGATGGTCTGGGAGGTTCGATGTTGAGATGTGCGTGGATGTAGTCGGCGGTGTTCTCCCCCAAAAAAGGCAACCGACCCGCCACCATCTCGTACAACACCACCCCCAAGCTGTAGATATCCACCGCTGGACCTAGATCCATCCGTCCCATCGCCTGTTCAGGAGACATATAATACGGCGTCCCCACGATCAAGCCGACTTCTGTCACCATATTCTGGCCGGGTTCGAGTAGCTTCGCGATCCCAAAGTCCAACACCTTCACAAAGTCTTCGGCCCCTCGGTCTCGCAACAAGATCACGTTCGCAGGTTTGATATCGCGGTGGATAATCCCGATCTCATGGGCTTCTGCAAGCGATGCACAGATCTGGCGTGCGATCCGCGCTGCACGGATACAACCGAGATACTGTTGGTGCTCCAACAACCTCTCTAGGTCGGTTCCTCGCAGATACTCCATCACGATGAACAAGTTTCCGTCCGCCGTCACACCGCAATCAAACACAGAGATCGTGTTCACGTGCGACAAACGCGAGACGATCTTGATCTCTTGGCGAAAACGCTTGATCGCATTCTGTCGATTGTTGATGTGTCCATGCAGCAGCTTCATCGCCATGATCTTCCCCATGACGATATGCTCCACCTTGTACACCACCCCCATTCCACCACGCCCGATCACCCGCAATATCCGATAACGCTGCCCGATCACTTCCCCAATCAACGGATCTTCCGCCCCTTGCTCGGATGCCTGCAACGAACGGCCACACTTCGGGCAAAACTTCGCTGCCGCCAAACCCTGACCACGTACCGGACAATCGACTTCATGGCAGTTTTTCTGCTCGGACATCCTTCTTTTCTTCCCCGTTTGCTGCGACGTTCCACCCACACACTCGATATGCCCGCAATACTCGACTTCGCGATGGGCATCCGCTCGAAAGCATGGGCGTTCTCGGATCTCGACACACCCGCTACACTCTACTTCGCAACCGACCCCGAACACAACGCCCGAAACCAACGGCCAAACACCTCGCCCCGATGCACGAAACTTTCAAACGCATCAAATGACGCACACGCCGGACTTAACAACACGATCTCCCCTTGCTTTGCGTCCAAAGCCGCCGCGTCCAAGGCTTCTTCCATCGAAACATACTCTCCCGTCTCCACCACACCTCCCAGATCTCGCATGATCTCTGCCCGCGCCTCGCCAAACACATACAACTTCTCCACCTCCCTCAACACCGCGTCGCGCAACCCCGAAAAGCCCGTCCCTTTCGAGCGCCCCCCCAACAACAAACGTAGCCGCTCGCCTTTTTCTGCACACGCCTCCACCGCTCGCAGCGCAGAATCGGGCGTGGTCGCCTTCGAGTCGTTGACATAGCGCACTCCACGCCAAACTCCCAACTCTTCTTGACGATGCGCCAGTCCTCCAAAGCCCTCGATCGCCGCCTGTATCCCGTCCTTTGTCGCACCCGCACAACGCGCCGCCAACGCTGCCGCCATCAGATTCTCCCGATTGTGCGCACCGCGCAAACGCATCCCCCGCAGATCATACACTTCCTCTCCCCACCTCGGATGCCGCAAGATCATCTGTTCTCCCCAACACATCGCTCCTTCCACATCCTCTCCTTCCCTCCAAAAAGTGATCCGCTCCCCTCGACTTTCCTGCACCACAGGCAAAACACTCGGTTCCCCACCGCACAAGATCAACGCATCCTCCTTCTCAAGATGCCCAAACAACGGCGCTTTGCACGCTGCATAACGCTCCATCGTACCATGTCGATCCAGATGGTTCGGTTGAAGATTGGTCAACACACCCACACACGGATGCGCGTTGGGAGTCGCTTCCAACTGAAAACTCGAACACTCCAAAACCACCCGATCCACCGCCCGATCTTCATCCAAAAAACACACCAGCGGCGTCCCCAGATTCCCCCCCACAAACCCACTCAGCCCCGACGCCGCCAACATCGCCCCCACCCAAGACACCGTCGTGCTTTTGCCCGCTGAACCCGTCACACCCACCCAAGGCACCGTCAACTCCGACAACCCCCACGCCATCTCCGACAACGTCTCGATCCCCAACTCACGCGCTTGCTCTAACTCAGGCCGATCATACGGAACTCCCGGACTTAACAGCACTCCATCGATCCCTTCCCACGATCCCATCCGATCCCCCCACAAAAAAGACACCGACTGATCCTTCAATGCCTCCAACGCTTCCTTGTATTCGCTCGCATCACCCGAGGCAACCACCGTCACCCGCGCTCCTCGACGCAACAAAAAACGCGCCCCCGCCAACCCCGTCTTTCGCAACCCCCACACCAACACATGACGACCCGCCAAATCTCGCTTCTTCATCGATCACCTCGCTCGTCCAAACGCCGTTGTCTTCGCCCACACAAGGCTTGTTTTCCTAACTCTCGGCCCCTACCTTTTTCCCCGCGCAGCCTACCACAACGCTGCCCCCTTCGCACTTCTTTCACTTCATCCCCCACCAAGGAACGCTGATGCAACACAAATCTGTTTTCCGCTCCTTGCATACACACCGCCTTGGCCTTGGCCTTGCGCTGCTACTCTTCGCCGCTTGCACCACCCAAACCACCCAAGTCCGAAACCCCCACCCTACCCCGCCCCCCAACCTGCTCCAACAACGCTATCGCATCCCCAGTCACGGTCGCATCCAGATCAGTCGTGGCCCCCAACACGCCCCCATCCAGATCATCGAATACCTCAACCCCACCCATCCAGACAGCCGCGCTATTCACCACTTCCGACAATCCCTGTGGAAACAATTCCCCGGGGCCATCCGATGGGAAGTCCGACTCGCACCCACCATCCTCCAAGATCAAGGCTACCTCTACGCCCGCGCTTTCCTCGCCGCTCACCAACACAACAGCTTTTGGCCCTACCTCCACCGCTTCTTTCAACGAAAAACTCCCCCCTCCCACGAAGAACTCTTCGATATCGCCGAAAAGATCGGCCTCTCCAAACAGCTTTTTGAGATCTATCTCCACTACGCCCCCTTCAAGATGTGGATCGATCGCGATATCCGCAGCCTGCTTGCCTTCACTTCTCCCGGTACACCCGCCCTCTTCATCAACGGTGCATACATCTCCCCCCCCCACAACGCCGAACGGCTCGCCCTCGCCGCCAAACAAGCCCTCCACGAATCCCGCGCTGTTCTCGAACAAGGCACACCCCCTCACCAAGTCTACGCACAGATCACCCAAAACGGCTCCC
>JAKLKB010000079.1 GCA_023150835.1 Myxococcota bacterium | reverse complement strand
CCCGTGAACAGGGGAGGGAGCGAAAGTCGGAAGCAGCGGGGATTTTGTTTTTTCATGACGCACGCTGTTTGCACGAGACGCAGACGCTGCCCGTTCCAACTTCCCCCCGTTCACGGGGGGATTGAGGGGGGGTAGAAAAAAAAAGGCGATCAAGACCGACTCTACGATGTTTCCACATTAACAAGGCGCGTATGGGGCACCGCCCCACGCCCCGCAAGGGACCGAAGGCCCCTTGACCCCACGTTGGCGAAGAGATCACCGTTCTTCAAACCGACGGTACTGTCGCTCGCAACGGGCGCAAACACGGGGTTTTTTGGTCACTATGCCGCCTCCTTTCTTTTTTCGGCGGTCGATGAAGCGCGACGCTCTTGCGCGTTTTTTACCGAGGTTCGGGGCGTTTCGGAACCAGCTTTCCTTGTTGGGGGTCCCAACGCCACAACGATTCTTGTTCTTCGCGTGGAAGGGTGGGAGTTGGATGGGCCTCTTCGGGTTTTTTGCGAGGGGAGGCTTGAGCGGGAAGGCGCTGTGCGGGAGGCAACGCCACAGCAGATCGAGTCGGAACAGAGGTTCTTGTGGAATTGGGTGGCGAGGGATCGACGTTTGGAGGGGTTTCTTGGGAAGAACGCTTTGTCGATGGTTCGTCCGTATTATAGGCATTTTCCGACTGATTGCGCAACAAGAAATACCACAAACCAAGGCTCAAAACAACGACGATCCCGAGGGCCATGCCGATGCGCAACAACAGCACGTTCGTTCGCGAAGGGACGGGCTTGAGTGCGCTAGAACTTGGAATGCGCGGACGGGGTTCGATCGCCTCGGATGATTCGAGCTTTCCAGACGGAGAAGCTTGACTTGACGGGGCGGAGGGTTCTTCTTTTTCCGCGTGTCGTGCGCGTGAGGGCAGTTTGGCGCGGGCGGTTTCCGCACCACGAGGATCGCGCTCAAACAGGGCAAAGCTTGGTTCTTCCTGTTCGAGGCTGCGGATCAAAGACGGCACAACTCCCACAGGAAGGGTGCGATAATCCCGCCCTGTCCGCATCAATGGCTTGGGATCGTCTGCGGCCTCTGAAAGCTTGATGCGATGCGATGCAGGAGTCTCGTGTGTGACCGATTGCGCGTTGCGGTGTGGGTCGAGAGTCTCATCTGTGGCCGATTGCGTCGATGGGTGGGGGATCTGTGGAGGTTGTGTGTTGGTATCTTTTTGTGCAGCACGCCGCTTGGCTTCTTGTGGAAAGAGCGGTTCGTTGTCGACCGAGGTGGGTTCTTCTTCGACGAACATTGGTTTGATTTGGCTCGCCCAAATCAGATCCGCAGAAGTCGGAGCCTCGGTCGCATCGGCTTGGGCGTTGGTGTTTTTGTAAGGACGGGAAGCCTCCAAAGAGTCCAAGGATTCAGGCGTATACACCGAACCCACAGGTTGTTTACGGATCTCTCCTTTCGATCCGATCGCCTCCAACGCATCCGAAGAAACGGCGACCTGCTCAGAAGAAAGCCAAGCTTGGGCTTGTTCTCGCCCTGCCACCGCGCTGTTCACGGCTTCGTCAAAAAAGGCCGAAGCTTCTTTTGAACGCTCAGAGGGATCAGCTTTTGGCAACAATGCCAGCGGATCGATCGGCGCAGAAGCCGAAGACAACGTCGGTATCCCCCCCAACGTCGAGCGCTCCAAACCTCCGATCACCAACGCCCCTCCCGACTTTTGCTTTGCGCCTTGCATCAACACACCACGCGGCGTCGCCGCACCAAAAAACGCCACATCGCCGCTTTCGCTGCGAGAACGGATCGAAGAAGCCGACAGAAGCTCCGAACTCTGCGATGTCTTGGGTTCTGTGCGTTGCGTTATTTGGCTTGCCGCAGAAGAGAGAATCCTCGCAGAAGATGTCGGCGCGGCAGGCAATGCCATCTCTTCCAAAAAGGTCATCGGATCGAGCGGAGATTTTTTCCGCCCCGAGATCGTATCCAGCGACATGGTCGCCAAAGGCCCCGGTGACACCAAAGACATCGGATTCGTCACGAGCAGTTGATGCGGAGATTTCTCCGCAGCAGGCGAAGAAAACGAGGGCGGAGGGATCGTTCGCTTGTCTGAGGACGACGCAGCAGAACCCAAACGCTCCGATGAATCCGATTGTTGCTTGGTGTTGAACGGCGCGGCGGCGTTGGGCACCTCCATACCCAAACCCAAAGGAAAAGCATCACCCGATCCACCCGCAGTACGAGGCAACGCATCACCCGATCCACCCGCAGTACGGGGCAACGCATCACCCGATCCACCCGCAGTACGGGGCAACGCATCACCCGATCCACCCGCAGTACGGGGCAACGCATCACCCGATCCACCCGAGGCGCGAGGCAAAGCATCACCGCTTAGATCTTCGGGGGCTGCGATCAGATCGCTCAAGCTTTGAGAGGCCCCTTCTTTGGCGTTGTGATCGAGAGAATCCAGCATCGTCGGTTCTTTGGCCGAAGGCAACAGATCGTCCGAAGAGATCGTCCGCACCACAGGCAGTCCTTGAGTCAAGGAGGACGATCCCATCCCCAAAGAAGAGCCGATCTGCAATCCCACAGGCCGTTCTGTGGACCCAAGGCTCTGCTCCGCAGGCACGATCACATCCAATTCCCCCGAAGTGATCGACATCTCTTCTTTCCCGGGTTCTAAGCGTTCGAGGAGCGCCCCCAACGCATACGAGGAGATCAAGATGTATTCGAGGTGAGCGCAGCCCACCGCCTCACACAGCCTCATTTGCGTCGCCTCCGACAAGGGCCGCCACACCAACAGCGACAGCGAGCCATTTGCGAAGCGCAACGGCACAAATCGGCCTTGCCGCATCCAAGCCAGCGCCACTTGTCGGGGCGGTTGGATCGCGGCTTCTTCCCACAACAGCATCACTTGTTCGTCCGACAAAAACCGACATCCCCATCGCTCGGCAAGGGTCATCTGCAACGTCTCGCTTGACACCCCACCCATCCGCTCCAAGATCAATCCGAGATCTTCTCCGTTGACGTCTTGGATCGCACGCGCCGCAAGAAAAGACCCCTCTTGCAACGCGCCCTGCTGGATCAGGCGCTCGCATGCCCTCAACAACTCCTTTTCTATCTCCCACACAACGGATTCCCTTTCCTGCTCAAAAACGTATCGCTTCGTCGAACAAGGAAGATATTCTTTTGGATGCTATCACTTGAGGCGAGTCTCTATCGTCGGTCCAACTATCGCAGCGATGATCTGGTTTCTCAAATGGTTCGTCTGGTCTGTTCTCGGATCGTTTCATCCGATGGTTCGTCTGGTCTGTTCTCGGATCGTTTCGTCCGATGGTTCGTCTGATCTCCAAAATATTTTGTCGAGCGATGCGTTCGATCTCTTAAAACTCCACACGCTTTTGTAAGACGAAAAGGCGCATCTTACTTCAACAGCGCGTCCTCATGCAAGAACTTCGCACAAGACCTGTGTATCACAGGCGGCAAACGCCTCTTCGCGACTTCTACGATATCCGAGTGATGCACACAGCCAAGGATAGTGCGTAGACGCCCGATTCTTGGGCAGCCACACCTGTCTGCCCCTACCTCTTTATACGATATCCGAGTGATGTACACAGCCAAGGATAGTGCGAAGACGCCCGATTCTTGGGCAGCCACACCTGTCTGCTCCTACATTTTTACGATCGCGCCCTGCGGATTTCGTATGGCGATCACACAACGGGCGGATTTGGTCTGACAGGCGCAACACCTCAAGTGCGGAGCGTAGCTTGGCGTGGGTGAAGATGTTGTTCACTTTTTGAAAAAAGCCGTCCCTTGCCCAACAAAAAGTCCCCGCAACGAATGAACTTCAAACAGTTCCTTGCCAGCGTTCGCCCACCCATCCGCCAAAGTAAGACGCAAAGAAGGCTGTGATCGCAAACCCAAAGAAAGCAAACAACACATAAAAGAAGGTTGTGCCTTCGGTTTCTTTGCACAGATCTTGGGGGTACCAGTTTTCGTAGGGTTGTTCTGCAAGCTTGATATCATCTCGCGGAATCGTCGGACTATCCGACACCACACAAACTGATTCGCCAAGGGCCTGACCGGGTTGGGGGCGGCGCTTGTGGTAGAGGCACGGTTGGTTGGCTCCCGAGACATCACTGCACAACGGATAGAAGCCCGCAAAGCTCGTCGCTGCGCCGTCCTTGCGCCAGACTTTGTAGACCCGCGCAAACAACGCTCGACAATAACGCGGCGCAGGGAACCAATCCTTGAACTTCTCGCCTTTTGCGACTTTGCTGAGTTCTGCATTTTTGTTGGGCATCACACGGCAGTACATGTTGGCGCGATCTTCGATTGCGCCCACGCGGATACAAGGCTGTGTCGCATCATCGGACTCTGAACACAACGGATAGTAGCCCTTGGACAAGACACGTTCGGGGCGCAAACTCACTTGATACAGATCCTTCGATTGGCTGTCTTGTTTGCAATCTTCGGAAGGGAACCAGTCGCGATGACGACGGCCCAGTCGCTCTTTCTTTGGATCGGCTTGGTGATCCTTCATCAAGCGACAGATCTTTTTGCCCCCGTTGTCCTCCAGACGCAAACATCGCTGGCCCGTCACTTTGGTGGCCGAACACAACGGAAACAACAGCGGATCTGGCTCCACCACGTTGTAGCCTGCGTATTTCTTGGAGGTCGCTCCCAAAAAGAACACCCCAATCAACGAAGCGGCGATGATCGCCACCGCTGTCCCAAACACACCTTCGCGAGCGGTGTTGCCCGTACTCAGGCGCGCCGTCAACATACTGCCCAAAAAGAAACCGACCTGCGGAAGGATCAGCGCGGCCATCAAAAAGATAAAGTTATGACCTTCGCTAACCACAAATTCCCCATACCAACGCGACAAACCAAAAAACACGCCACCCGTCACCAACGACGCCATCACCGCGTTGATCGCGATCCACTTCGGACTCACTTGGGTGGGAGACCACTCCAACTCTTCGGGAGAAAGCTCGTGACGCATCTTTTCGAGCATCCGATCCAGCGCTTTCTCATCTCCCACGCCCAACAACTCCGCGATCTGTCCCATCGCTTTGCGCTCTTCGCTGCTCACTCGACCGACACCGCCCACTCCGCCCGAAGAATCCGCCACCACCTCACACAGATGCAACAAGTTTCCTTTGTGCTCAGGACGGATGTGCTTCAACACGGCAGCCACCAAACGCAAGCCGCTCACAAAAAACTCATCCGACGGACGTTGATTGCGATCCAACCACACCTTCAAGATCCCCGCGCCATCCGCGTTCATCAGACCGTTTTCTTCCACGATCTCAAGGATCTTTTCCATCTCTTTCTCTTGAAACGAACCATCCGCCCACGCTACATAAATCAACGGAAAGATCGGCAAAAACCGAAAGCTCTTTTCGTTGAGTTGCAACGTCTCCATCGCCTGCTTGAGTTTTGGATCTTTGTTGATCTTCTTGAGTACATCTTGCATCGACATCGCACGAACCTCGTCATGGCTAACGTTAACAGACCGACCTCGCGCAGTTTCTTTTGCTCCGTGTCCCTGCCTCCAAGTCTCGAATACACCGAACACAACGCACGAAACCACGCCAAGCGCAGGCAAGCTCTGAAAAAACATGCGGGATATTGCGACAGGACCACACACCTGTCAAGCACGATGCACTCACCACCCAAAACAGACGCCAAGGCGGGCCTTATACGATATCCGCGAGATGTGTTATCGAAGATGGGCGCGGAGACACCCTGTGATCGGGCAGCCACACCTGTCTGCCCCTACATCTTTAACGATCACACTACAGGCGGATTTCGTATTATCGTTTGGCGACCGAGCGTTCGGGCAATCGCTCACATCGAGGATGGCGCGTATACACCCGCACATCACGCGGCATCCGCTCCCCTAAATAACGCTCAAATAAGGCGCGGTTCCCCACAAACAAGTCGATTCTCGCTCCCTTGATCCGCCCACCCCGATCATCCGCCAAAAAACAACCATGATGCGGAACGCCCGCCTTTCGCAACAATCGCCGCACCGCAGGAATATACAACCGCGTCCCCAACGGTATGCGCGCTGTATCCACCGCCACCGAACGAAACGCCGCCAACGGCATCCCCGATGCCCCCACCCCCATCGGAAACAACCGCCGATCGATCTGTCTCACCACCATACAACGATCTCCCGACGGCCTACACGGACCCGCATACTGCACCAAACGCCCATCCCTCAACCGCCCTGTCCCTTGTATCCGCAACGATGACGCAAATCGCTGCGAAACCCACATCCAACGCCGATTCTGCTTGTACAACGCCACCTGACGACGACGCTTGGTCTCTTGCGCCAACCAATACACCGTCAAACGATGGCTCCCCAGATCCAACCCTTCTTGTTGACGCACAGGCGGTGTCGTCGCACAACCCGATAACGCACATGCCACGAGAAACATCACCGCTCCCATCGCCACACTCCACTGCGGGCGAGGTCGTTGTTGCCACATCTTCTGTACCATCACCAAAATCCTCCATCCGACCCTCAAAAGCCGAACCAACCGAGCCTTCCGTTCACAAAACGGCCCTCTGCTGTCTGTGCTTTTTGCGATCTCTCTTTCTCCAAGTCAAAGAAGGATCGTGTGTTTGACGCTGGCTTCGACCTCCGCACGTTTGCGCCCATCCGCCTAGAACAACATGGCTTGTTGTCCTGCTGTGACGGTCTCTTTCTCGATATGCGCCAAGCCGCCGCGTGTCACCACACGACCCCGTGGGGTCCGCTGCAATAGACCTTGCTGGATCAAAAACGGTTCATACACATCCTCAATCGTTCCAGCCTCTTCACCTACCGCTGCAGCCAAACTCTCCACCCCTACGGGTCCACCGTCAAATTTCTCGACAATTGTCAACAAAAGACGCCTATCCATCGCGTCCAAACCCAACGCATCGATCCCCAAACGCCACAACGCATGATCCGCGATCTCTTGGTTGATGCTGCCTTGACCTTTCACTTGCGCAAAGTCTCGCACCCTCCGCAACAATCGATTCGCGATACGCGGCGTTCCTCGCGCTCGCTTCCCGATCTCCGTCGCTCCGCCCTCTTCCACTTCGATCTCCAACAGCGATGCGCTCCGCTGCACGATCTGCTTCAATGCCTCCATGCTGTAGTATTGCAAGCGGCTGATGATCCCAAAGCGATCCCGCATCGGCGACGTCAACAATCCCGTCCGTGTCGTCGCACCAATCAACGTAAACGGAGCCAACGGCAACTTCAAACTCCGCGCATGCGGCCCTTCCCCCACCACATAATCAAATTCAAAGTCCTCCATCGCCGGATACAAGTTCTCTTCCACCACCGCATTCAACCGATGGATCTCGTCGATAAACAAGATATCCCGCGCCTGCAAGTTCGTCAGCAAACCCGCCAAATCGCCCTTGCGCTCCAACGCCGGACCGCTCGTGATCTGAATCCCTACCCCCAACTCTTCTGCGATCAACCGCGCCATCGATGTCTTCCCCAACCCGGGCGGACCGCACAACAGCAAGTGATCCAATGGTTCCCCCCGTAGCTTCGCCGCTGCCACAAACACCCGCAAGTTCTCTTTCAACTCATCCTGCCCAATATAGTCGTCAAATGATCGCGGACGCAGCGTCCGATCCAACACTCGCTCTTCTCGTGTCGCCACAGGCTGCAACACCGATCGCCCTTGATCGACCGCTGCTTCATGCTGCGCTTGTTGTGACTTTGCCATCTCAACCTCCTACGGCGACGCCCGCCGATCTTGCTTGCTTTGGCCTTCCCCTCGGCCTTTGTCAGCTTGCCTCGAACCTCAAACCTTTGTGTCGGTGTGCCTCAGCCCTTCGCTCTTTGTGCCCTTGCCTCGAACCTCAACCTTTTGTCAGCTTTTGCAAACCGATGCGCACCAACTCGCCCAAGGATACGCCATCTTCGATCTCGCGGCGCAACAGCCCCACCACTTGCTCCACTTGGGCTGCTCTGTAACCCATATTCAACAACGCCGACTTGAGGTCTTCTGTCGTCTCCTTGACCTTATCCGCTTGCTTCGTTTCTTCCGAGGCCCAACCCAGATCCAGATCGATCACCTTGTCTCGCAGATCCACCACCAACCGCTCGGCCTTTTTCTGCCCAACCCCCGGGATCGCCGTCAGCCGCACATGCAAGCCCCGCTTCAACGCATCCACCAACTCGGGCGGCGTGATCCCGCTCAAGATATTCAACCCCATCCGTGGCCCGATCCCCGACACCAACAACAACAGCCGAAACAACACCCGCTCTTGGGGCGTCGAAAATCCCATCAACACCAACTGATCTTCCCGTACATGCGTGTGGATATACAACACCGCCTCTTTCCCCTCTTCGGGTAGATCATTGTACGTCGTCAACGATATCTGCACGTCATACCCCACCCCACCCACATCCAACAACACCGCATCCACTTTCTTTTCCCAGACTTTCCCGCGCAAACGACCGATCATCTCGCTCTCTCCTTCGCTCTCGAACAGCCCACCCCTTCTATCACACTCCCTTGCCACAAGAGAACATGCGTCTCTTCGCCCCTTCCCTCCGACACAACCCCCCATCCTTGCTTCTCCGCCTCAATTGCGCTACACCGAAAGCCTTGATGCCCATCCCATCCCCGTTTCTCGTTGCAGTCTCTCTGCATGCTCTGGAGGCGAGCCATGAATCCTTATACACCCGATGAAGCCGCGCAAAAGATTACGGCCCTTACTGAAGAACTCAACCAACACGCCCATCGCTACTACGTCCTCGATGCTCCTATTATCTCTGATGCCGAATATGACCGACTCCTCCGCCAACTCGAAGCCCTCGAAAAAGACTTCCCCGATCTTCGCCTCCCCAACTCCCCCACCCAGCGCGTCGGCGGCCCCGCTCTCGAACACTTCGAGAAAGTCAACCACCGCATCCCCATGCTCTCCCTCGCCAACGCCATGAACGAACAAGAACTCCTTGACTTCGACCAACGCATCAAACGCCATCTTAGCCTTCCCACCGACGCTTCCATCCAATACATCGCCGAACCCAAGATCGATGGTATCGCCATCTCCCTACTCTACGAAAAAGGCTTGTTTTCCGTCGGTGCCACTCGTGGCGATGGCGTGACGGGCGAAGATATCACCGCCAACCTCCGCACCATCAAGTCCCTCCCCCTTCGCCTCCAAAGCCCTCCCTCGGATCTGTTCTCGACCTCCAACACTCCCCCCGTCCCCGCCATCCTCGAAGTTCGCGGTGAAGCCTACATGCCCCGCGATGGCTTTGAAGCCTTCAACGAGGAACAACACAAACTCGGACTCAAACCTTTTGCCAACCCACGCAACGCCGCTGCGGGCTCCCTCAAACAACTCGACCCCAACCTCACTGCACAACGCCCTCTCGCCGTCTTTGTCTACGCCCCCGGATACATCGAAGACCACACGCTCCAAAGCCAGTGGGACTTCCTTGAGGCGATCCAAGCATGGGGCTTCCCCCGAAATCCTCTCTCACGCCGCTGCCACGGTGTCCAAGAAGTCCTCCAATGCTACCACGATCTCATGCTCCAACGGCCCCGACTCAACTACGATATCGATGGCATGGTCGTCAAAGTCGATGATTACAACCTCCAAAAACAACTCGGCTTCATCTCCAAAAGCCCCCGATGGGCCGTCGCTTTCAAGTTCCCACCCCAACAAGAGATCACCAAGATCCTCGATATCCAACTCCAAGTCGGACGCACCGGCAAACTGACGCCTGTCGCCCACCTCGAACCGATCCAAGTCGCTGGCGTCGTCGTCTCCCGCGCCACGCTCCACAACCAAGACGAGATCGACAAAAAAGATATCCGCGTCGGCGATTACGTCGTGATCCAACGTGCAGGCGATGTAATCCCCGAAGTCGTAACGGTCGTCACCGAACGCCGCGATCCACTCGCCCTGCCCTACACCATCCCCAACCGCTGTCCCTGTGGACAATCCGAAACCGAACGCACTCCCGGCGAAGCCGCTCACTATTGTACGGGGATCTCTTGTCCTTCCCGACTCAAAAGCGCCTTTGAACACTTCGTCTCCCGAAAAGCCATGAACGTCGATGGCCTCGGACCCAAACTGATCGAACAAGCCGTCGATGCCGGACTCCTCAACAAACTCCCTGACCTCTACCGCCTCTCCGAAGCCCAATGGCGCTCCCTTGAACGCACAGGTGAACGCTCCATCCTCAACCTCCTGCAAAGCCTCGAAAAAAGCAAAGACACCACCCTCGCTCGCTTTCTCTTTGCGCTTGGCATCCGTCACGTCGGCGAAACCACCGCTCACACCCTCGCCGATCACTTCGGAACTCTCCACGCTCTCTATCAAGCCTCCCTCGATGACCTCCAAAAGATCCCTGATATCGGCCCCGTCGTCGCTTATTCGGTCTACCACTTCTTCCACCAAGACGAGATCCGACAGATCGTCCAAGACTTCCTTGACCTCGGCGTCGAACTCGCCCCACCCGCCCAGATCGTCGCCGACCTCCCCGGAAAAGACTTCTTTGACGGCAAAACCTTTGTCCTTACCGGCACGCTTACCCAGATGTCCCGCGACGACGCCCAAGAACAGATCCAAGCCCGTGGCGGCAAGATCAGCGGTAGCGTCTCCAAAAAAACCGACTTCGTGATCGCTGGAGCCTCCGCTGGCTCCAAGCTCCAAAAAGCACAATCCCTCGGTGTCACCGTCATCGACGAAGACGCCTTCCTGCTCAAACTCCAAGGATAGGCCAAAGCGAAACCAGCGGGGGGCTATTCGCGGTAGTGGCAGCCCATACTTTGCCGATTGGCCCAAGCGGATTGGGCGACGATCAAGGCGGTACGGACGGCATTTCGGAGTCCGAGAAGGCTATCTTGGATGCGTGCAGAGCGATAGAATTCTTCGATCTCCGTTTCGAGGTTGCGCAGTTCGCGGATGGCGCGTTCGAGGCGTTGGGTGGTACGGACGAGGCCCACATAATTCCACATGATGCTTTTGATCGAGGACATATCTTGGCTGATCAGGGCGGGGTCAGGGGGATCGACGCCAAGATAAGACCAAGGAGGGATCGAAGCGTGATGAGAGGAGCGGGCGTGGGGCAATGTTGCAAGGATATCCTCGGCAGCACGAGCCCCCCAGACGAGGGCTTCAAGAAGAGAGGCACTCGCAAGGCGATTGGCTCCATGAACCCCTGTACAAGAGACTTCGCCGACGGCGTACAGGTGTTGGAGCGTGGTACGCCCCCACATATCGACCCAGACACCACCGCAAGCGTAATGCGCGGCAGGAACGACGGGAACAAGATCTTTGGTGATGTCCACGCCGAAGGTCAGGCTTTTTTGGTGGATGTTGGGGAAATGCTTGAGGATGTGTTCAGGTTCGAGAAAAGAGCGCAAGTCGAGGTAGACGTGGGGGATGGCGTGTTGGAGCATCTCGCGGTGGATGCTACGGGCCACCACATCGCGGGGAGCAAGGTCTTTCCATTCCTCGTCGTAGCGCTGCATAAAAGGGACTCCGTGGGCATCGACCAGACGGGCTCCCTCACCACGAACAGCTTCCGAGATCAAGAACTGAGCGGCATCTTGGGCATAAAAAGCGGTGGGATGAAACTGCACAAACTCGGCATTGATCACACGCGCCCCTGCGCGATAAGCCATCGCCAAGCCGTCACCGCGTGATCCTTGGGGGTTGGTGGTGCGCAAAAAGATCTGCCCAAGCCCCCCCGTCGCCAAAACCGTTTTTTTGGCGACGCAAGTCAAGACGCGATCCCCTGCTTGATCGAGGACATAAGCCCCAACGCAGCTTTGCGGCTCGTACACCGCCAAACGATTGCGCGAATGATGCGACGGAGTGAGCAAGTCCACAGCCGTATGCGCGCTCAAGATCCGAATGTTTGGGTGTTGCTTGAGCTTTTGCAACAACGCGATCTCGATAGCTTTTCCCGTCGCATCGGCAGCGTGAATGATCCGCGACGCGGCATGTGAGCCTTCGCGCACCAACGACAAGTCCCCATCACCCGTCAAATCGAAGTGTACGCCGACTTTTTCCAGCAATATCTCACGCACCAGACGCGGCCCTTCCTCGGCCAAAACCGCGACAGCTTCGGGGTTGCAATGCCCTGCTCCCGCACGCTCCAAGTCCTCGATCAACAGCGCTGCGGAGTCCCCCTTCCCTTCGTAAATAATGCCACCTTGTGCATAAAACGTGTTCGACTCTTCGGGTTCACGAGCGCGTGTCACCAACAACACATCGACCCCTGCATCCGCCAGTTGCAGCGCTGTTGTTGCGCCCGCGATCCCACTCCCAAGCACCAAGACCTCTGCAACGATCGATTCGCCTTGCATGGCTGTTTTTCCTATCCGTTATCGCGAACAGGTGTTGAACTCCGTTATCGCGAACAGGTGTTGAACACCTGCGAGACAAAGCCCCTGTCTTTCGCGAGAGAGTCCCGCCTATTGGATCTCAATTTTGCGAGAGCGTCCCGCCTATTGGATCTCAATTTTGCGAGAGCGTCCCGCCTATTGGATCTCAATTTTGCGAGAGAGTCCCGCCTATTGGATCTCAAGCATCCGCAGAACAGAGCGTTCGGCTCGGATACGGATATCTTCGGGGACGTTGATCATATACTGCGTGTATTTGAGGGCATCGCGTGTATTTTCGAGCGTGATCTGCGCCATGTGTGGGCAACGGATGCTGCACATCCGCAACATCTCCTTGTCAGGAAGGGCTCCTGCGATGTTGTCGCCCATCGCACACTCCGTCAACAACAAGAAGCGCGGGGCTTTGACTTGCTCGACATACTTGATCATGGCGGTGGTGCTGGCCGAAAAATCCGAAGCCGCAACGACTTCGGGACTGCATTCGGGGTGCGCAAGAACCACAACATCGGGGAATTGGGCACGAACCGACGCGATATCTTCGACCGTGAATTGTTCGTGGACTTCGCAGCGGCCATGCCATCCGATGATCTGCACATCGACCACAGAGTCTTTGGTGTTGAGGCGGGGATCGCGAGAAGGGACGATGATATGTTTGCCCGTTTCAGCGGCGACGTTGCGCGCAAGGTATTCGTCAGGCAAAAAGATCACGGTTTGTTCGCGGAAAGAATTCACCACAGCCGCAGCGTTGCCTGATGTGCAGCAGATATCGCACTCCGCTTTGACGTCGGCATACGTGTTGATGTAGGTGATCACAGGGACGCCCGGGTAGCGGGCTTTGAGTTGTCGCACATCTTCGGCGGTGATGCTTGCAGCCAACGAACATCCCGCCTTTTCGGCGGGCGAAAGCACGATCTTTTTGGGATTTAGGATCTTTGCGGTCTCGGCCATAAACTCCACACCGCAAAAAACGATGATATCTTTGTCGGTCTTTGCAGCAAGATGACTCAACCCCAAGGAATCGCCCACATAATCCGGAACCGAATGAAACAACGCTGGTTCCATGTAGTTGTGTCCCAAGATCACGGCATTTCTGGCCTTTTTGAGTTCCAGCACTTCGACCGCAACTTCGGCTTTGATCGCAAGTTCGACCTCCGGCACGATATCCCCCAGTTTGGTCTTCAACATCTCATACATCTGTTCGACTTGCATCGTTCCCTCGCTCCGTCGGATAATGGCGCATCGCCCATCACAACGCGCCTTGGTGAGTGCCTCGCGATGGCAAGACACCACGCCCCCCACGTCTAGGATGCTTCTTCGGATGCACGTCGCACAGCGAGAGGAGCAGGTTTGGGAGGCGATTGTTTCAACCCCTTATAGGGTCCGCCCAAAAGAAAAGCAACCGACTTCTCCTCTCTTGATAGGACTTACGCAGTTCGATGGTTTGTGGGGCGCTGCCCCAGACCCCGCACCCTTAGCGCGGCTCCCTTGACCCCGTGTTGGCGAAGCGAACACAGGTTTTTCAAGACAACCACTCTGTCGCTTGAGCGTTCGCGAACACGGCTTTTTTTGGCAACTGCGTCACTCCTATCCCAAGTTCACATACAAAACCCCACGCAACAGGTTTGGCCTTGGCGGCTCGATCGCCCGTCCGAAACCAGAATGCGCTCTTTGCTTTTCCAGACAGCTCATCCGAAACCAGAATACGCTGTTTGACTTTCCAGACAGCTCATCCGAAACCAGAATACGCTGTTTGACTTTCCAGACAGCTCATCCGAAACCCGAATACGCCGTTTGACTTTCCAGACAGCTCATCCGAAACCCGAATACGCTGTTTGACTTTCCAGACAGCTCATCCGAAACCAGAATATGCTGTTTGACTTTCCAGACAGCTCGTCCGAAACCAGAACAAGCTCTTTGCTTTTCCAGACAGCCCATCCGAAACCAGTTACGTTGGTTGCAACAACACACCCTACGGAACACAGACATTCGCCGCGCAGACCTGTTTGGCTTCGCACTTTACAAAGCAGACACCGCAGTTTGTTGAGTCGTTTGAAAGATCCACACACGCCCCTCCACAATTCGTAAGACCCAACGAGCAGTTTGTGGTTTCGGGAAGCCCGACATCGAACTCGGGAGATGTTTCCCCTGCATCAAAGGGCGGAGCCTCTTCCCATGCGGGAAGTTCGGGTGGAGTTTCTGATCGTCCTCCGTTGCTTTCGCCCGCACCATCGACACAAAAGGTTTCATTCCAGCAAAATGTACCTGTGGGGCAGATGTCTGGTTTGCGGTCGCAGTAGATCACGTTGGGTTCGACAACACACCCGCTCAAACCAAAGCCTCCGAACACCGAACAACATCCCAACACCATCCCCCACCCGCGACACCCTCTCAACAGCGTTTGCAAGATGCTCAAAATGGCCTCCCTTCGAACGACGAGCGCCACAAGATCACAGTTTTTGCGGCAGCCCCATGAGAGCTTGTGGAAGCGGTCTTGGCGGCTGCGGGAGCCTTGGGATGGACCAAGAACCAGATCACCCCCCCCAGCAATAACGCTCCGCCAACACCTGCCCCGATCCAACCCACAAGGTTGATCACCTCCATCGCATCGTGTTCATCGACCAGAGCATCGACACGACGGATTACTGTGGGGTTGAAGGGGTCGATTTCTCGGCGGTTGAGTTTGACATGTTCGGCTTCGATCAAAGGAGCCAACTGTCCTCCGCGAACGATGCTTCCGATGCCCATCCCAACCCCGATCAAGACCAATCCACCGCCCACCGCCATCAAGACATAAGCTCCTGTGGGAGGACTTGTGTTGGTTGGAGGTGTCGGAAGGACGGGGGGCTTGCGCTCGGCGACGGCCACGCGACCGAATTGGACGAGTTGGGTTTGCCCGGGGGACAAGACAAGGTTCTTTTGGCTCGGTGCTTGGGCCGTTTCGGCGATCTGCAACAGATAAGAGCCCGGGCGCAAGCGTTGGCTGGCTTGCTTTTCAACCACCAACGTGATCTTGGTTTCAAACCCCGATATCTCGACACGAACGGGCTGTTCGCCCCCTGCAAACACCAGCGTGGCATACCCGATCTTGGATTCGTTTTCTTGGAGCAGCCCCCGCGCATCGCGGCATTGATAGAGTTTGTCGCACAGCTTCTCATCGAGGTAGCGGTGAAGCTGCGCTGCCGCAAGTTCATAATAATAAGCGCGCTGTGGGATACCTTCTTGCATCTTGGCGTAAGCAGCATAAGAGCGAGCGGCGTATTGCAGATAAAGCGCTTTCTGTCTGCGTAAAAAAGGGTCTGTGTTGTTTTTTGGGATGGCTTCAACAAGAGCCGAAAAACAAGCCGCTGCTTCTTTCCATGCACCGCGCTTCATCCTGTCCGAGCATGAGTTGGCGTCCTTGGCGGCCTGTGCGTGTAAAACACCGATCCAGAGGCCCCAGAAAACGCCCCAACACCATCCCATCGCTCGACGGTTCCATCCCCGCCATCGCCCGCCTCTTTGAAACAACAAGTGCTGTCTGTTCTTTGATGTGCCTTTCAACGCGATCTCCTACGATTTATGGGCAAAGACCATGCGCCCACATCTTGTCGAAGAGTGGGATGAGAGCGATAGGACGGCCCACAAGACGGACGCGCTCTTGACAGCGCGGTCGCATCGGAACGAAATAACCAAGGCCATGCCCGCAACCCACACTGCCCTGCATGCACCACCATGCGTTCACCGCGAGGCTCACCACGCCGATGACGAACACTCCCCTTGCTGTTTGCCCTCATTGCGAGATGAATCTCGCTCCCTATCACGATCCAAGCCGACCGCTGCGCTTTTGCATCCACTGCCACTTTCCGCTCCTTGAGATCGCTGGAAAATACCGACTGATCGACGTGTTGGGAAAAGGAGGTTTCGGGACCGTCTATCGCGCACAACACACCCTGATCAAACGCGATCCCGACCGTGTGATCAAGGTACTCAAGCCTGATCTGATCGACAAACCCGGGATGAAACCACGCTTCCTTCGCGAAGTTCAGCTTACGTCGATCCTTTCTCAACACAACCCCCATATCGTCCGTGTGTTTGATGACTTTGGCGAAGTTCCAGATCTCGGTTATTTCTACGTCATGGAATACCTGCGTGGATTGCCGCTCACACACTTCTTACGCCAAACCAACGCGGCTCTGCCTTTTGATTGGAGCCTCGAAGTCTTCGGACAGATCTGCGATGCCATGCAGTCCGCCCACAACGAAGGGATCGTCCATCGCGACCTCAAGCCCGACAATGTGATGCTGATCTCCCTGCGCGGGCGCGATAATTTCGTGAAGATCATCGACTTCGGTATCGCCAAGCCCCTGCTCAGCGAAACGCTCCGATCAGGCTCCCTTGAGATCTCGACCAAAGGCATCCTTGGCACGCCCTTTTACATCGCCCCCGAACAAGCCACCAACCAACAGATCGGCCCACACACCGACCTGTACGCGATGGCGATCCTACTTCACGAGATGCTCACTGGCGAACTCCCGCTGATCCCTCCCCAAAAACGCCGCGAGATCACCTTGGTTCAGATCCTCCAGATGCGGCTCGAATACGAAACCATGCCCCCGCCCTCCCAAGCCTACCCCCACCTCCATCTCCCCCATGCCCTCGATGCGATCTTTCAAAAAGCCCTGCACCGCAACCCCCACAAACGCTACCGCTCCGCCGAAGCCTTCTGGAATGCCATCGCTCCTTTTTATCAAGGCGAGGCTCCCCCTCCCACCTTTGCCTCCAAACCTCTCGCAGAACCCGATGGACCGTCCTATGCCCTCACCCGTCCCCAAGAACAAGCCATCGACAACACACCCACCCTTGTCGCCGACGCTTTCCGACCTTCCCCCACCACCCTCGAATCCTCCGCCCAATCCCTCTCTCAAAGCGATATCCTTTCCACTCACCAAGCCCCTCCCCTCGCTTATGCCGCCACCCTCGCCGCCACCGATCTAGACGCCCTTGACTTCAAAAAAACCGAACCCTCCCCACTCCCCACCCCCTTTGATGAACACACTTTCCTCGGCGAAAACCGCCCAACCCAACGCAAACCCCCTCTCCGCCGAGCCGCTCCATTCTTGCTGCTGCTTGCCCTCTTTGTCTTTGGCGGACTCTCCGCCCTCTTCCTCCGCACCCATCTCTCCGCCCTCTTTCATCCCACCTCTTCTCATGGACTGCTCCGACCCAAACCACCCGATCCATCGACCCCTTCTCATCCATCCAAACCACCCGACCCATCGGCCCCTTCTCATCCATCCAAACCACCCGACCCATCGGCCCCTTCTCATCCATCCAAACCACCCGATCCAAACAGTGCATCGGGAACCACCCAACGCCCCGATCCATCGTCCGTTCGCGATATCGCTGCGACGCCTCGCAAACGCGCAAGACGCAAAGCCCGCTCCCGCCGTCCGTCTCCCGAGGCTCGCCTTCTCAGCACACCACGCCCTGCACACCATCGACCGACCCTTCAACCCACGCCTTCGCTCCAGCCACCCCAGACCGCAACGCCTTCGCTGTGTCCTTCCACCATGCGCTTTGTGCGGATCACGCCTTTTCGCCCCAAGACCCTCAGCCTCCACCTCCGCCCACACGCCACCCCGCAGATGCACAAGGGCGGTGTCTGTATCCCCGCCCTTGCCACCATGATCATCCTCGATCAAACAGGCTTTCATTCCTGCCAAGTTTCCCTTCCATCCGCCCTCACCACTATCCATCTCCGCCTACGCGAACAAGAACGCGAACAAGAAAACGAACCCCCCCTTGATCCCACCTATTGTCTCCGTCGCTAGGCCCCACCGAGATCTCATACGAAATCCGCCCATCGTGTGATCGCAAAACGTAGGCGGCAGCAAGGCGTGGCTGCCCAACCATAGGGCGTCTACGCACAACCCTTCGTGTACACGTGACTCGGATTTCGTATCACGACAACAACGCACCCCCGCAACAACACACCGCAACGCACAGCGACAACACCCCAGACCTCATACGAAATCCGCCCATCGTGCAAGCGGAAGATGTAGGGGCAGCCCCCTGTGGCTGCCCAACCACAGGGCGTCTACCAAAATATCCATTACCGCAACAATGCACAACTGATGCAGCCCCCTGTGGCTGCCCAACCACAGGGCGTCTACCGAAATATCCATTACCGCAACAATGCACAACTGATGCAGCCCCCTGTGGCTGCCCAACCACAGGGCGTCTACCGAAATATCCATTACCGCAACAATGCACAACCGATGCAGCCCCCTGTGGCTGCCCAACAACAGGGCGTCTACAGCGGATCGCACCTACCTTTCGATCGCACTTCTCTCGGATGATCGTATCACGACAACAACGCACAATGCGGCGAAGCGATCCGAAAGCGTTGACGGGCCTCTTCGCTGATCGAAGTGCCGAGCAAAGCGAGCTTTTCCAAACGAGGCATCGAGATCAAGCCGATCAGCCCTTCTTCGGTCAACTCTGTGTCTTCCATCTCCAAAAAGCGCAGCCATTGTAAACGTCGCAACCACGGGATCGCTGTATCATCCACCGCCGTCTGCCCCAAACGCAACTCTTGGAGGCGATGCAACAACGCCAGATGACGCAACCCTTCCGAACGGATGATCGTCCCCTGCAAAGACAGATGCGTCAAACCCGTCAATCCGCTCAAAAGCCACAACGCGAGATCGTCACAAGCCGTTCGCGCCAACGTCAACTCCTTTAATCCCGACAACAACGAGACGGAGCGCATCCCTTCCGTTGTTGCCCGTGTATCCGAAAGATACAAACGCTCTAACCGCCGCAAACCGCACAACCAACGCAACTCCCGATCCCCCACCTCTGTGGCTTGCCAGCTTAACTCTTGCAGGTTCGGACACTTTGTCACCCAAGCCACCGACTCTCCGCCCACACGGTGCTGATCGAGATGCAGCACTTCCAACAACGGCCATCCCATCGCCTGTTCCCAACCTTCCAAACGGATCTCCGTCGCCGAAGCCCACAGCTTTCGTAACCCCACCAGCTTCGACAAGATCACCACCGCATCGTCCCGCAGCGGATTGTACGAGATATCCAACGACTCCAACCCCGCGCTCCCTTCGAGCGGATGCAACGCGGCCCCCGTCAGCTTGTTGCCACGCAATCCCAAACGCTTCAATCGCGGCAACCCTTCTACCCCCTGCAATCCTCCCGGATACATCGAAGCCCACGCCAACTCCATCTCTTCCACACAAGCTCCCGCCAACGGGCGAAAGTCCCCGCCCCACCGCGTCTGTGAAAGATCCAACATCCGCAATCTTTTCAGCCGACGCAACACGCCTTTGACACCGTCGTCCATCCGCCATCCCCGCAGGCGCAAACAACACAACCCCTCCCATCCATCCTCAAGCAACGATTCGAGCAGCGTCGTATCTCCCCGATACCACGAAAGATCCAAACCGACCACCCCACCACGCGCCTCCAACACGCGCAAGCCCTCTTCCACCCCCACACTTCCCGAGAGATCCCAGTACCCACCGCCTCCTGCCGCGTCTTTCTCCGCCTGCGACCAGCGTTTCCACGGATACAACCGATCCCATCGCTCCATCACCGCACTCCTCCGACTCTTGCGTGTTTGCAGACGCACAGGCTATGCTGCCGGTATGTAGCCATGTCTGTGTTTGCTCCACCCTCGCAAGGCTCGCACACCCTTGCCTCTCACCACTTCGCGGTGGATCACTTTACGGTGCAACATGATACACAGCCGCAAGGTTCGCACATCCTTGCCTCTCACCACACCAAACAGGAGATCAACCCATGCGCCTCTCTCTTTTCCCGATCTGCCTTGCCTTCGCCTTTTTGTCCATGCCCCACACCCTCCACGCCGCCAAAACCAGTTCTTGTTATGCAGAAGCTATCCAAGCCTGCAAAGCCCAATTCACACAGCAAAAAAAAACCTGCAAAGACGCCTACAGCGCCTCCAACCCGCGTTGTAAAGCCGAGCGCAAACAAGCCAACGAACGCTGCGCTGAACAGAAAAAAGCCACCCTCTGCGAACGCCAAAAACTTACTCCCCTCCAAACCGCCGCTTGTCAACAAAAAAAGACCGACGCTCTCGCCGCCTGCGTCAAACCCAACGAAGATCCGCGATGCGCTCAAGCCATCAACGCTTGCAAGCAAAACTGCATGCGAAACTGTCGGGTTTGCACCCTCGAAGGTGTCCGCCCCTGCGTCGAAGGCTGTGAAGAACAACAAGTCCTCTGCACTCAAAAATCGGAAGATGCCTTTATCCGATGCCAACGCAACGCTTCCGCCCAAGAACGCAAGTGCAAAAACCACTTCACCCTCAAATCTTACAAAACCTACTACAACTGCACCCGTGATCGCGCCCTTCAAACCATGCGCTGCCAAAACGAGATCTGGGATCAACAAAGCGCTTGTTATCACCGTGCTGCCGACGAATACCGCACCTGCGCACGCAACAACACCGCCCTCTATCAACGCTGCACCAAAGCCGCCAAAGACAACTGCGCCAAAAAATAACTCCCCCCGACCTTTTTCGCTCACACACGCTGCGTATCTCGTATGAGAAGAGGCCGCTGCTTTTGCATGGCCTCTTGCGATACGGTCCCTGCCTCCTTATCCTCTTTAGGTTTCTACCGCACCGCTTTTGTTCACACTTTTGATATCCTGTTTGCTTGCATCCTTTTTGAGGTGGGATGGAACCCTCCTCATCGACCACACCGCATGGATCAGCTTTCTCCTTTTTTCTTTTTTTGGAGGTTCCAGATGGCAGAGTACCCCCACCTCTCTCCGCCTCGCCCTCTTCTCCGACAAGCCCCCCCCTCAGCGTTTTCTCCCCCATCCACAAGTCCCACGCACGATCCCCCAAGTGCTTGGGAAAACGAACAAGACAGTGAAGACCTCGGCGATCAAACCGCAATCGCCGAAGGCATGGGCGATCAAACCGTAATGGGCCTGATCTCCCCTTGGCTACCCGCCCAACCACCGCCTCTCGCGATCCCCACAGGTTCCTCTTTTCCTCAACCTTCTCCACCACCACTCTCTCCCAAGATCCCGCCCCATCCACCGATGCCCACGCGCTCACCTTACCCCAATATGCCACCTCCAGCGCCCCTTGCACCCCATCAGCCCTCTCCCACACAGGCCCAACCTTCCGCACAGATCCAGCCTTCCATACAAACCCCATCTTCCGCCCTTATCGCACCTTCTCCATCCATTCGGCCCTCGACGCCTCCACCCAGTCCTCAAGCAGCGAACCCGCTCAAGATCACGAATACACCTGCCGCATCAAGAAACACCACCTCGCTGCCACGCATCAACACGACAGCAACGGGCGCGATGGAACTCGTCCACCTCGAAGAAGAACGCTATCAGACGTTAAAAAAGCTCGGAGAAGGCGGCGCTGGCGAAGTCGTCTTGGTCAAAGACAACGATATCCGCCGCATGGTCGCCATGAAACGGATCAAAGAAGATCGCCGCAACGCTTCTCAGATCATGCGCTTTCTCGAAGAAGTCCAAACTGTCGGACAACTCGAACATCCCAACATCGTTCCGATCCATGATGTCGGGATCGACGACAACAACAACTACTATTTCACGATGAAGTTCGTGCAAGGCGAGACGCTCTCGGGTGTGATCGAAAAACTGCGGGCAGGCGATCCTGCTTTTCACAAGCGCTACTCTTTCGAGCGACGCATCCAGATCTTTATCGAGATCCTGCACGCGATCCATTTCGCCCACAAACACGGCTACATCCATCGCGATATCAAACCCGAAAATATCATGATCGGCGAGTACGGCGAAGTCCAAGTCATGGATTGGGGTATCGCCAAAAAGATCCGTCACTCGCCCCAATTCCCCACCCCCCAAGTCTCCCAAAGCACCCAAGAGATGATCGATCGGATCAAAAGCGAACTTGGCGACGCATGGGGCGAGCGCGTCTTTCAAACCCAACAAGGCCAACTGATCGGTACCCCCGCCTACATGTCTCCCGAACAAGCGATGGGCTATGCGATCGACGAACGCAGCGATATCTACAGCCTTTGCGTCTTGTTGTATGAATTCGTCAACCTCCGCCATTATCTCGAACACAAGACCCACCTCACCGAACTGTTGATGGGCATCGTGATGGAACCGCCGATCGACTCCGAGCAGATCTCGAATGCCCACCAAGGCCCGACCCCACGCGAGATCTGCTTCTTCCTTCGCAAGGGTATGCAGAAAAAACCCGAAGATCGATTCCAAAGCATCCCCGAGATGATCGAAGAGATGCAAGCCAACCTCGAAGGCCGCATCTGTGTCTATTGTCCTTCGACTTTCCTCAAACGCGGCGCTCACGAATATGGCCGCTACCTCGACAACCATCGCGTTCTCGGTGTGGTCTTGTTTTGCTTGCTCGCGATCGTCCTCGGCATCGGCTTGTTCCAAACCGCTCGGTGGTTGCTCGCGATCTTTCACGTAGGTTAAACACACGGCTTTTTTTAGAGGCCCATGCGTCCGAAGCAGCGGGGCGGGAACGTTGACGGGCAGATGGATCGAACGTATGCTTGCGTGCCGCGTACAGCGTGTTATACTGCGCGCCACACGAGGCCGATTTTTTCTTCCCATCACGAGCATAAGATCCATGCAGCCATCTTCCCGACGACACCCAACCCCCCGAGCCTCCGCTTCGCAAGGCTCCCCCGCCCGTCCCTCGCCACTTGCACCCAAGACCACCATCCTCGACATCGGTGATCACTCCCTCGATCCATCAAAGATCGATCCCAAAGCTGTTTGGGTGCTTGAGCGCCTCAATTCTTTCGGACACACCGCCTATCTTGTCGGAGGGAGCGTGCGCGATCTACTGCTTGGACGCACCCCCAAAGACTTCGATATCTCCACAGACGCCACGCCTTCGGAGATCAAGAGGCTCTTTGCAAACAGCCGCACGATCGGCCGCCGCTTCTTGATCACGCACATTTATTTCCGCGATGGCGATGTGGTCGAAGTCAGCACCTTCCGCAGTCTCCCCCCTCCCGGACACCGCTCCCACGGACCCCGCGCCGAAGACAACGAGTTCGGTACCCCCGAAGAAGACGCTCTGCGCCGCGATCTCACCATCAACGGACTGTTCTACGACCTGCGCTCCCAACGCATCCTCGATCACGTCCAAGGTCTCGTCGATCTCGATGCGCGGATCGTCCGTATCATCGGCGATCCCAGAGTGCGCTTTCAAGAAGATCCCGTTCGTATGATGCGCGCTGTCCGACACGCCGCTCGCAACGACTTTACCATCGAACCCCACACCCGCAACGAGATCCGCAAACAAGCGCATCTACTCAACACAAGCTCAACCGCCCGCGTACTCGAAGAGTTTTTGCGCGAACTGCGCGGCGGCTCCTCGGCAGCCTCGCTGCGTCTGATGTGGGAAACAGGCTTGTTGCGGGGCTGGCTTCCCGAACTGGAACGCTGGCTGCAACGCGACGACAACGACGAAGGGGCCGATCTGACATGGCAATTAGGCCCGACTGTAACGGCCTATTGGGGAACCCAAGACGCTTTTTGGAATCACCTCCGCCAACTCGACGACCGCATATCCCGCGACAACATCTTCCCCGATGATGCGCTGTTGTGCGCTTTTTTCTTGCCGCTGTGGTGGAGAGCCGCCTTCTCTCTCCATGCTGAAACCCCCCGAAAACTCCAACGCTTGTGGCGTGATGCTTTTTGGCAAAGCATTGATCCCCTTCTCGCAAGCTTTGGGCTTGGCGCGCAACGCCGCGAGTCTTTTTATCTTTCGCTCCACGAATACTGGCAACTCCCCAGTCTTAGCGAACAACCCACGATCCCTCTGGCCTTGCGCGACCTCCCTCACTTCTCGCTGATGGTCGAATTGTTTCGCTTTGAACTCGAAGCCAACGAACTCCCCATCCCCCGATGGCTCGACAACATCCGTATCGCCGAACTCGATCCTGTCGCTTCGTTTCGTTGGGTCTTCTGACAGATCGGAATCCGCTCATTGTGTGAGCGTAAAACGTAGGGGCAACCCCCATACGCGCCTTGTTATGGCGGAAATACCGGAGAGTCGAGGAGGATCGCTCTTTCTTTTCCGGCGCGGGCGGTTCGCGAACCGCCCGTGTATCGGGACATCGCGCAGCGAACGGAGATGCTCACACAACAACAGATGTCTGCGTAGGGGCGGTTCGCGAACCGCCCGTGTATCGGGACATCGCGCAGCGAACGGATAGGCTCACACAACAACAGAAGTTTGTATCAGCAGTTGTTCGAGCAAGGAACATCCGCTTTTTTGCGTTTTGGGGTGGAGACGAAGAGCTAGGGAGGAGAGAAAGCGGGGTGGTGATGAAGAGCTAGGAGCAGAGAAAGTTAGGTCGCGTTAACGACGCCCTTGACTTGGGCGTTGACGGGGAGTGATCCCGGGGGGCGATAGGACAAGGCGGCGGAAGATGCCTTCGCCATCCGAAAAGGTGCGGATCTTGCCGTGTGAGTTTCCGATATGCGTGTGGATTTGGCGTCGTTCGTGTGAATTCAGCATATCGATCAGGATGGATTTTCCGAGATGTTGTGCGCGCTCTGCGAGCAGAGCCGATATCCGCGCAAACCGAGCATCTTCAGAGGAATCGTCGTGCAAAGGCTTTCCATCAACGATGGCATCGCGACGGGGGCGCGTGTCTTGAGCAGAAGGCCGTTCGTCCGCCTCTTCCTGAACCTCGGAGATATCTGCATCAAGCTCTTCGCTCGAATCCTCGACGAGTCCTTCGATCTCCTCCTCGCTCTCGTCCCCAACAAACCCCTCGACGTCGACATCAAACCCTTCCGCATCCGCATGGAACTCTTCAATCTCATCTTCTTCGTCGATCTCTTCGATGTGATCGGCGTTTGCGTGTTTTGCTTGGGCAGAAGGAATGAGTCTTTCTTCAACAAGAGGTTTGAGTTTTTCGGGCTTTGAAGGAACAATCGGCGTTTCTGCTTCGGGCTTTTGGCGAACTACCGCTGCTTCGGGATTTTGGCGAACTACCGCTGCTTCGGGCTTTTGGCGAACTACCGCTGCTTCGGGCTTTTGGCGAACTGCCGCTGCTTCGGGCTTTTGGCGAACTGCCGCTGCTTCGGGCTTTGGTGCAGCGGCGGCGACTGGTTTCGTGGCGGTGGTTTGTTGAACCTCGGCAGCAGGTGAGATATCGATCTCTTGAAGGGGCGTAAAGATGAAGCGGATCGCACTACCCGACCGAAAACGATAACGCAGGGCTTTTGCAAGCAGATAACCCACATTTTGGTAAAGCTCGGTGACAAGGGCGTGTTCGTCACCGTTCAACGACGCGATGATCTCGTTGGAATACAACAAGAGTTCTTGCCCGCTTGTTCGACGATCTCCAAGCGCAACGCGCACAGGGAAACCAGAAGAAGTAAAACAGCGCCACACAAAGTCCACAGCGTAGCGCAACATCGCTTGTTCGAGTACACCCGAAGCAACGCCGATTTGTTGTTCGTCTTCTTCGTCTTCTTCGCTGTCAGGAGCTTCAAAGGCGTCTTCTTCGCTTGATGAGATCGATGGCGTTGTTTTGGCTGCCGAAGCCGTCGCTTCTTTTGTAACAGGAGCCGTCGCTTCTTTTGCAGCCGCTTCGGCCTTTTTGGGGGCCGTCGCTTCTTTTGCAGCCACTTCGGCCTTTTTGGGGGCCGTCGCTTCTTTTGCAGCCACTTCGGCCTTTTTGGGGGCCTCCACAGATCTTGTTGGGGCTTCTTTTTCGGGAGAAGCGGTTGTGGCGGCTTCGGTAGTGTCTGACGTTACGGAAGGATCAGCGGCTTCCTCTGCTTTTTTCTTGATGGGTTTTCGCCCACGAGCAGAGGTTTTGGGGGCAGCCTCTTCTGTGAGGGCTTCTGTCTTAGCCGCAGCAACGGGCGCAGCATGAGCCACAGCGACGGTCTCCGTCTTGACCACAGCAGCGGGGACAGGCGCGACAGCAACGGGGGCAGGCGCGACAACAACGGGGGCAGGCGCGACAACAACGGGGGCAGGCGCGACAACAACGGGGGCAGGCGCGACAACCACAGGAGCCGTACTCACGGCGGGTTCAGCGGTTTTTTTGGTTTTCTTTGTGCGAGAAGGTTCTGCGACAGTTTCAACCGCAGGCGCTTCAACGACCGCAGGAGCGGTCTTCACAGAAGATGATGTTTCTTTCGTTGGCGCTGCGGTGGCATTGGCCGATGCTGAGGATGTTTTGGTGGGTGAAGCGGTGGTTTTTGCCGATGCAGCGGTGGTTTTGCTGGAGGCAGGTTTGGGGGCATGAGCGGCGAGCCAAGCTTGACGGACGGCTTCGACTTCTTCGGCATCAAGGGTTTTTTGGATGCTTTGGAATTTCTCGTAGCCGTTGTGTTGCAAGAACTCCAACATGTCTTTGCTGTCAACGCCAAGATCCTTTGCGATCTGGTAGATACGGATGCGTGTACTCATGGGATCTCCTTACCTCTGGTCGGACGGGCGTGATCGCGTAGTCGTCGGGTCGTGTTAGCGGGAGGACTTGGGCTTGTTGTTGTTGGAGCCGCTGGTTTTCTTTTGTGGGTTGTTGGAGCCGCTGGTTTTCTTTTGCTCTTCGAGCTTTTGGTATTCTTCGACAGCAGAATTCATACGAGTGAGCCAGTTGGGTTTGACCTTTTTGGGATCGACAGGAACATCGGGCTGGTTATACACGATCCATTGGTGGAGTATACTGATGCCCGTGTTGATCAGGATGTAAAGCGTCAATCCAGACGGCAAGAACAGCATAATGGCGGTGAAAAAGATCGGCATAAAGATCTTGAGCATCTTGGCTTGGACTTCGTCCATGCCCGTTGTGGGAGACATCTTTTGCTGCAAGAACATCGAAGCGCCGAGGACGACGGGCATAATATAGAAGGGATCTTTGAGCGAAAGGTCATCGATCCAGCCCGAAATGAAGGGAGCTTGGTACAACTCCACTGCGTAAAACAGCGTGTTGTAAAGTGCGATCCAGATCGGCATTTGCAGCAACATCGGCAAGCATCCCCCCAAGGGGTTGATGCCTTCGCGTGTGTACAAGGCCATCGTTTCGCGCTGTAGGCTTTCTTTGTCGTCGCCGTACTTGGCTTTGAGGCGTTGCAGTTCGGGGCCAAGCTTGGTCATCTTCTTCATCGACTGCATCTGCCGTGTGGTCGGGATCCACAGCAAGATCTTGACGAAGACCGTCAACAAGATGATCGCGATACCCCAGTTTCCGAAGCGCCCGAAGCTGTTGTAGATGAACTGCATAAACCACAACATCGGCTTGGAGATGAAGGCAAAGATCCCAAAGTCGATGGATTGATCGAGACGATGGCCAACTGCGGCCAGTTTTTGATAATACTTCGGTCCCAAAAAGCCCTTGAGTTCGAGGGTTGCGATCTTCTGCGGTTCGAGCTGCGCTCCGCGATGAGTGGTGGTCGCCATGATCCAACCGCCCAACGTCTCTTGCAGCGAGCATCCCATCCCACTGCCGGGTGTTTTCCACGCAGGAACCCACGCCATCATAAAATAACGCCGATCCACCGCCACAAAGTCCACATCCCCTTTCAAGATTTGGGGTTGTTTTTTGAGCGCGTTGATATCGGAGCGCGTCGGTGTTTTTTCTTTGCTCGACAAGCACAACGCCTCGAAGGTATCGGCGGGTCCGCTAAAAAAACCACCTGATTGCATCTTGCTTGGATCCACATAATCCGTCAGCACAAAGCTCATCCCTGTTTGGATCGCTTGTGTGGACTGGTTTTGCAAACGGTACGTCACGCGGAAGTCATAGGCTTCTTTTTGAAATTGCAGCCGCTTCTCAAGCACCAAAGCACCGCCGCCTTGCAGATCGAAACGGCGCTGCAAGACCACTCCGTCTTTTTCGGCGCGTACAGTCTCATACACCACCAAACCTTCGGGAGTGAGAGCATCTGCGGGCAGGCGATTGCGCAAGGTCGCATCCAAGAAACGCTCGCTAAAGGGAGGCATCTTGGCGAGCTCTTTGGGCAGGATCTCCAACGGTACGCGCTGCTTTTTGTTGTCAGGATCGCGAAAAGCGTGGATCTTCATCCCTACGATCCCACCGCCATAATTCGAGACGCGAACCGTAAACAGATCGTGTTTGTAAGAGGCTTCTTTGCGTGGAAGAGCGGGGAGCACCCGAGGGCGGGGTGCTGCTTTAGAAGCCGCAAGAGAGGTCGGGCGCGATGAGGCCGCCAGCCAAGAAGACGGCTGCGAGGCCGCAAGAGAGGTCGGGCGCGAAGTCGCTTTGTGTTTCTTGGCCCGTTTTGGTTGCACAGGCGGAGGCGGCGGAAAAAGATTCGACCACATGAACAGCAGGCCGATGCTGAGCACCAAAAAAGCGATCAGGCGTTTGGTATTGTCCATTCCATCCATAAACAGAACCCTTCGATGTTTGCGCCAAACCTCCCGCCAAAGCGGTAAGGAAAACGAAAAAAGCAAGAAATCATAAAGAGACGACGATCCAACGAAATCTAAGGAACAGGGTCAATTCCCCCGGGATGAAGGGGATGACAGCGTGCGATCCGACAAGCACCGAGCCAGACACCTTTGAACCCACCATAACGCAAGATCGCAAGGCGCGCATACTCTGAACACGTCGGTTGAAAACGGCAAGCCGGCGGTGTTCGAGGCGAGATCCGCGTCTGATAAAAACGGATCGCTCCAAGCATCACCCGCTCGATCGGACCAACACCCACGCTCGCTGTGTCTTTCTCAAACGGAGCCTCTGTTTGGTGTGGGAGGGATGGCGCGCCCGTCGCCTGTGCTGCAACCCTCGTCTGTGCTGCATCCCTCGCCCGTGCGATATCCGAAAAAGTTGCGGGTTCCGCGATCTGTGCGGATGCTTCGCCGTTTGCAAAGGAGGAGGATCGAGGAGTCGCGGGCGACCGATCTTGTGGATGCTTCATCGACGCCTCCTTTGTGCGGCCCTTGAGCGCGCCTTGCATACACAGAACCGCTCCAAAGATCAAGGCCGATTGCGTGCAGTAGCTTTTTGCAGCCGCTTGTGCAGAGAGACCATCGCTCGATCAAACGCCTGCTGTTCGAGGGTGTCAGGCAGATCTTTTTTGACGACCACAACGATATCGAAGCACAACGCCCCGGCTTGGGGGATCAAGATCCGCCGAGCGGCTTCTCGAACCAGACGCCGCATACGATTGCGAAAGACCGCATTTCCGACCTTTCGACTGGTGGTGATGCCGATCCGAAGGGGCTGCTCGCTTGGCAGATAGAACACCAACATGGGGCCTGCCTCGATGCGTTGACCGCCCTGCTGGACACGCAAAAACTCCGCTCTTTTCAACAATCGGCGTGTTTTGGGGAAACCAAACGTGGCAGCAGGCAAGGCGGGAGGTGAAGAGGCAGAGGTCACGAAACGACCTTTAGGATTGGTGCGCCCTTCTCTTCGAGAGAAACGACCGCATCAAGAGAAGATACAGCGCCCCATTCGAGGAGGTGTCGGGTCGTTGGCTGTAGGAGGATCGTACGAGGCAAAAACTATTTCTTGTAGACTTCAACGGTCAGGCGCTTGCGGCCCTTTTCACGGCGACGGCGCAACACTTCGCGACCGTTGCGGGTGCTCATACGCTCACGAAAACCATGGGTGCGAGCGCGTTTCAGTTTGCTAGGTTGAAAGGTACGTTTCATGACATTCCTCTTTCTCGTGGTATGGTCGATCTCTCATACTCTGCGATAATCGGGCAAAGCGGAGATAGATTGAAATCAGACTTGGGTTGGACAAACGAAGCGTACCGTCAAGATCGCCGATCTGATGGGAAGACTCCAGAGAACGCTGCAAGATCATCACCTTGCAAGTGCGGGTCTTCGTCCGCTTCAAATGGGGAAACAGATATAAGGAACTTTCCTCCACCTGTCAACTGATTTGTTGTCCACACCGCCCTCCCCCACGCATACAACGCAGCCAGCCGTTTGTTGGATGGTCCTTTATAACCGCTTTTTGGATAGTCCTTTGGTCGCTTATTGATGGTTTTTGTGGGGTTCCACCCCATACGCGCTAGGTTAAGGTGGAAACACCGGATAGTCTAGCCTGATCGCCGTTTCTTTTGTCGCCCCCCCTCAATCCCCCCGTGGGCAGCGTCTGCGCGTCGTGCATACAGCGTGTGTCATGGAACACCAAAACCTCGCTGCCTCCGACTTTCGCTCCCTCCCCTGTTCACGGGGGAGGGCTGGGGTGGGGGGGCCAACAAGCGCTAACCTAGCGCGTATGGGGTTCCACCCCACACCCCGCCCCCTTAGCGCGGCTCCCTTGACCCCGTGTAAGCGGAGCGAGCAGACATTTTTCAAACAAACAGCGGCCCCGCTTGAAATTACGCGAACACGGGGCTTTTAACGGTGTGGCTACGATTCCAACAAAGCCGATGGGGATCATGTGCCGTTTTGCTCGACCTTGGTTTTCCAATCCACAGGCTTGGATCGCCACAAATGAAGCTTCGCCACCCACCAAAAAGCCCTGTCTCTGTAGGGGTTGGACTCAGACTCTCACTTGGCCCAACTATCACTGCCGCTTCTTCCCCCACGTCTACTTTTTTCGTACATTGGTACACCTTTGATCTATCTAGGTTTTTGAGCTTAGAAAAATCCTCTCAGCGATCCAAGCAAGCCCTTTTTCAAAATCCAAGGCTCGTTGCTCGTTCTCCAAGGTTCATCTCTCGTTGTCCAAGGTTCATCTCTCGTTGTCCAAGGTTCATCTCTCGTTGTCCAAGGTTCATCTCTCGTTGTCCAAGGTTCAGACGATCTCCGCGTAATGTATGATCGCATGATGCAGGGGCGGTTCGCGAACCGCCCTATTCTTGGGCAGCCACGGGGGGCTGCCCCTACATGTTTACGATCACACAACGGGCGGATTTCGTATCATCTCTCGTTGTCCGAGTCTCCTTGCTCGGTGCGCCACACCGCCCTCCCACCCAAAACCCATCACCACGCAAACAACCATGTTCTTGCGTCGCGCCAAAAATAAAGCCGTGTTCGCAGCCCTTCAAGCGGCGCAGACGTTGTGTTGAAAAACGCCTGCTCTTTCCGCCGATAGGGGGTCAAGGGGCCATTGGTCCCTTGCGGGGCGTGGGGCAGCGCCCCACAAACCCCACCCCATCCCGCAGGCTTCAAGCAGTGCCCCACAAAACCAAGCCGACCCCGCTTGACCGACAAAACCTAACCATCGCGTTCGGTATCATGTGCGTCGGTGTCGTGCGGGAGGACGGACTCTGCGGCATCGGAAACAGGGGACTCCCACGTCGTGCAGTCGATAGGCTCCTGTTCACGGGGTTGACAGCGCCCTGCGATACACAAAAAGGCTTCCCCACAGGCGATCTGTCCTGCACAAGGCCGGCACCTCGTATCGATGGGCGAGATAAAGCATCCTGCCCCCCAAGCCCAGATCAAGCCTAACCCGATCAAGGCCCCCAAAAACCGAGAGAACAAGCGACGGCGATCTGTCGATGCTGAAGCGCTGAACAAAATCAGCCCGATGGGATGGAGTTTAGTGACTGCCATACAGCACCGTCCGAGGCTTTTCGTGTGTGCCGTACAGCACTGTTTGAGGCTGAGGGGATGACAGCGTGCGCTCCGAAGAAGCTGTGCTTTCTTGGACCCACTTGGAGATATGCAGCGCAAAGCCTGTGAACAACAAAGCGCCCGCGACACCATACAGCACGTTGGCGGTCCATGCGCGCTCTTGGGCTTGCTGTGCGAGTCGAAGGTATTGTTGTGTGCCGTCGAGGGTGTACGGGGATTGTTGACGCTGGACATCATCCAAAAGCGCCAGCCCACCGAAGGTACAGCCGACAGCCAAGGCAGCACCACCCACAGCCGTCACGATCCAAGCCGAGAGGTGCATGGCTTTTGAAGGCCGAAGGATCGGATCGATCAGTGCTTTTTGCGGAGGGGGATTTGATTCGAGGGGAGTTTTGGGGCGATGCTTTCGTGCCAAGACTTGGGCTTGCTCTTGGATCTGCCGCGCACAAGCTCGCGCAAACCCCGATTGTACCGAAGCAAACGCAACACGGATCTGCGGAGCGATGGAGCGCAACGCTGGCAAACGTGCGCAGGGATCCAACAGCAACGCCTTTTCAAAAGCATCCCGACTTTCGACAGACTGCAACAGATTCGCGTAGATCACACCCAAAAAAGCAAACAGCCGCACACGATCAGGCAACGAAAGCTCCAACAAAGATCGGCGCTTTTGCATCAAAAAAAAGCTCAACGCCTTTTCCCATTCTGAATCGCGGCAGTGCTGCACGCCCACCGCAAAAGCATCAGCCTTTTGGGAGGTCGGTTGTGTCGTTGGTTTTGGGGAGAGGGGTGGAGTCGTTTGTGTGACAGAGTTCAAGGGGGGGGCAGCCATTTGTGTGTTCGGCTTCAAGGGAGGCGGAGTGATCTGTGTGTTCGGCTTCAAGGGAGGCGGAGTGGTTTGAGACTGCGCACAAACAGGCGTCCAAGCCCCTCCAAGCCAAGCCACCACCGCAAAGAACCCAAAACGAAGAGTTTGCATCGTCTTTCACCCAAGCCGATCTCACGGATCTTCGGCGCGTATGAACCACCAACGCGCTCACTCCACGAAACACTCCGAGCAAAACAGCCCATCTAAAGCTTCAAACAAAGCTGTTTATGCTTGTGTCGTCTTGCGCTCGTGGACAAGGTGCTGGATGAACAATTCACCCGCACGATACGAGCTCCGCACCATCGGTCCTGCGGCAACAAAGGCAAAGCCGCGCTTGCGGCCTTCTTCTGCAAACGCATCGAATTTTTCGGGAGGCACAAAGGACTCGACCGCGAGATGCTTGAGGGTGGGTTGCAGATATTGCCCGATGGTCAATATCTCCACGCCTGCGGCCAACAGATCATCCATCGATTGGTAGATCTCGTCGTCTTGTTCGCCCAAACCGAGCATCAACGCAGACTTGGTCACGATCTGAGGCTGCACCTTTTTGACATGAGCCAACACCTGCAACGATTGATCGTAGTTGCAACGGGCATCACGGATGCGCCGTGTCAAACGGCGAACCGTCTCGATGTTGTGGGCAAAGACGGTGGGTTGAGCAGCGGCGACAAGTTCAATGGCCGCGAGATCACCTTGAAAATCAGGTGTCAAGACTTCGACCATGATGCGATCTTGAGAGAGCGCGAACACCTCTCGGATCACCTTGGCAAAGTGTTCGGCTCCGCCATCTGGCAGATCATCCCGATCCACCGAAGTGATCACCACATAATCTAGCTTCATCGCCTGTGCGGATTCTGCAACCTTACGAGGCTCATCCTGATCCAGCACAACGCCGTGTTTGCCCGTCTTGACCGCACAAAATCGACAACCTCGCGTGCAAACGTCGCCCATCACCATAAACGTGGCGGTTCCGCCGCTCCAACATTCCCCAAGATTCGGACAACGCGCTTCTTCACAGACGGTATGCAATCCGCCCGAATGCAGGCGCTCTTTGATTACTGCAAAGTTTTCTCCCGCAGGGATCTGACTGCGCAACCAAGCCGGCTTGCGCAACAACGGCTGTCGCCTCGAACGCTCTGCACGGATATCCACTGTTTTCTTTTCGATTTGTGTCATTTTTCTATGCTCCACGCCTTCCGCACTCCATCGCAAAGAAGGCTCTCGACTCACACGATATCTGGTACACAAAGGATTGTGCGTAGACGCCCGATTATCGGGCAGCCACAGGGGGCTGCCCCTACACCTTTACGATCACGCAACGGGCGGATTTCGACTCAACCTCCAAAAGGCTTGTACTCGCCGCCCATTCTTAAAGATGCTCGTGATCTGCCCATCGACGCAACCAACACATCACAACGCACAGCCCAAAGAATAGGCCCGCAGGCCCACCGTCCCAAAACGCGCTGATGATTAACACCGTTGCCCACGACAAGCAAGCACAAGGGATTGCCTTTTTGCAGCGAGGCCGCGCATTCCTCTTTGCAATCCGCACAACATCGGCTACAACGGGGGGGTGCTTTGCTGGCTTTCAGCCTTCCAAAAGACGTGCGGAAACCACAACCGATGCAACTCGACGGAGGCCCAAACACAAGCTCGATATAGCGCCTTCCAAAAGACGTACGGAAACCACAACCGATGCAACGCACCCCTTTTTCACGCTCCCACACAACACGGGCCAAGAGACCCAAGCGCTCACCACGCTCTTTCTGGCTGTGTGCCTTTTCCTTCGGTCGCTGCTGCGCTTCTTTTTTTAGAAGGATGACAAAACCATGAGTACAAAAGGTTTTCAACCACGCGACTTGCTTTCTCGTGTCACGCTGTTTGAAGGGATCAGCGCAGAAGATCTCGGACCGATGATCCCCATGCTTCGGCCTAAAAAGTGCGTACGCGGCCAGCCCGTCGTCGAAGTCGGAACCCTCGGCCAAACACTCTACTTGATCGCCGAAGGCCGCGTCAAAGTCGCCCTCTCCGATAACCAAGGTCGCGAAGTCATCCTCTCGATCCTCGACGAAGGGGACTTTTTTGGCGAGCTGTCCTTGCTCGATCAAAACCCCCGCTCTGCGAGCGTGATCGCACTCAGATCCACCTTGCTTTATGCCCTCGAACGCGAAGACTTTATGCGCGTCGTCGAAGACAACCCCCGCATCCTGCTCAACGTCATGCAAAAGCTCTGTGAACGCCTGCGCAAAGCTGACGCTGTGATCAGCGATCTCGTCTTGCTCGATGTATACGGGCGTGTCGCACGTTACCTCCTCGATCTCTCCAAAGAACAAGGCCAAGAAACCGAAGAAGGCTTCGTCATCCCCAAACTCCCCTCCCAACAAGAGATCGCCTCCATGCTCGGCACCAGCCGCGAAACCATCAACCGCGTTCTGTCCGAACTCGAAAAACGCGGCATCCTCGAACGCGATGGCCGAGCCTTGCGCATCCTCTCTCACGCCTCTCTTGATCTGGAGATCGAAAGCAAACTCTAGCCATGCACCACCTGTTTGCGCGACAGATCAAACAAGGTACGATGGCGACTCAAAAACAAGCGCTCGCCATGCACCACCGCTCACTCCGATCCGGTGGCCTCCCAACACACGCACCACGCCAACACAAAAAGCCTTTTTCCGCACGCCACGCCACAGCTTCCCGCGTGATGGGGCTTTTGCGACTGCTCGCGTTGTGGGGTGTGTGGGCTTGCGGCCCCACCACTCCAACCGAGATCGGGCCGCGCAGCGAAGCGCGCCCCGCAGGAGGTCGCCTTCGTATCGGAGCCACCGTCACGTTGCAAAGCGAGCGGCCCGCAAACATCTATTACACCGTCGACGGCAGCACACCTGATGAAAAGCGCGGAAGTCTCTACTCTTCGCCGCTTGCGATCTGGGCCTCGACAACCTTGCGATTTGTTGCGATCGACGCCGAAGGAAGGCGCGGTTTTGTAGGACAAGCCGACTACTCGATTGATGGGCTATTTGCGCAAAGCTGGGCCGAACCCGGCACAGGAAACTACCGCACCGTCCAACAGATCACGCTACGCACCGACAAACCCGCCACCGTCTATTACACACTCGACGGCAGCGATCCAAACGAGTCTTCCGCTCGTTATCTCGCTCCCATAGCGATCACCACCGATACCACGCTGCGCTTTTTCTCGCTCGATCCGTGGGGAAACCGTGAGCCGATCCAAGAAGCCACCTACAACTTTCCTCCGCGCTTTCAAATCTCCCCAGTATCGGGAGTATACTTGCCCAACACCACCGATATACAGATCGAATCCTCGGAGTCTGGACGCATCGAATACAGCTTGATGGATGGCCCTTGGCTGCGTTATGTCGGTCCCTTCGGCCTCCAACGCGATCTGATCATGACGGTACGCGCCTTTGATCTACAAAATCTGCTCTCGAACCTAGAAACCGCCTACTACGGCGTGATCGAGCCTTGGAAAGATCGATATCTCCCCAAACAACCGATCGTTCCCGTGGTGAGTGCGATGCTTGATCCCGAAGGATTCGGACAACCCGCATGGTTGATTGCAGAGCGTTCGCGGTTGTTGATTTGGCGCGATATGGAAAGCGGCGGAAAGCCCGTTGTGATCGGACAAGACGCCAGTACACAGCCAGAGCGGTTGCGTGTGTGGGATATGGATGGGGACGGTGTAGCGGATATCTTGGTGCGCCGCGCCTTGGGATGGGAGTATTGGCGTTCGTTGGGAGGAGATCGCTACAGCGTCGATCTCTCGACGTTTGGCGCGTGGCTGACCTCCGAGATCTTGGATGTCTTGGCGGGGGACTTTGATGGCGACGGCCAGTTGGATCTGCTTTTGTTGGACAAGCGCCCTGCGACAAGTCGGCTTTTGTGGCGACGTGGTGGGCGTTATGAGGCAGGCCCAACCCCCAAAGAGATCGGCTCCCCTCGCCAAGCCCTCGCAAGCGATCTTGATGGCGATCGTTACGCTGATCTGGTGGTCTTGCCCGAAGAAGGCGAACCCTATGTGCTTTGGGGCGATGGTAAGGGCGGATTTGAACGCACAGGACTCCAGCCCGCTCTGCCCGGGCTTGCGCGTGTACGCTGGCTGCATGTCGGGCGCTACGATGTCGATCTCGACGGCGATCTGGATCTTGTGTTCGTAGGAGTCGGAGAAGCCGATGCCGACGCCACAGTAGGCCGCGCTCCCAAAGCCCCACCCGATGCGCGTTTGCATCTCGTCACGCTGCATCAGATCCCGGGACGTGGCTGGCGCTTTGGCTCGCGGGTCACTCACGAGGCCCAAGATATCCGAGGCTTGATGTGGATGGATGCCGATGGAGACCCGTACATGGATCTCTTGTGCTTGCGAGAGTCTGGCCCACCTCTCTTGTGGAAAAACCTTCGCGGGGCCACATGGCTCGATGCCACAAAGATCGTCGGTACTCCCCAAGGGATGGGCGCGTTGGGTCTTGGAGATCCGCTTGTCACAGGGCGCGCCTCGCTGTATGGTGTCCAAGCCCCAAACACCGTGAAGGCGATCACACCGCCCTCAACGCACCCTTCTTTGCGCTTGGCCTTGCGTGGCATCCAAGGCAACCGCTCTGCATGGGGCGCACGTGTGCGCTTGCAGATGGATGGGCTGCGGCTATTGCGCGAGATCGGAGCAGGGGCCACAGGACCCGATCAACCCGATATCTTTCTGCCCATCCCGCTTGGCGAAACCAAACAATTGGGCCGACTCTCGATCTCTTGGGGCGACAAGATCGAACGCGATATCCCCAACCCTTCGCCCAATCAAACACTCTTACTCTCTCCCCAATCCCCCTAACACTCACTTCTTTCTCACCAAATGCCCCCGTCCTCCCAAGATCACAAGGTGCCGCCTTGTCTTCCCCTCGCAAAACGAGTAGGCTGTCGGTCTCTTTGCGTAAAAGACGATGCAAAACAACTGTGTAAATGCACGTCGCAAGGGCCAAGCGGCGCGTCGCACAAAAGCCGCGTATGATTCCCGATCCACCTAGCCTTGAGGAGACCACCGTGAGCCAGATCTACCGCATCTTTATCCGCCACGAATCAGAAGCCCAACCCGCCTACATCAAGATCCAATCCGACAAAAGCCCCGCAGAGATCATGAACGAGATCCAAAGTGCGATGCAGCGGCCTGAACCGTCGATGTGGAGCTGTGTGGATGTCAAAAGCCAGTCGTGGATCTTCCGTGCTGACAAGATCTACACCGTCTGCATCTACCCGCCCGAAGCCATCCCCGAAGAAAGCTCCGAAGACTCCGAGCGCCTCGATATCGCAGCCAGTTAAGACGAGATCCGCCCGTTGTACGATCGTAAAGAGGTAGGGGCAGGCAGATGTGGCTGCCCAAGCGACAGGGCGTCTGTGTACTCTCCTTTGTGTACGTACACATCACTCGGATATCGTATAACGTCAAGCCTGCCGACAGGCCCTGACGAACGGCATCATGGAGACCGATATGGCGAGAATCTTGGTGATCGACGACAACGACACCATGCGCGAGGGCATGGCCTACACCATCCGCAAGATGGGACACAAAGTCGATGTTGCTTCGGGCGGAAAAGAAGGCGTCGCTCTGTTTCGCCCCGAAGAAACGGACTTTGTGATCACCGATCTCAAGATGGACGATATGGACGGATTGAGCGTACTAAAGACGATCAAAGCCAAAGATCCCGAAGTCCTTGTGATGGTCGTGACTGCCTTTGGCACGATCGAAGTCGCTGTCGATGCGATGAAAGCAGGGGCGTTCGACTTTATCACCAAGCCTTTTTCGATGGAGTTGTTGCGCGTAAAAGTCAACAAAGCCCTCGAAGCCCGCGAATGGGTACAAAAGAACGCTCGCCTCAACGAAGAAAACAAGCTGTTGCGTGACGAGATCGCCGCACCTTACGGCACAAAGGAGATCATCGGAGACAGCGAACCGATGCAGCGGGTGTTCAAATTGCTGCGAAAAGTCGCTGCCTCCGACTCCACCGTCCACATCTTTGGCGAATCAGGGACTGGCAAAGAGCTCGTCGCACGAGCGATCCACGATCTCAGCCCCCGACACGACGGCCCCTTCATCAAGATCAATTGCAGCGCCTTGCCAGAAACTTTGTTGGAAAGCGAGTTGTTTGGTCACGAGAAAGGGGCGTTCACCAACGCCATCAAACGCAAGCTTGGGCGTTTTGAACTTGCAGACAAAGGCACGATCTTTCTCGATGAGATCGGCGACATCTCTCAAACTGTCCAAGTCAAGCTCTTGCGCGTCCTCCAAGAAAAAGAATTCGAGCGCCTTGGCGGTGAACAGCCGATCAAAGTAGACGTGCGCATCATCTCCGCAACCAACAAAGACCTCCAAAAAGAAGTCGATGCAGGTCGTTTCCGCGAAGACTTGTTCTATCGCCTCCACATCTTGCCTGTGTCTTTGCCGCCACTTCGTGCGCGCCTCGATGACTTGGCGCTTTTGGTCGATCACTTCCTCAAAAAGCTCCAGCCACGCACCCTGCATGGAGTCGAGCAGATCCACCCCGAAGTCTTCGCCACATTCCGCACCTACCCTTGGCCGGGCAATGTCCGTGAACTCGAAAATGTCATGGAACAAGCCCTCGTCTTTTCCGAAGGGAAAGAACTCCGCGTCGACGATCTCCCTCCCCACCTCCACCAACGCCCTACGCCCATCCCCGCCAAAGTCGACGGCCTCTCCTTTGCCCTTGGCGATCAAACGCTCCCCCAGATCCTCGATGATATCGAAAAAGCCCTCATCCTCGAAGCCTACGAAAAAGCCCTCAAAGTCAAAGCCGAAACCGCCCGCATCCTCGGCATCAAAACCTCTGCTCTCTACTACAAACTCGAAAAATACGGCATCTCCTAATCCACAAAGAACTCTCGCGAACGACAAAAGCCCCGTGTTCGTGCCGCTTGAAGCGGAGGCGTTGTTTGTTTGAAAACCTCTGCTCGCTCCGCCATGTCGGGGTCAAGGGGACGACGTTCCCTTGTGGGGTATGGGGCCACGCCCCATACGCGCCTTGTTAAGGTGGAAACACCGGATAGTCTAGCCTGATCGCCGTTTCTTTTTCTACCCCCCCCTCAATCCCCCCGTGAACGGGGGGAAGTTGGAACGGGCAGCGTCTGCGTCTCGTGCAAACAGCGTGCGTCATGAAAAAACAAAATCCCCGCTGCTTCCGACTTTCGCTCCCTCCCCTGTTCACGGGGGAGGGC
>JAKLKB010000078.1 GCA_023150835.1 Myxococcota bacterium | reverse complement strand
CCCTCCCCCGTGAACAGGGGAGGGAGCGAAAGTCGGAAGCAGCGGGGATTTTGTTTTTTCATGACGCACGCTGTTTGCACGAGACGCAGACGCTGCCCGTTCCAACTTCCCCCCGTTCACGGGGGGATTGAGGGGGGGGGTAGAAAAAGAAACGGCGATCAGGCTAGACTATCCGGTGTTTCCACCTTAACAAGGCGCGTATGGGGCGCTGCCCCATACCCCGCACCCTTAGCACAGCCCCCTTGACCCCATGTTGGCGAAAAGAGCACAGATCTTTCACACAAACGACTCTGTCGCTTGAAATACCGCGAACACGGGGTTTTTTGGCAACCGCGTGACGCCTGTACATATCCATTCACTTTTCGAGGTTCTCGTCATGTCCGTTCGTTTCGGTTTGTTCTGTTGCATCGTTCTGTTTGCTCTCGCCGCGTTTGTGGCCTGCCAAACCCCCACACTCAACCCCCATCTCCGTCCTTGCCAAACCAGCGCAGAATGCGACGGAGCGGATTGCAACCAAGGACTTTGTGGCTCCTCCCAAACCGAATCCTCCCCACACGAGCCTTCCGTAGAACAAACCCCCTCCGAACCCCCGACCGATACGCAAGAAACCACCATCGAGATCGCGCCAACCGACGCTTCCGAGCCTCCCACAGAACAACCAATCCCCGAAAACACCGATGAGATCACAGACGCTTCGGAACCTACCCCCGAAACCCCACCCGAGCCTTTCGAATTCATCGTCGCAGAAGACCCCCTCGAAGCCGAATGTACCGACGGGCAAACCAGAGTATGCTTCTCAGGTGGCTCACTTCCCCCCAAAGCCCCGTGTAAAAGTGGAACACAAACCTGCGAAAATGGAAAATGGGCCGATGCTTGTGTGGGCGAAATCCCCCCAACCCCCGAAGAATGCGACAACGTAGACAACGACTGCAACGGCCAAATCGACGATAACCTCCAAAAAGCCTGCAACAGCGAATGTGGAAGCGGTAAGCAAACCTGCAACGCAGGAAAATGGGGAGCTTGTGACGCCCCCGCTCCCCAAACCGAAATATGCAACAACAAAGACGACGATTGTGACGGAAAGATCGACGGCATTACAAGAGATTGCGAGCAAAGAGGCGTCTGCAAAGGCTCGTTCGAGACCTGCAACAACGGCCAATGGAGCCGCTGTAACTACAACAGTATCCCCGAATATCTCGATCCAGAAATAAACAAATGCGATGGCCTTGACAACGATTGCAACGGCCAAATCGATGACGGATGCTCTTGTCAAGATGGCTCTTCTCGACCTTGCTACACAGGAACAAAAGGCTGCCTATTTCAAAACGGTTTCTACACCTGCAAAGCTCCGTGTAAAGCAGGCTCTCAAACATGCAGAAACGGACAGTGGGGCCCATGCGACGGCCAGATCACCAACACGCCCGAGATCTGCGACGGCAAAGACAACGATTGCGACGGCCAAATCGATAACAACTTGCCGCTCCCACAACTATGCCCCAAACAAATCGGCGTCTGCCAAGGCGTAAGATACACCTGCAAAGAGAGCCAGTTGAACTGCGATTACGGAACAGACTACGAAGGAGTGGAATCCAAGTGCGACGGCAAAGACAACGACTGCGACGGCCAAATCGACGAAACATGCCTCTGCACCCCCGGCCAACAAAGAGCCTGCTACCCCGCCAAACCCGGGTGTGTACTTATCGGAGGTCGGTACTCCTGCACGGGGGCTTGTCGCGCCGGAAAACAAACTTGCAACCCCGATGGAAAAGCATGGGGGATATGTGTTGACGCGATCATTCCTGCCCCTGAACTCTGCGACACCATCGACAACGATTGCAACGGCACCATCGACGATATCGCTCCTCGCGAATGCCGCGCTCGTATCAAGGTCGGCAGCTTCCATATCTGCTACAAAGGTACCGTACAATGCGTGAGCGGCCAAGAACAATGCAAATCGACGTTTATGCTCAGTTGTACCAACGCTGCGAGTTGTAACGGATGCCCTCTGCACAACGGAAAAGGTCCCAATTGCATCAACGGAACTGAAAACGGGAAATTCTGCATCTACCCGTAGCGCTGGGCTTACGAGCGAGAAAAGACATCTTCCCCATACTTTCGCCTCACCCCCCCTTGAGGCTTCTTTCTTTACGCAAGGAGTGTTCAATGACGCGGATATCTCGATACCTTGGATGGATATGGCTCTCTGCGCTCATGTGCTTTGGCTTGGCCTGCCAAGTCCCCTCGCTTTCGCCACATCTGAAACCTTGCCAAACGAGCGTGGACTGCGGAGGACTCGATTGCAATCAAGGACTCTGCGGCTCCACCACTTCTTCCACCGAACCCTCTGACGAAAAGTCCCAAGAGTCCGCCAATACCGAACCCTCTAACGAAAAGTCCCAAGAGTCCGCCAATACCGAACCCTCTAACGAACCCCCCCAAGAGTCCGTCAACACCGAATCCTCTAACGAAAACCCCCAAGAGTCCGTCAACACCGAACCCTCCGTCGAAAATCCCCAAGAATCGGTCAACACCGAACCCTCCGTCGAAAATCCCCAAGAATCGGTCAACACCGAACCCACCGACGAAAAGGCGGATGCAAGTGAGGACTCGCCCGAAACCACTTCGGAGCCGATACCCGAACCCGCACCTGAGCCAAAGCCCGATCTCCAGTGCCAAAACAAAGAAACGCGGCCTTGTTATTCGGGAACATCAGGAACACAAGGCAAGGGGGAATGCAAAGAAGGAACACAAACTTGCGACAATGGGGTTTGGGGCCCATGCCAAGGGCAAGTCGTCGAGAAGATCGAAGAATGCAACAACAAAGACGACGATTGTGACGGTACCACCGACGATGGCGTCACTCGCCCCTGTTCATCCAAATGCGGCGTCGGAAAAGAAACGTGTAGCAACGGTACATGGGGGAACTGCGATGCACAAGTTCCTACCCCTGAAGACTGCAACGGAAAAGACGACGACTGCGACGGTGCCGTCGACAACAACCTCCCCTCCAAACCCTGTAGCAACCAAAAAGGCGTCTGCAACGGCTCCAAGCAAACCTGCGTGAAAGGAGCATGGGTCGATTGCACAGCCGCAGACTACGCAGCCAACCCCGACTACGAAGCTGTCGAAACCAAATGCGACGGCAAAGACAACGATTGCAACGACAAGACGGACGAACACAGCGCTTGCATTTGCACACACGGAGCGACCCAAACCTGTTATCCCGGAACACAAGGCTGCCCCCAAAGCGGAAGCAGCTACAACTGCACGCTTCCCTGCAAAACGGGAACGCAGACCTGCCAAAACGGCCAATGGACCGCTTGTATCGGAGCCGTCACGAACAAGGCCGAAGAGTGCAACGGGATCGATGACGATTGCGACGGGCAGATCGACAACAACCTCACGCCTGTTTTGTGCAGCAAACAAAGCGGCGTATGCAGCGGTACACGACAAACCTGTCAAAACGGCGGGTGGGTCTGCGACTACGCGGCCAACCCCGACTACGAAACCAAAGAAACCAAGTGTGACGGCAAAGACAACGATTGCAACGGAAGCGTGGATGACGCCTCGGGATGCGTCTGTATCCCCAACACCACGCAAGCCTGCTACAACTACAGCACAGGCTGCTTCCCATCGACCACCACAAACAGCTACAAATGCACGGGGATATGCAAAGCAGGAACACAAACCTGCCATGCAAACGGCAAAGGTTGGGGGGATTGTCTGGGCGAAGTCCCCCCTCAAGTCGAGCAGTGCAACAACCTAGACGATGATTGCAACGGAACCATCGACGACAACGTACCTTCCACCGTTTGCTATACGATCACGACGCAAGGATCCGCCACCGTTTGCGCGCAGGGGAACACGGCTTGTAAAGGGGGGAGCACTTCTTGTGAAAGCGCCTTTGTCCAGCTTGTGTCATGCAAATCTGATGCGGACTGCTCGGATTGCCCGACACGCGGCAGTACCCCAGCCAAATGTGCGATAATGTCGATAGGGAACAGCATCTGTCGGTATTATTGAGATCAAATCGAATCACCGACCCAATGATCGCAAAATGTAGGGGCAGCCCCCATACGCGCCTTGTTAAGGCGGAAACACCGGATAGTCGAGGATGATCGTTCTTTATTTTGTCGCCCCCCTCATTCCCCCCGGCCAACGGGGGGAAGTTGGATCAGGCAAAGACAAGCTCTTGTGCAAACAGCGTGTGGCATACAAAACCAAAACCTCGCTGCCTCCGACTTTCGCTCCCTCCCCTGTTCACGGTCTTTGGCCTTGGTGGGGGGCCAACCATGTAACCTAGCGCCTATGGGGCAAAGCCCCACAAAACTTATTGGGATGCGTGGCTCCGATGGGATCAGGGGAATGGGGTTTCGTCGGGTTCGGGTTTTTTGGGGTTGGGTGGGTTGGTGCCGCGCAAACTGATGACGTAGGCGACAAGGGCTTTGATATCGTCAGGCGCGATCTTTTTACCCCACGCTTCCATGCCTTTGTTGGGGCGACCACCGTTGGAGATGGCTTTGTAGATCTGGACGGGTTGAGGCCCAAAGATCCAGAAGCGATCCGTTAGGTTGGGTCCGATGAGTCCGCCGCCGTCGGGGCGATGGCAGGCAAGGCAACCGTTTTTGGTATAAGCCTCTTTGCCTTTGGCGATGGATTGGGGGTTTCCGACGATCTTTTGGAAATCGTTGGCGAGATTTTTTTCAAAGTCTTTGCCGCGTCGCTGTTTCATTTCAGCGTTGGCTTGGGCGACTTCGAGGGCGTGGATCTGTTGGACGGAGAGTGCGGAGCCACCGAAGTGATAGTACCCCCAGTAGCCGAAAGCGAAGAGGATAGAGAGGTAGAAGAGATTCTTCCACCATCCGGGCAAGGGGTTATCGTATTCGCGGATGCCATCGTATTCGTGATCGAGGAGTTTGTCGTAAGAAGGCTCGGTGAACTCTTCGACGATCTCCGTGGTGGAATGGTGGTGCATTAACGTTCTCCTTTGTGTGCGTGGTCGGCGTGTGGGTCTTTTGGAAGGGTGAGCGGCTCTTGGGGGTGGAGGTCATCAAGGGGCATTTGTGCGGCGCGTTCGAGCGCTTCGGGCTTGATCAAGAACCAAAGATAGAAGATGACGCCGACAAAGACTGTAAAAAACAGGACAAGTGCCATCTCGACCCACAAGGTGCTGCGGCTGGCATTGGAGACGATCTCGCTGATTCGCATCGAGAAAACTCACATTCTATTGTTTTGATATTCTTTGAGGATGTCGGTTCCGAGGCGTTGGAGATAAGCGATCAGGGCGATGATCTGTTTGTCTTCGTGCTTGCCGGGGATGCCCTTCATGCGGATGCGATCGGCGATCTCTTTGGCTTGGGCTTTGGCGTGTTGGATGGAGGTTTTTTCTTGTTCGAGCGTGTAAGGTACGCCAAGTAAGCGCATGGCCCAGATCTTTTTGGGGAGGATCGAGAAGTCGGTGGGTTTGTGCGCAAGCCACGGATAGGGGGGCATGATGGAGTTTTCGACAAGGACTTCGCCTTGGGTACCGCGAGGGTTCATCATGTGTTTGTAGTGCCAATCGTCGGTACGGCGGCCTCCTTCGCGGTGGAGGTCAGGTCCGATGCGTCGAGAACCCCATTGGAAGGGATGATCGTAGATAAACTCCCCGGGCTTGCTGTAGCTTTGGCTTGCGAAAGAGGCGTTGGGGTCGACGGTTGGGAAGTTGTAGCGTTCGGTTTCAGCACGCATGGGGCGAACCATTTGGGAGTGGCAGTTGTAGCAGCCTTCGCTGACATAGATATCGCGTCCAGCCAATTCGAGCGGAGTATAGGGCTTAACGGAGGCGATCTTGGGGACGTTGGACTTGATGGCAAAGGTGGGGATGATCTCGAAGAGGGAGGCGGAACCTACGGCGATGACGACCATGACAGTCAAGGTGAGGGGCAAGCGCTCCCATTTGCGGTGCCAATAAAGTTGGATCAGGGCTTCGATCTTGTAGGCGATATCGGCGACGTGTGCGCCGCGCTCGCGCAGACGCGAAGGGGTTTTCATCTCGCCGAAGTGGATGTTTTGGAGGGCAGGGGCTTCTTGGATCTCTTCGTCATATTCTTTTTTGGTGCGCGTGGCCCACGTCATATAGAGGTTGATCCCGCAGAGGATAGCGCCTGTGAGATAGAGAGTTCCGCCGAGAGCGCGGCCCCAGTAGAAGTAACGGATGTTCATGACAGTATCGACGAAGTCGGGGTAGGCGAGCAGGCCGGTTTTGGGATCAAAAGCGCGCCACATCAAGCCTTGGGTGATGCCTGCGACGTACATCGAAACGATATAAAGCAAGATGCCGATGGTGCCGATCCAGAAGTGTAGCTCGACCCATTGGGGTTTCCAGATCGTGTTTTGGAACAAGCGAGGCATCAACCAGTACACCATGCCAAAGGCTAAAAAGCCGTTCCATCCGAGGGTTCCGTTGTGTACGTGACCGATGATCCAGTCGGTATAGTGGCCGAGTGCGTTGACGGACTTGATGGAGAGCAAGGGGCCTTCAAAGGTGGACATGCCGTAGAAGGTGATGGCGACGACCATGAATTTGAGGACGGGATCACGGGCGACTTTGTGCCATGCGCCGCGCAAGGTGAGCAAGCCGTTGATCATGCCCCCCCATGAGGGCATCCACAACATGATGGAGAAGACCATCCCAAGGGTGCTCGCCCACCCCGGGAGTGCGGTGTAATGGAGGTGGTGGGGGCCCGCCCAGATATAGAGGAAGATCAGCGTCCAAAAGTGGAGGATCGAAAGGCGGTAAGAGTAGACGGGCCGTTCGGCGGCTTTGGGCATAAAGTAGTACATCATGCCCAAGAAGGGCGTGGTGAGGACAAAAGCGACGGCGTTGTGTCCGTACCACCACTGCATGAAAGCGTCTTGAACCCCCGAATAGATGGGATAACTTTTGGTCAAACTGACGGGGATGACAAGGTTGTTGAAGAGATGAAGCATCGCGACGGCGATCAGCGAAGCGATGTAAAACCAGATCGCGACGTAGAGATGGCGCTCACGGCGGATACGGATGGTTAAAAAGAAGTTAATGGAAAAGATCACCCAAACCGCTGTGATCAGGAGATCGACCCACCACTCAAGTTCTGCATACTCCTTGGATTGGGTGATGCCGAGCGGGAGGGTGATGGCGGCGATCACGATGATCAACTGCCAGCCCCAGAAGTGGATGCGGCTCATCATGTCGCTAAACATACGGGTTTTGAGCAAGCGTTGGCTGGAGTAGTACATACCGGCAAAGACAGCGTTGCAGGCAAAAGCAAAGATCACGGCGTTGGTGTGAAGGGGACGCAGGCGGCCAAAGGTCAACCACTCGATTTCAAGATTGAGCCACGGCAAGACGAGTTGAAAGGCGACGATCAATCCGACAAGCATCCCCACGATTCCCCAAAGGACTGTGGCGAAGACGAATTTGCGTGTGATATCGTCGTCATAAACAAACTTTTCGAGCCGTTGCGATTCAGCGACATGTTCCATCGGATTCCTCGGTGTTTGTGTTTGCGAGATGAAGTCCGCACGTATGGTTGCGAACTGTGGGCGTTTGAAAGAGGACGCGAATCCATCGGGTAGAAGTGGCAAGCGTTAGGGGATGGGATTTTCGATCTCATCGAGTAGGGCGTCGAGATCAGCGATGGAGGCGGCTTGGCGGTCAAAGAGGGCGACCTCATCTTTTTCGAGAGCGCGGATCGCTCGAGATAAAGTTTCGGGGCGGATGGCGAGCATGGAAGCCATATCTTGGCGGGAGATGGGGAGCTCGATGGTGAGGACGCCGTCGTCATCGACGTGTCCGTAGTGTTCTTTGAGGGAAAGCAGAAGATGCGCGAGGCGGGTACGGACAGGGAGCGTGGACATCTTCATTTTCTCGTCTTCGGACTCGCCGAGGTCGGTGGCAAGGCGAGAAAGGTACTCATAGCCGAATTGGAGGTTTTTGAGCAAGATATCACGAACAAAGTCACGGGGAATAAAGCAGACACGGCAAGCCGTGACGGCTTCTGCGGAGACGGAGTACTCTGTGTTGGAGAAAAAGGCGCGATAGCCGAGGGTTTGCCCGTCATGGGCAAGCTTGATCACGACGCTGTTTCCGTGTATATCGATCTTGCGCAGAGCAACCGTTCCAGATTCGATGCAATAAAGGCCCATACATGGGTTGCCTTGGTAGAAGATCACTTGCCCGGGTTGGTAGGTGTTGCACGACTTGACGGTGTTGAGGTCGCGAAGCTGCTCTTCATCAAGGACTTTCCATTGGTTGTGAAGGCGTTTGTCGCAAGACAAACAAGCGGGGCTGCTGTTGCGTCCTGCTTGCCATGGAAGGTCTTTCTGTTCTTTGGTGCGGTGCATGGTGGGTCTCTCCGCTTGGGATGGAGGTCTGGGGGCGCGGTGGGGATGCTCGGAACGGTCGCTTTGAAGGCGACACAACAGAAACGCCGCTCCCAGTTTCTTTCCTTGGGATGTCTTTGTACCTGTGGGAGGTACGTCTTTCGGGGTTGGGAGGGCCGTTTCGAGAAGCTTTGTGTCAACACCCAACGCCCGTCAGCATACGGATCGACGCTGCTTCGTCAAGCGCCCAAACAAACGGAGTTATTTTTGAGAGGAGAGAAGGGACGGCGTTTTTAACGAGAAGAGGGATGACAGCGGAGGACAGGGCGAGAGAAAGCCTCGAAGGATTGGGAGGGTTGTTGGGTGTAGGAAGGCGGAGGTTGGCGATGTTGTGGGGCGAGGCGTGGTGGGGCAGGCGGTTGTCGGCGTCGGTTTTGTGGGGTTGCGGTGGGCAGAGGGGCAGGTCCAGCAAGGCCAAGGAAACATTGTTTGTGCCAAAAGAAAGCAAGATCGCCGTGCAAGGGAGAGTAGCATCCCGGGCAAAAAGGGCCGGGTGTTTCTGCGTCGGCGTGCCAGTAGGCCATTTGTTTCATTTCTTCGAGTGTCATCGGCAGATCTCCTGTCCAAGAGTCGGGGGTCCGTTGTGGTGGGCCTTTCGTTTTGGAGCATAGAGGAGCCGATAAACAATCGCAAAAAAGATGAAAATTATGCCTGTTATCTATTGAATAAGCATAGAGTTTTTGCTTTGAGGAAGAGCGGCGGTAAAACGGGGGTTGAAGGGTGAGGAACGATGGGCGAGGGTGACGCGGCTCGTTGCCCAAGCCCTTCGGGGCTGAAACGGAGGTTTTGGGTGGGAGACACGATGGGAGAGACGCGATGGGAGAGACGCGATGGGAGAGACGCGATGGGAGAGACGCGATGAGGGATTAGGCTTTGCGAGCGGGTCGGGCGTATTTGCGTTGGAAGCGCTCAAGGCGACCTGCGGTGTCGACAAAGCGTTGGCTACCACCGTTCCAGAAAGGGTGCGTATAAGCACTAACGGAGAGGGGGATCACGTAGTGATCAACGCCGTTGATGCTTTTGACTTCGTTGCTTTTCATGGTGGAGCGGGTGACGAGTTCCCAGTCGCCGTCGGTAAAGATCACATGGTTGTATTTGGGATGGATATCTGCTTTCATGAGAAACTCCTTTGGGGTATGCAAACAAGGTGTAAGACCTTGAAATCTGTGTAAAATGGAGAACTATCGCCATCAACAGGGGCGCAAGGCGAGCGAATAGATAGGCAAAAGAGGGGGGATTTGTCAAGGTGATTTTGTGGGGTGTGAGGGAAAGCCCCGCCAAGCAAACCGATCTGCGTAAGCCCTGTGCTGGGAGGAGCGAGTGATGTCAAGCGAGAAAAAGAGCGAAGAGGGTTCGAGCAAGAAACGGGTGATCGGCGATCAGGAAGGGCGTGTCAAAAGCGTGGGTGGATGGGATCTTTTCGCAAATACGTTGGACGAGCGCCCCGAACGTACAGCGGTGGATGTGTTTGTTGTGGGGGAGGTCGAAGAAGCGGTCATTGGGGCGGATACGGGGGGAAGGACGGTGTTTGATGAGGAGAAGGCGGGAAGGACGGTGTTTGATGAGGAGAAGGCGGGAAGGACGGTGTTTGATGAGGAGAAGGCGGGAAGGACGGTGTTTGATGAGGAGAAGGCGGGAAGGACGGTGTTGGAAGGTGGAGACGTTGCGTTTGAGGCGACGGGCGAGAACGCTGTTTCGGTGGTGGTGGGCGTTGTGGAGGGTCGTGCGACAGGTGGGAAGGCGAGAGGCGGGAGTCAGACGGTACGCGCAAAGCAGTTGCGGCGTTATCGAGACGGGGTGCTGACAACGGCGATGGGAGATCGTCGTGTGTTGCAGGGGGATGAGCAGCAAGCATTTGCGTTGCCGTATTCTTCGACCGATGTGATCGGTCGTTTGGGGGCTTATGATCTGCTTGGGGAGATAGGAGAAGGGGGTATGGGGAAGGTTTACAAGGCGTATTCGCTGAATCTGTGTCGTTTTTGTGCGATCAAGGTGATGAAGGTTGGGAAACAGATCAACGAAGCAACGATCTTGCGGTTTCAAAATGAGGCGATGCTTGCGGGGAGGCTGCGGCATCCGAACATCATCTCGGTGTTTGATGCGGGAGAAGAGCCGGGGACGTTTTATTTTGTGATGGATTGGATCGAGGGGAAGACGTTTCAAGATCTAATAGACGAGCAGAGCGAGGAGGCGATGAGGCGGGGGCTACAGATCTTGAGCAAGTGTTGTCGTGCGTTGGATTATGCGCATCGACGGGGGATTGTGCATCGAGACGTCAAACCAGACAACATCTTGATCGATCAACAAGGCGAGCCGTACATCATGGATTTTGGGATCGCGAAAGATCGCGAACAAGGGCTGAATTTGACGGCGACCAAAGCGACGATGGGGACGCCGTATTATATGTCGCCCGAGCAGGCGAATGGGGAAGTGCAGTATGTGGGTCCGTTGAGCGATGTGTATTCGTTGGGAGCGACGATGTTTCACTTGTTGACGGGTCGGGTGCCGTTTGTGGGAGATACGTTGTTTTCGTTAATGATGCAGGTGATCTCGAACGAGGTGGAGGCACCGTCAGAGGTGGCGCAGCGTGTTTTGGGGCGGAAGATTCCGCAAGAATTGGACATTTTGTGTTTGAAAGCGATGGAGAAGGAGGCGGGGCGGCGTTATGCGTCGGCGGCGGATTTTGCAGACGATATCGATGCGTATCTTGCGGAAAAGCCGATCAAGGCGCACCCATTGACACGTGCAGAGCGATTTCAGAAGTTGATGCGTCGGAATCGTGCGGTCTTTGCGGGGGTTGCGTCGGTGTTGGGTTTGTTGTTGGTGATGGTGTTCGCGTTTGGTTCGCTGTTGGTGTTCAATCTGCACAACACGGGGCAGGCATTACGGGAACAAGATCGCAAGGCAGCGTTGGATCAAGCGGCCACGCTTCAGCGAGCGATCGGGGCCAATATGGTTGAGGGGCGGGCGGATATCGTGCGGGAGTTGGTGTCAAAGCTCCGAAAAGACAAGACCATCGCGTCGATCGAAGTGGTGCGATTGGACAAGACGTATGCGTACACGGATCTTTCGACGCGGCAGTTTGTGGAGAAACGCTTGTCTGATCCGAAGGTTCTTGAATGGATCAAGCAGAAGCATCCGAAGCTATTGTCCAAAGTCAGCGAGCTCAAGCGCATCGGTTTTTTGAATATCGATCAAGCGCACAAAGGGTTGTTGGCGCAAAAGAAGACGGCTTTTCGGGTTGAAAAGGATCGTTGGAACGATGCGTTGACAAAGGAGAGGGCGGTTTCTTTTATGGAGTTGTTTGGAGAAAACAAGGTGTTGACGGTGTATTGGCCAGTTCCGAATGGAAAGCCCTGTCAAGCGTGTCATGGGGAGACTGGGAAGGCTTTGAATGTGGGTTATGGTTGGGCGGGTACGTCGCAATTGACGAAGAGCAATCGGGTGCGTGCGGTGTTGGTGGTGAGGCGAACGCAGGAGGACGTGGAGCAGCGGATCGCGGAGAATAGACGGTCGTTTGTGGGGATCGGGTTGGCGGCGACGTTTGGTTTGTTGTTTTTGTTGTTTTTGTTTACGAGGCTGTTTGATATCGGGCCAAAGCCCTTGTCGTTTGGTGTGCGAAAAAGGAGCGTGGGCAAGTAGGTTGGGAGAGAGAGAGAGGGGCGTGTGGATCGATCAGGGCCAAGAGAGGAGGAAAGAAAGGGGGCGATGGAGGCGGTCACGCCATGCTTTTTCGTTGTGGATGGCGTTTTGTTCGACGTAATGGAGTAGGTTGAGATCGTCGAGGTAGCCGAGTTGTCGCATGGTGTCTCGCATCTGGAGGGTGACTTGATAGTTGTCTTGGGGGGAGCCCGAATCGATGTAGACGACGAGGTTTTGGAAGCCTTTGTTTTGGAAGATCTCGCCGAGGGTGGGGTTGTTTGCTGCGATCTTGCCCCATCCAAAGGTGCTAGAGAGGGCACCGATGCGGAAGAAGGTACGGGGATAATGGACGCCCAGCCAAAGAGAGATCAAGCCACCAAGCGAAGAGCCCATTACGGCGGTGTGGCGGTGATCGGGATGTGTGCGATAAAGCCCGTCGATGTAGGGTTTGATATCTTTGAGCAAGAAGTCGGCGTAGTCGTTGGCTTTGCCTCCGGTAGAGGTTCCGCTGATCTTGTCGGTGGTGTGGGTGTATTCGTCCATTCTGCCGATGGTGTTTTCGACCCCGACGACGATAAAAGGCTTGAGTTGTCCAGCTTTGATCATCTGATCGGCCCAGCTTTTGACGCCCCATCCGCCCCAGATCGCTTGATCATCAAAGAGGTTTTGTCCGTCGTGCATATACAAGACGGGATAGCGGGTTTTGGCGCTGCGATAGTTGGGGGGGAGGTAGACGATGAGCTTGCGTTTGTTTTGGAGCTTGGTGGCGGAGAATTCGTTGTGTTGTTCGAGTGTGCTGGTGTCGGTGGTGGCGTCGGTATTGAAGAGGGAGTTGGAGCCGAAAGGGCCGTATTCAAATCGCCGATTGACGGGGTCTGTGATCCATTGAGGGGTGGCTGCGGAGTCAACGAATTTGTAGGCGTATTGGGAATCTTGTGTCATGGTGAGTTTGAGGTGATAAAAGTCGGTGCCAGCGATGCGTTGGAGAGTATGTTGTCCGGCTTGCCATTGGTTGAAGGTTCCAGCGACGGAGGCGGGGGCTTGCATGGACCACCACAGCAAGAAGACAACGTCGCGGCCTTTGACGATGGGGATCTGTCGAAGGGCCGTTAAGCGTCGGAAGAAGGGGAGGATCCGCGCATTTTTTTGAGCAGGATCGGAGAGGGTGCTGAGATCTTGGAGCAGGGCTTGGTAGCGAAGAGTCGGATCATCGGGTGTGTAGTGAAGTGCAAAGCGGAGATCTTTGGGATCGATGGAAAAGCGGTAGGTGTCGTCTTGTGGGATCAGAGAAAGACTTGGAGAGGTGTTTTCTTCGAGGGTTCCGCCTTGTGGGAAGGCGTTGTAGGGTGTGTGGGTAAGGCTATAGCGTCGCCAAGCGCCTTGTTGTTGGAGTTCGAGGGAAAACGTGGCATTGCCGGCCTTGATCGAGATATCGGCTTGAAATAGGCCCGTTTGGGCGTCAAGAGCGAGGGCGATCTGCTGGTTGCTTTGGGCGTTCCATGTGCCGACGAGACGGGCGGCAGTGATGGCGGGGAGGGCTTCGATGCGAAACGAGGCGTTTGTGGTGTCGACGGTGATACGATAACGGCCTTGTTGTGGGGTGTTTGTTTGGATCGGGGCGGTGGCTGTTTGGAGAAAGCCTTGCAGCGGCCATGTGGATTGCTGAAGGATGCCGACGGGAGCGGTTTGCTTGTCGAGTTGAAAAGTAAAAGAGAACGAGCCAGCGGGGAGCCAGAGGATCCGATGCCACGTTTTGCCATCCGCAGATCGTTCGAGAAGCCCGCTTTGTGCGGAGTTTTCGAGCAACGGAGTGCGCAGGCTGATCGCTTTGACTTGGAGTGCAGGCAGGCCGTCGGGTTGGGTTTCGGGTAGGCCGTCGGATTGGGTTTCGGGTAGGCCGTCGGGTTGGGTTTCGGTGTTGGTTTCGGGGAGCGGCTCTTGTGCGTCGGTGGGGTCGGGTTCTGCAATGGGTTCTGCGGTGGCGTCTTGTGTGGATTCTTGAGGCGACTCGGTGGGTGCGGGTTCTTGGTCGGGTGGGGCGGGTTCGGTGGTGGTTTCTGCGGTGGAAGGCTCGGATGGTGCGGGTTCTTGTGAGATTTCGGTTGTGGATTCTTGTGAGGGTTCGATGGGAGCGGAATCTTGGGAAGATTCGGTCTTGGATTCTGTGGAAGGCTCGTTGGGAGCGGGTTCTTGGGAAGATTCGGCGGAGGGTTCATGGAGGGTCTCGGTGGGTGGGAGGCCATCACAAGCGAGGGAGGGGGTGATCGCAAGGAAGAGAGCGAGTAGAGGCCATCCAAAAAGCCGATAGAGGGTGTTTTGTTGTGAGGAACGGTGCATGGTTTTGGATCCTATCGGTTGGAGATTGCGTCGGTATCATCGGTGTGATGGACAAGCCCATCAAGAAAAAGAGAGGATACACAAGGTTGTTGGTGAAGGGTGCGGTGGTTTGTTTGCAAATTTGGGGCGATTACGTTTTTGTGGATTTATGGGCAAGTCCATCGGTGGAGGATGGCGTCGCTGCCTGCGAACAAGGTGAAGCTTTCAGGGTGCCACAAAAAGCTGTGTAGGCTTTGTGGAACACGGAGGCTTTGGGTGATCTTGCGGTTGGAGACGTCCAAGATATCGACCGTAAGAAAAGCGTCGCTTTGAGCGAAAAGGTATTGGGGTGTGCTTCCGAATTGGAGTCGGCTGTAGCGTGCGTTGGCTTTGGTAAAGTCGCCGACTTTGTTCCATAAGGTTGTTGTCCAAAAGACGATCCGTCCTGCGACATCAGAAGAGGCGAGGACAGGAGCGCCCATGGTAGGGCGAGATCCAAAGGCGACGGCAAGGACGCTGTTTTGGTGTTCTGTGAGGGTTCTTTCGAGCTTGAGGTTGATGCCATCGAAGCTGAGGATGTAGAGGCGTCCGCTGCTTGCGCCGACGGCGATGGTTTTGTTGTCGTCTTGGAATTGAAGGTCAAGGGGGAGATCGCTGTTGGGGAGGGCGAGCGTCGAGATATCTTTGTTTTTGCTGATATCCCAAGCGATGATGCGGCCATCATCGCCGCCGGAGACGAACAGGGAAGGGCTGTTGGGTTGGATGGAAAGGGCAGAGACGGCTTTTCCGAGGTGAGCGCTCGAAAAGGTGGTTTTGAGAGTGGCGTTGCTGGTCTCCCAAACGACGATATCGCCGTTGCGACTGGTGGAGACGAGGGTTTTTCCGTCTGCGGTGAAAGCGAGCCGTGAGATCGTCGCGTTGTGTTTGCTGAGGAGCGCGGAGGAGCGGAGAAGGGTTCCTTGTTTCCAAAGAACGATGGTGCCGCGATCATCGCCAGAGGCGAGCAGACCGATGTTGTTGTTTTGAGCGAGGGCGGTGATGTGGCTGTTGTGTGCGGGGAAAGGGCGGGCGGAGGCTGTTGGGGAGGCGATCGGCCATGAGTAAGTGCGAGGCGTATCGGTGGCAGCGTAGAGGGTTGTGCCGGTGGTTTCGGCTTGGATGCTGGTGACAGCGCCGTTGGGCGAGGTGTAAGCGTGAGCGTAAGTGTAGAGAGGGAGACGCCACGCACGAACCAGTTTTTCTGCGGTACCTGCGAAAAAGAAACGTTTTTGCGGATCGTAGAACACGCTGTAGACTTCGGCTTGCAGGCCGCTGAGGGTGTAGAGTTTTTGTCCGAGGTTGTTGTCTGTGTTCCAGATCAAGATGGTGCGATCGCTGCTTCCGCTTGCGAGTTCTTTGCCGTCGGGAGAGAAGGCGAGGGAGAGGACGGCAGCGCTGTGGGCTTTCCATTGTTTGGTGAACTTGTGTTGGGAGAGGTCAAAAAGGGCGATATCTCCGAGGCTTCCACCGACAGCGAGCAGGTTTGTTTGTGGAGATATCGCGAGGCTGCGTGCGTTAAAGCCGATCTTGAGGCGTTTTTGGAGTGTTCCGTCGGCGGTGTTGTAGCGGTGGAGGTAGCCGTCATCGGAGACGGTGATCAGGGCTTGATCGTTGTCGATAAAGCGAATCCCCACGACTTCTCCTGAGTGGCCGGAGAGGGTGCGCAGGCGTTGTGCGGTCGAGAGCGTCCAGATCGCAGCGGATTTATCGCTGCTTGCGGAGGCGAGGAGGGTGTTGTCGTTGCTGATGGCGAGGTCTTGGATGGCGTTGGTGTGAGCGCGCAGGGAAGAAAGCAGAAGGCCATCCGTGCGCGACCAGATGCGGATCTCTCCCGTTTTGGAAGCGGAGACAAAAAGCAGATTGTTGGGGCTGAGGGCGGTGGCGCGGATGGCGTCGCTGTGTTCGCCGTAAGGGGTGAGGGGGAAATTGACGCGACTTGGGTTACAGGTGTTGCATCCGTAGGTGAGGGAGTGATCGCAGTTGTCGTCAGCGGCATTGTCGCAGGTCTCGCTGCTGCGGGGAGTTTGTGCGTTATTGCAAGCGTCCCATGTGCCGTTGATGCAACGTTGTGTGCCGTCGATGCAGAGGCCCACGCCGAGGGACTGGGCGGGGCCGCCGTAGCAAGAACGAGCGATCGGCAAGCTTGTTCCTTCGGTATTGTCGATGCTACCGTCGCAATCGTCGTCTTTGCCGTTGCAGATCTCGGGTGTTGGCGAGGCGGGGACACAGGTCAGTCGGGCAGCTTCGCAGCGATAGGAGCCGTTTTTGCATTCTCCTGTGGCTTGTGCAGGGCAGGCTTTGCCTTGTTCTTGGGGATTGTCGTCGATGTTTCCGTTGCAGTCGTCGTCTTTGCCGTTGCAGGTTTCGGGGGTGGCTTGAAAGATGGAGGTGCAGGAGAGCGTACCGTTGGCGCATTGGGTACGGCCATCTTGGCAGATGCCGGGTTTTGAGGTGTTGCAGTCTTTGTTGCTGTCTGTGGTGTTGTTGTCGATGGTGCCGTCGCAATCGTCGTCTTTACCGTTGCAGATCTCGGATGATGGGGTGATCTGTGTAAGGCAGGCTCCCCATCTGCTGTTGAGACAAGCTCGAGAACCGGCTTGGCAGGGGCTGATGCAGGTGTAGGAACCGTCGCTTTTTCGGGTGCATCCGATGAGACCGTCGTAGCAGGATTCTTTTTTGCCGTTTATGCAGGCGCAAGGGGGATTTTCATCGACGCTGCCGTTGCAATCGTCGTCTTTGCCGTTGTCGCAGATCTCGATGGGTTGGGGTTGGATGTTGGATGTACACACCAGTTTGCCGTCTTTGCAGCCCGTATATTGGCCGCGAGCGCATTCGCCGAGCTTTTGGGGAGTTTGGCAGGGAGCGGTGGGCAAGAACACGTTATCGTCGATTAGGCCGTTGCAGTCGTTGTCTTTGCCATCACAAGTGGTTTCTTTTGATTCGTAATCTCCGCTGTGTACGAGGTAATCGCTATCGGTGCAATCGGCCCATCCTTGTTTGCCTTTGCAGGTTTTTTTTGCCCCTGAGCAGACGCCTTGGGTTTTGCTGCAAGGAGGGGGAGTGAGATCTTCGTCGATCTGCCCGTTGCAGTTGTCGTCTTCTCCGTTGCATTGTTCGGGGGCGTTGGGATGGATCTGTTTGTTTTTGTCGTTGCAGTCGTATTGGCCTTTGTCGTTGGGTAGATTGGCGCAGTACCCGTCTTTGTCTTCGTCTTCGCAGACGGCGTCGGGCGGGCGTTCTGGAGAAGGCTCAGAGCCAGCATCTTCGGGGACGGATTCGAGAGAAGGCTCTGTGAGGGATTCGACAGTGGGTTCGGAGGGAGGTTCGGAAGGCAGGGACTCGACGGTGGATTCTGCGCTGATTTCGGAAGGGAGAGGCTCGGTGGGTGTCGTTTCGGTGGAGAGAGCGACACATCGGCCTTGTTGGCAGCGCAAGCGCCCGGGGCAGTCTTGGGTGGCGGTGCAGATCGTTTGGTTGGGGTTTAGCGTGATCGGCCCGCATCCACCGAGAAACACAAAGGTCAAGGCGGTTGCAAGAAACAGCCAAAGGAGTCGTCGTTCCATGATGCTTCATTCTCCCAAACAGGTCGAAGAATCGGACAAGATACGCACTTGTCGTATGGGGGCGTGTATACGCTCAGAAAAAGACGGATACAAGACCCCATCGTTTGGCGATTGGACGGCTTTTTGTGTGGCGTGAGATTGAAACGCTCGGCAATTTACCGAGATTTGAGGCGCGGGCAGCCGGAGGGTTGCGATACGAAATTCGCCCGTTGTGTGATGTAGAGGCAGCCCCTGTGGCTGCCCAAGAGCAGGGCCTTTACGCGATCACACGTCTCTCGGATATCGTGTGAGGGCTCTGTGCCGATGTTTTGGCGTTGAGAGCGGAAACAGCGAGAGGCGCGTGGGGTGTGCCGTTTCTTTGGGCATGAAGAGCAGGGCAAACAAAGAGGCGGGGAGTTGCGCGAGTGGCGAAGTTGGTGTATAGGCCAAAGCGCGGAGTGTCGGTGGTTGTTTGCGAAAAATCAACTCGATCGGAGATAGAAAAATCGTATTGATGGGAGACGGAAAAATCGCATCGATGGGGATGGATCGAGTGGTGGTGCAAGCAGCGTTGGTTTGAGCGCAAATAGAGATGGTGTTGATGGAGTGGAAGAGATGGCGATATATCGGCCTTTTCGGGCATTGCGCCCTGATCCTGCGTTGGCTTCTCGTGTGGCGTCTTTGCCGTATGATGTGATGGATACGGAAGAAGCGCGTGCTTTGGTGGAAGGAAATCCCTACAGTTTTTTGCGCGTGACGAGGGCAGAAGTCGAGTTGGGAGAAGAGGTGGAGCCTCACGCGCTAGAGGTGTACGAGTACGCCCAAGCCAAGTTGCGATCGTTCGTTGAGAAGGGGGTTTTGGTACAAGACAGTGCGGAACGTTTTTATGTGTACCAGTTGGTGATGGGAGAGCATCGTCAAACAGGATTTGTTGGTTTGGCTTCGTGTGCGGAGTACGACAAGGGGATCGTTCGCAAGCACGAGTTTACGCGCCCAGACAAAGAACTCGATCGGGTGAATCACATCACGACGGTAGGAGCGCAAACAGGCCCTGTGCTGTTGGCATACCGTTCTCAACCCGATCTGGATGCGTTGCTAGAGCAGATCAGCGCCCAACCACCGACGCTTGCGTTTGAGGCGACGGACGGGATCGAGCATCGTTGTTGGGAGATCACAGACGACGCAACGAATCAGTCGATCGCAGCGCTGTTTCGGGAACACGTTGCGTTGATTTATGTGGCGGATGGGCATCATCGATCCGCAGCGGCATCGCGGGTGGCGCAAGCCCGAAGACAAGCCGAGCCGCATCTTTCATCCGAAGATCCTTCGCAATTTTTCTTGAGTGTGGTCTTTCCACACAATCAAATGCAGATCTTGCCGTACCATCGGCTTGTGCATGATCTCGGTGATCTCTCAGCCGCCGCCTTTTTGTCGCACGTCGATCAGATGTTTGTGCGTGAGCCGTTGCAAGATCTGCCCAAACTCTCGCCGCCGATGCCGCGTTGTTTTGATCTGTTTTTTCAAAAAACATGGTGGCGCCTGCGCTTGCGGCCTGAAGTGGAGATCCCGAACGATCCTGTGGGGCGATTGGATGTCAGCTTGTTGCAGGATCGTTTTTTGGCTCCTGTTTTGGGGATCGTCGATCCTCGCCGAGACAAACGGATCTCTTTTGTCGGTGGCATTCGCGGATACCAAGGGCTCGAAGCGATGGCGAGCCGCCATCCAGAGGGTGTTGCGTGGGCCTGTTATCCGACCTCCGTCGAGGAGTTGCTTGAGGTCGCAGAGGCCGGTCATGTGATGCCGCCCAAGTCTACGTGGTTTGAACCCAAGCTGCGATCAGGTTTGTTTGTTCATTTGTTGCGGCGTCCTTGATCGACTCAAAAATTCTTGGGCTGCGCGATGGCATCCGCCACCCGCAAATTCGTCCCCTGCGTTACCGAGATGGTTTGGGTTTGGATCATAGGCAAGGATGCGCCATCCGCTCAGATCGCCGCAAGGATGGTCGGTAGAGCGAAAGATTTGTTTGTCTTTTGTGCGCGGATGGGTACAATCATCCACGATCGTCCCAGTTGCGTGTGCCTTCTTGGTGCCTAAGCAGCGAGGCTTGTTCGCTGCGTTGCGGTGCAAGAGGCAAGCGCCAAGCATTTTTGGGTCTTGCGTGAAAAGTGCGTGTCAAATAACCTTTTTGAGCCTGCGCGTTTTGTGTAGGCTTTGCTTGTGTTGTCTCATGGTTTTGAAAAGAGCCAGCCGCGACTATCTGCGAATCGCAAGGAAGCGAGTCCGCTTCAAGGGAAAGCGTATTTTATGAAACTCAGACCGGGCGTCTTTATAGGTAATGGGAAATACAAGTTGGTCGCCCGCTTGGGAGAGGGGGGACAAGCCGAGGTTTGGGGGGCCGTTCAGATCGGCTTGGGAGACTTTTCCAAAGAAGTTGTGTTGAAATGCGTTCATCTCGACGATAAGACAGGGCCCGAACAGCGGGGGATGTTGTTGCACGAGGCACGTCTTGCTGCACGTCTTCAACATCCGAATATCGTCGAGATCTACGATGTCGGAGAAGAACAAGACCTCGTCTACATCGCGATGGAACGCATTCAAGGATACGATCTCGAAGTAATCCTTGCCCGCTCCAAAGAGATCACCAAAAAGCCGATCCCTTGGAGTCTTGCGGTCTATGTTGTGATCGAAGTCAGCAAAGGTCTTCATTACGCACACACGCATGTGGGTCGCGACGGTCGTCCGCTGCATCTGGTTCATCGCGATCTCAAGCCGAGCAACATCCTGTTGAGCCGCAACGGCTTCGTCAAAGTGATCGACTTTGGGATCGCCAAAGCCACCAACCACCCGGCAAAAGAGGGAAATACGCTTAACGGCCAGATCAAAGGCACTCCCTCGTACATGTCACCCGAACAGATTTATGCTCGTCCGTTGGATGCTCGTTCCGATCTGTTTGCGTTGGGTTCGATCTTGTACGAACTATGCAGCGGAGAGCGCCCATTTTCGGGCGACGAAGTCTTTAGCATTATGATGGCCGTGACACAAAACACACCGTCTTCTTTGTTTGCTTTGACCCCAAATATCCCTGCACAGCTCGAAGATGCGGTGTTTCGCCTGCTCGAAAAAGACCCCGAAAAACGCTTTCAAAATGCCCGCGATCTCCAACGTGAGTTGGATATGATCTTGCGTGAGCGAGATCTGTTCATCGATCAAGAAGATCTCGCCCGATTCTACGAAGAAACCGTGGGCGACTTTGTCCCGAGCAAAAACGAAGCCTCGTTGGTTGGTGCTTCGCAAGATTTTCAATCTCTTGCCCAATCGATGGGCGATTATGCGCACGCCCAAGAAGCTTATCCAGATTATGTCCCACCCGTGTATCCTGAGGCCAACTATCACCCAGCATCTCCGAGCTATTTGCCTCCCCGACCTGCACTTCAAGGCGTCGATGTATGGGACATCTCCGAACTCTCCGAAAACGAAGAAACCTCAGGCGATGAGACGATCACAGGCGACGAGACATTTCTCGAATCCGGCGGAAAATCGTCACCACGCCCAGACGCAGTCGATGTGGTGGCGATGGAGAGCGACGCAAGTCTTTTAAAGTCCTCTTCGCCTGCACCGACAGGCAAGCTGGACACGCGGCAACTTCCGGCTTTTCAAGGCCCCCAAGATCTGTCGGATCTGTTGGGATCTTCGGAGGCTCTGCCTTCCGCTTCGATCTTAAAATCGAAGATCTCGGGTTTGGATGCTTTGGGGGGAGATTCAGGGATGGTGGGGGTGGATTTTGCGATCCCGCAAGAAGCTCTGTCGTTGCTGGATGCCTACCATAAGCCGAACGATCTGCTTGATGTGATGGCCCCGACAGAGACCTTTATCCCTGCTGTGTCGGGAGATACGGGAGATCACACGAATCTTACGGTGGGGCCTTCGCCTCACGCGGCTCCCTTGCCCCTACCGCGCAAAGTCAGCCGTTTGTCCGAAGGCGGCGATCAGACGACAGGCGACGCGACGCTTGGGGAGCCAGCCGACGTTCCCAAGCGCCCCGACCACGCGGTCGGAGCTTCCAATCTACCGCGTCCACCGATGGTTTCTGCGGATGGAAAACGAGAAGGCCGACCCCCTTCTGCGCACGAGATCCCTACTGTTTCCTCCGCAGGAGCGGGAGCTTCGATGCGCCCACTTTCTGTTCCCGAGATCCCACAAGTCGGAAGCTCCAAACGCCCTCTGTCTGCGCACGAGATCCCGCAAGTTCGGGCAGGCGGACGTGGACCTTCTCTTCAAGAAGTCCCGCAGATCGCAGGCACCCCCCTCTCGATGGAGGTTCCGCGAGCTTTGCCAAAAACGGAAGAGGCCGTTCGACCTCGTTCTTTTCCAGAAGTGGCACGTGTTGAAAAGCCCGCAGGAGCGGGCCAAAACGAGATCCAACATGGATCGGTGTCTTTTGCCGAAGTTCGCCTGAAAGCGACACCTGTCGAGGGGGAAACTGCGCGAAGTGGCGGTGGATTGGCTTCTGTGCCAAGCCCCTTGCCTACAAATCGCAGCCACGATCCCTTGCGCCAGCCTGTTCGTGCGGTGGCGACAGGACAGATACCACACGTTGATTTTGCGGTGCATCCGCCAGAGTATGCCCCATCCGAACTCGCCAAAGGCGTCGATGCGGCTGGGCGTTTCGCCCCACGTATCCCCGAACGTCTCGACACAAGCGCCCGACCGATCACGCCACTTCATGCCTCACCGCAGATCTTAGCGACACCGAAACAAGACGATGCCAAGACCATGAGCTTGTTGTTGCGTTTGATCTTGCTCGTTGGGCTCGTGGGGGTTCTGGCGGTGTCTTACGCAGCTTTTCAGTTCGTTCGTTCTCGGACGCTCGAAGATGGGCGTGCGTTGGTGCGCTTTGATTTTTCACCCGCCTGTCAGCTTCATCTGCTCAAAAAAGCCGATCCTGAGATGGTTTCAAAGACATTAGGCCTATCGAACACAGCGCAGATCCGCCTTGAACCCGGCCTGTACTATTTCTTGTGCGAGAGCGAAGAGAATCGCCTGAGTTTCTTCAACAGCAGTCCCTACAAGATCCGCGATGATCGCCGAGAACAACTGATCCAAGAGCGTTTTCCGCAGATCCGCGTTACTCTGTTGTCCCAAGGACAACCTGCGATCATCTACCATCCTCGCTTTAAGAAACCGATCGGAAAAACAGACAAACCTTTTGTCCTGACCATCCCCCACCAAGAGATCCGCCTGCGTGTTGTCTTGGAAAGTGACCCGCGAGTTGAGAAAAAAGTCGCCATACCCGCCAGCCAAGACAACGATATGGAGCAACCTCTTTGGAAAGCAGGGGAAGTCAAAGAATTGCTCGAAAAACACAAGCCCAAAGCACTCCCTCCCCACGAGGAACCCTCCCCCGAACCACCCAAACGCCGTGTGAAACGCCGTCGCCGTTGAGGAGTGTTGGTTTTAGCCTTCGGTGAGGACACGGGCAGGATCGAGCGCCGCAGCGCGTCGAGCGGGGAAAAAAGCACCGATCAAGCAAAAGAGTACAGAAAAGCCAAGGGCCGCCCAAGGCAACCAAGACGGGAAGGAAAACAGCTTGGCGGCTTCAAAGGGCAGGCGTTGTGAACGTTCAAGCGCCCACCGCAAGCCGTGTGTGGCTGTCCACGCTACACCAAGACCCAACGCGCCGCTGACAATTCCCACCACCGCAGCTTCCATCAAGATCAGCCGTCGGATCAAAGACTTGGTTGCACCGATCGCACGCATGAGTCCGATCTGGTAGCGGCGTTCGTACACGAACATGAAAAAAGTATGACCGATCGATATCGCTGCGATCACCATGATAATGACGCTAATGAGCGTGAGCACCAGCGCAAAGAGGAAGACCATTTCGCCGACTTTTCGGGCAAAGATCTGCCCACTTTCGAGAGTAAAGCCCATCTTGTCGAGTGTGGCGAGCAGTTGTGGGATCTCGCTGGCTTGGTGAGCTTCGAGGATCACGCTTTGGTAGGTGGGCGCAGAAGTGGCGTCGTTGTAGATCAGATTGAGGCGCTGGATGTAACCGAGAGGGAGGCTGATCCCGAGCAATATGGCGCGGTTGGAGACGCCGACCACACGGCATTTCATCCGGCAAACCCCGGCAGGATGGCGATCTCTTTGAAACGCGGAGCTACCGACGTACATATCAAAAGACACGGCGCGTACAAATTGATCGTTGAGTTTTGGAAACCCCCGTGTACCCGCAAGGGTGGAATTGTAGAGATCGAGTAGTCTTCGAGAGATCAGCACAGGGACGGGCTTTTTGGAAAAGCGAAAGCGCCCGCATTGAACGACATCGCGGTCGATCGGCGGTTTAGGAGAGCGGGTGGTGGGTTGGGATGTGGGGGCTTTGGGTGGCGGGTGAAAGATGAAGTCAAGGCCACCGAGGTCTTTTTTGTCGATGGCTTCGGGTTCGATGCCTTGGGCGACAAGTTCTGTGTAAAAAGCGGAAGCCATGCCTTGTTGTTGGAGAAAAGCGGGGATGGGGACGACGGCTCGGGCAGGGGCTTTGAGATTCATTTTGCCGTAGACGCGCTTGACGCCGGGTAGAGCGCGAAAACGAGCGAGCGTGTCTTCGGTGATGCCACGACTCAACAGCGATTCAAAGCGAAACATCCCGGCTGCGTAGCTTTTGGGGGTGATGGCGATCTGGTTGACAGGCAGTGCGCCGAGCAGATCGTGCGAAACGATCTGGCGGACGCCGTAGCCAAGGGCCACAAAAAACACAAACGAAGCGATGCCGATCACGATCCCCGTGCTGCTCAAAAGCAGATTGCGGGCGTTGCGTCGGATATTGAGAGAAAGCAATCGAAAAAAGGCAGAGATACGCAAAGGAGCCTCCTAAGCAAGGAGCGTTGGGTGCAAGGGAGTGGTTAGCTGTGTGCGACGGCGTGACCGTCTTCGAGCTTGCCTTGAACGAGTTTGCCTTGTTGAAGGACAAAGACTTGATCGGCGATCTCGGCGGTGCGGATCTCGTGCGTCACAAGGATCAAGGTCAAGTGTTCTTCTTTTTGAAGGCGAAGGAAGAGTTGGAGGATCTCTTCTCCTGTGGCCTCGTCAAGGTTGCCGGTGGGTTCGTCACAAAGGAGCAAGGCAGGCTTCATCATCAGGGCGCGTGCGATGGCGACGCGTTGTTTTTCCCCACCCGACAAGCGTTGCGGGCGAGTGCCGATCTTGTGGGCAAGTCCGACGCGGGTGAGCAGATCTTTGGCGCGTTGGAGGGCCGCATCATGGGACATCTCTGCAAACCAGCTAGGGAGCATGACATTTTCTTCGCAGGTCAATTGATCGAGCAGATGGAAACTTTGGAAGATGTAGCCGATCTTTTGGTTGCGAAGTTGTGCGATCTGTCGGTCGTTGAGTTGCTTGAGTTCTTGTCCGTCAAAGAAGACTTTGCCTTCGTACTCTCGGTCAAGACCGCCGAGGATATTGAGCAAAGTCGACTTTCCGCTTCCTGAACGGCCCATCACAGCGATGGATTGGCCGGTTTCGAGGGACCAGTCAAGTTCGTTCAAGATCTCGAGCCGCTTGGTTCCGTCTTGAAAGACGCGGCTGACGTGTTCCAGTCGGATCATCGGGCTTCTCCGAGTAGCAGTTGACCGCGCAACACTAGTGCGTTTTGGGCGGGCGACAAGCCGACGCTGAGGCGGTCGATGCCTTGGATTTGTTGGAGGACGTTTCCAAGGAGCAAGCGCACCGTAAAGGGTAGCTGGAGTCCTTGGAGTGCTTTTTGGAGGTTTTTGAGGTCGAGCAGTGCGGCTTGGCTGCCTTGATCGAGGAGTATCGGGCTTTTTCCATCCGAAAGCAGGCGCTCTTTGGGATGTTTTCGTGCGAGCAGGCTGTATTGAAGGGCTTTGTTACCGATGCTGTAGACAAAGACATCGCCGTCGATCGTCCAATAAGCGCGTGCGCCCGGCCATGCTTCGAGGCTATAGATCGGGGAGCCGTGTTGGCCTTTTTCCGTTTGGATACTGCTCTTTCCGAGGCGGAAGGTCTTGGCGGCTTTTTCGAGGGTAGTTTGGAGGGCTTTGGGGTCGTTGACTTGGGCGACGATGGCGAGGTGGATGTAGCGTGGGAGAAAGTAGGGGTTTCGGCGGTATTGTTGGGGCCATTCGGTGAGGACGCCGGGATCGACTTCGTAGAGCGAGAAGAATCCATGCCCAGCGGCTTGAGAGACGATCTCTTTTTTGGTGTCGATGCCCGTCATTTGGGCGATCATGGCGTAGATCCGTTCCAGATCAAGGCCCGCGATCTTGGCGAGTGTTTCGGCTTGTGTGAGCAGGCCGTTGGCATCGAGCGAGCCTTTGAGGGTGAGGATCGCGTTTTTGTGGACGGCCTGTGCGAGTTGGGCGGCGTCGCCTTTGGGGGCTTTGAGCAGCTTGAGTTGCGCGCTGGCTTTGGGATCGATCGCCAGATAAGCCTCCATCTGACCGCCCTTTTCGTTGAGGGTGAAGCGCGAAGATGCCCATCGCAAGGGCATTTTTCGACTAATCGCGTCCAAGTCTAGCGGGAGGCGTCGAGTGCCTCGAAGGCGCATGGGAGCGTTTTGGGCGGCTGAACGGGCGATGTTTTGGGCGATATCTTTGAGATCGGTGTAGACCAAAAACAGGCTAGAGGGACTTTGTTTTAGGGCTTCTTGGAGGTTTGCATCGTGTTGAAGGCTGTCTTGGGGGGCGAGTTGTAGAAGCGTTTCAAGCGCCGCAGCACCCGACTCGGTGTGCTTTTTGGTTTCTTCGGGATCGGGCATGGCTTTGGCGGTGGTCTCGATGGCGATCAGGAGGGTGTTTTTGTCGAGGACGGTATAACTCAGATCTTCGTTGGGTTTGTTGAAGAGGCCGATGCTGTAGAAGGTTGTAAGCGTGTGCTCTTTCCACTTTTTGGTGCGGGTCTCTTTGGCCATCTGGCGCTCGGTGAGTGCGTGTTTGAGCTTTTGTGTAAGAGTGTTGGCATCTTGGGCGCGAAAGGCGAGCAAGAGAAAGGTTTTGTTTTCGGCTTTTTGCCGCAGGGTGGCGAGCACGAGCGGACTGGTGAGATCGAAACCGCTTTGGGAGAGGCTTTTGGGATCGAGCGGATTGACGCCGATCTGGTTTTGCATGGCCATCAAAAGGCGGCGAAGTTCGTCATTTTTGCGGATGGCTTCAACGCGCTTTAAGAAAGCATCGATCTGTTGGGGGAATTCGTCGAGTCGCGGGACGATCGAGACCCATTCGCTGCTTTTGGGAAGGTAGCGAAGCAGACTGTCGATCTGTTTTTGTTGGACCGCAGAGATCGGTTGGGTGGGTGTGTGGGCGGAGGTGCTGTTTTGGATCGCAGCGGGGCTTCCGGGGGGAAGATCTTTTTTGCAAGCCAACAGCAAAGACGCCGAGAGCAAGCAGCCAAAGAGCAGGAGGGACTTGCGAGAGCGCATGAGGATCTCCTTTGAGGTACCCGAAAGCTCCAAGCCTTCGGCAGATGGCGAATATGGGGTCGTGTTGGATCGCTGCGCAAACGCAGCGCGTTTGAGCGAGCGGTTGCACAGTATAATCCGTGCGCGTCGAGTTGCAACCGCTTGGTTCCGATCCTCTTCTCTTGCATCGAGTCCCGTTCAAAACGAGCGGCCGATGTTTGCTACCATCGACGCTCTTGTGAAGATTTGGCGCGTCGACGTCGGAGGTTTTTGAGGCGTTGTCGGAAGCTTTGCTTTGGGCGTGCTGTGCCGTGTGGTGGGTTCGGATGGGCGGGCATTTGGGGATAGCTGGCTTGGTTGGGGTAGGCGGGAGGGTTGTTTGGGGGAGGGGCGTAAGGGGGGAAGTTGCGGTAGGAGCGAGGGCCTGAGGGCGTGGGGTAAGTGGTGGGGCGAGAAAAGAAGAAACTAATCGCCCCAAGTGCGCCGATCAAGATCAGGGCGAGAGAGCTCGACCATGCTTGCCCACCAAGGCGGAAAAGACCTCTACTACAGCACCTACAAAACACTCTGCTCACAACGCGACCTCTGCCCCAGCTTCTCACAGGAATGTGAACACAAAAGCCAAACAGGATTTGTCAACCACCTGATCTTTTCCAGTGAACCTCTCCAAGGTGAAAATGTCTGGCTCCCCATCCTTCCCGGTCAAATGGTCGGCGTCGACTGGCGAATGCGCCTTCGCACCTACCCTTCCCCCAACGCCCATCCCATCGAAGCCACCAACGACATCCATCCAACCCCCACCAACGACATCCATCCAAACCCCACCAACGACATCCATCCAAACCCCACCAACGACATCCATCCACCAACGACACCCACACAACCCATCCCACCACGACACAAGACCACTCCTACCCAACTCCTCCAAACAACGCACAAAAACAATCATCCCCCCTCTAACATGGAAAGCCTCTCTTCTTCCTCTCCCCTCTCTTCTTCCTCTCCCCTCTCTTCTTCCTCTCCCCTCTCTTCTTCCTCTTCTTCCTCTTCTTCCCTTTCCGTGTTTTCCGTGCTTTCCGTGGATCAAGCTTCTTTGGTCTTCTCTACCAGAAGACTTTTTGAGGATTGCCCCAAGACACCGTCGCGCAACAATTCCTTTGCCTTTTGCATGGCTTGGGCGTCGCCTGCAAGGATCAGGGTATCGCACACAGACAAGCGAAATCCGCCTTCGGGCGCGCTATGCACCTGCTCATCGCGCAAGATCGCCAAGACCGTCGCTCCTGTATTGACCCGCAAATGCAGTTCCCCAAGTGTCTTCTCTGCGCCCTTCCAACCGTCTTCCAAAAGCACCCGTTCGATCTGAAGCCCCGAAAAAAAATCTGCCCACGAAACGACGGGCTTTACAGTTTCATCCAAAAGCACCTTGTATTCTTCGTTACGCAACTTCCGCTTTTCCATATCCACTTGAAATTCAGGGATATCATACGCCAGCAAGATCCGACCAAACAACTCGATGGATGTTTCAAACTCTTCAGGAACCACGATATCTGCACCCAGTTCACGCAACGGCCCAATCTCTGCGATATAGCGTGTTCGTGCGATCACCTGCATCTTGGGGTTGGCATGCCGTGCCTGTGCAACGATGGTTCGCGTCACCGCAGCATCCGCAATCGCCGTAATAAACACCCGCGCGCGCTCGACATGCAGCAACTCCAACAAGATATGACTTGTCGCATCGCCGTAGCAGATCGGTATCCCGTTCTCGCGTTCCCGTTGCACGGTCTGCTGGTTCATCTCGACCACCACAAACTTGACCCCCAAATACTGCAACGCCCGCGCAACGTTGCGACCGTTGATCCCATACCCCACAAGGATCACGTGTTTGTCCAATTCTTGCGCCATCTCAGTATCCACATCGGCCTGTACTTCAGCCCGATGCTTCGGCCAACTTGCACGCAGCCACATCAAGAACAACGGCGTCAAGATCATCGTGACCAAAGACGCTGCGATCAACATGCCCCGCTGTTCCTGCGTAATCAGCTTTAACGCGGTCGCTTCTTTCACCATCACCAAACCGAACTCTCCCACTTGTGAAAGAGCAACACCCGTAAACACAGCAGCTTGCCACGACAAACGAAATAATTTCGCGATCCCCACCACCACCACAAACTTCCACAACAACAGTCCCACCACCCAACCCAACAACATCCACGGCTTTGCACGCACCACATCGGCCTGCAACAACAACCCTACCGACACAAAAAACAACCCGTTGAGGATATCGCGAAATGGCAAGACTTCGGCGAACATCTGATGCGAAAACTCGGACTCGGAAACCACAATACCCGCCACAAACGCACCCAACGCCAGCGAAAGTCCAAGTTTTCCCGCCAAAAACGCTGTCCCAAACACCATGCTCAGCGTCACCAACAAAAACACTTCTCGACTGCGAAGCGCGACGATCTTCCGCAACACCCAAGGAAAGGCAAAACGCCCCAACACAAAGATCCCTGCCGTCACCAACCCCGCCTTCCCCAAACTCCAAACCAATTGCATCTGCGTGGCATCACTCTTTGCAAACATCGGAAGCAACAGCATAAATCCCACCACCGCAAAGTCCTGCATCAACAAGATCGCCAACGAAAGCCGACCATACGGCGTCATCAACTCGCCGCTATCGCCCATCAAACGCAACACCAACGCCGTCGAACTCGGGACAACCAACAAACCGAGAATCCAACCGACCTTGCTACTCCCAAACATCACCCCAAACAACAGCGCCACCCCAAGCGCTGTGATCCCCATCTGCAACGCCCCCCCCACAAGCACTTGCCTCGCCATACGCACCAAGTCGCTTATCGAGATCTCCAACCCAATCGTAAACAACAGAAAGACCACCCCAATCTCCGCTGCAAACTCGATGGCATGGGAATCATGAACCACCCCCAAGCCCACAGGCCCCAACAAAACCCCTACCACCAAAAATCCAAGCAACGACGGCAATTTGAGCCAATGACAAAAAGCAACCACAGCCGTCGAAGCCAAAGCAATCCACACAATCTCCGCCATTCCATGCATCGAATCACCTCTCCATCCTTGGCCAAGAACACTCTCTTGCCCGATAACACGCCAGGCTCATGTTGTGTTTTGAGGTCTTATGCAACAAGGCACCCAACCAGCGAAGAAAGAAGGGATTTCCCTCGTCTTCGTACGTTATGAACGAACTCAAAGAACCCGAGATACCAGGGGAGCT
>JAKLKB010000077.1 GCA_023150835.1 Myxococcota bacterium | reverse complement strand
ACTCGAATGCTTTGAGTTCGATGGGATGGGGGGGGTTGGGTTCGGTGGGATGGGGGACTTGGGAGTCGGATGAATCGGATGCTTTGAGTTCGATAGGATGGGGGACTTGGGAGTCGGATGAGTGTGATGGTTGGGGGTCGATAGGGTGGGGGATTTGGGCGTTGCCCATGTGGTGAGGACGGTGGAGAGGACGGCATCGACTTGGCAACGCGCTGCGAGATTTCGGGAGATCGCGATCTGTTGTTGTGGAGAGAGCGGAGGATTGGAGAGCGTCCACAAGCTACTTGGTCGAAGATGCCAGCCGATCTTTCCCCATGCAGCGGAAGATCTGCGCAGCCATTGCGAGAGGCCGCGTTGATCTTCGGGGGATGTGCCTTCTTGGGTGTTGGCTCGGGCTTCGTCTTCGGAAAGAGCGAGGATCAGGATCTGCTTTTTGTGGGAGGTGTGGGGGAAAGGGAGGCCGCATGCCTGATCGCCCGCTCGTTCGGAGGCTTTGCGCTGTGCGTCGCGTTGTTGTACGGCGCGCAAGCCTGACACCATCATCCACACAAGGCCACCCGCCAACAAAAGCTGTAGCGCCCACAGCCCGAAAGGGCGCTCCCGAAATAGCCGAGGATCGATCGGTTCCTCAGGAGGGGAGGGTGGCGTAGGCAGAGGAGGGTGCGCGATCGCCATCAAGGGACTCCCAAAATACGGGTGGTGCTAGGTTTCCATGCGCTTGCGGGGACGCGCTGTGTGTGTGTTCTCGGATGGATGGCGTTTTCACCGTCGACCAACCATGCCGCAAGACAAGCGGCACTCCACGGCCCCCACAGCAAGCCCTTTGACGAAAAGGCCCCAAGCATCGAGACATTTGGGAGTTCAGGCAAGGGGCCGACAAAGGGCAAGCGATCCGCAGGGTGGATGGCGCGAACACCGAACCACGAGCGGATCGGTTCGGCTTCTTCGATGGCGGGGAGCATACGAGCGATCTTGGCGCGGAGGCTCGAAAAGATCTCTTCTTGGGTGGAGGTGGAGGCTTTTTTGCCATGCCAGAAGGTCGCGCCTGCGATCCAAGTCCCCGCAGTATTGGGGATGAGGTATCCTGCGGCACTGATCATGGTGTTGATCTCGATGCCTGCGGGTGGACGAAACTCTGCCAACTCGCCACCTGTGGTTTGAAGCGGCAGATCAGGGAACCACAGATCGAGGTCTGCTCCGATCGAAAAGATGACGTGCTTGGTGATCTGTTCGGTTCCATCGGCGAGACGAAGACACCAAGTGTTGTCTTGGGTGTATTGCATGGTCTGCAATGCGTGACCGACTTGAGTGCGGATGCCCTTGGCTTCGAGCTTTTCAAAGAGGCCGCATGTGATCTCTCCGTAGTTTACGGCAAGAGCGGGAGAAAACAGCAAGGCTCCATCCGTTTGCGTTAACCAAGGGAAGCGTTCGGCGACTTGGCTTGCGGAAAGGTTCTCGCTGTGCAAGGTGGCGGGGTAGGTGCTGAGTCCACGCAAAAAGGACTGTTGCATCTGTTCGGCCCCGAGATCTTCGACAAAAGGCCGCAGTATCGGCAAGGTGCGACAATAAGCGCGACCGTCTTCTTGGGCGTGCTGCAAGATCCAGTGGTAGGCGTAGGCGTAGGCTTCTGCATGTCCGCCCTTCATGATCAGCGAGCGACCGGGCAGGGGATTAAGCATCGCACCGATCGCTCCAGAAGAACCCGCCGCAGGTTGGGTTTCTTCGATCAAGAGGATCTGTTCTGCGGGTACGCCTCGTTTGTGCAAGGCTTCAGCGAAGGCCAGACCAGCCAATCCCGCACCGATAATGCTGTAGGAAAACATCGGATACTCCTTGTGATGTGTGGTGTGTGCGGTGGGTGGGGTCAAAACAACGCGAGCGCTTTTTGGCGATAGCGTTCTGTGGAAAGAAGCGTATACATCGACAACACAGAATGATCAACCGCAGCCAAGGTGATCTCACGTTTTCCTACAGGGCCAGCGGTCGTTGCGAGGGCAAAACCTGCTGCGACCAACGCAGCGCGTACATGAGACGCCGCGCTATAGGTCGCCAAGATGCCGTCGTCTGCGATGTGTTGGCGCATCCACGCAAAACAATCCGCCCCCCATGCTTCGGGATTGACGCGAGGACCGAAGGGATCGTGATAGATGGCGTGTGCGCCCGATGGGAGGGGGATCGCGGCGTTTTGCCACGGTGTGGGGTACAACCACAAGCGGATATCACCTTGAGGGGATTCAGCATACGCGATAAGGTCGGATGGATCGGCTTGTGTGGCGGCATGATCGGTGGATAAGTCGGAGTGATGGGTTTGTAATGGATCGGCTTGTGTCGTGGTGTCGGATGCGTAGGTTTGTGGTGATCTTGTGTGAGCGGGCAGCTCGGATGGATCGGCTTGTGCGGTGACTTCTTGAGCCAGAGCCGAAAAGGGCCGCATCTCAGGGGGGGCGTGTTGGTGGAGGGCTTGGAGGATGGCGGGGGCGACAGGTGCCCAATCGATCGTGCGGTATTCGAGAGAGGCACCGCAAGCGCGGGCCATCGCAGCGGTGTGTAAAAAATTGATCCCGCCGCCAAAGCCCAACTCTAACACGCGCCAGACGCCCCCACGCGATGCCAGTCGGCAGCCCTCCAAAAAAACATGGCGAGACTCCGTAAATGCCCCATGCTGCGAGCGATAATGAACGCCCAACTCTTCGTGGTAAAGGCTCCACGAGCCGTCGCCCGTCTCAACAAGCCCAACCAGTGGTCTTTTTGTTTTCAATGCTACCTGCTCTTTTCTGATCGCAGCGTTTTTGACGGAAGGTTTGTTTTGCACGAATCTCGCGTTTGGCGTAGATTGGGCCGATCGGATGCCAAGCCAGCGTCCCAGCGAACAAAGGAGCGCACAACGTGGAACATGTAAAGTATTTGATCATCGGCGCGGGTGTAAGTGGTTTTGCCTTTGCAAACGCCATCCACAGCGATGATTACGTGATCTTGGAACGCGATCATGAAGTCGGTGGCTACTGCAAGACAGTACATCAAGATGGTTTTGTGTGGGATTATTCGGGACATTTCTTTCACTTCAAACGCCCAGAGATCGAGCGTTTTTTGGTGGAGCGGATGGCCGACGAAGTGCGCACCATCGTGAAACGTTCCAAGATCCTGTACCGCGATCACCTGATCGAGTTTCCCTTCCAAAAGAATATCCATCAACTACCCCAAGAAGAATTTATCGACTGTTTGTATCACTTGTATTTTCGGGACACCAAGCCACCAACCAACTTTAAGGAGATGGTCTACAACCGTTTTGGCAAGGGGATCGCAGAAAAGTTTTTGGTTCCTTACAACGAAAAGCTTTACGCTTGTGATCTCGGTGAGTTGGATGTCAACGCGATGGGGCGGTTCTTTCCTTACGCCGATCTCGACGGGATTATCCGCAACTTTCGTGAACCCGACAATCATTCGTACAACGCGACCTTTACTTACCCGAAGGGCGGGGCGATCCAATACATCCACGCTTTGATGCGAGATCTTCGCCCCGAAGCGATCCGCACCAACACTTCGTTGCTTTCGCTGGATCTGCACAACAAAGTGGCTCAAACTTCCAAGGGAGCGATTGGTTTTGATTACCTGATCTCCAGCGCTCCCTTCGATCGGCTTGTTGCGATGAGCGGTATCGAAGCACCTTTGGGAGCGTTTCGATCGAACAAGGTGTTGGTGTTCAACCTCGGTTTTGATCGCAAGGGCTGGTCGGATATCCATTGGGTGTATTTTCCAGAGCGAGACGTTCGCTTTTATCGGGTGGGATTTTATGACAACATCTTTGACACCGATCGGATGAGCCTTTACATCGAGATCGGGGCTGCTTTGGAGGAGACGTTGGATATCGAGGCCGAACGGCAGCGGGTGTTGCTGGATCTACAGCGCACCAAGATCGTCACAGGGCATCAATTGGTCAGCCACCATCATGTGGTGTTGGACCCTGCGTACGTGCATATCACGACTGAAAGCGTGCGTGTTGTGGACGATCTACGCAAGAAGCTTGCGGCGCGAGGCGTGTATTCGGTGGGGCGTTATGGTGGGTGGACGTATTGCTCCATCGAAGACAACATCATCGAAGCACGCGAACTGGCGGGGATCTTCAACACGTTTGAGCCGTGAGGATCAGATCTTTTGTTGTGCGAGGGCTTGTAAGACGCGCTCAAGGCCCGGGATCTGGCGTTGGAGTTGTTGGAAAGTTTGCGGATTTAAGCGCAAAACCAGTCCACCTTCGGGCAACACCACAGAGGTGCCAGAGGGGCGCGAGTACAAAAAGGATTCTGCGCCAAAGACGTGGCCTTCGCCGCGTTCTGCGATCACTTTGTTGCGCCCATCCATGCCTTGTTGCGCGACGACGGCTTTCCCGTGAAGCAAGATGAACAGCCCCGAAGAAGGCCGTCCTTGCTGGATCAAGACGGCATTGGGTTCGACAGGGACCAGATCGAAGGAGCGCAAAAAGTTGTGGCGGTGGGCCTCGTCGAGTTCCGCGAACAGAGGGTTCGAGCGCAAGAGGTTGTTGACAAGGCGATGTTTGAGCAGCTTGCGAAACTCGGGTAGCATCCGCGCATCTTGGCGTCCGAGATGTTCGAGCAACTGGCTATCGAGGCGCCACGCAAGGCTGGCTTGTTCAGCGATCACAGAAGCGCGTCGTGAGACTTGCGTCAACAAGGAGATCTCCCCGACGAGGTCGGGGGCTTGGATCTGTGCCAGCACGACGTCTTGTTGGGTATCGTCGCGCTTTTGTACAACGCGAAAACGCCCATGCGTCAACAAGTAGCAGCTTTGGTCGCGCTGCCCTTGCATGATCACGGCGTCTCCTGTTCGCAGCGGAACAGGGACGATGTTTTGTAGCAGCGAAAGCAACAAGCCATCCGAAAGCTCCCAGAAGACGGGGAATGTCGGGATCTGCAAAGAAGGGGCAGGATAGATCCCTTGGAGGCTGGTGCCGATCTGGACGGCTTGGGCGAGCATGGCTTGTTCTTGGAGGGGGATTTGAAACTTGATCGGGCGCAGCGAATAACCCGAAGGGGCCCGTGTTCCGCCGGCCATCGGGCTGCGATACAGTCGGACCAGATCTTCTAAAAAACGGCCTTGCTGTTGTTTCGGTATATGCAAGCGGCACAACGCCAGCGCATGAAAAAAATCGCCCTTTGCGGAAGCGATCTTGGCGGCAGCTTCCCAGACTTGTGCCGATTGTGGGACACCCTCGGCTTGCAATTCCATCGCAAGGCGGGCACGGGCGCGTGCTGAACTGGGGCGATCTCCCACACCGCGTATCGCTTCTCGAATGCTCATTCCTCAGTCGCTCCTTGCTTGTTGGCGTTTCAGTAGAGCGGCCCATCGGCTTGATCGGGCCGCTTGGGCCGTCGTACGATCTCGAACACAGTCCGCCAAGATCATACATCGTCAAGCGCGATCTGCAAAAGATCCATATCTCTTCTTTCACAAGAAACAGCACACCAAGACCCTAGAGAGTAGGTTGTTTGCGGATGGTAGATCTGCACCGAATTTCGATCTTCCCCGAATAATGGATAAAAAAGTCGATTGTTTGTTTGTTTTGCTTTCTTGACGGTTGTAAGGGTCGGTGATACCTTCGCGGGGATTCTCGTCATGCAAAGCGACTTTTCCCTGTTTTTTTGCGGGGAAACAGAGATCGCGGAGGTTTCTCGATGGAATGCCTGCGAAAAGCTTTGAAGATCATCGAATACCACCGCGACGAGACTCACGCAGAGCCAGCGTTTTGTGAGGCCCTGACACAAGGACGGAACCAAGTCTCCTGTCACGGAGCAGTTAATGCCGAATCCACCGAAGATGATGCAACCTCCTCCCGAAGCGGAGAGAGATGGCGTCCAAGACGACTTCGAACCTTCCCCCTACGCGTCTTCTCTTGCGTCGGACGGCGCACCGTCTGTTTCGCATGCTTCTCCCCACACTCCCGAGGCGAAACAGGCATCCAAGACACACCTTCCCCCCCAGCTTCAAGAAGAAACGACAAAACCTGAGTCGATACAATTTGTGGAAAAAACCGCCCCGTTGGGCATCGACGACTTTGTGGAAGAAACAACGCCGCCTGCGGGGGTGGCGAAAGACGCTGCTCCCCCCCAAAGCCCCGTTGCAAAGGGCCTGACTTCCCTTCCTGCGCATCTGTTGAAAGACAACACAGCACAACCCACAACACTCCCAAAGGGGCTTTCTTCTCCACCCGCAGGGGTCAACAAAGATGCGACTCCCCATCCCACCGCGATCCCCAAAGGCTTAACGTCCCTTCCGATCGGGGTTTCCAAGGACAACACCGCGCAGCCCGCCCCTCTGCCAAAAGGTCTGACCTCGCCGCCCACCACAGCCCACAAAGACGTGACCCCACAGCCAAGCCTGATCCCCAAAGGCTTAATGTCCCTTCCTTCGGGGATATCCAACGATGCAACACCACAACCCAACGCCGTCTCAAAGGGTTTGACTGCCTCTCCCAAAAAAACAGCCGATCAGCCGAGCCTTCGTATCCATCAACCTCCTGCCAAAAGCGCCGAGGACTTTGACAACCAAGACGATGCGTATGTTTTTGAATCCACAGGGATCGCCTCTTCGCTTGCCGAAGCGCCGAAAAGCAACGCACAGATCCGCACTTCTCTTCCGACCAAAGAGACCAAAAAAGACCCATTGATCGGCAAGATCATCGGGAGTCGTTTTGCGCTGCACAAGAAATTGGGGCAAGGTGGGATGGGGGCGGTGTACCAAGCCACCGATCAAAGAACCAACGAAGAAGTGGCGGTCAAGATCTTGCCGATGCAACTCAGCACCGATCAAAGTGTGTTGGATCGTTTTAAGCGAGAGTCGCGGGTACAGCTTTCTCTCGAACATCCGCACATCGTTCGGACGGTCTCTTCGGGCCAAGAAGACGAACTGGGTTGTTTTCTTGCAATGGAGCTGTTGCGCGGTCAGGACTTTCGTGAGTTTCGCGTTGAAACAGGGCGAAAAAAACTCAATCCTCCTGAGATTCTATGCTTTTTTGATCAACTTTGTGATGCGCTTGCTTATACGCACCAGCGCGGGATCGTTCACCGCGACCTCAAGCCGGGCAACATCTTTTTGCGCGAAAGCCCCAAGGGACCGCTCGAAGACCTTTGTTTGATCGACTTTGGGATCGCCAAACTCAACAGCGAAGATGCCCAACAGCTAACCGTCACGGGGATGTTTCTCGGTACTCCCAGTTATATGTCCCCCGAACAAGCCGCAGGACAGACCGATATCGACCATCGCTCCGACGTCTACAGCGTCGGTATCATTTTGTACGAATGTCTCGTGGGGATTCCTCCGTTTTTTGGCGAAAACATGGTCAAGATCCTGATGGATCACCTCTACACGCAGCCTCCGCCCCTGACGCAGATCCGGCCCGATATGATCTTTCCGCCTCGGCTGCAAAAGTTGGTGGAGCGTTGCCTCTCCAAATCGCGGGAAAAACGGCCTGATTCGGTGCTTGACGTCAGCCGAGAACTTCGAGAGATCCTTGTTGGAGTCCAACACTTCGAGAAGGACAGCGGCGAAACCTTCAAAGCGGAAGAACTCACCGCACGTTCTCTCAAGCCGATCCTTGAACCTGAAGAACTCCGTCAAGAAGCCAACAAGCTGCTCAAAGGGCTTGGGCAACCCGAACTGCCCAACGATCCGCTTCCGATCGAAGAGATGCTCGGGCGTCTCGCAAAGCACCTGCGAAGATGCGAAGAACCCCGATTGAATCTGTCTGAATTAATGATGGAACTTTTGCTCGAAGACTATTCCCACAAAGAGGGCGAGCTCATGGGAGAGTCCGAAGGGTCGAGCTTTGAAGACGAAGCGCTCTCTCAACCTGCGTTGCCAACAGCGAACGGCACCGCACCCGGCAGCCAGACGATCGGGCGGATGCAGATCTTGACGGTGGCGGGGTCTCGACCTTCGGGGAGTCACTCAGATCTTCCCGTTGTGAAAAAAAATACCGAACGCTCGACCACACCGGCTACATCGACCACACCGCAAGACACAAAAGACCAGATCTTGTCGCTTGAGGAACTCGAAATTCGTCACCCCGGCCTTGCTTCCAAACCTCCTGCGCAGCGAGGCGCTTATCAACGCAAACAGCCCGATTTTTCCAAAAATCAGCGACCTCGCTCGCGTGCGCTGTTTTGGCTGCTGCTTGTTGCCGTGACGGCGCTCGCAGCCATCGGCTTTTATCTTCTGCAACGCAGTGTCAGTCCTCCCGCAAATATCGACAGCAAAGCTCCGGCCCACCGTGTTTTTGCGTCTCAAGATCGCGTTGTTCTTTCTGCTTCTGTCTTCCAAGATAGCGCTATTCGTAGGAGCGACGCCGTTGAATGGTTTTGTGGGGCGAGGTACCAGACTCTGCAAGGGAGCGCGGCCCCCTTGACCCCGTCTTGGGCGAACAGATCAGCGTTTTTCACACGAACGACACTCTTGCTTGAACGTCCGCGAACACGGGGTTTTTTTGGCCAACGGCATTGCTCCTCTGTTCGTTCTGTTTTTGCCTCCCAAGAGCGCGCTGCTTGTTTGGGTTGTGCGTCTTCGGTACGCCCCATGTATCGGCCTCTTTCCCCCCTTCGCTCTCAGCGTTCTTTGGCTTTCTCTTCTCTTGCTTTGATACGCGAGACCCACCATGCGCAATGACCGCAAGATCTTCAACCTTCAAGACGCTCCGCTGCCCAAACAAGACGAAGTCCTTGATGTCTTGCGTCAACTTCGTGCGGTTGCCAACGCGCACAAGATGTATCCCCCCGGCCACCAGATGCTGCGCCGCATCAATACCCGCCTTTACGAAGAAGTCCAACGCCTCTGCCAAAAGATGCCGTTCTTGGCCTTGCTTTTTAGTGCCGAAGGGACCGAACTCAACGGCGAACTTCTCAACCGACCTACACCAGAGCGTCAGTTTGGCCGCGAGTTTTCCGCGCACTTCCAAACCATCGGCATCAACACGGTGGTGATCCCGCCCGAGGTCCACCGCAACGAACTGGGTGATTTTTTTGAGATCACTCTGCGCCATAACCCTGATGTGGACGGGGCGCTGGACGTGGATGGGCTGATGTTGCGCTTTCCAAGCATCCCGATCAACCGACAGATCCTGAGGCGTGGTAGTGCGAACAAAGTGCGTGACAAGATGTCTCTGCGCGAACTCATGGCCAGTATGGATCGCGAGAGTTTGTTAAAAGAGTTGGGCTTACAACCCGATCAGATTCCCCCAGAATTACAAGAGCTGTTCGACGAAAAAGAGCGAACGGATCAAGGGAAACAAAAAGAAGAAAACGTCAAAAAAGAAGGCGAGGCCTTTGCGCAATATGTTCGTTCGGGGCGTTTTATTCTTGATCTGTTTCAAGCGAACCCGACCTCCGAACAATGGCCGACGATCCAAGGCGCAAATCCGATGCGTGGGAGCATGGCTGATCTACCGAGCTTTCAGTCTCCCGCTTTGTCCAACGATGCGCTTTCTTCGGTGTATTCGCCTTCGTCTTCTTTGCTTGCCGCTTCTGAGGCGCAGCCGTTGAGTTCGGTGGACCTGCCCGCCATCCAAGGCAAACCGCTTTCAGATGATCTTGCACCGCTCCAGCGTGTGGATTGGAGCGCTCTTTCGCAACAATCTGACGTGCGCTTTCCAAGCCACTGGCAACCCGCAGCGCTTGCTGCGAGCGATGGTTTTGAAGACTTTATTCGATCAGGAAAAGCCCAAGGTTATCTCCAAGCTTTCCTCGCACAACAACACCAACATACGGGTGTTTCCCTTCCCAACGCGAACTTGCCCCCGGGAAGTTTGGGTGTTGATCCGCTGCTTGTTCAGCAACAGATCCAGTCTGCTGTACAACAATTTCATCTGTCTTCGCAGCGTCTTTCTGATGAACAGATGCGAGAAGCTTACCAAGAACAGATCGCTAGCCAGCTTGCACACACGCCTCCCGATGTTCTCGCGCAATACGTGATGCAGCTTTCGCACACCGAACCTTTTCAGGCCGCGTTGCGCCAATCGTTGCTTTCTTCGCTGCCACCCGAACGCATCGAGGCCTCGCAAGAAGCCTTGCTTGCTCAGATCCGCCAAGCTCCGTCCAAAGAATTTGTGGAAGGAGGGGTGGGGGTTTTGCAAGAATTTATCGATCAACAGATCGAACAAGGGGTCTATTCGGGGCTCAAAAAGCTACTCAACCGATTCGATGAGGGAGAGGCGGACGATTCGGTTAGCGTAAAAGCGGGACTTCAAAAGCTGCTTGATCACGTGGCTGAGCCGCAGCATGTCCATCAACTGATCGAGGATGGCAAGCAACGCGGAAACAAAGATGCCCGCGAAGTCCTTGCCGAACTCGCGCAGCAGGCCCTTCCGCAATGTCTCGACGAGCTTTCCGAAAAAGCCCAAGACGATCCGAGCGCTTTTCAACAGCAAGTCGAACTTTTGATCGAAGTGGCGCGCAACGCGCCGTCACAAAAGCGGGACAGTGCTTTCAAGTCCTTGTTTGAGCGGATGCGTTCGGGACTGGTGTTGGATGAGCAACAGGATGTTATCCTCGAATTGAGTCGTCGTTTTGCACCGCAGATCTTTGAAGACTACCTGCTACACCGTCTGACTGAGCCGCTGCAGAGGGCAGAGCGACAGCGGTTGCTCAATCAGGCTATTGCGCATGACTCCCCGAAGGTTCGGGCGTTTTTGCTCAAGATGCTTCAAGCGCGTGCGCTGTGTCACCTTCCCGATCTGGAGGAGCTGGTTCTTCAGTATCTCCAGCGTACGCAATCGATTGACGGGCTGGTTTGGCTGGCGCAAGAACTCGAACAAACGGAAAAAGCACCGGGATTGCGCCATAGTGCGGTGTGGATGCTTGGTCTTTTTCATGACGACAAAAGCATCGGGTTGATCAAGCGGATCTTGTTAGAAAAGCGCAAAAAAACCTTTGCTTATAGCGATGATATGCGCTTTCAAGCGCTTCATACACTGACGCGCTTTCCACGCCCCCAAGTCTTGGTTCTTCTCCAAAAGATGCGCGAGGACAACCATCCTTTGATCAAGGCCTATGCGGCGCAGATGACCTCGGAGACTACGCCCGAAGAAGAATCCGCTGCACGAACGATGTACTTTACGGATCTTGAACTCAGCCACCACACCTTTATCGGCCAAAGCGCTTTCACGACACCCAATCTGATCTTGATCGGCGTGGCGCTTGCGTTGGGGTTGTTGCTTGGCTTGATCGTCAAGTGGTTGCTTGGTTGAGGGGTGATGCGGTTGCGAGCGACCTGCGAAGTCGAGCGCATCGTCACGCCTTTTCATCGACGATCGCAACAACGTGTGATACCGCGCACATCTCGAAACTTTTTGGTGGAGGGCGCGATGCTATGTGAAGCCATGCAGCGTGTTTTGTGATCGCACGCTGCGAAACGTGCGTAAAGGAGTCCTACTGTGCGTATTTTTGATCAACGTCCCAAACCCCCGACCACTCCGCAATCTTCGTCTACACAAGCTCCGCAAAAGTCGGAGGCCACCCAAGAAACGACCACTCCATCGTCAGCGCCCTCCTCTTCTTTGGGAGCACGCCTACAATCTGTTTTTGACAAAGGAACGCAGGCCGCAGCCCAACTGCTCGGTCAAGCAACACAAGCTTTTTCACAAGAAGCCCCCGCGCCCAAAGGGGATACGCAACTTTCGCAAGGGCTCCAACAACATCTCAAATCCGCGCATGTTCAACATCTCCCGCTTTCTTCGGGTGCTTCGGCCCCTGCTGCGGCACCTTCTTTTGTGCCGACGGGTGGCATCCAAGGCTCTCTCCAACAGGCACGCCTAAACCAAGAAGGCGGATTTGGCACAGGGCCCGGCACCAGCGGTGCGGTCGAAGATCGCTTTTACAAGAAAGGCGTCACAGGCTCCGAATTGAATCCGACGGCCGATCAGATGAGCAAAAAAGTCGACTTGCTTGGTGACAAAAGCGCACGCATGGAATCATTGAAGGGGTTTACACAGTACGACACGAAGTTCAGCAATGAGTCAGACGCCAATGGTTGTGGAGCAACGTGTCTTGTGGCAGGGGCTGTGATTCAAGGCGGTCAAAAGGGCCTCCAAGATCTCGTGCGCGTGATCGAAGATCGAGGAAACGCTACGCCCGAACACCTCGGAGGGACCGTTTGGAAGGATGCAAAGATTCCAGAATTTGACAAATTGTCTGGTATCAAAGAGCGAATTAAAAACAACAACGTCACACAACAAGACCTCGCTGATCTCAAAACCATCGTGTACAAACAGCTACGCCAAGTGGAGAGAAAAGAAGGCTACGACTTCAAAAATGAGACGATCAGTGTCGGGGCGATGAAGAAATACATCGACACAGATGTTGCTTATCTCGGCAAAGAGCAGCCTTTGAAGGGGATGTTCGATCAGATGAACATCAAATTGGTGGACACTATCGGGAGCGGCGGTGGCAATCACTTTGCCTTGTTCTTTAACGATGGCAAAGGCAGCGGCGAAAATGCTCTCTACGATCCGTGGCCGCACAAATCAGGCAGCCAGATCACGACCGATCCTGCGGAGATGTTGGTGTATCATCAAAACGTGAAGGCAGCCACGCGCTAATGTTTGGCTCGCAAGATCTGAATGCTTTTTTGGGCGGAGTGGATGAGGTCGATGAGGACCGACAGTTGTTTTTCAGCGCGATCCTCGAAGGGGTGGGCGACTAATTCGCTAATGGTATTACGAAAAAAAGTAAGCTCTGGATCTTTTTGGTCGTAGAGTTTTTGAACGGCACTTTGCCCGCACATCAATGCCTTGGTGAGTGATCCGGTCAAGGTTTGTTCCCAAACAGCAACAGTTTTACCAGAGGCGGCCAGTGGGGTCTTCGTTGTAGGAGTGAAGGACGCGCATGTAGTTGACACGCTCGAAGGCTTGGGGTTGACGGACGTTGTGGTGACTCATGCTGCCTTGCATTTGTTGGATCGATTCGTATTCGTGTTCTTCCATCCAGCGCTGTAGGTCGTTGAGGATGATCGGGATGCGGCCAAGGCCATGACGCAAAAGCTCCGAAGCCATCATGGCGACACAAGCACCGGCCATCATGGCTTTGAGGACGTCGAGGTGGTTGTGGACGCCCGAGGTGATGGCGAGATCCGCTTCGATCTTTGCGTAAAGGATGGAGGTCCACCACAAAGGCAAACGCAGGTCGTCGGAAGTGCTGAGGACGAGACGAGGGGCGACATCGAGGGTATCGAGATCAAAGTCGGGTTGGTAAAAGCGGTTGAACAAGACCAGTCCGTTGGCTCCGTGTTGTGCGAGCTGTTGGGCGGTGTGAGGGAGAGAAGAAAAGAACGGATGGAGCTTGACGGCCAGCGGGATCGAGACGTGGGCACGGATGGCTTTGATGATCTCGATGTATTGGGCTTCTTGTTCGGAGGCGGAGGCCTCTGGGTTGGTGGGGATGTGATAGAGATTGAGTTCGAGGGCGTCTGCGCCCGCTTCTTGGATCAGCGCAGCAAAATCCACCCATCCTCCGAGAGAGGTGCAGTTGAGACTGCCGATGATCGGGAGTTCGAGGGTTTCTTTGGCTTTGTTGATCAGTTCGAGGTATCGATCGGGACCGCTCGCGTAGTTGGGAAGTTCGCGCCAATAGGAAGTGACATCGCTGACGCTTTCGCGGCCATAGTCGAGCAGGTTGTGGAGGGCTTCGGATTCGAGATGGAGTTGTTCTTCAAAGAGAGAAAACATCACGACAGCGGAAGCGCCCGCATCTTCGAGGCGTCGGAGGCCATCAAGGTCATGCGAAAGCGGCGAAGCAGAGGGCACAAGGGGGTGCTTGAGTGTCATGCCAAGATAATTGGTCTTGAGATCCATCGCTTGTTCTCCTCGATTATGCGGGGGTTGATGGGGAGGTGGGCTGTGTGACCTCTTGGGCGAGTTGGGCGTAGCGAGTCCACCGATCTTGGATATCGGCTTCAAGCTCGCGCAGCAGGAGGGCTGCGGTGTCGGGGTGGCTTTGCGTGAGCATACGGTAGCGTAGCTCGTTGTAAAGGTACTGTTTGAGCGGAGTGCTGGGGGCTTTGGAGTCGAGTTGCAAAGGGGCTTGGTGTTGGTTGATCAAGGTGGGGTCGAAGCGATACAACAACCAATATCCCGAACTGACGGCGAGTTGCTGTTGTTCGAGTACGCGGGTCATGTCGATGCCATGCGCAATGCACGGGCTGTAGGCGAGGATCAACGAGGGGCCGTTGTAGGCTTCGGCTTCGCGGAAGGCTTTGAGGGTGTGTGATTCGTCCGCTCCCATCGCGATGCTGGCGACGTAGATCGAGCGATAGCTCATGGCGAGCATCCCAAGGTCTTTTTTGGGGGTACGTTTGCCTGCTGCGGCGAACTTGGCGACGGCTCCGCGTGGTGTGGACTTGGAGGATTGGCCGCCTGTGTTGGAGTAGACCTCGGTGTCGAGCACAAGAACATTGATATTGAGGCCCGAAGAAAGGACATGATCGAGTCCACCAAATCCGATATCATAGGCCCATCCGTCGCCTCCGACGATCCAGACATCGCGTGGGATCAAGGCATCGGCGACACTGAGCAGATCGCGGGAAGCCATGTCATCTCGCCCGTGCAGCCGTTGTTTGAGCAGGGCGACACGCTCTCGTTGGGCGTCGATGGATGGATCGTCTCGATCTTGGGGAGCAAGCAAGGCTTCTGCAAGCGAGTCGCCAAGGGGGGCGGTGAGTTGTTTGACAAGCTGTTGTGCATAAGCGGCTTGTTGGTCGATGGCGAGGCGCATCCCAAGGCCAAATTCGGCGTTGTCTTCAAACAGCGAGTTGCTCCATGCAGGGCCGCGTCCTGCGGAGTTGGTGCGCCAAGGAGTGGTGGGTAAGTTTCCACCGTAGATGCTCGAACATCCCGTTGCGTTGGCGATCACGGAGCGATCGCCAAAAAGCTGGCTGAGCAGATGGAGGTACGGGGTTTCGCCACAACCTGCGCATGCACCCGAGAATTCAAAGAGCGGTTCGAGAAGTTGGACATCTTTGACTTTGTTGTGGTGGAGGAGATGGCGGGGAGTTTCGGGGAGGGTTTCAAAAAACTCCCATTGTTGGCGGGCTTGGTCGCGTCGCTCGCGCAAAGGCTCCATGTTGATGGCTTTTCGGCTGACTTTGCTTTTGTCTTTGACGGGACAGATCTCGACGCAAAGAGTGCAGCCCGTACAGTCTTCGGTGGAGACGGCGAGCGTGTAAAGTTGTGTGGCAGCCTCCTTCCAACGGGCTTTTGTGCTTTTAAAGCCTTCGGGAGCGTTGGCGAGGGCCGAGGCATCGTAGCGTTTGGCGCGGATGACGGAGTGAGGGCAAACGATCACGCATTTCCCGCATTGGATACACAGGTCTTCTTCCCAAACGGGCGTAGAAAGGGCGAGGCCGCGTTTTTCCCATTGCGCGGTACTCAGAGGATAGGTGCCGTCGATCGGAAGGGCGCTGACGGGGAGTTGGTCGCCTTGCCCTGCGATCATGGGTGCAAGGACTTCTTGGACAAATTGGGGAGCGCGTGGCGAGACGGCGGGAGGAAGGGTCTTTTGTGAAGAAGGAGCGTCGGGCAGCGGCACAGGATGAAGCGCGGAGAGCGCGTTGTCTACGGCTTGTTCGTTTTTGCGCAGCACAAAAGCGCCGCGTTTTCCGTAGGTTTTTTGGATGGCGTCTTTGATGCGTTGGATGGCGTCTTCGAGGGGCAAGATCGGGCAGAGGGCAAAGAAGCAGGCTTGCATGATGGTATTGATGCGATTGCCAAGGCCGAGTGATTGGGCGATCTGGTAGCCGTCGATCACATAAAAGCGGATCTGCCGATCGATCATCTGTTGTTGGACGGGGCGAGGGAGTTGTTCCCAGATCGCTTCGGGACCATAGGGGCTGTTGAGCAGGAGGGTGGCCCCTTTTTTGGCATAATCGAGGATCGGAAAACGCTCGATCTGTCCGAACTGATGGACGCCAAGAAAGTCTGCTTGCTCGATCAGATAAGTGCTTTTGATCGGCTGCTTGCCAAAGCGTAAGTGTGATATCGTCCGAGCGCCCGACTTTTTGGAGTCGTAAACAAAGTAGGCTTGGGCGTAGAGGTCGGTGGCTTCGCCGATGATCTTGATCGAGTTTTTGTTTGCGCCGACCGTTCCGTCCGAACCAAGGCCCCAAAAGATGGCTTGGGTGATGTCTTGTTCGGGGGGGGTGAAGTGAGGGTCTTCGACGAGGCTGTTGTGTGTGACGTCGTCGAGGATACCGACGCTAAAGTGGCGTTTGGGCTTGGTTTGTCGGGCTTCTTCCAAGACAGCCTTGACCATCCGAGGCGTGAATTCTTTGGAACCAAGGCCATAACGACCCCCGACGATCTTGGGAAGGCGCTCGCGTTGCTCGGATTGTGTGGCCTCAACGAGGGCAGAGACCACGCTTTCATAAAGCGGTTCACCTACAGCAGCGGGTTCTTTGGTGCGATCGAGTACAGCGATGCTTTGGACGCTTTGGGGCAAGACGGAAAGCAGGTGCTGGATCGAAAAAGGTTGAAACAAGCGAACCTTGATCAGGCCGACAGTATCGCCTTGTTGGTTGAGGGCGGTGATGGTTTCTTCGGCGGTTTCTGCGCCAGAGCCCATGATCACCAAGACGCGGTCGGGTTGTGGGTGTCCGACGTAATCAAAAAGCCGATAGGAACGGCCTGTCAGCGCAGCGAAACGATCCATTGCAGACTGCACGATGGCGGGCGTTTGTGCATAAAAGCGGTTGGCGGCCTCTCGGCTTTGAAAGAATACGTCGGGATTTTGGGCGGTTCCGCGTAGCACAGGATGTTCGGGGGAGAGGGCGCGTTGTCGATGAGCGGCGATATCAGCGGGATCGATCATCTGTCGGATGATCTCATCGCGGATGCGTTCGATCTTCATGACTTCGTGGGAAGTGCGAAAGCCGTCGAAGATGTGCATAAAAGGAAGTCGGCTTTTGAGGGTGCTGGCTTGTGCGATCAAGGCCATGTCATGGACTTCTTGGACGGAGCCTGAAAACAACATCGGCCACGCAGTCGAGCGAGCGGCCATCACGTCGCTGTGATCGCCAAAGATCGAAAGGGCGTGCGTGGCGATGGCGCGTGCTGCGATGTGAAAGACGGCGCTGGTCAGCTCACCTGCGATCTTAAACATGTTGGGCAACATCAAAAGCAGCCCTTGGCTGGCAGTAAATGTCGTCGTGAGCGCGCCTGCTTGGAGCGCGCCGTGTACTGCGCCTGCGGCCCCTCCTTCGCTTTGCATCTCTTGGATGCGAGGGATCTCTCCCCAAAGATTGGTTTGCCCTTCAGAAGCCCATGTATCGGCAAATTCCCCCATTGCAGAAGACGGCGTGATCGGATAGATCGCGATCACTTCGTTGCATTTGTAGGCGATCTCTGCGGCGGCTTCGTTGCCGTCCATCGTAGCGTAGCGTTCGTCGTGGCTCATCTTGCGCTCCTTTTGGTGCCTTCTTGTCGTACAAACCAAGACAGGCTATCGAAGATCCGCCACGATGCTTTTGATCTGCATCAAACACAGTTTTAAGGAGATATCGGGTGACAGAGAGAATCCACTTGGTGCGTGCAAAGAAAACGGATCTTGAGGTGTTGTTGCCGATGGTGGAAGCCTTCCATACGCTGTTTGGGATCAAGCACACAGAAGAGAGCCGCCGTTGTGCGTTGGAACCGTGTTTGCGTGAAGAAGGCCCTGCTGCGATCTGGTTGATCGCACAAGGGGAGCGCGTGGTCGGTTATCTGGTGCTGGCCTTTGGCTATAGTTTGGAGTTTGGCGGACGAGATGCTTTTGTGGATGAAGTGTTTTTGTGGCCGGATTATCGGGGGAAAGGGATCGGAGGGATGGCGTTGTGGCTGTTGACGGAAGAAGCGCGGGCGTTGGGCGTATTTGCGATGCACCTCGAAGTGCGCCAAGATGATCCGCAGGCACAGCGGTTGTATCAGCGCAGCGGCTTTGTACCGCGCTCTCGGTATTTTTTGATGACGCACCGCCTTGTTCCGCAAGCCGCCGAGAGCGCTTCGCAAGCCGCCGAAAGCAGCGAGATCACTTCACAAAGGAGAGGACTTGCGCAGATGGGCTTGTGTTGTGGGGCTCCACCCCACGCCCCGCAAGGGAGCGCGGCTCCCTTGACCCCGTGTTTGCCGAAAAGATCACTGCTTTCCAAACCAACGACGCTCTCGCTTGGACGAGTGCGAACACGGGTTTTTTGTCAACTGCGTAAGCCCTAAGAGGAGCAAACACGATGGCCTCTGTCATCGAACGAGACGAGTTCACCCAAGCCAAAGATGCCAAGCATCGTCCGAAAGCATCGGAGAGTGCGGAAGATACATCGAAGTATGGGGGGGACGCGACCAAGGACGAAGGAACCCATAACGCATCGAAGCACGGAGAAGACGCGACCAAGGGAAGAGCCGCAGAGGAGGAAGATTACGATCCTGCGGCTCTGATCGGTTGGTACGAGGCATCTGGGTTGGATGGGCCCCCACCTTGGGGAAAAAGCGATCCAGATAGCTACGCGCTCGATGATCCGAATCAACGGTTGGTGGCGTTTCGGGATTATTTTCTTGCGGCGTTATTGCCGATCCATGCAGGGAATTTGGAGTTGACGTGGGTTCCCGAAGAGCCACCCGATCAGAACGGGGGTTTGGTGATGGAGTGGGAAAAACGATTTGCGGATATCCCCAAAGTGACCATGCGGATCATCCGATGGCAAACGAACGAACAGAGCGGCCAAAAAGACATCTGCGATCTGAGCGAGCAACAGATGTACACGCCACACCGAGCGATCGATTCGTTTGCGCGCTTTCAGGCGCTTTTTGAGGGGTGGGCGCTGGTGTTGCATGAATTTTTTGCTTGGGAAGCCAAGCAAACAGAGACTGTGTATGTGGTACCGGCGGATTGTTTTTCAGACCGTATCCTCGATGCCTACAATCTCAAGAAAGCGCAGACGCGGGATGATTTTTATCTCGCAATGAAGGCAAAACGGCGGCTGGGTGGGCTGTTTGATCTCGGTTAGATCCCGCCTAGTGGAAAAGCCCGTGTTTGCAGACGCCCAAGCGACAGAGTGGCTTGTTTGAAAAATTAGTGAGGGAGACGAGGTGTATGCGCGTAGAACAGGAGAGCGGAGCTTCTTTTTCGCATTGCCCGCGATGTGGCGTGGCGTCGGTATTGGGGGCTGTGGATTGTTTACGTTGTGGGCTGATCTTTGCGAAGTACAAACAGCGGGAGGATGGGTCGATGCAAGACGCATCTCTCCCAAGGCAAGGGATCGCTGGGGCTTCCGCTGCGTCTATTGATGCGCCTACAGACAGGCAGAGGGGGGAGACGCGCAGTTTGGGGGCGCAGATCATCGCGAAGGTTGATCTGATCTTGCAGGGCGCGGGATTACGCCCGTGGGTCGGGTCGAAGACGGCTGCATATTTTACGGTGCAAGAGCGTGCGTTAGAGATCGCGATCCAAACGGTGGTTCCGATGGTTGCGTTGTTGTTGGCGATGGTGGGGTTTGTCGTGCCGCTGCTTGGGCCTGCGCGAGTGTTTTTTCACGAGATGGGACATGCAGTGATCGGTTGGCTGACAAGTCGCCGCGCCACGCCGTTTATCTTGTGGACGAATGTGAGTTTGCATCCGTCGGTGGTTGCGGGGATCTGCGTGGCTTTTTTGTTGGGTGTGATGATCTGGGCGGGCGTGCGGGAGCGTCGGTATTTTATGCCCGTGGTGGCGGGGATACTGTTGTGTTTGCAAGGGATCTTCACTTTTGTGTTGTCCACACGGACGTATGAAAAGCTGTTTTTTTTTGGCGGGATCGGCGGGGAATTTTATCTCTCTGCGCTGGTGATCGTGGCATTTCATTACGAGTTGCCGCAGCGTTTGTACTGGTCGGTGCTACGGTTTTTTGCGCTGCCTGTGGCCATGTACGCGTTCTTGGCGGCTTCGTTCCAATGGCGGGGTATCTTGTACAATCCGCGTTTGGCTCCGTTTGGGACAGCGATGCACGGTCGAGAGGATGCGGGGGGCGATCTCAATCGGTTGTACGCGGATTTTGGCTGGAGTGTGCCTTACATGGCGAAGGTGTTTTTGACGATCGCCTTGATCTGCGGGGGAGTGATGCTCCTGAATTATGTGGTGTCGGTGTTGCGGTTGATCTGGACGTTTGAGATGCCCGATGTGACCGAAGAATCCGTTGCATCACCAAAAGAATCGCCGTATCTTCCGAAGATGTGGGGCGCAGATTGAGGCGCAGTACCACCACAGGGCAGGCAGGGCGAAAATATAGAACATGTTTCAGCGTGGTTTTTTTCCGTGAAAGAATCTCAAGACTTGAGAAAGGTTTGAAAAGAAACAAGAAACTTTGCTTTTGTGTCTCCGAAGCTAAAGGAGAGCCAACGCGTGCAATGGTTGTACGCTTTGCGGGTTGAACCTTTCGGCGTGCCGTCTCTACTTCGGGGAGTTTTTTTCTAATGAAAACCGACAACACTTCGCGTCCCAATCCACCCAGTGTTTCTTCTCCAAGCGCAGCTTCAGGTGCCGCACGTATCGAACGCAACGCACCGACTGCTGCTCCGCAAGCTGCCCCGCAAGTGACGCCTGCCCGCGATCCTTTCGCAAACGCTGTGCGCCCCACCACAAACGCACCCACAGAACCCCCCCGCCAAGGCATCCAACGCGATATCGCGTCCGGGCAAAGCCCGCAAAGCTCGACGGCTGCGGCTGCTCAAAGCGCTCGCACACGCACCGCCAATATGCCCGAACCTTCGACAGGTGCGACGCCTCCTGACTTTGTCGGCGATACACGCCCAAGCTCCGCGTTGGCCCAAAGCATCCAAGGTGGAAACAACTTGCGCCGTGGTGCGGAAGGCCCCGCTGTGCGGGATCTGCAACAAGCACTCAATCAAGCCGGCGCACGACCATCCCTTGGCGTGGACGGCGACTTTGGCCCTCGCACCCAAGAGGCTGTGCGTAGCTTTCAACGCCAACACGGTTTGGATGCCGATGGTGTCGTGGGACCGCGCACCTTCGAAGCCCTGCAACGCGCCAACGGTGGACAGTCCCCTGCACCCGCCCCCAATACACCCGCTCCCAACGTTCCTGCGCCGGCCCCCAATACACCAGCGCCCGATGCAAGCGGCTTTGTGACGGGCAATGGCCGAGTGAGTTCTGGATGGGGCGACACCAGCGCCCAACGCACCCAACAGGCCGAAGCTTTGTTGCGAGCAAATGGTCAGTGGCCCCCCCAAAATGGCCGCGCCTACGCGATCCAGATCGATCAAGACGCTCCTTCTGCAAGCGCTTCACAGACCGCACGAAACAATTTTGCACGCAGCTATTCGGGCGAAACATCGGTATTTCGTGCAGAAAATGGCCGACTGGTCGAAGTGTCTGGCGATCCGATGCGTTCTGCTTCACACCCCGGACAGTTCCGCAGTTCCGCAAGCCCCGATGTCAACGGCGATGGTCGCGGCGATGTCGCCCACATCCGACCCGGTGTGTATGATTATAACACTCGCACAGGTGGAAAAGGCGGAAACCGCTATAATCCTGTGGATGATGGGCAGTTCCGCAATAGCGCCCGCGACACCAACGGGGACGGCGTGATCGATGGCGGCGAAGCCGACCGACGCTACAGCGCTTCGGCGATCCAGATCCACGCGGGGAACAGCAACAGCCCGTCGAGCATCGGTTGTCAAACCATGCCGCCTGCGGATTATGCGCGGTTCCAGCGTGCGCTGCGTGATGCCAATACAGGCGGCCAAGGCTCGTTTACGTACATCCTCGCACGTCGCCCCAACGACACACACGGGGCAAACCCGTATTGATCTGCGGATACGTCGATGGATGCGTAAGGATGGGGGAGTGGACGGTTGAGGTGGCCGATGTGGGTGCGCGGAAAGTTTTTGCGTTGGTGTGGCGGGCGTTTTGTGGGGGGCGGCTTGGTGGTGTTGGTGTGCGTCTTGATGTCGCCGAGCCTGTTTCAGGGTTATTTTTTGGATGATTATTCGCATCGGTGGTGCTTTTTGGGGCATTCGGATCTGGGGCCACCTTCGCAACGTCCCGTGATGGAGATGTTTGCATTCGTTCGGGATGAAGGGCATTTGCGGACGTATATGGAAAAAGGCTATGCGCCTTGGTGGTCGACGTCTGGGTTGCGCTTGTCCTTTTGGCGTCCGTTGGCGGCGTTGTCGCATGCGATCGATTATCGTTTGTGGCCGGATGGTGCGGTGTGGATGCACTTGCATAATGTGCTGTGGTTTGCGTTGTTGGTGTGGGTGTTGTTGCGGTTGTATCGGCGTTGGTTGGGGGAGGGCTGGGTGGCGGGTGCAGCGGCTTTTTGCTTTGCGACGTATGGGGGATTTGCGATGCCGGTGACATGGATCGCCAATCGGAACGGGTTGATGGCGGTTTTCTGGGGCGTGATCGCGTTGTGGGGGCATGATCGATGGCGTGCGGAGGGATGGAGATGGGGTGCAGTGGTCGGAGGGATAGGAGTTTCGCTGTCGGTGTTGAGCGCGGAGGCAGGGATCGCAACAGGAGCGTATCTCTTTGCGTATGCTTGTTTTTTGGATCGTGGCGGGTGGTTTCGTGGCGGATTGGCTTTGTGGCCGTATGCGGTGGTGGTGATTGGTTGGCGCGTGGTGTATCGGGCGTTGGGCTATGGGGTGGTGGGCACGACCATGTATGTGGATCCGCTGCTTTCGCCTGTTGCGTTTGTTTTTGCGGTGGTGGAGCGACTGCCGATCTTGTGGATGTCGTTGTGGGCGGTGGTTCCTTCGTCGGCGTACGTGCTGTTGTCTCGGGGGCAACAAGGATTGGTTTGGGGGATGGGTGTGTTGGTGTCTGTGTGGGTGTGTTGGATGTTGTGGCCGCTGCGGTCGTCGAAGGTGGTGCGATGTTTGGGGCTGGGGATGTTTCTTTCGATCTTGCCGGTCTGTGCGGTGTTTCCAGATGATCGTTCGTTGTTTTTTGTGGCGATCGGTGGGATGGGGTTGTTGGCGCTGTTGTTTCAGAGGAGGTGGGAGCCTGCGAAGGGGGCGGATTTATCGAGATTTTGGGGAGCGAGTGTGGGGATCTTGGCGGCGTTGCACCTTGTGATCTCGCCGTTGTCTGTGCCGTTGCGCACGCAGATGACAACGCTGTTGGGGAGAGCGATTGAAGAAAAGGCCCGCTCTTTTCCGATGGAAGGAAATGACAACGATCGGGTGTACGTTTTGTTGAACAGCAGCGCCTCGCTACTGGATTTGAATGTGCAGTTGTATCGGGCTTTTTTGTATCCGCCAACCTACCGCTCGTTGCATATCTTGGGGCCGGGGTTGCGGCCTGTGCGGGTGCTGCGCGAAGACGCCTACACGCTGAGATTGCGGCCTGATGGTGGCTTTGTGCAGGTGTTTGACGCGTTGTTTCGCGGAACGGATCGACCGATGCGCGTAGGGGAAAAAGTGCGGATCAATTTGATGGATGTCGAAGTGGTGTCGTTGTTGTCGGATGGTCGGCCTTCAGAAGCGCGTTTTCGGTTCCGCGTCCCTTTGGAAGATCCGCGCTTGGTGTTTTTGACGGGTGGCAAAACAGCGTTGCTTCGGTGGAAACCACCGGCGATCGGAGGGCATACGATCTTGCAGGGGGGGCCGTTGTTTCCTTTATAGGGCTGATGGGAACCCAACCAAAATACAGAGAGCTTGAGCGGCGGTGAGCGGTCGGTTAGGAGTAGCGGAAGGCTTGTGTGGTTTGGTCGGCGCTGTAGGCTTCTTCGTAGCCCGTGGCTTTGCGAAAGACGCGGTCGTCGACGACGATGGGATATTTAATGTGTTCTTCGGCACCGAGGGGAAGTTTGGGGAAGCCAAAGCGGCCCATCGCAAAGGGGAAGAGAGGTTCGGGAAGAGGGACGTTGGTGCGGCCCGTTGCACGGATCAAGACAGAGAGAGGGAGGGGTTCGGGGCCTGCGACGTTGAAGACGCCGCGTAGTTGGCTAAGGAGTGCAAGTCCGATGGCAAAGACAGCGTCTTGTTCGTGCATGAATTGGAAGAGCGGATCAAAGCCCAAGACGGTGGGGACACGGGGGCCATGAAGATAGTTCGAGAGGGTTCCCCGCATCGAAGGGCCAAGGGTGTAGCAGAGGCGCAAGACGGCGGTTTTGATATCAGGATAACGCCAGATGGCGGATGCTGCGTAAAGATCCGCCGAGACGAGGTCTGCAAGCGCGGGGAACGTCGCGATCCCGGCGGGTGGTTCATCTTCGTTTTGGTATAGGGGAGTGTCGGGAGCGGCACCGTAGCAGGTGTGGCGCCCAACAAACAGGACTTGTTTGACGCCGTATTGATGGCAGTAATCGAAGACGGCCTTGGTTCCCCAAAGATTGATCCGAAAGCGTTCATCGGCAGCGGTTGTAAAGTGTGTGACGGTTGCCATGTGGATGACCGCATCAGGGCGTCGTGTGCGGAAGACGTCTTCAGCGGGGCGTTTGCGGATGTCCACGTTATACATCTCGACACCACGTGGCGGATCGGGCCAAGGTCGGCGATCCACGCCGATGACTTGGTGGCCTTGGTGGTGCATAAATTCCGCGACTTTTCGGCCCAATTGGCCGGACATTCCGGTGATGAGGATCTTCATGCGCGCCCCTCTTCGTCGGTTTCGATCTTTCGGCCCATGCGGATCGCGACGGTGGTATCGCGAGTTTTGCGGCCTCGTTCGATCAGGTCTGCGATCTTGCTTTTGACTTGTTCAACGTATCCCTCGATAATATCGTCCTCTTCGGAGCCTGTTCCTTCAAAGATCATTGGCTTGTCATAGACGATATGGCAGTGAACGGCAGGGCGCGGAAGTGGCAGAATGTATGGGGTGATCGGCACGTATGGAACCCCGAGCAGATGCCCAAGGGCCTTGAAGTTTCGGATGGTTGGGATCGCGTCACCTCCGCCAATAAACGCGAAGGGAACGATGGGGGAGCGGGTTTGGAGCGCGAGGCGCACAAAGCCTGTTCCAAAACGAACCAGAGAGAATTGTTCTTTGTAAAGTTTGGCGGTTCCTCGTGCGCCTTCGGGGAAGACCATCAGGACACGATCCGCTTCGAGAAGTTGCAAAGCATGTTCGGGAAGGCCGGTCAGTTGGCCGACACGGTTGAGCCAAACCGAAGTGAAAGGGATGCTGTTGAGGAATTTGTCGGCCATTCCGTGAACAAGGCGCGGTTGTTCGCGTTCAAGAAGCATCGAATTGACGACCATTCCGCCGTCAAGAGCGATCCCACCCGAGTGGTTGCCCACCACCATGCAACGCCCTTGGTCGGGAACATTTTCGATGCCTTCGACTGTGACAGTCAGATAATGTCGGTAAAAAAAGGTCAACATGCTGTAGAAGTATTTGAGATACTGCTTCGAGACTCCAAAAGAGTCATAACCATAGAGATTAAATGGGATATCCAGACGTTCGACACGCTCTGCCACGTCATCATAAATCAAAAATGACACCGCCCTCTCCTCTGCGTTTCGCGTACACATTCGCCATCTGTCGTTTGCAGCCCGCTCTAACATGCAAACATCGGTCAACTCGGGCGCAAAGGTACACAAGCTTTAGTGCGCTGTCAACGCGAACCTCACCGCCACAAAGCAGAGCAAATGTGGGCTGTAGGTAGGTGTCACGCGGTGGGATGGTGTTTGTGGGGTTTTACCCCACGCCCCACAAGGGACTTGCGCCCCTTGACCCCGTATTGGCGAAGAGATCATCGTTGCTTTACACCGACCGCTTTGTCGCTTGAAATACCGCGAACACGGGGGGGCTTTGTCAACTGCATCGCTTCTCTTAAAAACGAGCCTCTTTGCGGATGGGGGTGGCTTGTGGACAAAACCCCATGTTTGGGGATGTTCAACGCTCTATCTTCTTTCGATGGGATCGGCTATAGCGATCCGACTCGAACCGCACCGAACAATGTCGAACGAGAAGGAGAAAGGTATGGAGATTCGGGCATTTGCGGAGCAGATCTTTTATGCGGATACGTTGGAGGGCAAGCTGGAAAATCCAGCGGCTGCGTTGATGCGCGTGCCGCATGGGATCCCGACGCTATCGGATGAACAGCCGGGGGATGCGGTCGAGTGGCAATGTCCTTCACGGCCTCCGCATCTGGAGATCGCGAGCAAACGCCAGCGCAAACGCCTTCCACACATCGAATCTTTGCGCGACCCAGAGATGCGGGTGCGCACGCTGCATGCGTTCGGCAACCATGAACTGATGGCGTTGGAGATGATGGCGTGGGCGCTGTTGGCGTTTCCGACGGCACCGCGAGGTTTTCGGATGGGGCTGGTGCGGATCATCTTGGATGAACAAGAACATACGCGCCTGTATGTCGAGCGTGTGCGTGCGATGGGCGCGGAGTTTGGGGACTTTCCGTTGAATGATCATTTCTGGCGGATCGCCCCGCAGATCAAAGATCCGTTGACGTGGGTGTGTGCGATGCACCTGACGCTCGAACAAGCGAATCTTGATCATGCACCGTATTATGAGCGGATATTTCGGGGCTTTGACGATCACGAAGCGGCCTCTTTGATGCAGCGGATCTTTGCGGACGAGTTGATGCACGTGCGGTTTGGCGGTCATTGGTTGCGCCACTATACCCCCAAAGGCAGCAGCGCTTTCGAGCATTTTCTGTCGCATCTGCCGGCATATTGCACACCCACACGGGCGCGGGGTTTCGAGTTCAACGAAGAGGGCCGTCGGATGGCGGGTTTGGATGATGAATTTATTCGGCGGATGGCGGAGATCGATCGTCAGCCCGCTCCAGATTTGGTGGAACAGCCGACTGCTCCATCTCAAAAACCTGCGCGGCCGCCCGATGCTCCGCCGCTTCCACGCATCAAACTCGATCTGCTGTCATCCAAGCCATGACGATACGCTGGATCTACCCCAACTTCGATTTTGAGTACGAACTGGCTCGTTCTACCGGCTATCAGCCCTCGCAGTTTTTTGTCGACTTTGCGACACGGTGGGGCAGCGCCTTGCGGTTATTGCCGGGATGTTCGGAGGCAAGAGTGCTTCCGCTGGATGTTTTGGAGAAGGACACGGTGGATTGTGTTTGTGGGGCGCGGCCCCACACCCCGCAAGGGGTCGCGGCCCCCTTGACCCCGTATGGGCGGGGTGATGAGAGGTTTTCAAACCCACCGCTGCGCCGCTTGGACTTGCACGAAGGCGGCTTTTTTGAAGGGCTGCATCGGCCTTGCCCCGAGCATGGGCGCGATGCGTTGTCTGTTGCGCAAGAAGGCGATCAGTTCTTGGCGTGGGGAAGGACGCCCCGTGTTTTGCGGCTAGAGTCGATGTTTTCGGAGAGTTTGGAGCGCGAGAAGAAGCCCGATATCGGTGTGGTGACGACCGTGAATGGGAAGTGCTTTTCGCAACAGATCGCAGAACGTTTGGGGATCGCCTTGCCGCAAAGCCAGATCATCCGAACCATCGAAGCGATGGAGGCGGCTGTTCGTGCGTGTTCGTTTGAGTGGGTACTCAAGCATCCGTTTGGGGTGAGTGGGCGCGAGCGTGTGCTTGGAAAAGCCCATGAACTCAAAGAGAATGCGCGGATCTGGGCATCGCGTTTGTTGGTGGCGGGAACTCCGTTGGTTTTTGAGCCTTGGATCGAGAAGACGCGAGAGTATTCGTTGCATTTCGAGATCGCAGCGGATGGAACGGGCCGTTTTCTTGGTACCTGTTTGCTGTTGACTGCACAAAGCGGCCAGCATCGGGGAAATCGGCGTGTGTATGGATGGGAACCGCCAGCTTCGGCGCTTTCGGATGCGTGGCGCACGATCCACGCCGTCGCTGCGGAGGGATATTGTGGGCCTGTTAGTTTCGACGCCATGACGGGATCTTTGGGGGATCTGGCGATCGAACGGGCGCTGGTCGAGATCAACGCACGTTATACCTTCGGGCGGTTGACGCTGGAGATCGGTGCGCATCTTCCCGAAGGGTGGAGTTATACGTGGTGGATCCCTTCACAGCGCGAAGTGAAAAAGACCGATGGACGGATGTTTCCGATGCTTTCAACGGAGATCGTGGAGGCAGGTGCGTATCGCCTGCCTGAGATCTACGACCCGATGCACGCATCAAAAGGCTTGGTGTTGGTGGCCCCTTCGGAAGGAGAACTCGTCCGATTGGAACTCGGTTGGATGGGATGAAGAATCGACAAGTGTCCCGTCGTTCGGGTGGATTTATCTTGAAATACCGATCTATCGGGATGGTCGGGCGCGCAAGACGCGAATGCAAGGTCGGGGTGTCGTTTGTGATCAAATACATCGGTTCAAAGAGAACGTTGATCCCTGTGATCATGGAAGCTGTCAAGCAGGCTACACAGGCAAAGACAGTGATCGATCTTTTCTCTGGGACAGCGCGAGTCGGACATGCGTTGAAAGCTGCGGGGTATCAAGTCTTTTCGAACGATTGCAATGCGTATGCAGCCACGCTGGCACGTTGTTATGTGCAAGCAGACGCCGAAGATATCCTCGACGATGCGAAGAAGCTGGTGCGTGAATTCAACGATCTCAAAGGGCAAGCAGGGTATTTTACAGAGACTTTTTGTGTGCGTTCACGCTTTTTTCAACCCAAAAACGGGGAACGGATCGACGCGATCCGCGAAGCGATGGTTGCGAAAGGCTTGGGGCCTGATCTGGAAGCTGTGATGTTGGTTTCGTTGATGGAGGCGGCAGATCGGGTGGATTCGACGACAGGGCTACAGATGGCCTATCTAAAAACGTGGGCAGCGCGCTCTTACAAGGATTTGGAGCTTCGGATCCCTGAGGTGTTGCCACGTGCAGCGCATGGAAAAGGGCAGGTGACGTGCCTTGATGCGTTGGAAGCGGTGCAAAGATGGGAAGCGGATGTGGCTTACCTTGATCCGCCCTATAACCAGCATTCATATCTCGGAAATTATCACATCTGGGAGTCTTTGGTTCGATGGGATAAGCCCGAAGTTTACGGCATTGCATGCAAGCGAGTGGATGTTCGACAACGGCAAAGCATCTTTAATTCCCGCCCGCGATTTGCGGGAGCATTACGGCAGTTGTTGGAAGCTGTGCGTGCGCCTGTGATCGTGGTCTCCTTTAACAACGAGGGATACATCCTGCGCGAAGAGATGGAGGCGATGCTTTCGGGTCTTTGGGAAGGGCAAGGAAAAATCACGACTCTCGAAAATGATTTTAAGCGTTATGTGGGGGCGCAGATCGGCATCCACAACCTAAAGGGTGAAAAAGTTGGAAAGATCAGCCACTTGAGGAACAAAGAGTATGTGTACATTGTCTCGCGTGGGCAGCCTTTGGCGGAGGATGTGCAGCGCCTTGGTGCGGATCAAAAAAGGCCGGAGGTTCGGTTGTTTGGTGGGGAGGAGTGATGATTTTCCTCGAAACATCTGACGTATCGAGCGTTTTTTGGGTAGGGGCGATGCGGTACGTTTAAGGGGTGGCGGGGGGAAGGAGTTTTTCTTGTTCGCTTTTGATGCGCTGGATCATGCTGGCGAGTCTTTTGGGAGAGAGAGCACGATCGATCCAAGGGTACAAGATCCGTTCTTCTTTTTGGTTATGATGGAAGAGGACCTGTAATAAGTCTTCTACAGCGGAGGCCAGTTCTTTTGTACCGATGGAGGCTTGGATGTGTAGGAGGTGTTGTTTGATCTCGGCGTGTTCCATGCGCATGACGACAGTTGGACCGCTGTCGGTCATTCTGGTTTTTTCCTCGAAGGCAGGAAAAAGCAAGTCTTCTTCCCAGTCGATGTGGGCGCGTAAGCCGAGATCGAAGGCGGCAAACAGTTTCTTGGCAGTGGGTAGATCGTCTTCTTCGAGGAATTGGGCCAGTATCGCGTCAAGCCGATCGTGGTCGTCGCCAAGAAGTGCAGAGATGGAATCCATAAAAGCCTCGCGTTGTGGGGCGAGTTGCCTTGGTGGAAGGAACCCGTTTTGTGAGTGAAGTATTTGGCAAACCCTGCGAACGGTGGGGACGTTCTGGAGGAAGAATGTTGCCACACAAAAGCCAAAGTCAATAAGAGAGGAACGGTGCGATGTCAGAGTTGGCGGTGATCGGTGATATACACGGTGAGTTGGAGATGTTGGATCGTGTGTTGGAGGTGGTGAAGCGTCGAGAGGTCGATGGGGTCTTGTTGGTGGGCGATCTTGGGGTGAATACATTGTGGGGCGATGCGCGCTCAAACCTCGGTGGATTGGCGAGATACCATGCGTCGACCGAGGCGATCTTTGAGCGGGTGGGCGCGCTGGGAAAGCCGTTTTTGTGGGTGGCAGGGAATCACGATCTCCCTGATCTCGATGGTGCAGGGCAGATCGATCGACGAGTTGCAGAGATCGCGGGTTTTCGGGTGTTTGGGATCGGTGGTGCGGGGCCGCAACGGTTTGGGTTTCCTTACGAGTGGGACGAAGAAGAGATCGCGGCGTTGGCGATCCCTGAGGTGGATATCTTGCTGTGTCATGCGCCGCCTGTGAGAACGGAGTTGGATCGGCTGTATCACACCGGAGAGCACGTTGGGAGTGAAGCCATTCGTGCTCATGCGTCGAAGCATCGGGGATTTTTGGTGTGCGGCCATATCCACGAAGCAAGAGGGGCTGATCTTGTCGATGATTGCTTGTGTTTGAATGCGGGTGCTTTGGGATCCCCGTATGCGGTGTGTTTGGTGGGATTTCTTACGCGCCGTCCACAAGAGGCCGATACTGTAAGGCTGCACTTTGTAGAGGACGGTCACGAAGTTGTGTGGGATCGCAAGCGCTTGTCTGAAAAACGCTAATCGTCCCGTCCATACGGAGTCAAGGGAGCCGCGCTCGTGGCAACGGCGTGGGGGCAACGCCCCATACGCGCCTTGTTAAGGTGGAAACACCGGAGGGTCGAGGATGAGCGTCTGCGTCTCGTGCATACAGCGTGCGTCACGAAAAAACAACATCCCCGCTGCTTCCGACTTTCGCTCCCTCCCCTGTTCACGGGGGAGGGCTGGGGTGGGGGGCCAACAAGCGCTTAACCTAACGCCTATGGGGCAACGCCCCACAACATCTATCGCCGCAGTGATACGAGATCCGCCCGTTGTGTGCGTAAAGATGTAGGGGCAGCTGCCCAATTATAGGGCATCTACGTACTCTCCTTTGTCTATGCATCACTCGGATATCGTATGACGCAGTTGGCCCCAAAAAAGCCGTGTTCACCAAGAATGCGCACCGTCGGGGAGTTCGATCCCGACGATCTCCATGAGCTTGAGGGCGTTGGTGGTGGGGGAGATGCCTTGTCGGAGTTTGTAGTCAAAGCGCATTTGACGATCAGCGATCTGATCGCTGAGATAAGCGAAGCGGACTTTGTCTTGGAAGCGTTTGCATTTTTCGCTGAGTTCCATATCGTGCGTAGAGACCGAGCCGATGGAACGAGAGTCGAGAAGTTGCGCGATGATCCCGAGGGCGGCGATGCGGCGTTCGAGGGTGTTGGTGCCGTGGAGGATCTCGTCGAGGAGATAGAAGAGAGGTTTGTCGTGTTGTCGGAGATCGAGGACGCGCTTGAGTCGGTAGAGTTCGGCCATAAAGAAAGAGACGCCGTGTTCGAGTGAGTCTTTGATGCGCATACTGGTGGCGATTTGAAGGTGGGGAGAAAGATGGAGAGAGGTCGCACAGACGGGTGCGCCCGTATAAGCGAGCGTTGCGTTGATACCGATGGTGCGTAATAGCGTGCTTTTGCCGGACATATTGGAGCCTGTGAGCAGCAAGAGGGGGGTTTGGTTGTCGAGGCGCAGATCGTTGGCGACGCGGGAGCGCCGTGAAAGCAAAGGATGGGAGAGATCTTTGGCGTCGAAGCAGATGTCTTCGGTGGTTTGGGCGAAGGTGGGGTAGACCGCTTCGGGGGATTCTTCGGCGAAGGTGGCGAGTGCGCAAAGAGCTTCGATCTGTCCGAGTGCTTCAAACCAAGAGCGGACTTTGGGACCGACGCGATGTTGCCAAGCTTCGAGGCGAGTCAGGCAGTGGAGATCCCAAAAGAAGATGGTGTTGAGCGGGAAGTGGATCAGGCCGGAGTAACGGACGTCACTCATATCAATGATCTTTTGAAGGCGGGCCATCTCTTTGTGGGGAGCGGCTCCTTGGGCGCGAAGTTGTTGTTGAAGGGCGTGAAGAGGGGAGTTTTCTTCGGTTTGTTCTTGATCGATCACGGAGAACAGCGAAGCGTAGAGCAAGAAGACTTTTTCTCGCATGGAGACGCTCGCGAGGATGGAGACGACGTTTCCACCGATACCGTAAGCAAGTAGGAGTTGGGCAAAAAGCGGTAAGGCCCACCACGCGGCGCTAATCGTTGCGGTGGTTTGTTGAAGAAGAAAAGCGACGGAGACCCAGAGAGGGGAGATCCAGATCCAGTATTTGAGGAAGGGTTTGTCTTGTAGAAAAGCGCCGCCTTCGGCCCATCGGAGAAAGGGTTCGGGGTCGGGGAGGTCTTGGGCTTGGGGTTCTTCTTCGAGTTGAAGGCGGATGCCTTCGCGTTCGAGGGAGCGGCGCATTGGGCTGTGTTGGACGAGGGAGGCGATGATGGCTTGGCGCTGTTTGATCTCGTCGGGGGCAGCGGCCTGACAGAGCCATCGTGCCAAGGTTTCTTCGCCGAAGTGGGTGTGCATGGTGTGGAGGAGTTGGAAGAGGGAGCCTTGTCCGAAGATATCGAGATCTTGGGCGTAAGGGTGATCGTCGTCTTGGAAGCGTTCACCGCGTCGAGCAAAGGTGTGCCACCGATCTTCGATGCGATCCATGCCGCGTTGGCATACAGCGGCCATCAGTTCGGCGTCTTGCTGTTGTCGACGCAGCAGACGGTGGTGTGAGACCGCGTACACAAAGGCCGCACATACGGCCAGAGTAGGCAGCCACCAACCGACAAAGAGTTCTCCAGAAAGTCCGAGGCTGAGCAAGACGATCAGCATGAGAAAAAGTCCGCCGCGTATCCAAGGCATACGTTGGCCTCGGGCTTTGCGTTCGGCTGCGATCTGCCGCTGTTCGGTGATGATCTGTTGGTAGCGTGCAAGGACGTGTTGTGTGTTGGTGCTGGTTGGGGAGGGTAGAGAAGAGGTCGCCATCCGAGAAATGATCCTTTGGTAATGCCGATGATACGGTGGTTGATGCAAGGGATTTGTGTGATACGATAGTCCGAATGATGTGTACACAACGGAGAATACGTAGACGCTTGATTATAGGGCAGCCACAGGGGGCTGCCCCTACGATTTGCGCTCGCACGATGGGCGGATTTCGTATGATACGATAGTCCAAATGATGTGTACACAACGGGCGGATTTCGTGTTAGTGCGCTTCGGCCCAGTTGGGTCCGTGTCCGATATCGACGACGAGAGGGACACGCAGGGGCATGGCTTGTTGCATCTCTTCGCGCAAGAGTTGGGAGAGGGGGTCGATCTCGTCGGGTGGGACTTCAAAGAGTAATTCATCGTGGATCTGGAGAAGCATACGGGCCGAAAGGGATTGTTGTTGGAGGCGCTGTTGGATGCGGATCATCGCACGTTTGATCAGATCGGCGGCGCTGCCTTGGATGGGAGTGTTGACGGCGATGTTGCGTGCGGCGGCGCGTGTGCGGGCATCTTCGGAGTCGAGGTCGTGGATGGCGCGTTTTCGCCCGAGCAAGGTTTCGACGTAACCGTTTTTACGGGCATATTCGATGGTGTCGTCGAGGTAGGCTTTGACCTTGGGGTACGAAGCAAAATAGGCTTTGATGAAGTGCGCGGCATCTTCGATGCTGACGTTGATCTCTTTGGCGAGGCGTGGTGGGCCCATACCGTAGATGATACCGAAGTTGATGGCTTTTGCGGCGCTGCGTTGTGCGGGGGTGACTTCGCTAGGGTCGATATCGAAGATTAAGCCGGCGGTGCGGGCGTGGATGTCGATACCTCTGTGGAAAGCGTCGGTGAGTACGGGATCTTGGCTGATATGGGCAAGCAGTCGGAGTTCGACTTGCGAGTAATCGGCGCTGAGGATGCGCCATTGTGGGGGGCCAGCGATGAAGGCATTGCGGATGGCGCGGCCTTGTTCGGTGCGTGTGGGGATATTTTGTAGGTTGGGGGAAAAGCTAGAGAGACGGCCTGTTGCGGTGTGTGCTTGGCGAAAGCGGGTGTGGATACGGGGGACGCCTTGTGCATCGGTGCGCGTGAGGACGGGGAGAGCGTCGATGTAGGTGGAGAGGAGTTTTTGAAGTTCGCGATAATCGAGGATCAACCGAGGGAGTGGGTGATCAGTAAGTTGTTCGAGGGTTTCGCTGTCGGTGCTGTAGGCGGTGCCTTTTTTGGTTTTTTTGAGATCGATGCCGAGGGTTGTGTGGATCTGGAGTTTTTCGTAAAGGAGTTGAGCGATCTGTTGGTTGGAGTTGACGTTGAGTTGGGGATCTTCGGCGTAGGCTTGGATATCCAGCATCATCTGTTGCAAGCGTCCATCCATCTCGTCATGCAGGTTCTTGAGTAGCGGCAAGTCGAGTGCGACTCCGAGGCGTTCCATCGCTGCGAGTACTGCGATAAGGGGGTTTTCGAGTTCTTGCATCAGAGGAAACAGCGGGCCTGCTTCGAGTTGTATGCGCAGGAGGGGGGCCAGTTGGCCGATCAGATCGATCTCTTCACCAAGGAATCGGACGATATCTGCGTGGTCGACTTCGCCCCATGTTCGGCGCTTTCGGCCTGTACCACGTATCTCGTCTGCATCGCTTTTTCGATAGGAGAGGATCTGAAGAGCGAGAGAATCCAGTTCTTGATTGGGGCGGTTGGGATTGATCAAGTAGGCGGCGATCAAGGTGTCGAGGGTGAGTCCTCGAAGTTGTATGCCGTATTCGGAAAAGAGCAACAGACTCTCTTTGAGATCATGTCCGTATTTGGGGAGGTTTGGATCTTCGAGCAGGGGCTTGAGCGCTTCAAGGCAAGCGGCCCATGTCATCGGAGGGTTGGGTCGTTGGGTAGGGGGAGAGGGTGAAAAAGCCACCGCAAACAGAGGGAGATCGGAGAGGTCGTTGGTTTGGGAAGTTGTGGGCGGCTCGGTGGAGAGGGGGCTTTGGGAGGAGGTGGCAAAAAGATCTGGAGTGGTGTGTGGCGGTTGGGCTTGGGGTGTGGAGAGCGCAGGAGAGAAATTTTGAGGGATGGCGATCCATGCTTGTTGGGTACCGTGGGAGAGGGCGAAGGCGAAGTAATGAGGGCGGATCTCGTCATATTCGAAGAGGGGATGGAAGAAGAGTTGGCCGGCGTGTCGGCAGGTAGCGATAACGTCGGAGAGTCCGTCGAGATCGCGGATCAGGTGGTACTGTCCTTGGGGTGATTGTTGGGGAATGGAGGTGGGGAGAGGAGCATCGCTTTTGGCGATCTGTGGGATGCGTTTGAGGAGGTTGTGGAATTCGAGATCGGAGAAGTGGCGGTAGAGTTCTTTGGCATCGACGGGGCCGCGTGAGAGGTTGGAGGTGTCGGTGGAGATCGCGACATCGGTTTGGAGGGTGACGAGTTTGCGGGAGAGATAGGCCATGTCTTTTTGATCATGGAGTTTTGTGCGGATGGAGGCGGAGATTTGGGGGAGATGGGCGTAAAGGTTGTCGAGATCGTGGTATTCGGCGATCAGTTTTTTGGCGGTGACTTCGCCGATGCCTTTGACGCCGGGGACGTTGTCGGAGTGGTCGCCGAGCAGGGCCATGTAGTCGACGATCTCGGTGGGTGGGACGCCGTATTTTTCGAGGACTTGTGGTGGGGCGATGCGTTCGGGATCTTTGCCGTGTTTTCCGCCTCTTCCCGGGTCGTAGATGTGGATGTGCTCGGTGACGAGTTGGGCAAAGTCTTTGTCGCCCGAGACGATCAGTACATCGCGGCCTTCGGCTTCGCCGCGTACGGCGAGAGTACCGATGATATCGTCGGCTTCGACGCCGCTTTGGTGCAGCACCTTGATGCCGAGACTGGTGGTGATGTAGCGGATGATGGGGAGTTGTTCGGCCATCTCGTCGGGCATTTTTTCGCGGGTGGCCTTGTAGTCAGGGAAGAGTTGATGTCGGAAGGTGGGGGCCGCAGAATCGAAGATCACGGCGATCTCTTCGGGGGATTCGCGGTCAAGGAGGCTGAGAAGGATATTGATGTAGCCAAAGACGGCGCTGGTATTTTCACCACGGGAGTTGAGGAGGGGGTTTTTGATAAAGGCGAAGTGAGCGCGGTAGACGAGGGCAGAGCCATCGAGAAGGAAGCGTCGTTTGCGGGTCATGGAGATCGATCAATCCGTAGATTTGGGCATGGCATCAAGGGCGATTTGGCGAGCTTCATCGATCTTGGCCGAGCGTTGGACGGGATACGTTGCAGAGGAAGATAAGGCACAAAGCGCAGCGGGCAAGCAGGCGATGGCGTTTTTATGGTGGGCTTGCATCTGAGCGAGGGAGGGGGCGGGTCGAGTGCGTTTGCCGTCTTGCATGACACAAGACAGGAGGGGCTTGGCGTGGGGTGGGACAGGTTCATCGGCGAGTGCGATCACGTCGTGAAGGGCGATCCCTTGGGGATCAAAGAAGCGATGGATCTGTTTTGCGCCCGGATAACTGGGTTTGTCGGGGCTATTTTTAAGGACATAGCGGATGTGTCCGAGGGAGTCTTCTTGGGCGACGAGTTTGTAGACGCCGCCGAGGGCAGGGGCATCTTTGGACGTGGCGAGTTCGGTTCCAACGCCGAAGATATCGATGGGGGCGTTGGATGCGAGAAGTTCGGAGATCTTGTCTTCGTTGAGGTCGTTGCTTGCGACGATGCGTGCGTTGGGTTGCCCTGCTTCGTCAAGGATCACGCGGACTTGTTTCGCGAGTTGGGCGAGATCACCGCTATCCAGCCGGACCCCGCGTAGGTTCGGGGTCGATCGTGCTGCGCGGCGTGCGCCTTCGAGCGTGTCGTAGGTATCGATCAGCAACGTGGCGTGTTCTGGAAAAGCCGCAACATAGGCTTTGAAGGCTTCTTCTTCGCTTTCAAAGGACATGATGAAAGAATGGGCGCAAGTGCCGAGTACAGGGATGCCGTAGCGATGGCCCGCTTCGACGTTGGAAGTTCCGACACATCCGGCTATATAAGCGGCGCGTGCGGCAAGGAGCCCAGCTTCGGGTCCGTGAGCGCGTCGTGTTCCAAACTCCATGACGTTTCGGCCTTGGGCAGCGAGGACGACGCGAGCGGCTTTGCTGGCGATCATGGTGGACATATTGAGGATCGAAAGCAGCATGGTTTCGACCAGTTGGGCTTCGAGAAGGGGGGCCGTTACGCGTAACAAGGGTTCCCCTGCAAAGACGATCTCGCCCTCAGGGACGGCCCAAACGTCGCCTGTAAATCGGAAGGTGTGGAGGCTGTCAAAGAAGGTCGCGTCGATGTGCGCAAAGCTCGGTAATTCGCGCAAGTACTCGATCTCTTCGGGGAGGAAGCGCAAGGATTCCAAGGATTCGAGGGCTTCTTCGAGTCCTGCACACACAAGAAAGTTTCGGTTGTTCGGGAGTTTTCGCACAAACAATTCAAATGTCGCACGTGGATTCATGCCCTCGCGTGCGTAGGCAGCCATCATCGTGAGTTGATAGAGATCGGTTTGCAGCACAGAGACGCGGATCATCGTCGGGCTCTCCTCGTGTAGGGTGCCTTGGGTTTGGGGGCGGGCTTCTTGCCTTTAGCGTGATCAGGGGGGGGAGGTCAACGAGGGACCTACTGAGGTGCGCGAGGAGGGGGTTGTAATAGGTCTTGTCAAATGGAATGAACCGTTGTAGATTGACCCCCGTTTTGGCCCAAAGGAAGATCACCCTTAGATCACGAGATACCTTCCTCACGTAGCGTCCGTTCCAAAAGAGACGGACGAGCATGGAAACAAACAAGGAGCGAATGCCTATGTTGAAGAGCATGAAGTGGTTCCTACTTGCCGCTGCTCTGTCGTTTACGACAGGTTGCCAACGCACCGAAGTCCCCCCCCCCCGTATCGACCTTGCCCAAGTGAACGATGCTTTCCAAACCACGAGCGGAGCGACGTTTTCAGAGT
>JAKLKB010000076.1 GCA_023150835.1 Myxococcota bacterium | reverse complement strand
TTGGAACGGGCAGCGTCTGCATTTGGTGCATACAGCGTGCGTCATGAAAAAACAAAATCCCCGATGCTTCCGACTTTCGCTCCCTCCCCTGTTCACGGGGGAGGGCGGGGTGGGGGGCTTTCCTCCGCTTCACAAGGCGCGTATGGGGCAATGCCCCACAACACAAACCCAAACACAAACCCAAACAGCCACACAACGAGAACAACATTGCACACCCACCCCTCCGCACACGACACGGAACGCCTGATCCAAGGAGCGCAACAGCACGACAAATGGTCCATCGCAAGGCTGATATCGCTATTTGAAGACACACGCCCCCAAGCCGCGCAATACCGACACGACGTGCTTTCTGCCCTCCAATCCGCCCAAGCCCGTTGCGCCGCATTTATCGGGCTGACAGGAACCCCGGGCGCTGGCAAGTCTTCATTGATCGCCGCCCTACTTCCCCGACTACTGGCGCACCCAAATCATCTGCACATCGCGGTACTTGCCATCGATCCATCTAGCCCCTTGACGGGTGGAGCGATCTTGGGGGATCGCACACGTGTCCGACTTCCTTTACACGAAAAAAGATGCTTTTTTCGTAGCCAATCTTCGGATCAAGATCTGGGAGGATTAAGCCGAAAAACATTCCAAGTCTGCCGATTGTTGTACTGGCTATTTGACTTGGTGTTGATCGAGACCGTTGGCATCGGGCAGTCCGAAGTGTCCATCCGTCACGCTGCGGATCGCGTGTACTTGTTGCTTTCTCCGCTGGCGGGTGACGAACTCCAATTCATCAAAGCAGGCATCATGGAGATCCCCGACGCTTTTGTCTTGCACAAGGCCGATGCACCCGCAGCAAACGCAACCTACCACGCCCTCCAAGCCGCCCTCGGTCTGCTTCGCTCTCCACAAGCCCCCTCTCCTGCGCTGGTTCGCACCAGCATCCACACCCAAGAAGGACTTGATGCCCTTGCTGCCGAGATCGCCGCCTACCGCCCACCCCCGCTCCATGCGTCCATGCACCAGCGCGAAGCCTACGCCTTCCATCGTTGGCTCCTCGATCAGTACGGCCAACAAGCTCTGCGTTGCCTCTCTGCAAAAAAAACAACCCCAACCGCATACTTACGCACCCAACCCTCCTTTGAACACGCCCAGATCGCCTTTGATACGCAATTTTGGTCATGGGCCGCATCTACTCCTGTGTCACACAACGACACGCACGCGCTCCATACCCCAACGCATCCTTCGACCTCTCTTCCACCCCAAACCTCGGAGCCTTGATGATGAACGAAGAACACAGCAAGATCCTTTCCGTGATCGAACGCTTCAAAGGCGACTATCGCCTCGATGAAAAATTACGCGCTGTCCTTACCAACAAAGAACCTGCTTATCTTACAAAAATCTTGTGGGAGAACTTTCGCGATTATCACATCGATCTCGGCGAACACCGCGAACTTTGGCAACGGCTCTTTCAAGACAAAGACGCCTATTCAGGCGACGACTTCATCCGCTTGATCAAGAGCATCAACAAACACTTCCCTGACGCAACCCACGCAACCAACTACGGCAACCGCTACAGCATCCACTCAGAGGAGGATCTTCCCGGCCACTTCTACGGTTTGCGCGATCTGATCGAGGCCAAACAACAAGACAAAGACTTTGCGCAGACTCTCCAAGAAGAATGGCTCGATTTGCCCGACCCTTTCCGTATTGCAATCGGATACACTCTGGCTCAATTTCAAATGATCTCTTATAAAGATATCCCAGAAAAAATCGCCGAAAAGATCGCCGAAACCCATCTCCGCCACAGCGCAGGGGAAGAGCGCTATTGGTCTCGCCCTCACGCCTTTCCTCCCGATGTGTGGGGGCCGTTGCTCGTTCAAACGGCCCTCCAAGATCCCGATATCACCTTTGAACAAGCACACGTCCTTCGGGATCTGATCCCTTTTTGCCCTTCTCCACAAGACCAGATCGCACTCATCGCAAGATGCCGCAATACTTTCTCCAACCAACACCTGCCTACGCTTGGCGATATCTTCCCACACAGCTTTCTGCCTCACCTCGAAGCACACCTCCAGACACTCAAGGTCGAACCTTACCCCGACGACAACCGCGTTCGATGGCCTTATTTCGCTTATGTTGCGATCTACTTGCGGCTTTGTAAGCTGCTTTCACATACGCCTCCTACCTTTTTTGATATCTTCTTTCAAGATTTTCTCAAAACATTTCGCATCGGATGGGGAGGAACCAATATTGGAAAGTTCATCCTTGAAACCCAAGAGCTGATGCAACAGATCCCGCAAGACCGCCTTGAAAAAATCTTTCTCCAACAGCAAAACCCCCACTGGTATTGGCTCCCCGCCTGCCCAACACCTCCCGTCCTCCAACACATCACCGATCGCCTCTCCGCCATCTCCGTAAGTCCAGACTACGAAACCCAAGAGATCCTCCAATCGCTCACCCGTTCCTACTACACCTTTGAACACAAAGGGGGCCTGCTTGGACCCATCGCCCAAGCGCTCGTTCCCTACGCCAAACACGCGCTCCAAACTGGGTCCTGTCCACAACGCTATCTCTTTGTTGAGATCCTCGCACTCAACCAAGACGCCGAAGCCATCGAAGGTTTGGCTTTTGTCCTTCAGGATCAGTCCAAAAGCATCCGCCACATCGCTTCCGAAGCCTTGCGCCGCCTCCCCCCCCAAACCACATTGCCCTATCTTGCGCCCTTGCTTTGTTCCAAACGCAAAGAAACGCGCCTCACAGTCGCCAGTTTATTGGCCGAATATCCGCCACATCCCGAGGTGTTCGCTCTCGCACAAACGCAGCGCGCCACCGAAAAAGCCAAAGAGATCCTCGCACTCCTTGAAACCATCCAAGCCCCCACCACCACGACCCTCTCCACCGACGAATCACAGATCCTCGACGATCTCATCTCCAGCAAAGGCGAAACATGGGCGCAGCATCTGCACATCGGCCCCACACTGATCTCGCTCTACTGGCGATTCTTAGAAAAAGAATTCTTTGGAACATACCTTTCGGCTTACGGCTCGCCTTATGAAAATTGGCTTGCGCTGCTCGAACAACTGAAGCACACCCCCGAAGCCCTCCAACACGCCGCGCTCTGTATCCCCGCCTTTGATCGATGGGACGGTCGAACCTTCTTGAGCGCCGTCGCGGATGACTTTCCCGAGCTGCTTGAGGCGATCAAGTCCCTGATCCAACAAGGCCGATTCCACCGCCCCAAAAGCATGGGCCATTATGCCTCTGGATTTGACGACACTTCCACGCTCGACTGGTTCATCGAACACCGTCCAACCGAGATGATCGACGCCCTGATCGAACGCACACAAGACAAACGCAAGACCACGCGGCGCGCTGCCTTTGACAAACTCGCAAACCTCGGTGAGTCGGTCGTTGATGTCGTTCTTCCTCTGATCGAAAACAAAAACATCGACACACGCTGCGAAGCTGCCGAGTGGATGGCCTCTTTCGGTGGCGCAAAAGCCCTCGCAGCACTTCAAAAAGCCGCGCCCTCCGAAAAACATCCCCGCGTCCAACAAGCCTTCCAAACAGCCATCGCAAAGCTTGAAACGGAACACTTCGATATCTCTGCTTTTCCCGAAACCTCCGAGGGCCACAAAGCCCTCGAACAAGCCCTTGCGCGATTGCCTCTCCAACCCCTCCCCGCCACGCTCCTTAGAGCACCTCTGCCCACCTTGCTCTGGAAAACTGGAAGCTCCGTCGCTTCCGCCGCCCAACAATGGATCGTCGCCGAGGTCACCCAAGAAAACTTCCAGCGCCGCTCACCTTTGCTGCGCGCTTTGCGGCCTCGCCTTAGCGACACAAGCTGCCACGCGCTCTCCGAAGCCATCGTCGCCAAAGGCTCCCGTTTTGACGATGGCTGGCCGCTTTACACACAGTCGATCTTTGGAAGCCCCCAACAGATCGATGCCATCGCTGCCCAGCTTGACAAACTCGCAAGCTCCCGAAGTACCCGTTGGGGCGATGATGGCGTCGAAGCTCTCGCACGACACGGCTCTGCCGAAGCGATCCGCCACCTCGATCATGCCCACCGCAAGGGCAAACGCGAAGCTCTCAAGTCTCGTGCAGGTCGTGGACTCCGAAAGATGGCTCAAGAACGCGGCATGACCACCGAAGAACTGATCGAAAGCGCCATCTCCGATATGGGCTTTTCGATCGATGGCCAGATGACTTTGTCTTATGGTCCTCGCGCCTTCCGCGTCGTTTTGGCCGATGACTTTTCGATGACCCTCTCCGACCACCTCGGCAAGGCACTCAAGGCCCTTCCTGCCCCCCGCAAAGACGACGACGCCGCCCAAGCCGAAGCCAGTCAAAAACACTTTGCCTCCGTCAAAAAACATCTTCCTCCTCTCTACAAATCTCTCGGCCTGCGCCTCGAAGACGCCTTGCGCGCACAACGACGCTGGCCCGTTGCAGAGTGGCGCGCACGCTTCCTCGAACATCCACTCTTCTATCGCCTTGGAAAAACACTCGTCTGGGAAGCCCTCGATCCAAGCGACCAGCCCATCGGCACGTTTGTGCTCCAAGATGATTTCCGCCTCATCCAAACCAACAGCAAAACCTACAAACTGCCGACCCAAGGCTTTGTACGCCTGCTTCACCCGATCTCCCTGACCGACAAAGAACGCCAAGCATGGATCGATCGGCTCGATGCGATGGGCCGCAAACCACTTTTTCCCCAACTCCAACGCGAAGTCTTCCACCTCGCAGACTTCCCCGAAACCGATGCCGCGTGGCTTGTTCAACTGCCTGCGGTGGGTTCGCTGTCCTTCATCAGCGCGCTTCAAAAATGCGGATACGAGCGCGGAGACCGCGAAGATGCCGGGCTTATCTTTTCTTGCAACACCAAGATCGGACCCTACTTTGTGACCCTTCGCCACGGCGGTTGGTATCCCGAGATCATGGACGATGACAGCGACGTCGATATCCGTAGTGTCGAAGTCTCCGACGAAAAAGCAAAGATCGCTTGGCGAGAACTTCCTCCTGCCGTCTTCAGCGAGATCGCCCGTGATCTCGTCCTACTCACCCGCAAAGGCACCCGCTAAGCCCCGCCGTCGTCGCCCGCCCGCGCTAAGCCGTCGAACCCCGGATCCGCCAAAAGTCGCGAACCCTCTCGATCGTCACCCGTCGCCCTCCTCTATCGTGACAACGATGTGACAGATGTTTGACAAAAAAGAAACAACAAACATAACTTAACCATCTGATTTCAAAAGACAAAAACATCTTGACATCAAAACAGACGTCGGCTACACAGCGCACGTCTTCCTGCGGCCCAAACCTGCGTCGAAAGATCTGCAAAGCGCGATGATGTACTCCTGTTTTTTTTATCCACCTGCTTTTTTGCGAAGGCGGCTTTGTTGCCTGCTTCTTTTCGCGAGCATCACCTCCACAGGCTGCTCAGGAAGCACCCCCTCGCCTCGGGAAGCTTACATTCGACAACTTCTGATCGAAGACAACTGGATGCTCTTGCGCCGTCCGAGTGAGCCGATCGAAGGGCAACATCGCAAACTTACCGAAGAGAAACTCCGCTTGATGGCACAGGATCTTTACGCCTACTTTCGAGGAAGCGTGATCATCTATCTGCGCGATCAAACGATGCTTTCTGGCGATACGACACCCACGGCTTTTGGTAGCGCAGAAAGCGGTTACATCAGCGCGGTGATCGATCCACACCCCGAAAATATCGGAACATATTACGCAACAGATGGAACATTACGCATCGACTTTAACGACTTCGACGCTTCGATGTATGCCCCTTTTCTCTTTGATGTCCGCCGTTTAATCTTGGGGTATTGGATCGCCGCCCAAAGCATCGGCATCACCGAGCGCGAAAAAGCGGCACAAGACCAGATCGCATCCAGCATCGCGGGGGCTTACTTCGACGAGATCATGCGGCTCAAGGCAGGAGGCCCCCCGTACAAGCCCCGCAGAGACGGTACCCAAAGCACCGTCGTCGAAGATCTATGGAACCGCGCCAAACGCGACGGTGACGCCAACGAAGATCTGCTTGAATACACGCGCATCGAGGGAAACCAACGCGTCATGTTTCATGGCACCGTTGAAGCCGATAGCAACGGCATCATCCAAGATCGCACAGGCCCCATCGACGCAGAAGAACAACGCTTGCTTCGGGAAGTCTTACGCACTTATCCGCTCACATTGAGCGAACCCAAACGTTTTTCAGAAGGATTTTTTACATGGAAAGCTGCTTCACAGCGGTTTGGAGCGGGCGTCAGCAGTTATCCGCGTCTGCGTTACTACATCCTCGTTGAAGGCCCCTCAAAAGCTCTCGAAGACGATATCCTTCTTGAAGTCAAAGAGATCGCAGAGCCACCCGCCCTACCCGGCTTTGTGCTTTTTCCCAAGCAGACCTTCCGCGATAACGCCGAACGGGTCGTCTGGATGCAAAAGCATCTCCAAGAAGACACCCAAAATGACCCTTATCTCGGCTTTGTCGCGCTGTCCCCGATGGTCTTTCGGATCCGACAACGCACCAAATACCAAAAGAACTTTAGCGTTGCACGTTTTCGCGAAAAATATAGCGAAAAAAAGTGGAGCACCGAAGACTTGCTCGCTTTTTCGATCGAGGCCGGGCGTTTGCTTGCGCGCTCCCACGCTCTTGCTCCGACTCTCCAAGGCGAAAAAGGGCTTTCCTCCATCGCCAGCACGCTCGAAAACAAACGTGACGCCTTTGTCCAAGAACAACGGGCCTTCATCAACGCCTACGGCCCCCGAACGTACAATGATTTTTTGTCGCTCAGAAATATGCTTGACACCTACGGCCCGTCTCTTGGCTATCGGGCGGCCCCGTGGCGCTTTTAAATTGGATAGGAGTTACACAGTTGAATGGCTTTTGTGGGGCGCTGCCCCAAACCCCGCTGCCAAGGGCGCGGCTCCCTTGACCCCGTGATACTCAAACACATCGGCTATCCTCTTAGAGCCACCGAATGTTTTTCGTCAAGTGGTACAAATCGTGTGGCCCTCACCCCTTCGCGGTTCGACCCTCACGACCCTCACCCCGTCGCTGCGCGCCACCCCTCTCCCTGCGACGCTCGCAAAACCTCGCTGCTGCCGCGAGGGGCAGAAGAGCAAAGCTCTCTGTCAGAGGGTCAAAGTGGCGATCACGCTGCTCTCGGATATCGTATCACACGAACACGGAGTGTTTGCCTACAAGTGACATCGATCAACAACCGAACGGATCATGGTATGCGTATCGTACTTTTTTCGGTACTCTTCGTTTTTTTTCCTTGTATGGCGTGGTCTGCTTCTCCTGTCGAAGAGGCGTTTTTCAAAAAGCTGCACTTGCGCCTGATGAGTCGGACTTTTCCTAGCTTTCACGCAACATGGCTACCCAACCAAGACTTCAATGAGTTTGAGGTCCACGAGTCGGTTTTGGGTTTGGATGCGGGTTGGTCGCATTTTCTTGGCGTCAGCCTTCGCGTGGAGATCCTGCGTTCGGCACAGCCACAAAGCCTGTTTGGGATCGACGGTGATTCGTACATCATGCGTCTGCAAAGAGCATGGGGTTATGGACGTTATTTTCTATGGATCGGCTGGATAGAAGGCCGATTTGGACTCATCCCTGATCCTTGGTTGGATGCTGTGCGCCCACATTATCGGATGCGCGGGCTACGCGCCTTGCTAAGCGAAAGCGGCGACTTCTTCGAGCAGTCGGATCTGGGTGCATCCGTCCATTTTCGCGCATGGAAGGGTGCTTTGTCTGTGGCCTTTGCCCTCACCAACGGCGAAGGACTCAACCGCGCAGAACAAAACACAGGCAAAAATTCAACTGTGGTTCTCAGCCTTTTACCGCTTCGCTTCCTCAAACATCAGCCTCGATTATGGGGAGAAACGGTCGAAGTCGGTCTTCATGCGACCTATCGCGACGGATCGATCGGCATCAGCAGCGCAAGCAACCACCGCATCGCTGCGGCCCTTACGTTGACGAGCCGCTTTGTCGATATCGGGATCGAATACATTTACGCGATGGGATGGGCGCAGATCGCAGATCGCAACGCCGACGGGATCAGTGCGTGGTTGCGCGCAGCCTTTGCAACCCGATGGATCGGCGCTTTTTGTCGATATGATCGCCAAAATACCAACACCGCGCTCCCTGACGCGACTCGCCAGCGCATCTCCGTTGGGCTGTACTCCGATCTGCTTGACGCCCATCTACTCGAAGGAACCCAGCGCTTCCGACTTTATCTTGCCTACCAATACGAAACCCAAGACAAAAACACGATGCCACTCCCCGGTATCCCCCTGCTTGCACAGGCCCACCGTGTCATGGTGCTGCTGTCCATTTACCTTGATGCGCGCTTTCAACAACAACCTTTGCCTCATTCTTAATCAATCTCTCTTTTTTTCCAAACTCCTAGAAACTCTTTGGAGGTAAAATGCGACGATTGTTTTTGTGCTTTTTCTTTGGAACTCTCTTGATTCATCAGCTTAATTGTAGCGGAGCCAAGCACGAAGAAGTCACCCCCGAAACCCTGACCGAACAAACCACCGACGGAAGTTCAATCATCCCCGACGGCCAACCAGACCAGACCCTTGCCGATAACCTTCTACCTGAAAGTACTGCCGAAACAAAGACCGAATCCACGCCCGAAGTCGTTGCCGATCTCACGCCCGTCGCAAGCGACCTCACCATCAACGAGATCAACGCCAAAGGCGAACCCAACGACTGGTGCGAGATATCCAATCGTGGAAGTCAAGTCATCGACCTGTCCGAATACACGATCTCTGATGAACCCACCAACCCGCAAAAACGCACCAAGTTTCCCGCAGGAACCACGATCAAGGCAGGCGAATACAAAGTCTTCGAGATGACCGATGCGTGGCCCGGGTTCAAGCTCGGAAGCGAAGAAGAATTGGCTATTTTTAACCCAAAAGGGGAACTGATCGCCCTTGTCAAATGGAAAGACGGCGACTCTCCAACAGGAAAAAGTTTTGGCCGTATCCCTGACGCAACAGGCCCATTCAAAACACTTGACACCCCAACCCCCGCCGCCACCAACAAAGACAACGGCTCGACCCCGCCCCCCCAAGGAAAACTTGTACTCAACGAGATCTTTGCTTCGGGAACTCCCGACTGGTTCGAGATCTACAACGCAGGCGACGGTGAACTCGACCTCACAAACTACACAGCCACCGACACCCCCACCGATCCTGCAACGCGCCTCGCCTTTCCCACCGCGAAGAAAATCCCCCCCAAAACCTACATGGTCTTCCAATTGGACGGCAACGACTTTGCGTTCAAATTCGGTTCCTCCGAAGCACTCGCGATCTACGACCCCCAAGGCAACGAAGTCGCAAAGGTCGAATGGAAGGAACTCCCTAGCGGAAAGTCCTACAGCCGCTCGCCCAACGGCGATCCAAGCGGAACTTGGAAAACGACCGACCCCTCCCAAGGCCAAGCCAACCCCTGATATCAAGTCGGCAGCGGATGTTCCAGAATCGAAACGCAGCGTCTCCTTGTGGGACTCTTGGGGGAAACGGCCAGATCGCCTAGATTGTGCAGGCGCTTAAAACAGCCTACAGATGGAGATCTGGATGACAAACAAAGAGGCCCAAATATCCGAAGAAAACAACGCATCGCTCTCGCCCGATCCCCCCCTCATCGAAACGTTTGCACCTGAACCCGCGTTAATCGCTCCGACGTCTTCGGCGTCTGCGAGACAGCCTCCACGCGCCAAACTGACCGAAGGACCGATCGCAACGACGGTGTTGGGGCTTGCAGGGCCGATGGTCTTTGGCATCCTTTCGATCATGTTGATGAACCTGATCGACACGTATTTTGTGGGGAAGCTTGGGACGGCCCAACTCGCTGCGATATCGTTTACTTTTCCCGTGGTGGCATTTGTTGGAAGTATCGCATTGGGGCTGGCTGCGGGAACCACTTCGGTGGTCTCACGGGCGATCGGGGCGGGACGATGGGAAGAAGTGCAAAAGCTCACGACACACGCGATGTTGCTTTCGATGCTGGTGGTGGCGTGTTTTGCGGTGGTGGGTTTGCTCACGATCGATCCGTTGTTTCGGGCTTTGGGGGCCAAAGAAAGCGCGCTGCCTTGGATCCATGACTACATGGTGATCTGGTATATCGGCGTGGTGTTTTTGGTGGTCCCGATGGTGGGCAACGGAGCGATCCGAGCCTCGGGCGACACACGCACGCCTGCGGTGGTGATGTTCTTTGCGGCCTTGGTCAACATCGTCTTGGACCCGATCTTTATCTTTGGCTGGGGTCCGATCCCACGAATGGAGATGGCGGGTGCAGCGCTTACGACGATCTTTTCACGTGCGTTAACGTTGTTGGTGGCTTTGTGGGTGTTGTCACGACGAGAAAAAATGCTGGACTTTTCTTCACGATGCTTACAAGGGATCTTCGCCTCGTGGCGGGCGGTTTTGGCGATCGGCCTGCCCTCCGCTGCGACACAGATCGCAACGCCCCTGTCTTTGGGCATCTTGACTGGGATGCTTGCGGGTTATGGCAAAGAAACGGTTGCAGCATTTGGAGCAGGCGGGCGTTTGGAGATGTTGTTTTTGATGGTGCCGATGGCTGTAAGCGCAGCGTTGGCTCCCTTTGTTGGGCAAAACTGGGGTGCGCAACGAAAAGACCGTGTGACGGGGGCCTTGCGTTTTAGCTTCATGCTTTCGCTCGTGGGCGGGACGTTGGCTTATCTTGTGATCTTCGTCATGGCGGATCCGATCGCACGGTTCTTTTCCAACGATCCCAAGGTCGTCCCGTGGATCACAAGATATCTCTGGATTGTCGCGTTTGGTTATCCCTTAACGGGAGTGGTCATGGCTTGCAGCGCAACCTTTAACGCCACCAACCAACCGATGAAGGCCGCTGCATTGGCCCTATTGCGTATGCCGATCCTTTCACTACCGCTGGCGTGGCTTGGGATGAACTGGTTCGGACCACAAGGCGTCTTTTGGGCGCTCGCCTTGGCGCAGATCATCACGGGGATGGTTGCGCTCTATGTGTCGATACCGCTGTGGAAAAAGACGATCCATCCGCCCTCTGCGCCTCCTACAGCCTCCGCCACCACCCCAAAAGAGGAACCGATGCAGCGGGTGAGGTAAAGAGACCGCCCCGAATTCCCGATGCACTCGCCACCACTCAATAGGAGAAACCGATGCAACCCATCGAACGGGCGCTTTTGTCTTTGGAAGGTCTTTCTGTTGCGGACGCTTTGGGGGAACGCTTTTTCGGCCTCCCCTCGGAAATCATGCCTGCGATGGCATGGCGCAAGATCCCCGAAGGGCCGTGGCCTTATACCGATGACACGGAGATGGCGTTGAGCATCGTGGAAAGCCTTCTTGAGGACGGAGGCATCGATGCTGATGCGCTCGCCAAACGATTCGCAGCGCGCTACAACTCCCGACGTGGCTACGGCGGCGGCGCGCATATCTTGTTGACGCAGTTGCGCGCAGGGCAACGGTGGGATCAAGTCGCTCCGCAGATGTTCGGTGGAACGGGTTCTTTTGGCAACGGTTCGGCGATGCGCATTCCGCCCTTGGGTGCGTATTTTGCGGAAGATATCGACGCGGTCTGCGAACATGCCCGCCGCTCTGCACTTCCCACACATACCAACCCCGAAGGCATCGCAGGAGCCGTTGCCACCGCTGTGATGGCGGCCTTGGCGTGGCGTGTGGGTGATGGTTGGAAAGCCACCCCTGCCGAACTCATTCGAGAAGTCTTGCGCCACACGCCCGAAAGTCAGGTTCGCCAAAACATCGAGACGACCTTGCGTTTCGACCTCCAAGACGGCTCCGAAAAAGTCGCTGAGTGGGTGGGTTCCGGCCAACGCATCTCTTGCCAAGACACGGTTCCTTTTTGTGTCTGGTGCGCTGCACACTACCTCCACAACTACGAAGAAGCTTTTTGGGCCACCGTCCGATGCTTGGGTGATCGTGACACCACCTGCGCGATCGTCGGTGGGATCGTGATCTTGGCCGACCGCAACGGACTCCCCGAAGAATGGCGCATCCGCCGAGAACCCCTTCCTGCCGACATCTACGATACCGCGTACGCTGTTGCTCCCCGCCCCTAGACACTCCCCCCCACAACGCTATTGCCATCTACAACTGTTTCAGGCAAGCTACAGAGGCATTTTGCATGGCTTCTGCATCAACGCGATCCGAGCCACCGCTCGACCCGATACATCGCGAAGAGGCCTGTAAGACTTCTGCGCCGATGCAGACCAAACAACCCACCCCCACAACGAGGATACCCGATGCGACACAACAAACGATGGCTTGGATGGCTGATCTCGATGGCCTGTTTCTTTTGTGCAGGAAACACCCACGCCGACGTGATCCCCCCCGAAGTTGCGGCTTGTGACAAAAAAGCTGCTGGAGACACTTGTACTGCCGACAGCAAAACAGGCACTTGTCAACAGAGCAAATGCACAAAGCTCGACTATTCGGACGGAACCCCACCGACGAGCAAAGAGTATGACTGCGTCAAGTGCATCACAGGAACCACACAAGAACCCGCTCCATCCGAAGGTGCCCCCCAACAAGAATCTGCCCCTTCGGATGGTAGCGTCACAGAAACCACGCCCCCAAAAACAGGCGGATGCAGCGCGTTTTCGTGGCCGGGTTCGAGCAACGCCAGCTTTTTTCTCGCTTGCTTTGTGTTGTTCGGCATCTGGCTGACGCGACGTTCCCGCCGCAACACCTAGATCATCCCTCATTCTCGCCTCTTTGGCGTTCGCTGCGCCTCCAGAGCGAACCTCACGCCACCCTCCGCACCCACCATAAAGGGCCTCATGATGCCACCCATCGCTCCTTTGCCCACACCTTCTCCGCAATCGCCCTATCCATCACCTCCTTCTTCTCATACACCGATCGAAGATCCGCATACTTCGGAAGCCTTTTCTCCGCTGCCTCCTGCGCTTTCTTTGGCGCTGTCTTTTTTGGATGGCATACGGCGCGCATTTTGGCGATGGTTTGTGCGGTTGCGCTTGGGCGGGATGCTGATCGCGGATCGTTCGGCGCGTGTGGTGGCGTACGCGATCTTTGGGATGAGTGTTGCGTTGTTGTGTACGCTGTTTGTTCCGTTGTGGTTGTTGTTGATCGGGCCGCTGTTGTTGGGGACGCCGCACATCGTTTCGGATATCCGCTACTTGTTGATACGCCCTCCCAAAAAGGTCGAACGATGGGCGGTATGGGGTATCTTGTTGCCGCTCGCGCTGATGACGGCTTTGCGGATCGGTATGATGGGGGGATTGTTGTTTTGGCCTGCGGCTGAGATCGCTTGCGGGAGTGCGGCGATCTTAGGCGCTGTGGCGACCAGTCGCGCTGATCTGCGCCTACGAATGGGCCTTTTGGTGTTCCTTGCTGTGTGCTCGATGTGGCTGATCGGTCGGCCTTGGCAGACGATCCTTGCGCTTGGGCACTTGCATAACCTCGTCGCTGTCGGCATCTGGCTGTGGTGGTCACGCGGCGATGGGCCTTGGCCTCGTTATGCAGGTGTAGTGGTCTTTTATCTCGGTGCCATCGGCCTCTTGGCCTCTGGATGGCTGGAACCCTTGGCTGCCTCGATGGGTGCCTACCGCGATCTCTCCAACGGTTTCGAACTCAACGGTATGGTCCGCCTCTTGGCTCCCGGCGTCGAGCCTGTCTGGGGCCTACGCATCGTCTTGATCTACACCTTCGCTCAATCCGTCCACTACAGCATCTGGCTGCGCCTTGTCCCCAACAATCACCACTTCTACGCACGCAAAGGCCCCTCAACCTTTCGCCGCAATATCGAGTCTTTGCGTGAAGACTTTGGCTCTCTCGGCCTGTGGTTGGTGATCCTTGGGTGTCTTGCCGTCCCATTCATCGGCCTTTTTCAAGCCGTTCACACACGCAACGCCTACCTCACCTTGATCGCCTTCCACGGGTGGCTTGAACTGGCCTTTATCGCCCACGTCCTCTGCAACGCTGCGCGCTCTTCCGATCCCCCGCCCGCAGCATCTCTCCCAACCCCAATCAAATCAGCGTAATTGAATAATTTTTTGCGGGGCTTTGCCCCATAGGCGTCAGGTGAAATCCGCCCATTGTGTGATCGTAAAACGTAGGGGCAGACAGGTGTGGCTGCCCAACAATCGGGCGTCTACACACTATCCTACGAGAACACATCACTTGGATATCGTATTAATCTAGCGCGTATGGGGCTTTGCCCCACGCCCCACTTCCTTAGCGCGGCCCCCTTGCCCCCGTATTGGCGGGGTGATCCGATGTTTTTCAAACAAACGACTCTACCGCAAAAAAGCTCACGAACACGGCTTTTTTGCCAACAAACGATACCTCCCCACAAAAAGGAAACTCCTTGACCGTTTATTCTTACCCCTTTTCGCTTTGGTTTTACGCTTTCCTCTGGACTTTGGCTCTTGAGTGGCCCGTCTATACGTTTGTTTTGTGGTCTTCTCTTGGCAAAACAAGACGGCATGTCTTCGTTCTTTTTCTCATTAATCTCGCAACACATCCTTTTCTTTGGTATCTTTTCCCACGCTTTCAGCCTACTTGGTTGTGGATATGGGTCGCTGAAGCATGGGTGACCTTGACAGAAACACTCCTGCTTGGGCTGTTTCTTGCTCCAAACGCCGCACAAGAGCGCCTTTTGGAGATCCGCACCACCCTCTCCACGACCCCCCATCCTCCGCTCTCTTCGCTCTCTCCCCAACAGGCCCGATGGCTCTTGGCCTTCGTGGCTGCCCTCTCTGCCAACACCTTCTCAACACTCGCTGGCTTCTTGATCCTTTAAATCGCGGCACCTGTCGGAGGCTTCTTGAGCCTTTCGATCGTGGCATCTGTCGAAGAATGCCCTTGAGGATCGTCTTCGTGGTCGTGATCTTCGGCTGGTTCATCGGAAAAAGGATCGTCCTCTTCGCTGTCTGCTTGCAAAGCGACCGCAGGAAGGCGCACCCAAAAGATCGAACCATGCGGAGAGGCCGGCCTTACACCAACGCGCCCCCCCAAGACCTCGACAAGGTTGCGCACGATCGCCAAACCCAAGCCCGTTCCGCCTTGTTGGCGCGATCGACCGGGATCGATCCGATAGAATCGCTCAAAGATCCGATGGCGATGTTCTGCATCGATCCCCGGCCCGTCATCTTCTACCTCGATCATCGCGTCCTCTTCTTTGGCATACGTGCGTAAGATAATCTTTCCACCTGTCGGTGTATACTTCACAGCATTGTCGATCAGATTCAACAGGATCTGCTCGAGTGCTTGTTTGTCTGCTTGGGCCTCCAAACCCTCCGCGAGTTCTTCGCGAAGCATCAAGCGTTTCTTTTCTGCCGCTGACTGAATGGATTCGATCGATCGACGGATCAACGGCGCGAGCGACAACGCCTGCGAACGTAGCGGATAACGATTGGCCTCGATACGCGAGAGTTCCAAAAGATCGTTGACCAACAGCGAAAGCCGCTCTGCGTGGTTCAACAACGCCCCCACAAACTCCCTTGCGATCTCGGGTTCCTCTAACGCTCCGTCCAACAGCGTCTCCGCATTGGCGCGGATGATGCTCAGCGGCGTGCGAAGTTCGTGAGAAACATTGGCCACAAAGTCACGGCGGATCGTCTCTAACCGCCGTAGTTCGGTGATATCGTGCAACAAGACGACGCTTCCGCCCGTCGCGGCAAGCGGTGTGGCACGCGCCTGTACGCGCAATGCCTGTGGCTCGGGCAGATCGAACTCCGCGTCGCAAGACACCCCTGCATGGGCTTGTTCGACCAACTCTTGCAACTCCACCGACGGGATCACCTCAAACAAAGCTTTTCCAACAGGGCTTTGTTTCAGGCCCAAAAGCGTGTACGCCGCCCGATTCACCCAAGAGATCCGACATTCCCGATTCACCGCAACCACCGCCGCATTCATGCTTTCAAGTACCGCTGCAAATCGATCGCGTTCGCTGGCCAACGTCTCAACTGTCAAGGCCAACTCTTGCGCAACATAGCGCAAAGAACCCGCCAGTCCGCCTGTTTTGGACATCGGATTAAAAGACTGGTGCAACGGGATATCGACGCCCTCTTCATCCGCGATCTTCTCTTCACTCTCGCCTTGACCCCGCGCTATCGCCCTTGCATTCGCCACGATCGGACGCAGCGTGCGCGAAACGATGTGCGAAGTCCCCATGCTAATCAACAGCGACAGCACCAACCCCACCAACGTCGCCAACAACAACGCCACCCCCAAGCGGCCCACCACCATCTCGACCTCGCGCTGGATCTTCGCCACCCGCAGAAACCCTCGCCCCGCAGGGCGAGATGTACTTTTTTCCCAAGCATAAGGTAACGCAAGATACCACATCTTGCGCTCTAAAGTCATACTACGACGGATCGCAGTTCCCATCTTCTTTTGAAGAATTTCTTGAATCTCAGGCCGTTGAAGATGATTCTCCATCTGCCGAATCTGTTGCGCCGTACGATGCGAATCCGCCCACACAACGCCCTTTTCGTCGATCAACGTGATCCGCAGGCCCGCCCGCAACGCCATCTCTTGCAAAACGCTTGCTCGCTCTTGCATCGAGATATCGGGAGATCGCGCCAACCACAGGCCCAACACCTCCGCCTGCCGCTGCATCTCCTGTTGCGTGTGATCGCGCAGCCAACCCTGCAAAGCCCGCTGAAAAATCCAACCTGTCGTCCCCACAAACACCACAATCAACAGCATCGAACTAAAAAAGATCTTCCAACGAACACTCATCCATCCCATCCCGACCGCTTCTCGGCCTTTTTGCTGTTTTCTCTCGCCCCTCAAAAGCCCTATCAAATAGAAGTGACTTGTTACCAAAAAAAGCCGTGTTCGCGACACTTCAAGCGACAAAGCTGTTGTTTTGAAACCTGTGATCTCTTCGCCAAACACGGGGTCAAGGGAGCTTTGCTCCCTTGTGGGGCGTGGGGTGACACCCCACAAAATCATCCAAATGCGCCATACGAAATCCGCCCGTTGTGTGATCGTAAAGATGTAGGGGTAGCCCCCTGTGGCTGCCCTATAATCGGGCGTCCACGTACTCTCCTTTGCTGTGTACTCGGATTTCGTCTAAGTCCTCTCAAACCAAACAGACAAAGATCAAAGATCGTCGCTGTCTGGTTGGGTTCGGAAACGATACCCCACACCACGCAGCGTTTTGACGTACGCGCCCGCTTCACCGAGTTTTTCACGCAGCCGCTTTACATGCGTATCCACCGTCCGAGTCGATACATCCGCATCGATCCCCCAAACATCCTGCAACAACATCTCCCGCGTCTGCACCCGTCCACGCCGCGTTAAAAACGTGTGCAACAACCGAAACTCCAATGCCGTCAAACGCCGCTCTTCTTCATCCACCCACACCCGATGCGCTTCGGTATCGATCCGCAAACAGCCAAACCGCAAATCCCGTGTCTCGGGCGTTTCTGGTTGCGCACGCCGCAAGATCGCACGCACCCGCAACATCAACTCACGCACACTAAACGGCTTCACCACATAATCATCCGCCCCCACCTCAAAACCCACTACACGGTCGATCTCTTCGCCTTTTGCGGTGATCATCACGATCGGAACTTCGCACGTTGCTTCGTTGCGCCGCAACTGACGGCACACTTCAACCCCCGACATATCGGGCAACATCAAGTCCAACAACACCAGATCCGGCACAGGTTCTCGTGCGGCTTGGGCCAACGCTTCCTCTCCTGTCAACGCGCTACGCACCTGATACCCCTCACGTTTGAGGTTATACTCCAGTGCGCGTACCAGATCCTGCTCATCCTCAACGACCAACACCAAAGCAGACATATCCTCACCTCGATCTGATGCGCCGCTCACACATAGAGACCACCTCTACCCGCAAACGACACGGCGATCCTCGCCGATACAGCGGCATGATCCACCACCGCAACGCCAAGACCCGCCCCTCCATAACACAATTTCCCCCCCTGTCACACCCTCCTTGCATCTTTTTTTTAATTCACCTATCCTCCCGATCTTTCGCCTTCTCAACTTTCGCCTTCTCGGCTTACCGCGACTTCGCCTTCTCAACTTTCGCCTTCTCGGCTTACCGCGACTTCGCCTTCTCAACCTCCCGCCACTCCACCTTCTCGCTCACAACGCCCCGCGCTTTCCTTCGCAACGAACCTCTCTATGGCTTTTGCGTATGCTTTGCGCTTGTACGCACTTGTCAGCCCCCTATCGACCGACTACCTTGAACAACGTCTCCAAACAAGCGACCCGACAAAACGCCTTCCGCCTTTGTCGCAACGGCTCGAAAGAGGAAACACCACACGGAGTCTTGATGATCCCCACAAACCCCAAGTTCTCCCTCGAAGAGGCCGACCTACAGGCCCAAATCGACACAGGCCACCTGATCAACGTCGCCGCTGTTGTCCAATGCACCGAGGCCGAAGGACCGGGAAAACGCATGGCTCTTTGGGTACAAGGATGTCCCTTTCGCTGCATCGGATGTTGCAATCCTCACATGCTGGCCTTCCAGCCCCGACAGCTACAAACCACACAAGACGTCATCCAAAAAACTCTCTCGACCGAAGGGATCGAAGGGATCACGCTGCTCGGAGGCGAACCCTTCGCCCAAGCCGTCGGTCTGGCTCGCCTTGCCCAAGCCGCCCAAGAGCACGGGCTTTCCGTCATGGTCTTCACGGGCTACACCCTGCGATCTCTCCAACAAGCCAAACGCCCCGCGTGGGATGCCTTGCTCGCCCACACGGATCTCCTGATCGATGGGCCTTATCTTCCCGCACAACACAGCCACAAACGCCGATGGATCGGCTCAGACAACCAACAGATCCACTTCCTCTCCCCACATTACGCCCACCTCCGCGACGAACAAGCGGGCTGGCCCGCTGCAAACAACACCATCGAGATCCGCCTTCACAACGGCCAGATATCCATCAACGGTTTCCCACACCAAGACCTCACCCGCCTTCTTCTCCAACCTACAGGGAAATGACCACCATGCTCACACCTTCTCTCCCCCAAGTCTTCCCTTCTTCTCAACACGAACACAACGGCATCCCCATCTCTCACGACGAACCCACCCCCGAACAAAAAGCCTTTTTCCACGCGCTTATCCCCTTCGCTGCCCATCTCTTCGACGATCCAGAACGCCCACCGCGTCCTTTTCTTACCTCTATCCTCCCGCTCAAAGACGAACACATCGCCAGTCGCGAAGCTCTCGAAGCACTACACGATATCTTCGTCTGCGGCACGCTCAAAACTCTGTGCAACCAAACAGGCTGGCAGCTCCGCTCCTTTGCAAAAAAAGGACACGAAAAACCCCAAACATCGCGCCTCTGGAATGCCCCCCATTGGCCTACCCATCCTCTCAATTTTGGCAACGTCAGCATCGATACCCTGATCATCCTGTTCAATCTCTTCCAACTTTACCCCCCCCAAAAAAAGCACACCCCCCACGAGCCACTCCCTTCACCCGATGCCCCCAAGATATCCCAGCCTGCGGCTTCTTCCCGAAAAGATCAGGCCTCTCCCCAAAAAGACATCCTCTCTGAACAGCGCAAGCGACGTGTACTCGATGCACAATGGCGGCATCTTTCAACACTCTACCCAAGACAAAATGGCGATCTCCTTCTTCACTTTTTTCTTTATACTTTTGTGCAGCAACACCTCCCCCCTGAATGCTCAACCCATCCCGCGTGGCGAAACAACCCATTGATCCTGCTTGTCTCTTTTCATCAAGACCAACGCGCCAAACAACAAGGACTGGACGCCCTCCGTCTTCTTCTCGATCCATCCGTCGCCCCGCTCATGCCTTGGATCGGTTCCCTTCTGCGCAACGCATGGCTCCAAAAACACACCCCACCCAAAACCAACCCAACTTCCGAAGCCTTTCTGCACTATTTCGATCAGATGCACCGCATCTGGTCTTCTGCGATCGATCTCTTTCAACAAGCCGAGCGCTACGACTTGCTCGCCCCTTGGTTAGAGATCTTTTCTCTCTGGCTCGCTCAAGACCAACTCACCGTCCATTGGCCGCGCTGGCTTCATGAAGCCAGCCACTCCCTACGCATGAACGACCGACAGACGCTAACTGACGAACTACTCCAAGCCATCGGATTGATCGCACAGATCCAAGATATCGCCGAAGATATCCGCTCGCTACACCCGACAGAGCGCGACGCTGCACATCGCCTCTTTCTCCAAACCTACGCAGAAACACGCTTTGCGGAGGTTTTCCAAACCTACAAGGAACTCAAACGTACACTCCAGCCCACCCTCGGCTGAATCTTCACACCACCAGAGGCCACGCCAACAAGCGTATCATGCCTCTCCAAAAGGAGCCGTCCGTGAGCCAAGTCTACCACGTCGAAGTCAAGTCCTCCGTCAAAGAACGCTTTTCGCTATCCGATCGGTTAGTTCGCCCTATCGCTCTTACTCCCATCCTCAGCGAAAGCGAGATGCGCGATATCATGGCAACCGTCCTCCAACAACGCGGCTTCCAAGAAACCGCCCCCAACCAATGGACCGCCCAAGGAAATCAAGGCGAAACCATCACCTACGATCTCGAAAAAATGGAGATGCAAGCCTCGCTCGAACAAGAAAAAATCCTAAAAACGGATGTCCAAGCCACAGGCTATGCCTATGACAGAAAAAGCAATGCCCAAGAAAATGCCCGACAAGCCCTTCTCCTTGAAGAAGCCAAAGCACGTGATAATCTGAAACGCGAAGCCGAAACAATCCAAAGGCAAATCACGCAAAGCCTGCTTGATGCAGAACAAGAACGCTTACAAAATGCCCATCAGATTCTCCAAGAAGTTTATGCCGAAAGTCTGAAACGCAAAGCCCGACAACTCGGCGAGGTCTTGGATATCCGCGAATCTACTTCGCAAGGCCAGTACGAACTCGTGATCCGCGTTGCACGATAGAGATTCTCATCCCAAGCCAACTCCCCTCCAAAAGCAAAGGAAGAGACATGTCCAACCACCAGATCGCCATCTCTTCGCTCCCCCAAGCCCTGACCTATGACGAAGCCACCGAAGCCATCTACCGCGATGAACTGGATTGGATTGAAGAGAAGCTACGCCTCGGACTTTCTGTTCTAATCGAATGCGATAAACAACTGACGCTTTACCTTTACAAAGCTTTACGCGCACGCTTGCGCCGCAGCAACGCCGAACCGCGCTTGCGCTGTCGCTTGATCTCTGGACACGCAGGAGGCGAAGAAGAAGAAAGCGCACTCACCGCCAACACCACCCGTATGCAGCGCATCTTGCGCGAACTCCAAGAGGTCGTCTTTTCTGGCGACAACGAACAGATCATCGTCCTCCCGCACCTCGACGTCCTGACCACCACCACACGCAGCGGACTCAATATGGAAACCCGCGAAGCCGCTACGCTTTTTTACGAAAATCCCGATCTCGTCTTCCTTGGCTTCAAAGACCCCAGCTTTGAACTCCCCAAGGTGATCGAAAATGTTTTTGCCGTCCGCCACGCCCTGATCGGCATCCCTCGCGATCAGCTCCCCACCATCATCCTGCAACGCGAAGCCCGCAAATTCGGGACGGAAACCTTTAACCCCTTTGCACTTTACAAATACCTCTCAGGAGTCAATGCTGTCCGTTGTCGCCAGATCCTCGGTCACCTCGCACAACGCCTTGACTTTGACCCCGCGCACCCCGAAGCCACCAAAGCCATCTATCACGAGATCCGCCAGATGACTCTCGTCTCCGATTGCGAACTGCCCAACGTCGATCTGCAACGCGATCTCGGCGGATACAACGCTGTCAAAGACAAGATCCGCTCCGAGATCCTTGATCTGCTCTTGCTCAAAGATCGCAGTCAAAATCCCGAACAGATCAAACAGATCGAACAGCTTGTCCCTAAAGGTATGATCTTTCACGGACCCCCCGGAACGGGCAAAACCTACTTCGCCAAAGCCATCGCCACCGCGCTTGATGCCACTCTCTTTATCGTCTCTGGGCCAGAACTCAAGTCCAAGTGGGTTGGCGATTCCGAAGAAAATCTACGTCGTGTTTTTTCTCAAGCACGCAAATCTGCCCCCTCCATCATCGTGTTTGACGAACTCGACTCCTTCGCTTCGGCACGCGGAACCTACACAGGCAGCGGCGTTGAACACTCCATGGTTAACCAGCTACTCACCGAGATGGACGGCTTTCGCAAAGAAGAACTTGTCTTTGTGGTCGGAACCACCAACTTCCTTGAGTCCCTTGACACCGCGCTGTTGCGCCCGGGACGTTTTGAGCTTCAAATCGAGATCCCTTACCCCCAAGACGATGATCGAAAAGCGATCTTGGATATCTATCGCAAGAACTTTGCACTCCAGATCTCCGATGAACTCTTGCAGATCATGGTACAAAAAACAGGCGGATTCGTCGATCAAAAATACGGTATCCGCTACAGCGGTGACCACTTGTACGCCATCATGCGCGGACTCAAACGCGAGATCCTTCGGCGCGGAAATCCCAGCGATATCATTACAGAAGAAGACGTCGATCGAATCTTACAACAAAAACAGAAAAAGCCTGTAAAACTAACCGCCAAAGAGCAACGTACCATCGCCGTCCACGAAGCCGGACACGCCCTCTGCGCTTACGTTTTACCCAAATGCCCCACCCTCGAAAAAGTGACGATCTCGACAGGCGAAGACCAAGTCCTCGGGTACGTCATGCAAGCCGTCCGAGAAAACAAGTATGTCATCACACGCGCCGAACTCGTGGACGATATCTGCGTCCTGCTCGCAGGGCGCTTAGCCGAACAACTTTTGATTGGAGATATCTCCGTCGGTTCGTACGACGATCTCCAGCGTGCAAGTGAGATTTGTCGGATGATGGTCGAAGAACTGGGTATGGGCGGAGAAGCCATCGGCCTGCGTACAGTCGCCGCAAACACAGAACACACCGCAGAGTTAGGTGGACCCCGTCGCGCTATCTCTGAACACGCAGCCGCCCGCATCGATCAAGAGATCGCCCAATTACTCGAAACGCAGCGCCAACGCACCGAACAGCTTCTCGCTGACTACCGCACCGAGCTTCAAACCTTGGTGGATCTGCTGCTCGAAAAAAAGACGCTCCAACTCCATGAACTCAAAGATATCTTCGGAGGCCGAACTTTCAAATCTTCTTAGAGCTTATGCGATTGGATTGGATAATTGTGTGGGGCATTGCCCCACGCCCCACAAGGGAACTTTGCCCCCTTGACCCCATTTCGGCGGAAAATCCGCCCATTGTGTGAGCGAAAGATATAGAGGCAGCCCCCTGTGGCTGCCCAACCATTAGGCGGCTACAGCGGATCACTCTTCATCTTCCGCCCACGCATCTGCTAGATATCGTGTGCCATAAAAAAGAAGATTCACTATCAGAAAAGAAAGAAAGGTGCATTCATGTCTGAAGAGATCGTGATCCATCTTCGCTACAACCTTGAAACGGGAAAAAAAGATATCTATGTAGACTTTACTTCTGATGACGATGCGCTACCCATCGAACATGAGCAGCAACACCGCGAGATCATGGCTCAATTGCTCGGCAAAGGTGTGTTGCGTCCTGATGAAGTCGGCGATCTCAAAGTTCGACGCCTCACACCACAAGCCGCTTCGACCACACAAAACGAGCAACCCCATGACGCGCAACAAGCCGCCAAATCCAGTTAACCCAAGCCGCGCATCGTCCCCCAACACCCAGCAAGAAAGCGAGTTCCTCTCCCATGCGCAACGCCCTGATCTTTCGCGAGATAGACGCCTTTTGGGACTTTATTCGACTTCACGGATCGGAAGGTCACAACGCACGCGGCTACTCGCTTTACCTCGCCCAACCCCAAACCCCACCCACCCGCCCTTTGCTTTTGCTCGTCGGCTTTGTTCGTAAAAAAAGCCTGCTCGGTAAACTGTTTTCTCATTTTTTTGAAAATACTTACCATATCGAAGAAAACCAGTCCTCTCTCCGACTTTTTCTCCCAGATAGATCTCAACAAGATCTGCTCGTCCTCCAGCGCCGCGATGCGCAAGACTTGCTTTCTCTCGTCGACCTCGTCCCCGCTCTTCCGCTTTCTGCCCCAAAAGAACATGTGATCTTTTGGCTTCATGATCCCGATCAGCTCGGTCCCCTCGTCGAGATCAGTATGCGCCTGCAAAACGATCGCATCCAATACGCTCCTCTCCACAATCCACCCCACAATGGCTTGTTGTTGCGGATCGAAGCTCCATCCTTCTACCTCTTACAGATCTGTAAAGAACAATACTCAAAACAGATCACTCTTTACACAGAAGAAGCTACCGATTTTTTTACGCCTTGGGGCTATCGACACCCCTTGATCGATCTGTGGCGCTTGTCCGAGATGCCGCGTGAACCCCGATGGACCTTTGTTCCACAGGGCGCTCCTCCGCAAACCATCGCCCCCGTCCAATGGCAAGATATCTACAAAGCCGCGCAATTCGTCCTCCAACTCCACACCGAACAAGACTGGGAAGAAAGCAAAGAACAAACCCCTCGCTTTTCCTTGCCTCTGCGCTTTGAACCGCGAAATCGCCCGTTGGAACCCGAGATCTGGCTGCTTGAAGAGCAACATCGCCCTCAACTTGAACGCCAGTTGTCTTTGATGGACGAAGACGATCTTTCTCTTTTGCTGATCAATATCCAGAAAGATCAAGATGGAAAGCATCGCTTTTTCTTACGTGAAAAACAGATCGGAAAAGGTCGGGCATGGCTGGACTTTGGCGGTCAGCGCTTTGCTTGTTACAAAGGGATCCATCAACTGCTGCTTCCTGTGGATATCGAGCTTCAGCCCCAACTCCGCCGCGACCAATACACTCCCCTCTTTGATCTGCGCGCTGGCATCTTGACTTTCGTCACCCTCCCTTCCGCGTCCACTCACCGCATGGAAGAAGCCACCCTGACACGCATCCGCGAAGACGCTTTCGCTCCGCTGCGCCAATACATCGACTATTTGATCACCCAAAACATCGAACATCTCCAATCCATCCAGCAACAAAGTGTTTTTGACCTAGGCCGCTACACCCGCGCTCCTTACCGTCCTGAACTCCTCAACACACGCCAGTCCACTTCATCGCGAGACACCCACACACCCAAAGATCGAGAAAAATCCGCACAAGAAACTTCTCCCAAAGAAACGAATGAGCCGCAGACATCGCCCACGCAACGCCCTCCCACACCACGCTCCAAAACCAACCCCACCGCCACCTCCGAGCACCGCCGCAGCGCGCTCGAAGAAGAAGAACGCACCCTTGAAGCTCAGCTCCTTCAAGACCCACAAAGCGACGATTTTTTTATGCTCGCTCAACTCAAACAAGAGATGCAAAAACTCGACGAAGCCCAAGAATGCCTGATCGAGGCCCTTTGGCTCGCCTCCCCTCCAAACGAAGCTCTGCTAAAAAAACAGCTTCAAGAAATATTCTTTAAAACAGCCCATACAAAGCACACAAACGTACCCACCGAAAACGCACAGATCTATACAAGACGCGATGCGTTTTTGTCCAGCCTCTTTACAGCACCGACGGGTGTCCGTACTGGGTGGTTGCAGACACATATCCAGTGGCTACATCAGAGCGAAGCTCTCTTACGCAAAAAGCTACGTTGGCTTGCATGGCGTGAAGTCCTTCGATGCAACCGCGACCAGCGCGAAGCAGCCCGTGTGCGCGAATCCATGCTGCGCGAACTCAATGAATATGGCCTTTCGATCACCGATATCCCCACATTTCTCCAACGCGCCTTCGCAAACAACCGCCAACTCTTCGCCGAAACCCAAGCAGAACAAAACGATCAGCATCTCGCTCTTCACCATCTCCATTACCTGCGCAACCAATTCGCTCAACTGCAATTGCCTCCTTTTCGCATCGTCGGGCAAGCCCTTGTCGGTGCAGGACATCTCCAAGTCGGAGTCCTTCCAACAGGCGTCGATCTGCTCCAAGAAGCCCAACAATACGCCAAAGACGATCAAGAATTGGATCTGTGGGTCGCTGCGATCAGCCACAGCGTAGCCTCTTACGCAGACGAAGCCTTCGAGATCCGCACAGCCTCTCGGCTTCAACACCACACCTCCCTTCTTGAAAAGCAGCCTTTTCTTAAAGAAAAAATAGAAGAATGCTCTCGCCTTTTACAACCTGCCAAAGAAAAAGAGCTACAATCCGCCTTCGCCGCCTCCAATGTCCGCCGTCTCTACACGGACGCTCCGATCCATGCGCCCCGCCTCCAAGAAGCCTTTGCAGCACTCCAAGAAGCCCACAAACAGGGAAAAGCCGATCACATCGAACACCTCACCCAAACCTTTCTGTCGGTACTACGCGATGCGATACGGGGTGAAGGCGATTTTTCCCGTGCGCCCGTCGATTACAACGAAGTCGCCAAAGCCATCTCGCGCTTTGTCGATCTGCTTGGAAAGCTCCGATGGGGCGGCTCCGGCCACGTCTTGCTCGCGCATTTCTTGGACTTTGTTCGCGTAGCCCCCTCCCGCCCTCCTGATGAATCGGACTCCGTGCGTGGGCTGTTCTTTATGTTGATGCGCCTGCACATCGCCCAAGGTCTGGTTTCTCTTGAGCGTTTGCCCCAAGCCATCGAGATCATCCAACAATGTCTGATGTGGCTTTACCGCTGGATCGACAACCCCATCGACTTCCTCGACTTTTGCGGTGTCGCTCTCCAAGCCATCGAAGAGCTACCACTCCAAGAACGAAATCAACTTCTTCAAAGCATCACCGATCAATTCGTTCAACAGATCAACGCCCCGGATAGCACGATGCGCGTGTACTATGAGGGAAGCGCCCTACAGCGCCTCGGTTATCTTCTTCAACTGCAACTCGTACGCATCGCTGCGAGCAAAGAACAACTCGCTCTCGGACAAATGAAACAATACATGGATCGCGATGAGATGGCTCTGCGCGAACGTATCCTTCACGAAGACCTCACTCAACCGATGGGAGAATAACCTTGCTTCCTACATACGCCTTCGAAGATCTCAAACCCCAAGTCGAAAACCTCCGCAAGCGCGTCAACCAAGTCCGAAAACACCTCGCGCAGTACTTCGTCAACAAAGAAGATATCGTCGACTTGATGGTCCTCTGCACCCTCGCCCAAGAACCCCTCTTGCTCGTCGGAAAACCCGGTACCGCCAAGTCCGATCTGATCGTCAAATTCGCCCAAGCCATCGGCCTTGAAGGTGAAGAATACTTTGAGTATATGCTCACCAAATTCACCGAACCAAGCGAGATCATCGGCCCCATCGATATCAACCAATTAAAAGAAGGTCGCTACCTCCGACGCGCCGAAGGTAAACTTCCTCAATCTCGCGTCGCCTTCTTGGATGAGATCTTTAAATCAAACTCCGCGATCTTAAATACGCTTCTTACGATCATCAATGAGCGAAAATATTACCAAGATGGTAAGCCGATCTCGATCGATCTGGTCATGCTTTTTGGAGCAACGAATGAGATCCCTGAGTTCTCTGAGCTTGGAGCCTTGCGCGACCGCTTCACACTCAAAGTCGAAAGCGAAAGTGTGCGCGAAACACACTTCGATGAACTTCTCGAAAAAGGCTTGCGCAACGAGACGTACAAAGCCTTCCAACAGCGCCCTTGGGCCGACCTTTGCCGCCTTGAAGACTTTCTCAAACTCAAAGCCTATCTCGATCACACGATGTCTCGCACCGAAGACAAAGAAGGCAGAACAGATCGCGACCGCTTTTTCCCAAGCGATGTCTACGCTCTGTTCAAACGCATCCTCAAAACACTCGAAAAAGAAGACCGCATCGAGATCAGCGACCGCAAAGTGATCAAACTCTATAAACTGATCCGTACACGCGCCTTCTTAATTCACGGAGGCGTCGTCACCAAAGAAGACCTCGTTTTGTTGCGCTATGTCGCCGATCGCATCCAAGACTTTGCTCCCGTTCGAGAAAAAGTCGATACGCTTCTCCGTCTTCATTAACGCAACAGATCTCCAAAACGAGAGCGCCATGCACACCATCCCCGAAGCCCAAACCACTTCTTATCTGCTCGCAAGCCTGCGCTACAGCGCGCTCTCCGAAGATCTCTTGCGCGCTTACCTTTCGCCCGCCTTCGTCTGGTATCGCCACCTTGCTGGGCTGGGGCATTACCATCTCCCGTTTTTCTTGATCGTGGACCTTGGTGCGCTGCTTTACGAAGGCCACAACACCCGCTTTGCTTCGCTCAAAGGCTTCCAAGATTGGCCCGAAGAAGAACGCACCTTGCGCTTGCGCTACGAAAATGAGTGGCTGTCTCGCTTTCTTCAAAACTTCCATCTCCAAACAGCCTTCGAGATGCTGCAAACCGCCCCAGACAAAAAACAGCTTCATCTTCGCTTACTTGAACTGCTGTGGCGTCCTCTTGCGGCGAATGCGCCACGAGATATCTTGTTGCATCCCTCCCAGTTGCGCGGGAGCATGCTTTCTGCGACTTCCTACGACCAGATCGATGCAGCCCACCAACGCATCACCGAAGCCCTGCCAAAGCTCCCTTCGTTTGCACAACAGCTTTTGCGATTCCTTCAAAATACATCGCAAAAAGTCCGATGGTCCGACCTCTTGCACGAAGAAGATCTCTTTGAACTGACCCATTTTGAAAAGCTCAAGACCGAAGCCTTACGCATCGGCTGTCGCCAACTGATCGAGATCGAGCGACGCTTGGGCGAGATCGACTTACGCGAACTCCCGATCCAAGACGAATCCGCCGACAGCGACACCGCTTTTGTCGACGAAACCTACTACCCGACAGGCGGGATCTCCGAGATCACCACACGCGGAGCCTTCGAAAACCTCGTTCTCTCCGAGCTTATCTACATGGAATCCAAAGAAGAGATCGATCTCTTCGATCTGCGCTTTGTCGAAGGTGAGTTGTTGTTCTACACCCGCGATGCTGGGCAACTTCGCCGAAAACGCCGAACCGTCCACCTGATCCTCGATCTCGGCGAGATCTTCTCCCTCAAATCCAGCGGCTACGATTATCAGTTCTCCATCCTCTTGCTCGGACTCTGCCTACGCTTGATCCGCGATCTCACCCGATACTTCGAGCATGACGCGCTTCAATTTCACATCCATTGCTTACATGGTCGCCTCGATCCCGCCGCCTTTCAACAAGACCTCGATCTGCTCAAGCTCCGACTCTACGACGAGATCCAACACGGCAGCGTCCATCTCCATCTCTCCCGCACCCTCGATCCCCGCGACTGCCTTGACCCACAACGCAAGGTCTACGCCATCGCCCTGTGTTACCAAAATATCCGCCACTGGCAAGATATCTTTACGCAATACAACGATCATCTCCCCGCGATCCACGGTATCCTTTTTCCCATCCTCCAACCCACCTCCCCAAACACCGCCCCGTTCGCCCCACAAGAAATCCCCTCCACCACACCGCCCCCAAAACGAAAACCCTCTCTCGAAAAAAGACGCGCCAAAAAACAAAAATCACGAGCAGGTATCGACTCTTCAGAGGACATCCTTGACGCCCAACGTCCACCCACTTCCTACGCCCGAGAACAAGACCTACACAGCTTTTCTTTTTACTTGCCGATCGAAGGCAGCAGCATGGAAAGCATCGCTGCATCGCGCACACAACTCATCGCTGCCTTGGTCAGCGGCTCTTGAAAAATCTTTCAAAAAAAAAGGCCCTGCGAGACGCAGAGCCTTTCTTGGTTACCGAGGGGGGACGGGACTCTCGATAACCGGAAAAAACGGAAGAAACTCAAAGATGGAATCCATCAAGGGTGTCTTGTGACGTTGGTGGCTTGTAGGGCAAGCCGTGTGCCACCCCTTGCCATGACTGCTCTCTACCCACCCCCACAAGGTTGTCCTCCGCTTCCCAAGCCCGAAACAACTCTCTCGCAAAAAGATCACCGTCTCAAAACAAGATGATTTAAGCTCAAAACAAGATGATTTAAGCAAGCAGTCCATCTCAAAAAGAGACAGCATCGGCCCTGCTTTCTGTCTGGCTTGTGCCAAGCGAACACAACGGCTCTCGTTCAAAGCCGACTCTTGCGCCTTTTTGCAAGGCGTGGGAGACTCCGCCTTCGCAGTGACACGCCTCTGGCACACCGACGCCATCACGTCTTCCAAACAGGGCGGTACGCTGTGCGCAACGTCAGCATCCATACAGGAGCGGCTATGGGCCTTTTCGATCATCTCAGTCACTTGGGGGTTTCTATCACCCGCCCCGGGCGAGGCATCTTTGTGTTGTATCACCCTGCTGCCCCGCCTGTGCGGCCTTTGCAGTTGTTTGAGTCCGAAGTCTGTCCCTTTAGTCGCAAAGTTCGTGAGTTCCTCAGCGAATTCGATATCGACTACATCAGTTATCCCACCGCTCGCGGCTCCCAACACCGCGAAAAACTCAAAGAACTGGGGGGAAAAAAGCTCTTCCCGTTCCTACTCGATCCCAACACAGGCCGCAGGATCTACGAATCCGAAGAGATCATCACTTATCTCTGCGAACAATATGGCCGAGGGCGCGGCCTTTTCAGCCATCTTCGTGCTCCGTTTCAAACCATCAACGCGCTGATATCTTCATCCATCCGACAAAAAGGGGCGTCTGTTGAACGCGGTATCGAACAACGGCCCCTTCCCCGCGAGATGTTGGTGCTGTACCAATACGAAGGCTCTCCCTCTTGCCGCATGATCCGCGAAGTCCTCCATTCGCTCGATCTGCCCTGCTGGATCAAGAACGTTGCACACGGAAGTATGCGCCGCGCCGAGCTTTTGCGTGTCAGCGGAGAAGTCCACATCCCTTATTTCATCGACACCAACACCGCGACCTCCCTCAGCGATCCGCAAGCCATCATGCGTTATCTGCTCGCGACTTACGGCCCACACGCAAGCAGCAGTCGTAGTGCTGTTTGACGGTCTTTACGCACTTTTCTGATAACGGTCTTTACGTATTTGTCTGCTCGCCCTCCCCCGTGAACAGGGGAGGGAGCGAAAGTCGGAAGCATCGGGGATTTTGTTTTTTCATGACGCACGCTGTATGCACGAAATGCAGACGCTGCCCGTTCCAACTTCCCCCCGTTCACGGGGGGATTGAGGGGGGGGGAGAAAAAAAAAAGGCGATCAAGACCAACTCTACGAGGTTTCCACCTTAACAAGGCGCGTATGGGGTTCTACCCCACACCCCGCAAGGGAACTTCGTCCCCTTGACCCCGTATCGGCGGAACAAGCACAGCTATTCAACCATCCACCCAAGACGCTCGTGTAGCCTCAGAAAGGCCCCATGTTTCCACAAGAAGATATCGCCATTCTTTACGAAGACGACGACTTGATCGCCGTGTACAAACCCTCAGGACTCCTTGTACACCGAGGCATCGGGCGTGATCGCGTGACACTCACCGATCTCCTACGCAAGCGCCTCAAGCAAACCGTCTATCTCGCCCATCGTCTCGACCGCGCCACCAGCGGCATCTTGCTTGTCGCCCGACACAAAGAAGCTGCGCAACTTCTCAATCAGCTTTTTATGCAACGCCAGCTTCAAAAACATTACGTCGCCCTCGTCCGTGGTGTCGCCCCCGAACAAGGACTGATCGACCGCCCCCTCACCCGCGATGAAAACGGCCCCCGTGTCCCTTCTTTTACAGCCTACCGCCGTCTTGCACGCGGCCCGCACCGCAGCATCGTCGAAGCCGTCCCCTTCACAGGACGCCTTCACCAATTGCGCCGTCACCTCGGCGGGATCAACCATCCCATCATCGGCGACCGCAAGCGCGGCGACAACAAACAAAACCACCTCCATCACGACACCTTCGACCTCAAGCGCATGGCCCTTCATGCCTTCCGTCTGCGGTTTCCACACCCCGTCACCCAAGAGATCATCGATCTCTTCGCTCCTGTCCCACTCGATATGCTCGAACCCATCGCAAAAATGAGCATCACCCCCGACGATTGGCCCGCAACGCTCTTTGCTTCCGATCCCGCATGGGTCGATGCACTCCGCCCCGCCGATCTCCACGCCCTTCTCGCCAACGAAGATCCCGCCGTCGTTCCCCATCCTTCCGTCAATCCCGATACTTCCGTCGATTCCAGCGCCCCTCTCGTTCCTCTCGATCCCATTGATTCCCTCGAAGAATCCTGATTCGTTTTCAGTCTTTCTTTTGTGGGGTGTTGTCTGTTCCTTTGCTTTTGTGGGGCGAGGTACCACACCCCGCCATAGACTGTCGCCCCTTGACCCCGTGTTGGCGGGGTACACAGACGCTTTTCAAATCAACGACTGCACCGCTTGAAGGGGTGCGAACACGGGCTTTTTTGTGAATGCCCCTTCCCTTCGCGCTCCCAATCGCCTCCCAAAAGGCCGCTTGTACGATATCCGAGTGAAGTGTACACGAAGGGTCGTGCGTAGACGCCCTGTAATAGGGCAGCCACGGGGGGCTGCCCCTACATCTTTACGCACGCAACGGGCGGATCTCGTATTACGTCTTCGATTTCTCTGCAACATCCGTATGAAGAGGCATTCGGTGGGCCTCGATCTCCGCCACCACGTCCAGCGACATCCCCAATACCACGCGCTCCGCTTCCATCCCGCTCTCCAACAAACGCTGTGCAGACAATCTCAACCCTTTCTCGATACCTTTCTCGATACCTTTCTCGATACCTTTTTCAAGACCTTCCTCGAAACGCTCGTGCATGATCGAGATATAATCGCGCAAGGCTTTTTCTCGATCGTTATAGGCTTCACGCCAAGACCGATCTTTCGACAGCTTTTGAAGCTCCTTGATCGCTTCTTCGATCTCTGGTGTCTTCCATGCTTCAGCGATCTCTGGTCGCATAACATGACCCTCCTTTAAGAAATGCAGCCATTGTTCCCGCTTGTTCGGAGTCTGCGGCAAACCATCCAGCGAAAACTTCGGCAATTCAAACAAGTACAAGTTCAAGTGTTCACAAAACACCAACCCATGCGTCTCATCCCAAGCACGAACCCGCCGCTTGGTTTTCCATGCCACACGCTGTGCGCCGAAACTTGCGCCTCGCTTCGAGCCAAGCGCGACACTTCACGACGCGGCGCGGCGGAGCTCGCTGCCTTGCGTCCTGAAGCGCCACGCCCATCAGAACCCGCTACGCTCTATACTGCACACACCACTACACTGCCGAAGGACGAGCGATCCGTTCACCAAACGACCACCCTCTTTTCTACCCGATAGTGCGGACCGCAAACGGTAAAACGGTAAAACGGTAAAACGGCAAACCGTAATTAGGGGCTCGACCTGACAACACGGAAACCGAGGCCGTCGTAGCGGTACGTCGGCGCGCCGTTGCTACGCAGCGCCGCCCGCACGTAGTTGGCGTGGCTGTCCCAACCGCCACCCCGACCGACGCGCGAGCTGCCTGTAGCTGCTCCGATCGGATCCGTTGCAGCTTGTGCCGGATAGTCACCATACCAGTCATAGCACCACTCCCAGACATTGCCCAGCGTATCGTGTAGCCCCCACGCGTTGGCTTGCTTCTGTCCCACAGTATGCGTTGTCTTGCCGCTGTTCTTTTCGTACCATGCGCTCTGGCGCAACTTCCCGTAACGCGGTGTCGTCGTACCCGCACGACAAGCGTATTCCCACTCCGCTTCCGTCGGCAACCGCCAGCCCTTACACCCGACGTAATCGCTTCCCTTGTTCCCTACACCGTCCATCTGTTCGCCGCTTCCTGCAAAACAAGGCGATAGCCCCTCCAACTCTGACAGTTTGTTTGCAAACACCGCTGCATCGACCCAACTCACGTTCTCGACAGGCGCTTCCAACCCTGCCTTTTTGAAACGCGATGGATTCTTGCCCATCACTGCGAGGTATTGCCTTTGCGTGACGGGTGTTTCCATCATCCAATATCCTTGCGTAATCGTGACATGGCGATGAGGTTTTTCATTTTCAAACGCCTCACCGTCGTCTTTTGGTGCTCCCATCGAAAACGATCCAGCAGGGACCCAGCGCATCGGAAAATCTACCCCACCGACGTGAAACACCTTTAGAAATCCAGCTTGATGCGCGATCTGTGGTTTTGGTACGCTCTGATGCTCTGCCTTCTTTGAGTTTTGCACGGTTGCGTTGTTCGTTGTGAGAGAAGTCTTTTTCACCTCTTTTTGAACTGGCTGTGTCGTCATCTCGGTGTTTGAGGAGGTGTTTCCCTTCTTCGCAAGATTACCTGCACGAGAAAGTGTTTCAAAATCCTTCTGCCGTGAAGATTTCTCGATCGAAATGAAAGAACCCTTTTCAAATATCGGCATCGCGATAGCAGGATCTTGAACGATTTTTCGATAAGCTTCTCGCAAAAACTTGATTTGTCGGCCAAATGTTCCCCCCCATGAAAACGGAAAAAACAAAGCAAACAGCAGCAAAAAGAAAGCAGCCACCCAGAAAGCAAGCCAAAAAGGCGCAGGACTTAAAGCGTAGTCGGCCATAGGAAGAACCATGGCTCCAATCGGTACACCCACCAAAACAAGCCAAAGCAAGAGGACAACAGGATTAAAGAGCAAAGGCTTTTGCTCTTGCTGCCCACTCATAAAGCGCAAGGTATCCTGAAAGCTCCGAATAAAAACCAACGGATTCGAAAAAATAGAAGTTGGTTGCGATTTGCGAAGTACCCGTAAATTTGTTTCGTGCGCTTCAACGAAGATTTTCTCTTCATCAAAAAGAAAATTTTTTTGAGAAAAAACGGCCCACTCATCGATTGCTTTTTCAGGAGAGACCTCGAATGTTTGCAAATTTTCGAGCATTTTTTGATGAAGGATTCTCTTTTTTTGAAGTTTTCGCAATTGTCGATCTTCTTCGACAGCTTCTATGAAAGCTTGATTTTGCGCTTCCTTAAAATACCGTGCGACGGCGCTCTCTTTCGCGGCTTCATCCCACATCGCAAGATTTTTTTGCAACGCCTCCAAGGGCCAAGGCTCCTTCAAGGTCTGCAACAACGCTTCGGTGGCTTCTTCGCAACGTTGCTGACGCGTGCTTTCTTCTGCCAATACAGCCTTCCATGCTTGCGCGGCTTGGAAGTGATGGGCTGTCTTCGCCCATGCTACGCTCGCTATGATCGGGCCTTTGGTTTCAGCCAGCGCATGACTTTCGTGCTTGGCTGCATCGAAACGACGCCGTTTCTCCAGCAGCGTCGCCGCAAACGCATGATGCCGATACAGCCCCCCGTACGACGAGCGTTGCAGCGCGGACTGCCACTTCGCGGCCCGTCCTTCCCAAAAGGGTGCCCCTTCAGCCTCTTTCGCACTTAGAGAGGCCACCAAGATATCGCGCTCTTTTCGGGCCTCCACGAGAGACTCTGCAAACTTCCTCACCACCTTTTGTTCTGAAAACACCGCCACGAGTTCAGGTAGAAGCGACGCGAAAACTTGCTGCTCTTGGCCTTTTTCGATCGATTGCTTGATCGCAGAGATGCGCTGCGCTGCGGCTTGTTCGCGTTGGCGCATCCACATCAGAAGGCGCGCATCCACCGAAGAAGTGAGTTCCTGCAAAGAGCAACGGTCTTCGGGTTCACTGGGAAGCGCCCGTTGGTACGCCTTTTCGATCTCTGCAAGGTGCGAAAAAAAAGCGTCGCGCAGTTCGGAGGGGATCTCTTCTCGCCCAAGAAGCCCCTTTTCTTCGAGCTTTCCGAGATGCTTGGAGATCGACGGTGCGCCGATCTGTGGGATGCGTCCCGTGACGATCTCGTACAACAGCACACCGCAGCTATACACATCGGCTGCGGGGCCGATGGCATGGGTATCGCCGTGTAGCTGCTCAGGAGCCATGTAATACGCCGTCCCCAACTGCATCTGTTGGGTCATGGTCATGCGCGTCCCTTCGAGTGCTACGGCGATCCCGAAGTCGAGCAGCTTGACAAATAACGGCGGATTGTCGAGCAAGAAGATATTTTCAGGTTTGAGATCACGGTGTACGATCCCCGATTGATGGGCTGCAAGCAAGGCTCGCCCCACTTGTCCAAAGATATCCAAGGCCAGATGCAGCGGCAATCGCTTACGCTCTAAGAGATATTGTCGCAGATCCCGCCCTGCCAATAACTCCATCGTGAAAAAGAATCCTTCGGGAGAAGCTTCGTAGATCGCGATAATGTGCGGGTGTTTGAGATCCTGCAACAACTGGATCTCTCGGAAAAAGCGGCGCTGCGCTTCTTCATTGGCTTGCAGATGCCCGCTGATCCGCTTTAACGCCACGGATCGCTTGGTATGGCGATCATGTACGCGCCACACTTCGGCCATCCCCCCATGACCGAGCTTATCAAGCAACTCGTATCGGCCAAACAACACCTCCGCAGGCGCTTGGTAGGTACGCCCCGCAGAAGATCCCCCCGTCAGCAAAGCATCCCCACCATGAACCGACAAGCGCAATGGATCATCAGCAAGGCCCGTCGACAGGACATCTCCGCCGTGTACGGAAGAAAGCGGCTTTGCATCCGAAAACGTCGTTTGGTGGGCATCTCCACGGCGTTGGCGACGTGGGCGTGTTGCATCCGAAAACGTCGTTTGGTGAGCATCTCCACGGCGTTGGCGACGTGGGCGTGTTGCATCCGAAAACGTCGTTTGGTGAGCATCTCCACCATGCACGGGTGGCGGCTGTGGCTGCTTTTCCTTGGGTGGCTGCTTGGGCTGCGACTTTTTCTTGGCCATCAGAACACTCCTTGCAAGCAAAGTAGTTGAAGCGTTCTGTGTCTATCGCACACGATCTGCGGCGTTGTCTAGCTTTCGTTGAAGAGCGATGGCGATTCGATCCGCTGGAACTGCCCTATTCTTGGGCAGCCCGCTGTGGCTGCCCTGGGTTTTACGAGCACACGATGGGTGCAAGTGGACTCTGTTTTCGAGAAGGGCATTCAAGAAAAAGCCGTGTTCGCGGCACCTCAAGCGAGAGCGTCGTTTGTTTGAAAAACCTGTGATCTCTTCGCCAACACGGGGTCAAGGGGCGACAGTCCCTTGCGGGGCATGGGGCAGCGCCCCATCAAACAAACTCAATCCCCCATCCAAAATCCCCCACAAAATCCCCCACATCGAAGGAGACTAATACTGACGGATGATGGTACGGAAAGCGCCACCGTCGGGGCCGTCGGATTGAGCGATGCGGAACCATGTGAGGCCGTTGGTGGAGAAACGGAAGGCGAAGGAATAGCGTTGCCAGTTGGGATAGACGTGGATCATCTCGGCAGCAGGGAAAGTCCAGACGTAGCGATAGTTGTTGCCGACGCGCTCGACAAAACTCAGCCATGCGGTGCGAAGTTCGCCATCGTCGGTACGATATTGGACTTGGGCTTGGATATCTTGGGGGCTGAGCGCTGAACCATCGGTGAGACCGGGGACATAGACATCGGCGTAAATGAAGTGACAAGCGCGGCTAAGGATGTAGCTATCGACGTTGACGGGTTCGGAAAGGCCGGGGCGATGGGAACATCCACGCCACAAGCCGTTGCCCCAATCTCCTGCCCATTTCACCGCAGCGGGAGGAGTCGAACGTACGGAAAAGCGGTAGTTGTTGCCGAAGTTGCTGTCCCATGCAGGACTACAAGTGCGGCCCGAAGTCATAAACCAAAGCTCGACAGCGTTGGTGCCTGTGGGGACGGTGAATCGGGCTTTTTTGGCGACAAATGCACCGTTAGCGTCGACACGGTCGAACAGCGGGGCATTGACCACTTGGTTGCTTGGAAGAAAGCGGACATAGGCCAGCGTATTCCATGTGGGTTGGCCCATATAAGTCGAGCCGTGGCATTGGGTCAGACGATAGAGGTTGTAATCGACCACAAGATCGCCACCTGCGAGGATCGCGCCGTGTTGGGTATTTTGCCAACCTGCATCAAAGACCAGCGTGGCTTCGGGGCGCTGACCACAGACGGAAGCCTGTTCTTGGATCGCCCATTGGTTGGCGAGATTGACCTGATAATGGGCGAAATCGTCGTTGAGGCGGTTGTGATCAAACAAGCGGCCTTCGGCGTAATGCTTGAGAAAAGGGATGGCTCCGACTTCGGAGCGTTGGATGGCGGTGGCGCTGATGCCGTCGCGGATGGTGTTGTTTTGGAGAGTGAATGAATAACGCTGAAAACCCGTTGCTGCGCCAGTTTCGGGCTGTCCGACCAGTTCGTACCATGTATCGGGTGTGTTGGTCGAACGATACAACAAACGGGGTTGCCATTGCCCATCCAGCGCGGCTTGTGCGACGTCCACCGTTGCGCGGAAAACCCACCAGCATAGGCCATCTTGGCAGTGATGCTTCGGGGTTCCTGTCGGCTCGACAACACGATGAAACGTACGCAACACGATCTGACAAGCCCGATCCGAGCGGTCTTTGGAAGCTTCCAACGGGGCCGACGAAGACTTGACTTCGCCTGCCGAGGGGGATTCTGGTGGCGTATTAGGCGATTGAACCGAGGCTTCGGGGATCTTCACTTCGCCGCTGGTGACGACCGAAGGTGGGGGCTGCTTCAAAGGATCAGGCTTTGCGGTCTCTTTTGTCGGTTCGGTCTTGGGCGTTGTGATCTCGGTCGAACACGCGACCCCCCACAACGACAACAACAACACAAGCATCCATCGGCTTTTTGAATAAGAAATCATGCACACACCCTCTAGCTTTCTTCTCTCTATCCGTTCGCCCACAAGCAACGCCTGTTCGGGCTAGATCTTACCGCCTTCGGGACAGCGGCTTTGCATAATGAATCGCGATTCAGAAAAAATGGTCCTTTGTCTTTGGAAACACAAAGGAATTGGGTTCTTTGTTGGTTTGGCGGCGAGAACATACGCTGCGATATCTGTGTTGTCAAGGCATTTGTTTGTGAAAAAAAACAAGGGTTCAAGAAGTAGGAGGATCGGGTTGTTGCTCGGTGGGTAGGGCGGGATCCCAACGATAGAAGCTTCGGAGGCAAGCGTACAGATCAGGGAGAAGTTTCTGAAGTTTTTCGGGCTTTTCAAAAAAGACTTCGGAAGCAACGGCAAAGAACTCGGCCTCGTTTTTTGCGCCATAATCATCAAGGACTTTGCGTTCGGGGCGTTTGCCATCGCGGAGGGCGAAAAAGTGCTGGCTCATGACTTCGGCCCAAGGCCGATAATCGCGCATGGAGGGCAAGATCGGAGTGCCATCAAACGAGCCATCGGCGATATCCAAGACGTGGGCAAACTCGTGGGTTGCGGTGTCTTGTCCATCGTCTTCGTGTCGTAATCCTCGAATGACGGCTTTCCACGAAAGCACGACTGTTCCGAAGCGATGGGCTTCACCGTACACGATGCCGGGCTGTTCGGGGCCATCGAGTGCATTTTTTTGGTTTGGGTGGCGGTAATCTTCTTGATAAACGACGATCTCCGTCAAGCGATCATACATCGAGATATCAAGGTAGGTGGTGAGTCGGACAGCGATCGCGGCGATCACAACGCGCACTTCATCGGTGATCACAAAGCCTTGTGCGCCTTCAAAGTGCTTTTCATCGAGAAAGATCTGCAACTGCCCCAAGAAGCGGGGAGTGAGGCTCGGTTTCATCGAGACATAAAACGGCACTTTTTCTTGCAGGATCGCGATCCACTCGGCAGGAAAAGGCTCTTTGAGCAGACGGCTTCGTCGCCAACGACGTAATATCCCGAACATAACGACTCCTTTTGGGCTTTTGTGGACATTTCTTGACCCACGATGACACGGCTCTCACAATACAGAAGCGCGCCATGTTGAACGCAAGCGATACCGAGGTTTCACGCACACGATATCGAGGTTTCACGCACATGATACCGGGGTTTCACGCACACGATATCGCGGTTTCACGCACACAAGACCAAGGCGCAACATGTGATACGAGATCCGCCCTCTGCGTGATCGTAAAACGTAGGGGCAGCCCCTGTGGCTGCCCATTGGCATCAGGTTAAGAAGTAAAAGCAGATTCTTGTGGCATAATGGCGCACCTCAAAACGCGAAAGGGGAATAGAGATGTTCACACAAAGCGCCGAAGCACAAGAGTTCACCGCCTCATTTGAGAAGATGTTCAAC
>JAKLKB010000075.1 GCA_023150835.1 Myxococcota bacterium | reverse complement strand
TCGCGAACCGCCCGATGGTTGGGCAGCCACAGGGGGCTGCCCCTACATTTTTACGATCACTCAACGGGCGGATCTCGTCTGAGAGGGGACATCACAAGACGTCCATTCCTCCGATGTTTCTGTCTACCAGTCCAAAAGATCTCGCTATTTCGCAAACACCCTCCGACCCCTCCCGTCAAAACATCCATCTACAGACCCACCACACGCTCTGCCCATCCCTACACAGACCACCCGCACGCTCTGCCCATCCATCCACAGACCATCCACACGGTCAAAGCACCTGTCCACAGACCCACCACACGCTCTACCCATCCATCCACAGACCATCCACACGATCAAAGCACCTGTCCACAGACCCACCACACGCTCTGCCCATCCCTCCACAGACCACCCACACGCTCTGCCCATCCCTCCACAGACCACCCACACGCTCTGCCCATCCCTCCACAGGCCGTCTACATCGTCAAAGAACCTGTCCACAGACCATGCACGTTGTCAGCCCATCCATCCACAGACCATGCACGTCGTCAGCCCATCCCTCCACAGGCCGTCCACATCGTCAAAGAACCTGTCCACAGACCACCCACGCTGTCAAAGCACCCGTCCACAGGTCATCCACACGATCCGCCCACCCTTTCTGCCCCCTTTTCCGTGTGTTCCGTGTTTTGCGAAGCGCGCAACTCCCGTTGGTCGTTGTCCGTGGACTGTTCTTTCCGTGTGTTGTGATGCGTTGTTAGCGTCGGCTTGGGGTTTTGGGTTCATCATCGAAAAAGTCAGCATCGATCACAGAGGGCGAGGGGGGTTCTTCTTTGTTGGGTGGGGTGGGGGCGGCGCGCCAAGAAAGCATCGTGTGGGTGTCTGTGGGGCTATCGAATTCGCCCGTGTCGAGGTGTTCATCAAAGGTTCTTGCGCCGTGATGTGTGGAAAGAGACGGGGTATAGGTTTCGGAGTCTTCGGTCGGAAGGGGTGGGCGCGTATGTTTTTCGGTGTTTTCGGTCAAAAAGAGCGGACGTGTGTGTTTTTCGGTGTCTTCGGTCGAAAAAGACGGGCGTGTGTATTTTTCGGTATCTTCGGCGGTGGGGTGGGGTGGGGTGGGGATGTTTTGGGAAGAAGAGGAATCCTTGCGCATGAGGGGGTCGGGGATCGCGGAGTACGCGCCAGTTCGGACGATGGGGGTGGGGTTTCCGATGGAAGAGGTCGGAGAGGCCGATGCTTTGGGAACAAAAGGAGACGACCACTCCGAAGTGATGCGCCCGACGTTCGTTGGAGGCGGGAGTGGCGAGGCGTGCGAAGGACGTACAACGGTCGAGGAAACTGTGCTTGGGGAGTGAGTGGATATCGATGCTGCGGAAGAGGCCGAAGGTACTGGGGGAAGCGATGTTGTGGCAGAGGCCGAAGAGGCGGGGGGAAGCGATGCGGTAGCAGAGACCGAAGAGGCGGGGGGTAGCGATGCGGTAGCAGAGACCGAAGAGGCGGGGGGTAGCGATGCGGTAGCAGAGGTGGGCCGGGTGGGAGGGGTGGAAGTGTTGAGCGAGGAAGAAGGGAGGGGACGCCCTTGAAGGAGGCTTCCGACAGAGGAAAGTACGGTCTCTTCGAGGGAATCATCGTCATCAAAGGGGGAGGACTGAGAAACGAGCGTATCCTTGGGGAGAGTTGGTGAAGAAGCAGGGGCGGGAAGATCAGCAAGCCCGAAAAGAGGCGTTGAAGCGGAATCATCGGTGACATCGATCGAAACGACAGCCTCGTTGTGTTGGAAAGAATCGTTCGGTGGTGTGTGGAGTTCTTGGGTGGAGTGTTCCTGTTGGAAAGAGGGTTCATCTTGGAAAGAGTGTTTGTGAGAAGCTTGCGATCGAACAGTTTGCAAAGGGCCGTCCGGCGGGAATGGGGAGGGATGTTGGTGTGGAAAAGAGTGTTCGTGCGGAGGGGGGGGCGACGCGACATCCAAGGAGGAGGCATCGCCTTCTTCGGCCCAGCGGGGGTCATCCGACGGAGGGGAAGTTTCGGGGAGAGAGCGATCGGTGGTGCGGAGCATCGGCTCACGGGGCAAGACATCGGCCAGAAAGCCGCCGACAGCGACGACTTCTCCGTCTTGGTCGACGATGCGATAGGAGCAGTGAGCAAGGCGGGCGCGCAGGTGTTCAACGCGGGCTTTGGCGATCAGATCGCCCGCTCGTGCGGTGTGCAGCAGGCTGATGCGATGCTCCAACGGCACGATCGAACGACCCTGTCCAACAAGGGTGAAGATCGCAAGTTGAGCGGTCCAACTGCCGAGGGTTGCGAGTGCGCCTTCGGAGACAAGGCCATCGGGTTCGAGGCTTTGGGGGCTCAAGCGCATCCGTGCGGAAGCAGCGCCCTGTTTGTAATGGCGCATCTGGATCTGCAAAAACTGGCACAAAGGCCGTTGGTGGATCTCTGCGATCCAAGCCTCTGGAAAATCTGCAAGGGTTCTCGATTCTGGTGTCAATCCAACCTCCACCTCGGCCTATCGGGCGATTGCGTGACTGTGCGTTTGAGAACAAGGACAGACATCGAACAAGAATGCCCGAATGACGGGCGTTCTCATATTCCAAGAGTCTGCTTGACAGTACAAGGGGGGCTATGTTAACTCTTTCGCCCGCCCATTTCTACCCATCTACCGCGCACAGAACGCCCAGCATACAACCGAAAACAAACAAGCGCAAACCCTGAAAGACACCAACAGTTTGGCTCTCCCACCCGAATCATGGATAAAGCGATGCTGACTTTTTGCCCAACCTACGGACTCCCCACCAACGGACCCCAAGCGCTACCGGGGCCAACCTTCTTTGCGCACGCCACGATCATCCCTGATCTGTTTGAAACCCAACAAGCCCAACTGCGCTTGATAAGCGACACAGGCGTCGTCTCCACCCACCAAGTCCACTGCTCGATTCGCGCCCAAGACGAACGGTCTTATCCGTCGCCTCAAAAAGTCGAGTGGGTGATCTGCCCGACCTCCGGGCAAGAGATGCCGTTGTTGCGCCCGTTGCTGATCCACGACGAGTCCAAAAAACGCATCGTCCTTCGCTTGCCCGAGGCTTTTCGGCATCGTGTCCCCTTGGTGATGCGTTGGTGGTTTGAATACCTCAGCGTCGCTCCGCGCTCGGTGCTCCCGTCTTATGCGATGCAGCCCCACATCGAATTTGTCCAGCACCAAGCTGCTGCGGCGATCCAACGCGAAAGCTTCCTTGCAGGCCCCCATCTCCCGCCACAAAGTGCTGTGACAACCTCCGCCTCCGTCACTTCGGCCTCTGCAACAGCAGCCCCCCTCACTTCGGCCCCGACAACGACGGCTCCTGCCATGACGTCTCCCACAACGACGGCGCTTCATTCGGCCCCCCTCACTTCGGCCCCTGTGACGGCAGCCCCCCTCACTTCGGCCCCTGCAACGGCGGCTCCCCTCACTTCGCCCCCTCCTTCGGGCTTACCCAACCGGCTGCCCTTTCCAGAAGCCCCATCGCTTGGGGATTTAAGCGCCTTTGCTGCGCCCCGCCGAACATCCCCCTCCCAAGAGCAACTCAACGCCTCGGCTCCGAGCTTTCCTTCTTCGAGTTCCTTGCCCTCGATCGAAGCCAAATCTCTCCCCAAAGCGCCGTTTGTAGAAGCTCATACAGCTTCCAAAGCGCCGTTTGTAGAAGCTCATACAGCTTCCAAAGCGCCGTTTGTAGAAGCCCATACAGCTTCCAAAGCGCCGTTTGTAGAAGCTCATACAGCTTCCAAAGTCACGGAAGCATCGGCGTCTCCCTCGCGTGGTTCGCTGCCTGCTGTCCCAAGGCGCAACACCGCCGTCCCTCCCACAGGCGCGATGCCCTCGACGCCGTCGCTGTCGAATCTACCGGGGGCTCCGCTTGCATCGCTCAAACCATCGGTGCCATCGGAAAGATCGACCCCTGCATCTGTGGCCCTAGACAAGAGCGCCTTCGAAAAACCCTCTCTTGCGCAACTGATGCCCGACAAAGTGGTGGTGGGAAAGATCGTCGCAGAAGACGATCTTGACGATGCCCCACCTACGCTGATGGTGCCTGTATCCGAAGAAGATCAACGCAAAGCCCGCGCCCTGCTCGGTATCGAAGGCGAAGAGGCGACCCCTGCGAGAGGCGTGGACTTCCAATCGACCGAGGCTTCGCCACTGCCATCGATCGAAGAATCCGAACCTGCGACCCAGATATCTCGACTCTCCGAAGATGCCGCCAAGATGCTTTCCGAGTTACAAGGCGATGAAACCAACCTTGATAAGATCATGGGCTTTCCAAGCAAGTCCGAATCTGCAAGGTTTCCAAGCAAGCCCACAGGTGACGGGGCCTTTGATCCAAAACGCGAACAAGACCGATTGTCTGCGCTTTTAGGCTTAGGCGAAGAAGAGCCGATCGTCAAAGATCCTTCGGAAGCGATGACACGACCGGCCTTACGAGGCGTCAATCCTGTAGCGGAAACCCGTGAAGACTTTATACCCGATATCCCGACCGTTGCGCGTCCCCCGCTGTCATCCCTTGCCGAGATGCGCCAAAGCAAGCTGCGTTCGGCAACGGCCATCCGAACGACAGTTGGCGAAGGCATCAGCGCATCCGCCGAGATCCACCCACCCAAAGCCGCCCCCGCCGACAAAAAAGCGTGGCAACAAAGCGGCCAATCGTACTGGTACAGCATCGATCCTGCCCAACAGATCGCCTCGATCCACTTTCTTTGCCCGCTGAGCCAGTCGCGGATCCTCGATCGCGGTGGACAAGCGCACTTTTACCTCCAACTCCACCGATTGCGCAGCTATCCACTCATCATGTGTCTTTTGGCCTTTGAAGATGGCGACGGGGTGCTTCAACACATCCTTGCTTGTCCCGTCGATCTGGTCGATCCGCAAGCTGTGATGTTCTTCGATCTACTCAGCCAAGAATTCACCCTTCAGATCAACCTCTGCAACGAGCAACATCTGGTCTATCGCGATCTCCAAGTGTACCTTCCGCTCGAACAAAACGTCGAATACGTCCTTGATGAAGCGCGGCGTTGGCAAGCCACCCTGCCGGCCAACCAGCGCGACTTCGACGCCGCCATCGACGACTTCCAAGAAGAAGAATACGATCGCCTCGGCAAGATGAACCACAACTTCCAACAAGACTCTTTTATCGATATCCCCTCACCTGCCGCAGCGCGCCTCGCCATCGGCATCGTCTCTTACTGGTCCGAACGCGAACAGCTAGACTACCTGATCTCCGTCAAATCGTTTGCGCTCACTTACTTCCGCGAGATCCAAAAGCGCGTCTTGCGCGCTTGTATCGACTTTGGGATCGCTTTGCGCGATCATATGCTTGATCTTGCGGTGCTTTTCCAATTCGGAAGCTCTCGTCAAGACCTTCTGCGAAAACTCCTCAGCAACTTTGCGGAAGCCAACCTCCAGATCCGCCAACCCAACGACCTAAGCGCCGCAGACAATCTGGAAAACTGGCAGCATCTGATCGATGATTGCGACCGATACAGCATCGAGATCGACAGTGATATCGAAGAACTCGCAGCGCGTGCCGAACGACACGCCCAAGAACAAAGCCAACAAGATCTTGAGGCCGAAGAAGTCGATGACTTCGAGGTCTTTGAAGACTTCCAAGAGATGGCCGTTTCGGATCTGCTACAACTTCTCCAAGCTCCACAAAACCGCATGGATGCCGCCGCTGCGTTGTGCCGCCCCGAAAACCTCGAACACATCGACCAGATCGCGTCGATCTTTCCACAGCTTGAAGAACAAGAAGCCCGCACGTTTGCCGAAGTCTTTACACAATTCGGCAAAGAAGCCGAACCCCTCTTGCTTTCGTGGCTGCACTTGCCACGCCCCGATCAACGGGCGGCTGCAATCCTTGCCCTCGGCTCCATGCGCTCCGAACACGCCATCGAGGCCATCATCAAGCGGCTGCGCAGCGGAGACGAATGGGAAGTCGCCGCCGAAGCTCTCGCTCGTATCGGCGAATCTGCGATCCCCCACCTCGAACGCGAAGTCAAAAACAAAAACTGGCTGATCCGCTTGCGCGCTGTCAAAGCCCTCCACAAGATCAACACCCCCGAATCCCACGATCTGCTTGCACGCCTCGTCAATGATCCCAACGAAGTCGTCAAAAGCGAAGTCGCCGACATCCTCCGAGGCAAGCGCTAAAGCCCCATCCGACCGATCTTTCCACGCCTAGCGCGCCAGACATTCCACTCTCGGAGAGCGACCCCAGACCTCCCACTCTCGGAGAGTGACCCCAGACATTCCACTCTCGGAGAGCGACCCCAGACCTCCCACTCTCGGAGAGCGACCCCAGACCTCCCACTCTCGGAGAGCGACCCCGAACCTTCCGCTCTCGGAGAGCGACCCCAGACCTCCCACTCTCGGAGAGCGACCCCATGCCCCATCCTCCCGCCGATCTTCGCTGGACCTATGCAGGCACAGTCCCTTACTTGCTTGCGTGGGAACACCAAAAACAGCTACGCGAACAGCGGATCCAAGGCCAGATCCCCGATACTTTGCTGCTGCTTGAGCATCCCCCCACGATTACGTTGGGCCGTCTGCGCGGAGAACAAAGCCTCCGCCAAGACAACACCGCCCTCGCCGCCCAAGGCGTCTCCGTGATCCGCTCCGATCGCGGCGGAGATGCGACGCTGCACGCCCCCGGCCAACTCGTCGGCTACTTGATCGTCGATATCGGCAAACGCAACCTCTCTTTGCCCGCCTTTGTTGAAACGATCGCCGCTGCGATCATCTCTTATCTACAAGGCTTTTCACTTGATCCCTTCTATGATCCCGAGTACCCCGGGGTCTGGCTCGACTCCCACAAGATCGCTGCCTTCGGCTTTCATCTCCACCAAGGTGTGACGATGCACGGCTTTGCGCTCAACCTTCAAACTCCCCTTCATCTCTTCGATCTGATCGTCCCCTGCGGTCTCGCTCACAAAGGCGTCGCTTCCCTTCAACAGACCTTCCCCAACGCCCCCTCCCCCAAAGAAGCCGCTCAACCCATCGCACACGCCATCGCACACGCTCTCCAACTGCACCCACAACCTTTCGCGCTCGATCTTTCGCCACGTGCCTAGCTCCCCTGAGAGATCGATCTCTCGCTGTGTGCCGAGCTTCCGTATCGTTGTAGTGAAACTCCCTTCGGTCGTGTTGCGCCGTTATCCGATATCCGAGTGATGTATACACAAAGGAGAGTACGTAGACGCCCGATTGCTGGGCAGCCACAGGGGGCTGCCCCTACCTTTTTACGATAATGCAACGGGCGGATCTCGTATTATCCGATGTCCGAGTGATGTATACACAAAGGAGAGTACGTAGACGCCCGATTGCTGGGCAGCCACAGGGGGCTGCCCCTACCTTTTTACGATAATGCAACGGGCGGATCTCGTATTATCCGATATCCGCGAGATGTGTGATCGAATCATGTAGGGGCGGTTCGCGAACCGCCCGATTCTTGGGCAGCCACGCCTTGCTGCCCCTACATTTTTACGATAACACAACGGGCGGATATCGTATGATTTGCTTCTGTCATCTTCTCTGATCGCTTCCTCGGCTTTTCTCGATTTTTCCAACACAACCCCTATCTGATCGGATCAAGCATCCGCCCCCAAAGATCAAACAAACCAGCGAGTCCAAGGCAAAAAAAAAAGGCCCTTTCGGACCTTTGAAAACAGAACACATCCAGACCCAAAGGTCTGTGCTGTTTGTTTTGTGGGCGTCGCTGTGCGTTGTGTGTCACAACCCGCAGCACTCGCTCTGTTCCACTGTGCGTCAACGCATCAATCGGTTGCGCCACCGTCGCCGGTTGCTTCGGTTGCTGTTTCTGCAGCAGCTTCAGCGGCTTTTTCGGTGTTGGTGGGGGCAGGACAGCCAGTCACCGCAACAGAAGCGAAGCCCACAGCGAACAACAACAGGAACATAGCAGCCAATTTCTTCATGATCGTTCTCCTTCTCACGCAATAAACAAAAACCTACACAAGAGATACCTTCTTTCTTTATCGTATCTCGCGCCGATTGGACGTTGCGCTTCCCGTTTCGATTCAACAAGAAGCATTGGGCCGCTGTTGTGGCCACAAAGCCTTTGTTGCTCAATCTTTGAACGAACGTCGCTAGACCGACAGAATACTATTCACCATTTTAAGAAATACAAGTCAAATTTTACGCATCACAAACGAGCCACTTGGCGTTTGGTTTTTCCAGCCCAACGGACGGGGATCAACTCAACCTGCTGTGTTCCCGCCGTCCAATTTTCCAGTTTGACCTGCAAGATACCAGACTGATGCTCGAAATGCCCGATCAATTGGCGTGTATGACGCTTGTGACCATCCACCCAACGCGCCACCAAGGCCACGCTGTCTTGCGCAGGCAAACGAGGGATCTGACCCGACAAGCGCCAACGCAACAACATCTGCTCAGGCAAGCTCTGATCGCCGTCTCGGCGGATCACCAATTTCCACGCTCCCAACTGCCCCCGAACCCCCGATTCTGCGCGCAATTCCTCGGGAAGCTCCACCAACCAAAACCCATACAACCCCGAACTGTCTCTCCCCTGCTCCGCCAAGCGCACCGAGATATCGCCGTTTTGAAGAGCGCGCCATCCTCGCCCCGGACGCAACTCCACCATACACAACCCCGATTCGGTCGCCACCGATCCATCGGGACACATCGGCGAACACGGCCCTTGGGCCGCCATCAACAAGATCCCCAAGACCAACCATCCTCCCAAACGCGCATCCAACATCTCGACCTCCTTCTGAACATCCATGCAGCAAGGCTTCTCGGCCTTGTCTGCCTTATTTGGACCAGAAAGTATCGCCTCGTCTATTTTTCTGCGCCGCAGCGCCCAAAACGCACGAACACAACGCATCACGCGATGGAGGTTGTTCGCTGTAGATGAAACCAAAAACATTTTATGAAGAAATCTTTGTGAAGAATCGACTAGGCAGGACAAGGCAAGGGCAAGCTCTGCGAGTGGGCCGAAGCCCACCGCAAAAAAACGAAACGCAAAGGATATTGGATTACTTGAGACCTTCTTTGAACTTGGGCGCGGGCTTGAAAGACACAGTTTTCGATGCAGGGATGTCGATCTCTTGACCTGTTTGGGGATTACGTCCCTTGCGAGAAGCGCGCTCTTTCACCGAAAAGGTACCAAAACTCGGATAAGAGAAACGCCCTTCTTTCAAAAGGGAATCTTTCATCGCCTCGAAGGTCGCTTCGATCAGCTCTTCGGTCAGCTTCTTGGTCAGTTTGTCAGCACCCACTTCACCAATCACTTTGTCGATCAATTCAGCTTTCGTCATCCGACTCTCTCCTCATGATGGTTGTTCGTTCCAGCGTTCGCTCCTTCGTGCCGTGGCTTGCCCCGAAGAACGAACGTACGCAAAGACACCAAAGCCTTTCGCTGTATAGTCTGGATCATCTAGGGTGTCAACACTATTTTGACCGCTCAGCACAAGGACTTGACTGGCTTTTTCTCTGTTGAACCTGCACTCTTGTAAAGTAAGACTTGAAAAGGAAAGGACTTTTTGCGCCTTTTTGCGCGGATATCGGCCTTGTGTGGCTCGCGATGAGGCAACACAACGACACACGACTTGCGTCTTTGGATACGATCTGATAAAGGCTTGGGGGAGCGGCAGCAGGCAGCCTTTGTGCGCCATGTATCGCGCTACAACAACGGCTTATACGAGATCCGCCCGTCGTGTGATCGTAAAGAGATAGGGGCAGCCTCCTGTGGCTGCCCTATTACAGGGCGTCTACGTACTCTCCTTTGTGTACATCACTCGGATTCTGGAAGAAAAATCGATGGATTCGACAAACGGTAACAGGATGCTTAGACACAGCAGAAAACGAAGACCGATGTGGGGCGTCCTCTTGATGCTAGGCTACACGATCGGGATGAGCGCGGTAGGCGGGGCAAGCGGGATGGTAGGGTGTGTCTCGTCTTATACCGAGGTCCGTCGAAAAGATACGATGGACGGATACCGCGAATTTATCCGCCAATACCCTCAAAGCCCCGACCGCAAACCCGCCGAAGAGCGCCTCGAAACCCTCGCGTTTCAAAAAGCCTCCGAAGAAAACAGCGAAGAAAGCTATTCGGCTTACTTGCGCGAATTTCCCCAAGGCCGCTACCGCCGCCAAGCCAGCACACAGATCGAGATCAAAGCCTACCAGCGCGCACGCGATCGCGATACACTCGAAAACTACCGCGCTTTTCTCGAACGCTTCCCTCGCGGCCAGTTTTCCCGCGAAGCCAAAGAACGCATCGAAGAAAAGTTCTTTCAAAAAGCCCTGCAATTTGAAAGCATTCGCGGACTCGAAGCCTATCTCCGACACTTTCCCAAAGGGCGATTCGTTCAACAAGCCGTCGAAAAACATCACAATCTCTGGTGGCAACGTGTTCAAAAAAACCCAAGTATCCGCAACTATCGCCTCTTTGTGGAGCGATTCCCCAACGGACCCTACGCCCAAGACGCCCGCCAAAAGATCCTTGTGATGCGTTATGAACGCTACGAACTCAGCGGCAAATGGTGGCTCTTGCAAGGCTGGCTCAAGGCCAACCCCGAAAGCCCCATGCAAGATCGCGCACGCAAACACATGAAACTGTTTCGCGATATCTACCCCTCACTCGAACGCGCACGCCGCCTCGCTGAATCCGGCGAACCAAGCCGCGCCGCCATGGTCTACCGCCTGCTCTACCAACGCTACGCCAAACGCTTCCCCATCGTCGCACGCATCGTCCAATCCGACCTCCAAAAACACAACATCCCCCTCGATCGCATCCAATAATACGATATCCGTGTGATGTGTGAGCGAAGGGTCGTACGTAGACACCCGATTGTTGGGCAGCCACACCTGTCTGCCTCTACGTTTTGCGATCACACGCCCTGCGGATCTCGTATAACCCTCCATCCATACTCCCCTCTCCTGCGATCTCGATCTCACCCTAGTCCGAAAACTCACTCCGCCTGACAAACCCCAAGAACCCACCCAAGCTTACGTCATCACAACCACAAGACATCCTTGCAAAACAAGGGAGAAACACGTCTCTTTGTGCTGTGTCTTAGCACAACTTGAAAACGCATCTTGACGCGAAGACACTTCTCCGCTATCTGTTTTCGCGCTTTATCGCTACTTTTTGCGCCCCAAGCATCTGGGGCGAGACGTCCACCAAAACAAAAGCATCTGCATGGACGCATCGCAAACGAGAGAACAAGGAGACGGCATGAGCCAGAAGATTGAAAGCCAAGCTGCAAGCGTCAAAAAACTCTATGAAAAAATGAAGAGCACCACAGAGATCGCTCGCCGCCGTCTCGGTCGCGGCTTGACGCTCTCCGAAAAGATCCTCTTCAGCCACATGACCGATCCAGAAACCCAAGATCTCACACGCGGCAAGGCCACCGTCCTGCTCAATCCCGACCGCGTCGCCCTCCAAGACGCCACCGCTCAGATGGCGATCCTCCAATTCATGCTCGCCGGACGCGCCCAAGTCGCCGCTCCCACCACCGTCCACTGCGACCACCTGATCCGCGCTCGTGACGGCGTTGATCTCGACCTCGCCGAAGCCAAAGACACCAACAAAGAAGTCTACGACTTCCTCCGCTCCACCGCCAACAAATACGGCATGGGCTTTTGGAAGCCGGGCGCAGGGATCATCCACCAAGTCGTCCTCGAAAACTACGCCTTCCCGGGCGGCATGATGATCGGAACCGACTCTCACACACCCAACGCCGGTGGACTCGGCATGATCGCGATCGGTGTCGGTGGAGCCGATGCCTCCGAAGTCATGTCCGGACTCGCATGGACCGTCACCATGCCCAAACTGATCGGCGTTCGCCTCACAGGCGAATTCAACGGATGGGCCTCCGCAAAAGACGTGATCCTCAAACTCGCTGGTATCCTCACCGTCAAAGGCGGCACCAACCACATCATCGAATACTTTGGCCCCGGCACCCGCTCCATCAGCGGCACCGGAAAAGCCACCATCACCAACATGGGCGCAGAAGTCGGCGCAACTACCTCGATCTTCCCCTACGACTCCCGCAGCGGCGCTTACCTCCGCAACACCAGCCGCGCTGACCTCGCCGACCTCGCCGACCAATACGCCGAACTCCTCGTCGCAGACACCGATGTCGAAGTCAGCCCCGAAAAATACTTCGATCAAATCATCGATATCAATCTCTCTGAACTCGAACCCTACGTCGTCGGACCCTTTACACCCGACCTCGCCCGACCGATCTCTCAAATGGCCGCTGACGTCGCCAAAGAAGGCTACCCCGCTGAACTCAAAGGCGCACTCATCGGTAGCTGTACCAACTCTTCTTACGAAGATATCAGCCGCTCCGCACACCTCGCCAAACAAGCCGCTGATGCCGGACTCAAAGTCAAAAGCTTCTTTATGATCACCCCCGGCTCCAACCAGATCCAAGACACCATCACCCGCGATGGCCAGCTCGAAACCCTCACCCAAGTCGGCGGCCAAGTCCTCGCCAACGCCTGCGGCCCTTGTATCGGTCAATGGGATCGCAAAGATGTGAAAAAAGGTGAGAAAAACTCCATCATCACCTCCTTTAACCGAAACTTTAGCGCCCGAAACGACGGAAACCCCCAAACCTACGCCTTTATCGGCAGCCCCGAACTCGTCACCGCAATGGCTTTCGCTGGCTCCATCAGCTTCAACCCCCTCACCGACAACGTCCCCGGAACCGATTTCAAATTCCAACCCCCCGTCGGCCAAGAACTCCCTGCCAAGGGCTTTACCGCCAAAGATCCCGGCTACGAAGCCCCCGCCTCCGATGGAAGCAAAGTCACCGTCTCCGTCAGCCTCGACAGCAAACGCCTCCAACTCCTCGAACCCTTTGAAGCGTGGGACGGCAAAGACTTTAACGACCAAGTGATCATCCTCAAAGCCAAAGGCAAACTCACCACCGACCATATCTCCCCTGCCGGCCCTTGGCTCGAATTTCGCGGTCACCTCGACAAGATCAGCGATAACTTCTGCCTCGGGGCCACCAACGTCTTCTCCGACAAAACCGGACACGGCGTCAACGTCTTCACAGGCGACGAAGCCACCCTCGCCACCATCGCACGCGACTACAAAAAACGCGGCCAAGGCTGGGTCATGATCGGCGACGAAAACTACGGCGAAGGCTCCTCCCGCGAACACGCCGCGCTCTCACCCCGTTTTCTCGGTATCACCGCCGCTATCGCTCGTTCGTTCGCTCGAATCGCTGAAACCAATCTCAAAAAACAAGGCGTCCTCCCCCTCACCTTCGCCAAACCCGACGATTACAACAAGATCACCGACGTCAAAGATCGCATCAGCATCCACGGCCTCGATAAGCTCGCTCCCGGTGCCCTCGTCCACGCCACTATCACCCATCCTGACGGATCCACCGAAAAAATCGACCTCAAACACTCCCTCAACGAAGAACAGATCGAGTGGTTCAAAGAAGGTTCCGCCCTCAACGTCTTGCGCAAAGCCAACGCTGCCGCTTAATCTCCCCCCCTCTCTCCCTTCCCCTCTCTATACCTCCCCATCATCCGCTCTTTTTGACCTCCCTCCCGTCGAGGTAAACCCCTCTGTTTTTTCTTGGGTTGCTGGGGTTCCACTCACACCTTTTCCCCCCTTGATCGGTGGGGTTCCGCTCTCACCTTTTTTCCCTTGGTTGGTGGGGTTCCACTCACACCTTTTCCCCCCTTGATCGGTGGGGTTCCGCTCTCACCTTTTTTCCCTTGGTTGGTGGGGTTCCACCCCACGCCCCGCAAGGGAGCGCCGCCCCCTTGACCCCGTATTGGCGGAACACACAGACGTTTTTCAAACAAACAACGGTGCCGCTTGAACCTCCTCGAACACGGATTTTTTTAAGGCCGCCTCTTCCGCCTCTTCCGCCTCCTCCGCTTCTTCCGCTTCTTCCGCTTCTTCCGCCTCTTCCGCCTCCTCCGCCTCCTCCGCTTCTTCCGCTTCTTCCGCTTCTTCCGCTTCTTCCGCTTCTTCCGCTTCTTCCGCTTCTTCCGCTTCTTCCGCTTCTTCCGCTTCTTCCGATTCTTCCGATTCTTCCGCTTCTTCCGATTCTTCCGCTTCTTCCGTGCCTTCCGTGTTTTCCGTGGACTCTTTTTTGTTGATCTTGCCGATAACCAACGAGATGTGCTAGATGTTTTGAGCCGTATGTCCACCGTCCGCGTGCAGTCAAAGCATGTTGGTGGGTGACATCGCAAAGAGCAAAAAGGGCGGTGGGTCATTCCGCGATATCGGCCCAGAAAGGTTGCTTTGATGCAGAACGCTGGTTTTTTCTTGAAACGTCTGCTTTGGTTGGGGGGGGCTTGCTTGGCTCTCTTGCTCAGCGCGGGAACTCCGCATCCGCTGCGCAGTGTCCCAGACAATCTCTCCATGTTTACGCAAGTGCGCGTGATCGATATCTTGACGCAGCAGCCGATTGTAGGCGCAAGGCTATACATCGACGGCCTCCAACGCCTCGGAATCAGCGACTCAAACGGCCATCATCGGTTTGTGGCTCCTTCTCGATCCAGCTACGCGATCCGCGCCGAAGCTGCGGGTTATATGAGTACGACCCAAGCCTACCTCTCACCTTCTCATCACCGTGATATCCTGATCGCGCTGCCACCGCTGGCTCGGCTTGCCGAAGCAGACCGTCTGATCCGCGCTCCTGAAACCCTCCAGCACCGACACCAAGAACAGCCTGCTCCGATGGATATCCCTCGTCCTTTCGACCCCATCCCTTACGCCCCCACCTATCCCGTCCCTGCCACCATCGAGATCGAAAACAATACTTCCACCACCTACCAAGTCGGCGGAACTTCCCTTCCACCCGGCGGAAAACTCAAGCTGCCCCTCGAAGAATACCTCAAAGGCGTCCTGCCCAAAGAGATCGGATCTTCTTTTCCTCTCGAAGCCCAAAAAGCCCAAGCCATCGCCGCAAGAAGCTACACCGTTAGCTACACACGCGGCGGAACCAAGGCGATCTGCATCACCACACAATGCCAAGTCTGGGGAACCACCCAATACGCCTCAACCACCCGCGCTGTCGATGAAACCCGCTCCCAAGTCGCGGTACACGGAACTTCCCTTGTGGGCGGCTATTTTGCCGCAAGCTGCGGCGGAAGCACACGCAGCAACAAAGACGCAGGGTGGTCTTCCACAGCCCTTCCCTACCTTCAGTCTGTGGACTGCATCGAAAACAAGACAGGAGCCTGCACCGTGATCTGCAAAGGACAACCCAGCAACAGCACTTGTTGGGGCGTGTATGGGCATCGTGTCGGCCTCTGTCAGCGTGGAGCCGAAGCCATGGGCAAATGCGGAAAAACAGCCGAACAGATCATCCGCCATTATTACACAGGCTCCGACATCGCAAATGTCGCAGCCGCCCCCGTCGACGATGCCAAACTCACTCAAGAAAGCCCACCCAACCCCATCGCTGTCCAAGCAGGCGACGCCTTCCAAAAGACATGGACCCTCGAAAACATCGGAACCACCGTGTGGTCTCGTGCGGATGGTTATGCGCTCGTCCGCACAGGAGGCGATGATCTCGGCCTCTCGCGCATCGACCTCGCTTCTGCCGATCAGATCAAGACCGGCCAAACCAAGGCATTTCAAGCAAACTTTACAGCCCCTTCGACCACAGGAACCTTCAAAAACACTTGGCAACTCGAAGCACAAGGCAAGCGCTTTGGACCCGCCCTATCCATCGAGATCACCGTCTCTGCAAAGATCAACTGTGTAGACAAAGACAAAGACGGCTACGGAGTCGGCCCTGACTGCCAAGGCCCCCAAGACTGCAACGACAACGATCCCAAGATCCACCCGGGTGCACGCGAGATCTGCGGCAACGGCATCGACGAAGACTGCAAAGACGGCGATATGCCCTGCCCTCCCACCTGCGAAGACAAAGACAAAGACGGATACTTCGCTCAAAAAGTCGGATGCCCCGAGCCTTTCGATTGCAACGACAACGATCCCAAGATCTATCCGGGCGCACCTGAGATCTGCGGCAATGGCATCGACGAAGACTGCGCCGCAGGCGACCGTCCTTGCGGTACAACGAACTGCGTAGACAAAGACAAAGACGGCTATGGTGTCGGCCCCGACTGCCAAGGCCCCCAAGACTGCAACGACAACGATCCCAAGATCCACCCCAATGCCACCGAGATCTGCGGCAACGGCATCGACGAAGACTGCAAAGACGGCGACCTGCCCTGCCCCACCAACAAACGACCTGTCGGCGATATCTGCTCACAACACGCCGACTGCCAAACCGATCTTTGCGCCGAAGTCAGCGGAACTTCCCGCTGTTCGCGACCTTGTACCAACGATAGCGCATGCCCCACAGGCTACACTTGCCTCCAAGCAAGCGCTTGTTGGCCCGCACCCACCGTCCTCAACCCGCCCTGCTCTCAACGCTGCAACGACCCCTCTTGCACACAAGATCCCGCCTGCAAAGCAAAACTCGCTCCCACAGGCGCAGGCTGTAGCTGCCAAACGTCTCCACCCACCTCTTTCCCCCTTCCATTCGCCCTCTTCTTGCTCTTTGCCCTTCTCTTTGTCCGACAACGTGCTCCCTCCCAGCGCTTCTAACTCGCCCCCCACACTCCACCACCTAACGCACAAACGCAAAAAGGCCCTCCCGATTCTACCGAGAGGGCCTTTTTGTCGAACCGTCCGTGGTTCTTTGCTCTACCTTGCCGCTTCCTTCCCTATCCTTGGGCGTCTAACGGCGCTTTCTTCTTGATCCGAGTTGTGCATCCATGCCTTCCAAAGCACTTCCTTGTGCTTTGCTCTTTCCGTGAGTTGATTGGCGACATGGCAAAGATCGTGCCGCTTTGTCTGATCTGATTTTCCATCCCGAAGCAACGTGAGCGAAAAAGACTCCCTTGCTTTTTACCCCTGTTGCATGGATAGAAAACATGACACTGATGACAACTTAACTACACACCCAATACACAACGGATAAAAACCCCCGTGTTCGCAAGGCTTCAAGCGGTGCAGTCGTCGGTTTGAAAAATCTCTATTCACTCCGCCGAAACGGGGTCAAGGGGCGACAGTCTATGGCGGGGCGCGGGGCAAAGCCCCACAAAAACAGAGAAAAGACTCGTTGACAGAAACAGCCACAACCACGTCACGCCTACCCCAAAAAAAGAAAAAAGGCGCACATCCATTCAGACGGGCACCTTTTTTGGTTATCACAACAAGCGAGAAGTTTCGATCACGATCACTCGGCGGGGTTGTTGAGCGGCATGGGCTCGTCTTCGCCTGCGAGCAGGTTATGACGCAACACATAGCGGAGCAGATCGATATCGTTTTTGAGGTCCAATTTTTCGAGCAATCGCGTGCGGTAGGTGTAGATGGTCTTGACGGAGAGAGCGAATTCTTCTGCAAGTTCTTTGCAGCTTTTGCCCATCGCCAAGCCACGAAGCACTTGGAATTCACGCTCGGAAAGTTGTGTGAACGCGTGCTGACCGCCATTGCGAGCGACGTGACGAGCGATGCGATCGATGATCTCGCGGGTGATGTAGGTTCCACCGACGGACACCGAGCGAACGGCTTCGATCAACTCTTGAGGAGAAGAAGTCTTGAGCAAGTAACCTTGTGCGCCTGCACGCAAACCACGCAACGCGTATTCTTCGTGGTGGTGCATGGTCAAAAAGATCACATTCAATTTGGGGTTTTCGAGCAACAGATCGCGGCCAGCCACAAGTCCATTTTGATCAGGGAGTTCGATGTCCATAATCAAAACATCGGGCTTGTGTTTTTCGACCAAGCTTTGTGCTTCTGCTGCGGTTCCACCGCCTGCAACCACTTGGATATCTTTGTCCGATTCCAACAAACGAATCAACGCATCCCGCACCAACGTGTGATCGTCCACCAATACCACGCGAATCTTCTTCTTTGCCGCTTTATCCGACATAATCACTCCTTTGTAGCCATTGCAAGATGATCGGTCTTGCAAGTTTAATGTTCTTCTTAGTTGAAGAAGAGAGGTTTGCTGACAAGTTTGACAGCCACACAAAGGCTTGTATAACACGTATCGCCTGTTGTCAAGCCATTCTTCGCAGTCAATCCCCCAAAAGAAAAATTTTTTTCGTCAAATCTCCGCCTCTAGGCTGCTCTTTCGGCAACTGACAATCGTCAGGCGAAGTCTGAAACCTCGACTGAGAAAACGTTGCTCTTCGCAAGGTAAATCAAAATAGACTGCGTTGCTTTTGCTTCCATTGTCTCGTCTATCAAACCTCGCCCTCACAAGATATCTGCACCCGCCTTTTTCCACGCTCAAAGAATTTTTCGTATGCTTCAGCACAAGCAGTCTGTTGATGGAGACAAAACACGCCGATGTGCCGGAGTTTTCGATAGATACCGAACAGGGGGACTGTGCAAGAAACGCAACAAACGTTAAAGCAGAGGGCGCACAGGAGCGGCTGTCGTCGACGGTGAGCGACAAAACGATAGCGTTGAAATGTAGGCAAGCAGAAAAGCCCGACGGAGGCACAAGATGGCGGGAAATACGTGGGGTCAAATGTTTCGAGTGAGCACCTTTGGCGAGTCGCATGGTGGAGCCGTGGGCGCGGTGGTGGATGGTTGCCCTGCGGGACTGGATTTGTCGGAAGCCGATATCCAACCCGCCTTGGATCGCCGAAGACCGGGTCAAAGCTCGATTACAACGCCTCGCAAAGAAGAAGATCAGATCCAGATATTGTCTGGTGTATTTGAAGGCAAAACCACAGGAACACCGATCCTGTTGCTGGCACACAACAAAGATGCCCGTTCTTCGGACTATCACGCGCTGCTTTCGGTGTATCGCCCGGGCCATGCGGATTTTACGTACGAGAAAAAGTATGGCCTGCGAGACTGGCGAGGCAGCGGCCGAGCCTCAGCGCGTGAAACCTTGGCGCGGGTGGCTGCGGGAGCGATCGCGCAAAAATACCTACGAGAGCGCTGCGGCGTGTCTTTTGTGAGTTACGTGCAACAAGTCGGCCCGATCGTGGCGGAGCTTCCGCTTGGAAAGCTTTTCATCGAAGATATCGAAGCGAATATGGTGCGTTGCCCTGACGCAGCGAAGGCCGCAGAGATGATCGCGTTGATCGAAGAAGTCCAGTCCGAAGGCGATTCTGTCGGGGGTGTGATACGAGGGGAGATCCGAGGCGTCCCTGCGGGGCTAGGAGAGCCTGTCTTTGACAAACTCCCCGCAGAGCTGGGCAAAGCGATGTTGAGCATCAACGCGGTCAAAGGCTTCGAGATCGGCTCAGGCTTTGCGGGGGTTGCGTGGCGTGGCAGCCAACACAACGACGCTTTTGGGGTGGACGCCACAGGTGCCGTCCGCCCCATCACGAACCATGCGGGCGGAACACTGGGGGGGATCTCCACAGGCGAGTTGCTCTATTTTCGCGTGGCCTTTAAGCCCGTCTCGACCATCCGAAAGCGCCAAGAGACCGCCAACAAAGCAGGAGAAAGGATCGATCTTGAAGCTGCTGGGCGACATGACCCGTGTGTTGTGCCTCGTGCAGTCCCTATCGTCGATGCGATGGCCGCTTTGGTGATCATGGATCTTTGGATGCGACACCACACAACAGCCCGAGACCTTGGGGCTGATTGATATAGAGCTCACGCGGTTTTGGTTTTGCGTTCGGATTCGGTAGGGCGGGGAGAAGGGCTTGCAAGGAGCAAAAAGGCTCCGAGAAAAGAAAGCACCAAAAGGACGGATAGACCGAGAAGTTTGTTGCGTTTATTGGGTTGTTGCTTCCATTCGCGCAACCAAGCCATGAGTCGACTTTGCGGGACATAGGTGGGATCGGCGATGGAAAGCGCAAGCGCAAGGCCCGGTCGGTTGAGAGAGGGCAATTGGAACATCGCGAAGTTTCGCTCTTGTCCGGGATCTCCGAGCTTGACGGTTCTTGAAGCACGTTGCGGATCGAGACGCAGCGCAGGGTCCAAAAACAGAGCCACTTGTTCGCTTGGGAAAGCGACAAGCAGATCGATCTGGCTGCGCCCATCTTGCAATGGAAGCAAATAACTGTAAGCAAAGCGATTTCGCCCGGGAGTCATGGACGCGGTAAACTGAATCGAACGAGGCAAGACGTTGGGTTTGAACGCGGCGATCTGTTTGTCGAGTTCAACTTTGGCGTGGTTTGAGGGCAGGGGCAAGACGATCTCGGCCTTGGTGTTCGCGTCATTCTGATGAAACAACAGCGAAACAAATTGGGTCACCCGCAAAGCCTCCGAAGAAAGGCGCTCTACGACGATGCTCACACCTTCTGCAAACAGCTTGTGCAAAGCCCGAAGATCGAGGCGTAAGACGTAATCGGGGAGAGGCTTGGGTTCGGCAGGTAGCGGCAAAGACTGTAGGTGCAGGCGGTTCGCGTAGAGTACCACCACGTCATAAAGCCTCGTCCGATCGGGAGAAACAAGGTAACGAAAGCGGCCTTGTTTGTCTGTGCGCGAACGCCCGATGGGCTTATGGCGCTCTGTTTGTCGCAGCAACAAGCCTGTGGGCATATCGGCAGCGGGCGCTCCATCCGCAAGAAAGATCCGACCGCGCAACTCGATCCCGCCGAATGCAGGGAGGTCTTCGGCTCGACCCAAGGGGACGCTTTGCCACAGCGGATCGTTGGAGGCAGAAGGCGGAAGCATCTCCGCAGGGCGGATACGCGCCAAACGCGCCTGTTCTGCATTGTTGGATGGCACAGGCCGCGCAGGAGTTGGTGTCTGCGTGGGCTGTTGCGCCCCCAAGGTAGCCTGTGTCGGGCGTTGCGTCGAGGATACGGGAGTTTGCGTGGGCTGCGATGCCGAGGGTGGGGCGTTTGTGGACTTCGAGGTCGATAATGCTGCGGGCGGCTGCTTGGTTTTTGATACCGAGGGCGTAGGAATTCGCGCAGCGTTTGTTGCGGAAACAGAGGCTTGTGCGGGAGCGAGAGAGATGGGGATTTGAAGGTAGAGGATCCCTTGGGCGGCGTCTTGGAGCGGGACGGGGAATTCGAGATAGCCTTGGGGGGAAAGAACAGCGATGCGGAGGTGATCTTGTGGGGTGCGGAGGATGGCGTAGCGGACCAATCCGAGGGCGTTGCTGCGTTGGCGAGCGAGTGGTTGGCGTCGCTTTCCGACGTAGCGCGTAATGCCCGTTGCAAGGGACGGGATGGGTTGGCCTTGGGGCGAGACCAGTTGCGCACGGATCTCCAGATTGGCGGGGGTTTTGAGTTCAGCCTCTGTCGCAAGAGCAACGGTGTGCCATGCGATCTGACTTGGATCCTCTTGCGCAGGAGAAGGCTGTGGCTTTGCTGTAGGCGTCGGATCAGCCGATGCTGTGGGCGAGATCGGAGTGGGGGGAAGTTGTCTGATGGAAGGGACAGAAAGGTCTGTTTCTTCGGTAAAGGAGAGGCCCGTTCCACGCAACACACTTTGTACGGTGCGGATCACGCCGTAGGGTGCGCGAGGATGGATCAACAGGCGTAGCGTCGGGGCGGGCTGTTGTTGTTTCCATGCAAAGCCAAGGCGCACCATGTTCGCAAGATCGATGCGTTGGGTGTTGTGGCGCAAAAGACCTTGCTCGTCGATCTTAATGCTCTCTGTCCGTTCGGCTGCGGGTGTGTTGTTGGTGCGCGAAGTCTCGCGAGAAGCGGGTGCAAGGCGTCTTCCATGCAAAGCCTCACGAGAAGCGGGTGCAAGGTGTCTTGCCTGCGGAGGCTTTATCGAGCGGGGGTGCGATGTAGGAAGAGAAGACGGAGGAGCACCCCACGCAGACCCCACCCAAAGCAACCCAAAGACCACGCCCAACGAAGCGGACTTCTTTTCTGTGGGCTTTTTTTCGGTGGACTTCTTTTCTGTTGTGGTTTGTGATTTGCCTTTCGATGCTGCGGGGACTGTGGGGTCTGCGGGATATTCTGCGGCATCGGAAACGGCGGAAGGGTCGGGGTCTTCGGGACGAGCGTGGATCTCTTTGTGTGTAGCGTCACCAAAGACGGATTCATCGAAGGAATAAGGTTGTCGGAAAGGAGAAAGCACCATCACAAGGAGTACGGTGCAGATGGCGGCGATGAGAAGCCAAAGCATACGCGAACCTACTGGTTTGGGGTGGGGTGAGATCACCGCCCGTCATCAAAAAGCGTGAAAAGGCGGATAGAGGAGGCTCAACGAGCCACCAAAGAGAAGATCGTCTTGGCGGCTTGGACGGTATTGAAAAGCAACATCGTGATCGTCATCGGTCCGACACCACCGGGAACAGGAGTGATGTACGAAGCGATCTCTTGGGCGGATTGAAAGTCGACATCGCCCACAAGGCGGCCATCTTCGAGGCGATTGGTTCCGACATCCAGCACGATGGCCCCCGACTTGAGCCAGTTTGATTGGACAAGGTGAGGTTTTCCAACCGCAGCGATCAAGACATCGGCTTGGTGGATGATCTGTGGCAGATCTTGAGTTCGAGAATGGCAGAGGGTGACGGTGGCATGGCGCTCTAGCAAGAGCAGCGCAACAGGCTTACCCACGAGGATACTGCGGCCCAAGACAACGGCGTGTTTGCCTTTCAGATCGAAAGGGATGCTATCGAGAAGAGCGAGACAACCGAGCGGAGTGCAGGGCCGCAAGCCGGGTCGTCCTGCCATCAACAAGCCGAGATTATCGGGGTGAAGGCCATCTACGTCTTTGGAGGGGGAGATCATGCGCAGCGCAGGATCGGCGTCTAAACCTAGAGGCAAGGGCAGTTGCAACAAGATCCCGTGGACATCTGGAGCCGAATTCAGCGTTTGGATCAAGGCTTCCAGATCGGCTTGGGGGGTATCGGCGGGAAGCTTGTGGACGGTGGAGCGGATACCGACTTTTTCGCAGGCGAGATGCTTGTTGCGCACATACACTTCGGAGGCGGGATCATCGCCCACAAGGATCACGTCGAGGCCGGGTACGCAGCCTTTTGCGATCAAAGCATCCACTTCGGACTTGAGTTCTTGGCGCAGCTTTTGTGCAAGCGCTTTTCCATCCAAGATCGCACTCATCGCACTTTCCTTTCGGCGTGGAGATATCGGAGGCAGGCCCCGCACTTTTCGTTTCGATAGCGAAGGCTCCGCGAGAGTCGCCGCGTTTATAGACCACCGCACAGCAAAAGAAAAGTCCCCCGAGCAAGGGCCTCAGAGCAAGGGGCATCAAGGCGGCATACCTTACCAGCAAAGCGAAAAGGAAAGTCCCCCGCTGTGGGTCTCAGGACAAGGGCGTGGCGTGAAACTTTTCATCGATCCAGCCTTGGATGCGCAGCAGACGCATCGACCAGTCTTGGCCGATGCGTTCGCGCAAAAAGGCCGTCCACAGGCCGGCAAGCATCGCCTCGACTTCTTCCATCAAGAACAGGCGTTCCGCGACTTTTTCATCGCCACCATCCGACAGCACATCGGGGATCTTGAGCGAGCGGATCTGTAGATCGTCTCCACGCAACGAAAAAGCCCATGCTTGGGCTTGACGGACGATCTTGATCTTGACCTCGGAGGGGATCTTGTTCATCCGCAACGCAACAGCCGCTTCGGGCGAAGTTGCGGGATCTTGGCCGCTTAACTGGTGGCGGTTGCCTTCGCCATGAACGGGTTCCATCACGATGCGATCATCTAAAAAAAGCTCGATCTCTGCGCCATCTTCTAGCCGCAGCATACTTTTTTGTTCTTCGGAAGAAAACCACAACCAAAGCAAGAATTCACGGCCCAAAAAGCGGGTTTGTTCGATAGCCAACAAGCGATCCATGAGAGCGTTTCCTATTCGTGGGAGTGGTGTGCAAACAGCAGTGGCTCAAGGGCGATCATCTTTTGCAGATCGTCGTCTTCGAGTCCGGCGTGTTGGGCGAGTGTGTAGGGCGATTGCATCACCAGATGCAAGCCAAAGGTCTTTTCAAAAAGCTCGACAAACAATTCGTTGGTGCGGTTGGAGTGATTCCAAAAGCGCAAGACTCCTTGATCGGGGTGCCAACAGACATCGTAAGTCGCGATGGTTGGGAGTAATTGGCGTTTGAGCCGCAAACGCACTTCTTCACGCAAAGCTTTGCGCTCTTTGCGGGTCAGTTGATCGCGCCCCTCTTCGGCGATCAAGTTGCGCTCTTCTTCGGTCGCGTAGGCTTTGATCAAGCTCGTAGGCAGTTTCCACGCATCCACGCGGAAAGTGAACAACATATACTCGTTGAAAAACAGCTTTTCCAAGGTGAACTCGGTATCAAGGACGCTTTGCGTTGTGGCCCATCCGTGGGCTTGTTCCTCTTCACTTTCGATATCAAGAACAGGGATCGTGTACATCTGCACGCGCTCAAGAAAAGTTTCGCGCATCTTCGGGGGTAGTTCGCCTTCCACAAAATAGCGGCGATAAGAGATATTCCCAGTCAAAATGCCCATCGTTCGGCCTCTTTTGTTTGTTCTATGTGGTATAACAGAAACGGCGGATGATACAAGTGCTTCGACACCCATCAACACAAATGGCGGATGATACAAGCTCTTCGTCACCCATCAACACAAATGGCGGATGATACGAAATCCACCCAAGATGTGCGCCCAAATGTAGGGGCAGTCTCCTGTGGCTGCCCAACAACAGGGCATCTACAGCGGATCGTACCCACCCTTCGATCACACTTCTCTCGAAGCATCGGATTACGCGGGTGCTTCGTCACCTATCAACGGGAAGTGTTGATGGTACAGGTCTTCGAGCATCGCAAGAGAAAATGGACCCGAGATTGCTGCTTGTAAGCGGCCTCGGACCAACAAAAGCAGATGAGTTGCACAACGCGCAGCCAGATGAAGATCATGCGTTGTCAACAAGACCAAGCGCCCTTCCTCCCGCCATTGCGCCAAAAGACGCATCACGATCTCTACGCCTCTCGGGTCCAATCCTGTAAAAGGTTCATCCAATAACAAGCAAGGTGGATCGTGCAACAACGCTCTCATAAAGGCCGCTCTTTGCTGCATTCCCCGCGAAAATGAGCGCACGACCCCATCCATCGCAGGCTCCATCGCAAACCGTTGCGCCAAGGCCACGATCACTTCCGAAGCCCGTTCGACACGATGCAACTCTGCATAAAAAGACAGATTCTCCCGCAGCGTCATCGAAGGATACAAAAAGCTGCGATGCCCCACAGTCCCGATCTTTGCGCGCAAGGCTTCCAGATCACGTCGCGAATCCAGCCCATCCAACTCAAAATGCCCATCGCTCGGCACACTCTGCGTCGACAACACACCCAGCAATGTCGATTTTCCCGCCCCATTCGGACCCAACATCACATGAACCCCCGCAGGAAGCACCCCCTCCACCCCGCGCAGTATCCGACGTTGCGGAAACTCCTTTACGATCTTGTGCATCGAAAGAACTGGCATCGATACGCTTTCTCTCATCAAATTGGCGTTGTTGGGCGGTTTTTTGGGGCGTTGCCCCACACCCCACAAGGGACCAATGGCCCCTCGACCCCGTACCGGCGGAGCGAACAGACGTTTTTTAAACCCACAGCACGACCACTCGAAGCGGCGCGAACACGGCGTTTTCTTGTCAACAAATCGTGCCTAAAAGGTTCGCACATCTTTTTGGGAGGCGCGTTGGGCTTCTTGTAATGCGGTCGCCAAGGCCTTGCGCTCAAAACGCTGCGAAAGGTCTTGGCGAAGATGCTCCAACACATCGGGGTGCGGAAGGTTAGTGTGTAGATACGATCGCGTCAAGCGCGTGTACATCTGCGCCGCTTCTTTCAACCGTCCTGCCGCGCTGTACGCCAACACCGCCTCACAAAACAGCTCGACCCGATCCGCATAATCCGCTTCTTTCAAGCACGCTTCCGCCTCCTCCAGCAACTTCACTGCCCGCTCGGGCTGCTTTAATTCGATCCACTCCGCCGCGACACGCCGCAACCCCTCTGCGTACCGATCCACCCCCCGCGCATACGCCAACACTGCTTCTAGCCATGATTCCGCACTTTCGGGATCTTTCGTGATCTGAGCTCGCGCATAAAACACCTCCACCAACAACCGAAGATCCATATCTTCCGAAGCTTGGCTCTCTTCTCGCAGCAGCGACAACACTTCCAAACCTTCCTTCGCATCGCCCTCTTCAAGCAGCGCAAACGAGATCGCCAATTGGAAGTGCAGCCGTCTTATCCAGTATTCCTTCTGAACCGATGCGGGCTGCCGCGCCGACCAATTCTCCATCAAACGCACCAAGCGTTGATAATACATCGCCGCTTTTGACCAATGCTCTAGCGCCAACGCCAACGCCCCCATCTGCTCCAGCGCCCCCATCTCTTCTTCAACCGTCTCAAACGAACGCTTCGCTGTATCGGCCTCCCATTGCGCAAGATCTCGCTCTATCGACGCTCGGCTTGGCGCACGACTTCCCCAAAAAAACCGCCGCAAAAAATAATGCGCAAACAACATCAACCCCATCCCCAAACTCAACGCCGCCAACGCTCGTTGTCCCCACGGGAGATGCACAAAACCATACAAGAAGGAGATCGCTGCAACACTCCCTCCCAAGACCCCATCCAACATCCACGATCGTTCCATCCCGATCTGCAACACCTTTTCTGCCATCCATTGACTCCGTTTCCTTGACAGGCCACACAAAACCCTCAAGACTCCGTGATCCTAAGTTCCCACCACCACAAATGCAAATTCCTCCCACTTCGACGCTGCTGCGGCCCACCATCTTTTTTCGATGGCCCAAACGATGGACAGTTGCGGCTGTTTGCGGTATATCCTCCCCCGACGGTTCGCCTAAAATAGCCGATCTTCCCCGACCCAACGAGAGAATACCTACCCAATCAAAGGAAACGCACGATGTCATTTGAAACGATTGCTTGGCAAGATGGCAAGGTCAAGATGCTCAATCAACTCCTGCTACCCGCCGAGATCCGCTATGAAGTCTACGATGAATTTCACCAAGTCGCCGAAGCCATCCGCAAGATGGTGATACGTGGCGCACCCGCTATCGGAATCGCCGCAGCGATGGGCATCGCGCAAGGCGCGATCACTCTTCCCAACGAACGCACCGCATTTCTCCAAGGGCTCGAACACATCAACCAGATTATGGCTCAAACGCGTCCCACCGCTGTCAACCTGTTTTGGGCCATCGATCGCATGAAGCGCCTTGTCGAGCGCCAGATCGACACCCTTTCGATCTCCGATCTCAAAGACCGCCTCGTCCAAGAAGCCCAAACCATCTTGCGCGAAGATATCGAACTCAACCGACGCATCGGCGAACATGGCGCACGCTTCGTTCGCAACGGCGACACCATCCTGACTCACTGCAACGCAGGAGCCCTTGCAACGGGCGGTTATGGCACCGCAACCGCTGTCATGCGCATCGCCGCAGAACAAGGCAAAACCATTCGTGTGCTTGCGGATGAAACGCGGCCTTACCTCCAAGGAGCGCGTCTCACCGCGTGGGAACTGATGCAGGACGGGATCGATGTGGAACTCATCACGGACAATATGGCGGGGCACTTTCTCAAATCAGGCGAAGTCGATCTCTGCATCGTCGGAACCGATCGCACCGCTGCCAACGGCGATGTCGCCAACAAGATCGGAACCTATATGGTGGCGCTCGCCGCTCACGCCAACGATATCCCTTTTTATGTGGCGGCTCCCACCTCCAGCATCGATCTCAGCCTTGCCAACGGCGATTCCATCCCGATCGAAGAACGCTCTGCCGAAGAAGTGACGCGCATCGGCAACACCCCGATCGCTCCGCATGGCGCACGAGCCCGTCATGTCGCCTTTGATGTCACTCCCGCACGCTACGTCACCGCCATCATTACCGAAAACGGTATCGCCTCCCCCCCTTATCCCTTCACCCTCGCTCCACTCGTTCAACACAACAACAAATAATGCGATACCCGAATGCTCTGTGATCGTAGGAGAGTGCGTAAGTACACGATTCTTGGGCAGCCACGGGGGGCAGCCCCCATAGGCGTTAGGTGAAGCGGAGGAAAGCCCCCCACCCCAGCCCTCCCCCGTGAACAGGGGAGGGAGCGAAAGTCGGAAGCATCGGGGATTTTGTTTTTTCGTGACGCACGCTGTATGCACGAGATGCAGACGCTGCCCGTTCCAACTTCCCCCCGTTCACGGGGGGATTGAGGGGGGGGAGAAAAAAAAGGCGATCAAGACCGACTCTACGAGGTTTCCACCTTAACAAGGCGCGTATGGGGGCTGCCCCTACACCTTTACGATCACGCAACGGGCGGATTTCGTACAATCCTCACGGACGGCATCGCTTTGTGCCGATCCAGAAAACACGCGGCACCTCCGCTTTTGTACGACACCCCGCTCGCAAGCCCCTCTATCCCAAATCCCCACACTAGCGGCGGTGGTGCCCAAACAAGGACTCCATCTTGGCTGCGTAGTCTTGGGAGAGCTTTTCGTATCGAGCCTGCTTGTCTTTGTCCCCTGCTTTTTCGGCCTTGTACGCCAAAAGATCACACAGCATCTCAAGTCGCCCACGCTCCCCTCAACGTTTTCCTTGCAAAGACTCCATCTTGGCTGCGTACTCTTGGGAAAGTTTTTCGTATTCAGCCTTTTTGTCTTTTTCGTCCGCCTTTTCGGCCTTTTCAGCCAACATATCGTACACCATCTTGAGGTTTCCGATTACAGACATATCGATCTCATTGAGGGCATAGGCTTTTTTCAACCACTCAAGGCCCTTTTCAGGATCACTCTTGAGCATCGTGTACATCACACCGATCTCAAAATAAGGGAAAAAGGCTTTGTGCTTGTTGGGTTGGGGAACTTTTGCAGCGGCCTCCATCGCGGCCACCGCTTTGTCAAAGTATTCTTTGTTCGGGGCAAACTTCGGACCTTCTTCTTCGGCCACCTTACCTTTTTTACCTTTTTTGCCGCGTTTTCTCGGAGCCGCAGGCGTTTTGCCCTCTTGCTCGGCTTGGAATTTTTTGAAGTCTTCCATCAAAAAAGATTTGTAGATCACGCCTGTTTGGACGTGGGCTTCCCATTGCACCAAGCTTTCGACATTTTCATCGAACATGGCTAACTTGTCCGTTGTTTTCGAGTGTTTGACCGCCAACGCAAAATAATCCACCGCTTTCTTGAGCTCGTCGATCTGACTGCTCGTATAGGGCGGGTTTTTGTTGAGGCGGAACTTGATGTTGCCGAACATAAAGTACGCCGTACCATCGTCTTTCACGAGCTTGGTGTAATCTTCAAGGCTACCGATCGCGGCCTTCAATTGTTGCTGCATATAAAGGCTCTTGGCGCGGCCAAACACGGCCTCCTTGTACCACCCTTTAATCTTGTTATCTGTAGGGAATTTTTTGTACAGATCTTCGACTTTGGTTGAACACTTGAAGTTGTTCTTGATCGTTTCGCAGTAAAGCTGCGTCAGCTCGCGCATCGCCTCTTCGTTTTCAGGATCTTTTTTCAGCACGTTTTCATACAGATCAGCAGCTTGGGCAAAGTCTTTCTTTTGTACCGATTCACGCGCACGTTTGAGTTCGGTGTTGCAGCCCATCGATCCAAGCGACAGCACCAAAAAGCCAAAACATACCAGAGACTGTCGGATTCGCTTTTGCATGAGCGACGTCCTCCTTGCTTGTTGAAAAGAAAAGAATAGCGAAAAAGAGCGGAACAAAGCCCCCTTGTTGTATTCAGGACGCCCCACGCTGTCAACGTCGCCCCCGCACATACTTCTAGCCAATCCCCCAAAAAGCGTCTACACTCGACTTTTGCAACCGTTCCCCACAAGGTTTCGTGCCGCACGATCATGACGGAGCCAACGCAACGATGGCGACCCCCAAGATCCAAATCCGCTCAATGCCCATCAGAAGCCGCACGATCATGACGGAGCCAGCGTAACGATGGCGACCCCTCTTCCCCACACATCCCAAACACACGATTCATCGCCTCCTGCAACCTCGTTTGAACCCAAACGCTTTTATCAACACCAGCAGCTTACGATCGCGCCCACCTACCGCATCGCTGCACGTACCGATGTCGGCATCCGACGCAAAAGCAACCAAGATGCTTTTACCATCCTCTCCGTCCCGCTCGGATTTTTAGGCGTTGTCTGCGATGGTATGGGCGGTTATCAAGGCGGAGATATCGCCAGCAAGCTCGCCATCGAAGCGATCACACGCACCGTAGAAACCGCCCACCACAAGCTCCGATGGCAACCTCGCTCCGTGTTGTGCGAAGCCATCCAAGCTGCCAATCTCGCCATCCATAGCGCCTCCAAAACCCAAGAAAAACTCAAGCAGATGGGGTCCACCGTCGTCGCTGTTTTGGTGATCGAAGATCAAGCCTACGTCGCACACGTCGGAGATAGCCGACTCTATCTCTTGCGCGAGCAATCGCTGCTCCAAGTGACACGCGATCACTCCGCCATCGAGCGAATGAAACAACAAGGCCAATCCACAGAAAATGCCAAAACCAACCTGATCACCCGCGTTCTTGGCCGTCTCCCCGAAGTCGACGTTGAATCCCCCACCTCACCGATCGCGCTCCAACACGGCGACCGCTTGTTGCTCTGCTCCGACGGCCTCACCGCCATGCTCTCCAACCAAGATATCCTCCACACTCTAACCCACCTGTCTGATCCCGTCCTTGCAGCCGAACGCATGGTCGAATCAGCCAACCACAACGGCGGAAAAGACAACACCACGCTGCTGATCGCTGATTACACAAAGCCTCAAACTCCCTTCGCATGGGGATTTGCGATCTGGACTTTGTTCTTAGCTGTCCTGCTCTTTTGGCCGACCGCCTCCACCACACTCCACCAACCACCGCCCGCTCCCTCTATCCAAACCCGCTCTCTACCGCTTCCTCCGCCACGCTACGCTGTCCCAAGCGTCTTGATCTCTCCCCCTCGCCAAACGAACACCACACAACGCAAGCCTCGCTACCCTCGCCGAAAAATACGCAACAGACGCCGCAAGCTCCATCGCAAACGCTCAATGCGACCAAAAACACGGCGAAAAACTCGATACTACCGACGGAAAATACACCATCGTAGGCGATAACGACACCGTCATCGCTGCTCGTTGAAGATATCTTGCTTTGCTTCGTCTCACTACATCACTTTGCCCGTCGCTTCACGCCGACCCACTCGATCGACACATAACCTCGGAGTCCCGAAACGTCCATGAAATGGATACTTTTTTCCTGCGCCGTGTTCTTTGCGACGATCCGAACCAACCCCCACCGCCCTACGATCCAAACCAACCCCCACCCGTCGGGCAACCCTCCCCCCTTCCCTCTCAAGGACCCGCTGTCGATCCATGCCCCATCGACAACCCCCCCTCTTGCCGCCGAAACGAATACCCCACCATCCAATCTTTTCTCCACCTCAACCACGTCTGCTATCGCACGATCTGCATCCAACCGCGTTGCCCCGCACCCAAACGCCCCAGATGCCGCAGCGGATTTGCCTTGCGCGCCTCGACCTACCGCCAAGGCAACTTGCGATGCAAACGCTTTCGGTGCGTCTTTGCCCGATGCCCCGCCGTTCGCGAGATGCCCTGCCCGCCCGGGCAATTTGCCGATCTCGAACTGTATCGCTATCACGGCCAGACCTGTGAACGTGTGCGCTGCAAACCTCTACAATGCCCGCCACCACAGCCCGTCCGATGCCAGCCCGGTTTTCAAACACAAACCGAACCCTACTACCTCGAAGGCTTGCGCTGTATGCGCCTACGCTGCGTTCGCCAAACTTGCCCCACCCTGCTCGCCCCGCGCTGCCCCCCCGGAGCCACCCCCGCCCTTCAAACCTACCCCTACAACGGGAAAAACTGTAGCCGCTACATCTGCAAAATGCCCGAATGTCCGCCCTCTCCAGCACCACACTGCGACGAAGACGAAGACCTCAAGACGATCTCTTATGCCCACCTAGGCCGCCTTTGCCAAAAGCAGATCTGCACCGAACGAAACTGCCCACCCGATCCCGGCCCTGTCTCTTGCCCTCCCGGGACACAACCCAACACCCGTACCTACCGCATGGGTGGGCGTCTTTGCACGACCACCGCCTGCACCGAACTGCCTTGCCCTCCCGATCCGATCACCCGATGCGCTTATGGCTACACCCCCCAAACCCAAACCTACGATCACTTTGGCCGCCTTTGCCAACGCACGACTTGCATGGCCGCTCAATGCCCTGAATGGCCGATTCCCCCGTGTGACGGCGAAGATGAAACACTTAAAAAGCAGCAACAGTGGCACAACGGCCAACTCTGCGAACGCTTGATGTGTGTCCCTCTTGTATGCGCTCCCGGCGAACGGGTCATCACCAAACCCCGAGATTGGCGCGGCATGGCCTACCTCGCCAAACGCTGCCGACCCTCTCTCTGCCCACAACCCCCTCCCCTCCAATGCCCACACGGAGCGCGGATCGTCCTCGAAACCTACCGCTTCCAAGGCAACGTTTGCGAGCGCGAAGCCTGCGAACAAGCCCTCTGCCCTCCATCCATCGAACCCCGATGCCCCAACGGCTCCGTCCCCCGAAAAGAACGCTACACCCACCAAGGTCTCACTTGTTTCCGAACCCGCTGCGAGCGCGTCCAATGCCCACCCTCCCCCCGCCCCAACTGTCCAGCAGGTCGCCGTCCCACCCTACAGCCCTACCCCTTCCAAGGCAT
>JAKLKB010000074.1 GCA_023150835.1 Myxococcota bacterium | reverse complement strand
AAAGAACCGAGCAGTTTCTCAAACGGTTGAGACTGTCCAACCAAGACTCCAGTTGCATATCTATCCCCCGCTCGGACGGAGCATCAACGGAGAGCGAATTACCCCTCGTCGATCAGAAATGATCAACGTGAAAGGAACAGCAAAGAACAGCGCACGAAGGTTTGTGAGCGATGCGATGGGTGGAAAACGAATGCGTGGTGTGATGCGTTTCTTGGCAGTTTGTGGGTTGTTTGTTTCGTGGTTGAGTGGTTTGATGGGCTGTGTCCCGATGCCTACACAAAAAGAAGCGAAACAAGCGCAGTCTTTATGGGAGATGGCCGTCCAACAAAACAACCGAGGCGAATTTCGTGCAGCGATGGCGCTGTTGCATCGTGCCGAAAAATTGAACCCTCAAAGCTATTGGGTTCAAGAGGCTTTGGGGGTGACGCTGCTGCGCATGAGACGGCCTGATCTGGCACAAAAGCACTTTGAGCGAGCTTTGGAGATCGAACCGAATTCTCCGCGTGGTTGGGGGAACCTTGGTGTGGTATTTTCTGCGCTGCGCAACTGGAAACGGGCGATTGTTGCTTATGAAAAAGCGTTGGGCAACGTCTTGTATCAAACGCCTTGCAACGCAGAAGTTAGCCTTGGTTGGGCTTATCACATGGATGGTCAACCCGAAAAGGCTGTAGAATCGTTGGTTCGAGGCATCAGCCATTGCCCGACGCTGTGTCAAGGCTATCGTATGCTGGGATTGGTGTACAAGGCACAAGGAAAATGGAAAGAGGCCGAAGAATCGCTACGCGAAGTCGTCCAACGATGCGACAAGTTCTCTCCGGGTTATTATCACCTTGCACAAGCACTTGTTCCACAAAAGAAATACCGAGACGCTCTGTTGTATTTGCAAAAGTGCGCCGATATCTCGGAGGGCAAAGCGCCTGCGGTTCGCCGCGCTTGCGCAAAACTGACCGAAGAGATCCAACGCAAGCAGACAGAAGAAAGTCCACGCAAGCAAACAGCGGCAGTTCCGACCTCTTCGGTGGTGGTCAAGCCAGTCCCTTAGCACGGAGGGATGCAAGTGGCGCGATTGGACTGGTGGCGGGGATATTGTGGGGCGGTGGCATCGGGTGGAGTTTGTAGAGAGGTTTATGATGCAGGAAGAACAATGCGAAGGGATCTTGCTCCAATCGCGTGAGGTCGGAGAGAGCGACCTGATCGTCACATTTTGGACAGATCGCTTTGGGCGGATGGCGTTTCGCGCCCCAAAGGCCCGAAAAAGTCAGAAGCGTTTTGCAGGCCAATTGCAGAGTTTTGCTCGGTTACGTCTGGTGTTTCAACGTGCGCGAGAAGAAGAACGCTTGCCACAGCTCTTGCGTGTCGATCCGAGCGAGGGGGTGGCGATCCTTCCCGAAGAGTTGGGGGCCTTTGCCTCGGCATCGTTTGCGGGGGAGCTGATGTTGCGGATGACGGATGAGGGGGACGCCAATGCAGCGTTGTATGCGCTGTTTACGGGCTTTTTAAGCTTCTGTGCCTCGGCTGCGCTGACCCCCAAAGCGCTTGCTCGTTTTGAGATGCGCTTGCTTGAGCTGTTGGGTCTGTTGCCGTCATGGTCGCGTTGTATGGAATGCGGTTCAATGATTGCTCTTGTGCATACAGCGCGCTTTGATCTACTCCAAGGGGGGCTTGTTTGTGGCGATTGTCGGCCCACGCAGAGCCACGAAGCCCCGTTGTTGACGCCGATCTTGCGCGCCGCGCTGGATGCCTTGCAACGGAAAGTGACGCTGGAGGGCGAGACCGAGCCTTTGTGGCGTGAGGTCTTAGGATTGTTGGATCGCCGTCTTTGCCATGTGCTGGGTCACGAGACGCGAAGCCGTCGATTTCTTGCCGAAGTGATCGGCTTTTGAGATCGGGCAGGAGTGACGCCGTTGGTGAGATTTGGTTGCTTTTCGGGGGCTGTTTGTCCAAGATAACGCTGCTGTGTTGAGAAGGATCTTTGTTTTTTGGGAGGTTTGCATGCAGAGGTTTGGAAGAGACAACGAAGCGCTTCGTTGGTTCGATCCCCGCGTTCGTTGGTGGTTGCAGGGCGGAGCGCTGTTGCTGTTGTGGGGGATAAGCTTGATGGGGGGATGTGTCGAACCCAAAAAGCCCTCTGTTTGTGGAGATTGTGCTGCGGATCAGCGTTGTGATCAGCGTACAAAAAAATGCATCTCTCTGTTGTGTTCGCCTTGTCAGCGCTCGATCGAATGCAACAACGACGAGTATTGCAACGACAAGGGCTGCTGTCAGCGTTATGAAGAGGGTCAACGCCCCGAAGCAACCACGCCCGAAGTGCAAGAAGCCCATGCAGAGCCGCCGATCGATGCCAGCGAGAACCCCGCCGAAAGTTCGCCCGAGCCGCTCCCCGAAAGCACGCAAGAGCCTGTGGCGGAAGCCCCCACAGAGCCGACCTGTGCGAACCCGCCGTGCGTTTGTCCTGATACGCCGTGTCAAAGCGGCCTGTGTTGCAACAACCAAGGAGCCTGTGTTGCGTGCGGGAACCGTACACCCTGCCAGCCTTGCTTAGACAGCGCAGAGTGCGGCCCGGGCAATCGCTGTTTTGCGGTCGGTGGCAAGCAGGTTTGTGTGCTGGGATGCCCTGATGACAAATGCCCACAAAAATTCCAATGCCTCGATCTTGGCGCAGGGACGGGGAAACTCTGCATCCCTGAAGCCGATTGCGTTGCACAACCCCTTTGTACGGGAATTTCGTGTACAGGTAGCGACAAATGTTGCGAAGACACAGGCCGTTGTCAGCCTTGCTGTGAGAACACGGATTGCCCCGTAGGGCGGATCTGCAAAAAACAAGGGCTGAGCAACCTTTGCGAAGCCACACCCAACGGATGCCCCCAAGCTTGCGCAAACAACGAGGTTTGCGATCAACAAAAACGCTTGTGTGTTCCTGATTGTCGTGGGGCGGGCTGCAAAAATGCCAACGAGCAATGCGACGGTGTGACCGGCCTTTGCAACCGCAAAGACTGTCGCTCGAACTTTAACTGCACACCACCCGACGTCTGCAACCCCACCACAGGCGAATGCGACAAACCCCCACCAGACTGTCGTCAAGCAGGAGCGGTCCCTTGCGCTACACCCGCTTGTTGCAACAAAACCAACGGCAAATGCGAAACAGGATGCCAAGCCTGCGGCTGTCCAAGCGGTCAGACCTGCGATTCCGTCACCAATGCTTGCAAAACCGCCGTCTGCAAACGCAAGGCAAAATGCACGTCAGACTCCCAATGTTGTGGTGGAAAGTGCATCGATACGGGCTTTTTGGGGCTTGGAGAACGGCGTTGCACCTGTTTGTTGAGTTCGCAATGTGAAAGCCCTGCGACCTGTGCCGAAGATATCTGGAGCTTGCAATTTGTGTGTAAGTGATGCTGCCTATCGGTATATCCGATGCTTTGGGATGCTTTGCGTTGGTACGGTCGTAAATATCCGCCCCAGCGCGATCTTTACGACGATGCCGATTGGCGTCTAATACATCCGCCCCACCGCGATTCCTGCGACCACCAAGACCATGCCCAAGAGATTTTGACCGATCAGATTGGCGAGCATCCAAAGCATCTGCTCGTTGCGCGCAAGCAAAAGGTTGTCGAGCGCAAAGCTTGAGAACGTGGTCAAAGAGCCGAAGCATCCGATCATCAAGAACAACCGCGTGCGCTCCCCCAAGATCCCGCGCTCTTGCACCAACGCAAAGAACAAGCCGATCAAAAAACAACCCACCAGATTGACCACCAACGTCCCCCACGGAAAACGCGGCCCCAGCAAACTCCGCATCCAAAGACCTGTTAGATAACGAGCTGTGGCTCCGACGATGGCTCCTCCAGCCACCCACAAAAGCGCTGTGTGCATTGGATCTCCTTTTTCGTAGACTGGACGGGCTGATCTGCGCTATATCCCGAAACGTCCAACAACCGTCAACGAAGGAGTTGTGGTATGGTGCAGTCTCCATCGATGGAGAAGATCTTTATCGGTATCTCAGGGATTATCGGCGCAGGCAAGACAACCCTTGCGACAGCGTTGGGCCGTCACTTGGGCCTTGATGTGTATTATGAACCAGTCGAAGACAACGAATACCTCGAAGACTTCTACCGTGATATCAAGTCGCATAGTTTTGCGATGCAGGTGTATCTACTTAACAAACGCTTCCACCAACACCAGACGATCATCTGGCGTGGTCGGGGTGGCGTACAAGATCGCACGATCTACGAAGATACGGTGTTTGCCAAGATGCTCGCCGAATCGGGGCTGATGGACCCCCGCGATTATAAAACGTATCTCCATCTGTTCCAAAATATGTCGAATTTTATGTGCAAGCCCAACGTGATCATCTATTTGGATGTCAAGCCAGACAACTCGATCGAGCGGATCGCTCGGCGGGGACGGGCTTTTGAAAAGACCATCTCTCAAGAATATCTCGAAGATCTGTATCGAAATTACGAAAACTTCATCGAAGATATCAGCAAGGTCATCCCTGTGATCCGTGTCAAATGGGATGCCTTTCGTGAAGTCGAAGAAGTGGCCGAAGCCATCAAACAAGAATACCTCAAAACGTCCTTCTTGCGCCAAGCCATCAAATGGGATTAAGGCGTGTTCTACGACCAGAAGAGGATTCGATGGATAGAAAAATGCGAAGTCAAGAACAGATCGAAGAAGCACTGTCCGAGCTTCAAGGGTGGCGGTATGAAGCGGATGCTCTGCGAAAGACGTTTGTGTTTGGAAGTTTCAAAGAGGCGATCAGTTTTTTGGTGCGGTTGGCGTTTGTGGCCGAAGAACAAGACCATCATCCCGAGATCTTTAATGTTTATAACCGCGTGGAGTTGACCTTGCGCACCCACGATGCGGGCAACAAAGTGACGGGAAAAGATATCCAATTGGCCCAATCGATCGAGCAATTTGCGTGGCGTTAGGTGATTTTTGGGGAGGCAGAGAAATCCCCCCGTGTTCGCGGTGTTTCAAGCGATGGAGTTGTTGCCTTGAAAGCTCCGTGATCTCTTCGCCAACACGGGGTCAAGGGGCGACAGTCTATGGCGGGGTGTGGAGTTCCAACCCCACATAAACGAACCAATCGTGCAAGTCCGATATGGAGAAAAAGAGAGGATTTAGGCGAGGCTATCGCAAGAAGCGCGCATGAGGGCGAGGGTGTCTGGTGGGGCAGATCTTTCGGTGAGCGTGGAGAGATAGGCGCGCATTCCGTCGGTGAACATGGCGGGAGGACGGCCAAGAGCAGCGAAGAGCGATTTGAGGTGTGCGGTGAGTAGGGTTTCGGCTTGTTCGGTGTCTCGGAGAGCGAGGGCTTTGTCAAACCACGCGCTGACGACTTCTTTGGCGAAGCGTTCTTTGAGATCGATGGAGACGATATCGGGGATGGCAAGGGCATAATCGGGGAGGTCAACGCCGATCTTGCGCAAGATCTGTTGGGTGAAGAGGGTTCCGAGGCGTCGAGCGCGAGCTTCGGTTTCTTCGATGCGTTGGCGCAATTCGTTGCGATCCGCAGAGGGTGGAGAGACGACTTCGAGGTAGAGTTTGGCCTTGGGTTCGGTGCCAGAAGGTCGCAAGACGACGCGGATATCGTCTTCGAGGTGGAAGACGAGGACGTTGCGAGCGCTTTGATCGGTGGTGGAGCGGATGGGGCCAAAGATGCCGTCTTCGCGCCAATGATCAAAGAACTTTTTGACGGCGATCCCCCCGATGTTTTTGGGAGGATCTTGGCGCAAGGCACTTTGCATATCGCGGATGCGAGCGAGTCCGATGGCGCCTTCCATGACCATCGAGACTTGGGTGTTGGCGTAGTAGCCGTGTTGTTGGTAGATATCGTCGATGGCATCGACCAAGGTGCGGCCTTCGGCTTTCATGCGGCTTGCGAGATCAGCGAGGATCAAGGCGGCTCCAGCGGCGTCTTTGTCGCGGATATCTTTGGAGATGAGGACACCGTGGCTTTCTTCGGTTCCCATGATCACATCGTGGAGTGAGCCTTGGAGATCGAGGAAAGCGCCTTTGGTTTCGAGGTTGTGCATGACGTCGGCGATAAACTTACATCCAACGAGCAGGTGGCTCACACAATGCCCACCGTAGGATTCGGTGAGGCGGCGCAACAGGTCGGTGGTGACTTCGGTTTTGATGATGATCGGTCGCTTGGGGAGTGTGCCTTGGGTTTTTTGGGTGTGGAGAAGTTGGTAGGCGATCAAGACGCCGATCTCGTTGCCTGTAAAGAATCGCCAGTTTCCTTGGGCATCGGGGGCAACGAGGCCGATGCGGTCGGCGTCAGGGTCGGAAGCCATCACAAGGTCGGCAGATTGGGCTTTTCCAAACTCGACGATATCGATCATCGAGGTGCGGACTTCGGGGTTGGGGACGCGAAAGCGGACGTGTTCAAAACTCCCGTCGAAGGGGACTTGTGAGGGCAGCATATGGACGGTGTATCCGGCTTTTTGGAGGACAGGCGTCACGCTGGTGGAGCCGACGCCATTCATGGGAGAAAAGCCGACGACGGCTTTGTTGGGGTGAGGCCATGTGGAGAGAGCGGCGTTGGTGTCGATGTAGGCTTGGCGTTTGTCAGGCTCGATCCAGCGGATCAGGCCCTTGGCGACGGCTTCTTCAAAGGGGAGGGTATGGACGGTTCGGACCTGTTCGACCAGATCGGACATCTCTTGATCATCGGGAGCGATGGGTTGTGCGCCGAGTTGGTTGTAAAACTTTCCGCCGTTGTCGTCGGGATGGTTGTGTGAGGCGCTGACGTTGAGTCCACCGTGTGCGTGGTAGGCGCGGATCAAGAAAGAAAGTTCGGGGGTCGAGATGTAGGTGGGTTCGTGGGGAGGCAAGACAAAGGCTTCAACCCCGTTGGCGGCGTAGATCGAGGCGGCCAGATCGCAAAGATCGCGAGAGCGTTGGCCGAGGACAGGGTTGGGCAGGGCTTTGTTGTAGAGGCCGCGTAGATCGAGGAAACGCCGTACATCGTAGGCGATCACGACGCGCAGAGCGGTGGTGTCGCCAAAGAGTCGGCGTAGGTAGGCGACGTGTCCTTGAACGGAGGTGGCGAGCGTGTAGGGATTCATGCGGTTGGGGCCGATCCCGACGGCTCCGCGCCGTCCGCCTGTACCGAAGGGGATGACTTGGTAAAAGCTATCGAGCAGCAAGGACCACGCGCCTTTTTCGATCAGGTCGTGGAGTTGGGGTTGATAGGGAGCGAAGGTTTCTTCGCTCAACCAACGTTGAAGGTGATCGAGGGCTTGTTGTTTTTGGGCGTCGCTGAGTGGGATGGTGGCGAAGCCTTGACGGGCTTTTTCAAGCATCGTTGTTCGATCCATGCGTCTGCTGCTCCTTTTGGAGTGGATGTTGCGTGGTGTGAGGGTGTGTTTGTAAGGCGCGAATCGCTGGGGTTGTGTGTCGAAAAAGCGAGATCTCTCGTTGTTTCGGTGTTTTTTGCAGGGCATACAAGGACGCCTGTTGATGAAAAGCCGATCAGAAGCCAATCGAGGGCTTTTGTCAAGCGCGTTGTCCGTCAGGCCCAAGCGGATCGAGATATCGGCTTGTTTGCGGGTTTTGGGGGCGATTGCTTTCGTCCTCTTGGAAGTGTGTTTCTGTCTTGTCGAAGGCGCAGAAAGTTGTTAGGTTAGCGGCCTTTCGCTGTGTTCCACCCAAAGCTGCGCGCTTGAGGAGTGTTTTAACGATGCACCATCTTTTGTCTTTTTTGTTTTTTTTGGCGGTCCCTCCGCAAGATCAGCCATCCTCGCCCAGTTCTCGACCTGTTCTTGCGCAGCCCCCGCGCCACGTTGTGCCGTCGCCCACATCGCGCCCTACGCCCCCCGTTTTATCGAAGAAAACAACCCCTGTGGCCTCCCCAAAAGGCCCATCCAGCGGCCCATCTGCTTCTCAAAAAGGCCCATCCAGCGGCTCATCTGCTGCTTCTCAAAAAGGCCAAGTTTCCACAACGTCAGTGGGGAGCCTCAAAAAGTCGAAAGCAGAGGCCTTTTTGCCTGCGTCGATGTTGCGCCGTGATCCGCAGGTGAAAGTGTTGTCGCTTTCGACGGGCCTGTTGTCGTGGTGTTATGCCAGTACTGCGCGTGATGTCTTGCGTTTGCGCGTTGCGGTGGCAGCGGGAGCGACGACAGATCCGCGCAAGCTTCGTGGGCAAGCGCGGTTGTTGTCGAAGCTGTTGGCGTATCGACTGAGCCGCCCCGAGAATCCTGCGAAAAGCCCGCTTGCTGTAGGGGGAGCGCGTTATCATGTGACGTTGCAAAAAGATTGGGTGTTGATCGATGCGTTGGCGCAGAGCGCATCGCTTGGAACGATCCTTGGGCATATCGCCCAACGCCTCCAAGAGTCCCCATTGTCGGGCGTGGATGCGAGTTCTTTGCAACAGATCCGCAGCGAGCTGATGCGGAGTTCGGCGCGTTTTCCAGCGGCTTCGTTGGAGGAGCGGATGGACGCATACTTTTATGCCGAATATCCGCGTGGTTCGTATCTTCGAGGGCAACGCCGGACGTATCAAACGATCACACCAGCGATGTTGGTTGCGGCTCATAAAGCCTTGTATCGGGCGGAACGTGTGCGCGTGTTGATGGTGGGTGAGTTGTCTTGTGAGGCGGCGTTGTCTTCGGTGCGATCGGCATTTGAGAAACTCGCAGGGAAAGGGCCTGCGGTGTACCCGACGGAAGGAGCGCCTGAGAATCTTGTGACCAGTCGAAGAGGGCGGATGTTTCTGACGCAGGACTTGTTGCTTGCGTATCTCTTGCCTCCGTTGCGCCGCAAAGATGTGCTGCCTCTGGATTTTTTGTTGTATGTCGGTCAACAAGAACTGGAACGATCGTTTCTCCAACGTTTTAGTGAGATCCCACAAACCAAGCGGATCGTGCAGCCTTATCCGCAATCTGGGTACGTGCTTTGGTTGGTTCCGATGCCTGCGATGGAACGCCCCGAAGTCGATGACTTGCTGCGAAAAGCTTTGGGCGGGCTGTTGATGGACCCGTACGATCCGCCTGCATTGGTGGGACATTTGGAGACATATCGCAAAGAGGCGGCGTTGTCGTGGGCTGAGCGGATGGGTTCGGCGCGTGAAGCTGCGACGCTGTTGTGGTCGCAGATGCGCCTGCCTTCGTCGGTGGATTATGCGTACGATTGGCGTGTGTTGAGTGATACGTTGAAAACATCGGAGGTTCGGGACTTGGCGCGTCGATACTTGCGCAATGTGTCGATGTTGCGACGTGGCCCCGAAGCGTTTTCGATGCAACGGGTCGTGTTGTTGGTGGGAAGTCTCTTGATGCTGTGGTTTTTCTTGGATCTAATGATTCGTCGTGCCCGTCGCACCGACGATTAGAGTGACGGTCACTTTTTGGGATGCCATGACTGGGTGCGGTTGGGGGAGAGGTTGGCGGTTTGTTGGGGGGGGAAGTGGCCTGTGTGCGTGTGAAGTGGGTTGAGGTTTGCTGCGTGTGGGTGGTTGGTGTGGGTGGGATCTTGGGAACCGATTTGGGCTTCGACGCGAAAAGGAGTGGTTTTGGGGCGCATACGGTAGATGCTATGGCAGCTATGGCAGGTCCATAAACCTTCGCTGTTGATCTGTTCCCAAGAAAAACAGCTAAGAGCTTTGCATTTTTTGCAGAAGAAGTAGAGTCGGGCTTCACAATAAGGGCAGCCCTCAAAGCCGCGCATATCGACATCAAACTTTTTGAATTCAGCTTGTGTGTAGGTGTCAGGCTCGGGGAAATCGATCTCAAGGCGCAAAAAGCGAAGGACACCTGAGGGGAGGCGTTCAAACATCCACAACATCTCGGGATGTTCGGGGTGTCCAGCACAAACTCCGGGGACAGCGACGAGGTCTTGATGGCCCGCCATACCTAGTTCCTCCACTGTGGGCGAAAAAAGTCACAAGGGTTTATGATACGGCGTTTTGAAGATCAAGCAAGGATTTTTTGCGGCGCAAGACAGCGAGGGAAAGACGGCGGCTTTGCGTGGGTGAAGGGGAATGCTTGCGCTTGGGGGAAAGGTCATTATACTTGCGCAGATTTTCACAAGCGCTGGGTCCTGTTTCCTCTCACACGGCACGAGTTTTTTCATGAGTATAATCAAGATATTAAGTTCGCTTTTTGGCACAAGCAGTGCGCGCAAGATCAAAAAGATGCGCCCTGTGTTGGCGCGGATCAACACGCTAGAGAGCGAGATGAAGAGTTTGCGGGACGATGAGTTTGTCTCGCGGATGAACACCTATCGCCAACGTCACGAAAATGGCGAGGCATTGGACAGTTTGTTGCCCGAAGTGTTTGCGTTGACCCGCGAGGCTTCGGCGCGTGCGACGGGGATGCGTCATTATGATGTGCAGATGATCGGGGGGATCTCGTTGCATCAGGGCAAGATCGCCGAGATGAAAACGGGCGAAGGCAAGACCTTGGTGGCGACGCTGCCGCTTGCGCTGAACGCGCTGAGTGGGAAAGGTTGTCACCTCGTGACCGTCAACGATTACCTTGCTCGCCGCGATGCCGAATGGATGGGCAAGATCTATCGCTTTTTGGGACTGAGTGTTGGTACGATCACGCACGAACTCAGCGATGCGCAGCGCCGCCGCAACTATGCTTGCGATATCACTTATGGAACCAACAACGAATTTGGCTTTGATTATCTGCGCGACAATATGAAGTTTGCGCTCGAAGAATATGTGCAGCGTGAGCTACACTACGGGATCGTGGACGAGGTCGACTCGATCTTGATCGACGAAGCACGCACACCGTTGATTATCAGCGGCCCTTCGGATGATTCGATCGAGATGTACTATGTGGTCGATGCGATCATGCCAAAGCTGCAAAAAGGCTTGCACTTTTCGGTCGATGAAAAGTCCCGAACGGTGGTCTTGAGCGATGAAGGGGTGGAGCGTGTCGAGCGGCTGTTGCAGGTGCAAAACCTGTATGATCCCAAGAACATCTTGATCTTGCACCACGTCACCCAAGCCTTGCGTGCGCATGCGGTGTACAAAAAAGACGTGGATTATATGGTCAAAAGCGGCGAAGTCCTGATCATCGACGAATTTACGGGGCGGGCTTTGCCGGGCCGCCGTTGGTCGGATGGCTTGCACCAAGCCGTCGAAGCCAAGGAAAAAGTCAAGATCGAACCCGAGAGCCAAACTCTCGCAAGCATCTCATTCCAAAACTACTTTCGCCTTTACAAAAAACTTGCGGGGATGACGGGGACCGCAGAGACCGAAGCTGCCGAGTTTCACAAGACCTATAAGCTCGATGTCACGGTGATCCCCACCAACAAAAAAGTGTCGCGTACGGATTACAATGATGTGGTGTACCGAACGGAGCGAGAGAAGTTCGAGGCTGTGATGGATGAGATCGAGGACTGTTATCAGCGTGGCCAGCCTGTGTTGGTGGGGACGGTCTCGATCGAGCGCTCTGAGATCTTGCACAAGATGTTGACGCGGCGAAAGATCCCGCACCAAGTGTTGAACGCCAAGCACGACGAAAAAGAAGCGGAGATCGTCGCACAAGCCGGACGCAAGGGGACGATCACGATCGCCACCAACATGGCGGGTCGTGGTACGGACATTATCCTCGGCGGGAATCCCGAGCCTTTCGTGGAGAGCATCCTCGAACAACACGGCGCAGACGTCGCAACGATGGAGTCTTCGCGGTTCGTGAAAGAAGCTTTGAGGGGCGATGAATCGAAAGCCCGTGAGATGGGTAAAGCGCTGGCAGATCTTTTGGAGCATGACTTCAAGCGGATCTTTGAGCGTCGAGACGAGTGGAAAAAAGAGGCCCTAGAAGTCGTTGCAGCGGGTGGTTTGTTTATTTTGGGGACGGAGCGCCACGAGTCGCGGCGGATCGACAACCAGTTGCGTGGTCGTTCGGGGCGTCAGGGCGACCCGGGGGCGAGCCGTTTTTATCTGTCGCTCGAAGATGACTTGATGCGTCGCTTTGGTTCGGATCGTTTGAGCGATTGGATGGGCGCGATGGGGATGGAAGAGGGCGAGCCGATCGAGCATCGGATGGTCACGCGGGCGATCGAAAGCGCCCAAAACAAAGTTGAAGCGCACAACTTTGAGATCCGCAAGCATCTTCTCGAATACGACGACGTGATGGATATCCAACGCAAGACGATCTACCGTTTGCGTCGGGAGATCCTTTCAAGCGAAGACGTCCACGAGAACGTACTCGATATGATGGAAGATGTGTTGGTGATGCTGCGCGAGCGGCTCTGTCCGAACAAAACGCCCGTGGATATGTGGGAACTGGACTCACTCGAAGAGGCTTGTTTTGGACTGTTCCATCTTCGGCCTGAGATCGACGAAGATGTGTTGATCGCCTCGAACAATCCACACGAAGCCATCGAGCAGATGTTGTGGAAGCAGATCGAGCAGCAGTACGAGAAGCGTGAGCGCGAGATGGGGAAACCTCTCTTGCGTCAAGTCGAGCGCGAGCTTTACCTGATGGATATCGATGACTTGTGGAAAGATCACCTCAAAGCCATCGATCACTTGCGCGAAGGGATCAACCTTCAAGGCTACCGTCAGATCGACCCCAAGCTGGTGTACAAAAAAGAAGCCTTCCAGATGTTTCAAGAGCTTTTGGAGCGGATCAAGACAGCCGTGGTGGAAAAGCTCTTTCATGTGGAAGTGCGTAGCCAAGAGCAACTCGAAGAAGCGATCGAGGAGCGCCGCCGTCAAAGCGAGCACGAACTCGAACTTAGCCACACCAGCATCGACGGCGAAGGCAACGAGATCGAAGAACCCCCCAAACCTGTCACGGTACGTCGCGAACGTCCGAAGGTCGGGAGAAATGATCCTTGTTGGTGTGGTTCAGGCCAAAAGTACAAAAAGTGCCACGGCAAGGATGAAAAAGACAAGGCCAATCCCTAAATGCCCGATTTTTCGGGCTGCACACGCAAGGCGGGGAAACGATGCTTCAAACGCACGGATACAAGTGGTGGATCGGTTGGATCTTTTTTGTGAGCATCACGAGCGGGGGGAGAAGCGCGTGGAGCGAGCCGGATTATGTGCGTTTTTATGAGCGCGGGAAGTTGCGCTTGCAACAAAAGATGTATTTTGATGCCGTCAAAGATCTGCGGATCGCGACTCGCACGGGGCGAGGAAAACGCAGCTTTGCGGCGCATTATCATCTTGCAAACGCCTTTTATTGGCTGCCTGATATCCAACAGGCGATGCAGATCGTTAGCCAAGCCGAGGCCCTCGCCAAAAACCCCAGCCAGCGAGAAGCCATCGAAGCACTCAAGCGCAAGATCAAAGATTATTACGGTACGTTTCAGATCACCTCCGAAGTCGATCCAGAAGAAGTCGGCAAGCTGCAAGTGGTGATCAAACCCAAAAGCCCGTTTAGCAACGCCCATAAACGCCGATACTTCGAGATCTTCTTGAAGCGAGTGCAGCGTCAAGGCGGTTTTCCGCTGAACAACAAGGCGATCTTTTTGCCCAAAGGCGAGTACGAGATCAGCATCCAACAAAATCAGTGCCTCAAGTACGGATTCGCGCAGAAAAAAGAGTTGCTTCGTGAGATCACCATCGAAGAACAACCCACCCAAGTAGCGCTGATCGAAAAGCCAAGCTGCGAGTGTACAGGTGGGCAAAAGCTGTTTCGTGAAAAAAACCGCGTGTACTGCGCCTGTAAGGCAGGCTCGGCATGGAACCCTCAAAAAGCGCGCTGTGAGATCGCACGGGCAGCAAACCCCTTGCCTTGGATCTTTTTGGGGGCGGGAGTGTTGCTTGCGGGCGGGGTGATCACGGGCATCGTGATCGCCGTCAACAGTCGCGAGATGGACAATGCCCAAGCCATCGGAGAAAAGGGCAAGGTCCACCTGTGGGAGCGCAAAACAAGCACCCCGTAGGTAGGTGCTGATTGAAGAGAGACGAAGTGTCGATCTTGTGTCGTATGAGGGGCGGTGGTCTTGATTGTGGGGGGCGGGTTTTGTATGCTGGGGCGTCTCTTCTGTGGGAGGAAGCGTTGTCTTGGGCCGAAGGTTGGGACAATCCACCCGAAGAAGAACATTCACAGACACCACGAGAGGTGAACGATGCATCGATTGGGATGGCATAGAGGATGGGTTTTGGGGTTGATGGGCGTGCTTTTGTGGAGCGGTCACGCCCAAGCAGAGCCGGACTTTGTGCGCTTTTACGAGCGCGGCAAGTTGCGGATGCAACAACGTTTGTTTTTTGATGCGATCAAAGATCTGACGGTGGCGATTCGGACAGAGAAGGGACAACAACACTTTGCCGCGCATTACCACCTTGCGAACGCTTATTATTGGTTGCCTGATATCCAAAAAGCGGCCCAAATGATCGAACGCGCCCGTGGCTTGGTCAAAAACGAACGCCAAAAAAGTGCGCTTGATGGGCTGGCGCGCAAGCTCAAGGATTATTACGGCGTCTTTAAGATCTCTCCCGAAGTCGATCCCGAAGAAGTCGGCAAACTGCAATTGATCATCAAACCCAAAAGTCCGTTTAGCAATGCCCATAAACGCCGATACTTCGACCTTTTTACTAAACGCACACAACGACAAGGTGGCTTCCTTCTCGACAACAAAGAGATCTACCTGCCCAAAGGCGAATACGAGATCGGCATTCAAAAAAACCAATGCCTCAAATACGGCCTGTTTGAAGGCGACAAAGTCGTCTCCGAAGGCACGATTGCCGAAGCCCCAATGCAACTCACACTCAAAGAAAAACCAAGCTGCAAATGCACAGGCGGACAAGAACTCTACAAAGAAAAGAAGCAGATGTATTGCGCTTGCAAGGTCGGCTCGGCATGGGACGAAAAAGCCCAGATCTGTAAGCTTGTGCGTGCGAACAACGTACCTTGGATCATCGGCGGGACAGTGATCGGGTTGGTCGTGGTCGGAGGGATCGTGACAGCGGTGGTGTTGGCGACTTCGTCGAATGGACCGAACTACGTTGCGCCCGATAACAGCAACGTTGGGTGGGTGGACAAGAAATAGTGCCGCAGTCGATTTGAGCGACGAGAGCGCAACAACAAGCGAAGGGGATGGGGGGAGCAGGCTGAAAGGATGGGGGGAGCAGGCTGAAAGGATGGGGGGAGCAGGCTGAAAGGATGGGGGGAGCAGGCTGAAAGGATGGGGGGAGCAGGCTGAAAGGATGGGGGGAGCAGGCTGAAAGGATGGGGGAGGCCGAAGTGAGCAGACTGTTGTTTGAAGTGGAGGCGGCCTGTGCGTTAAGGAACGCAAACGCTGTTGACGCAATTGGGGGTTGCGCCTTTGCAGTCGTTGCCACAAGTGCCGCAGTGAGAAGTGTTTGTGCTGGTGTCTACACAATTGCCGCCACAGATCTTGAAGTTCGCGCCGCCATCGCAGACACAGATCCCGCTTGTGCAGGTCGAGTTCGTGGGGCATGGGCTGTTGCAACTGCCGCAATGGGTGTTGCTTGTGTTGGTGTTGACGCATTGACCCGCGCAGATCTTGTTTTGGGGGCCGCCAGAGCAAACACACGTGCCGCTGGTGCAACTGGAGTTCGTGGGGCATGGGCTGTTGCAACCACCGCAATGGGTGTTGTTGGTTGCGGTATCCACACAACCACCACCGCAAAGGTTGAGTCCGCCAGAGCAAACACACGTGCTGCCCGCGCAAGACGAACCTGAGGGGCATGGGCTGTTGCAGCCACCACAATGGGCGTTACTTGCGCTGGTATCCACGCAGCTTCCGCCGCAAAAGGTGCGTCCGCCAGAACAAGCACAAGCGCCACCCGTACAGGCGGAATTGACGGGGCATGGACTGTTGCAGCTACCGCAATGGGAGGTGCTCGTGTTGGTGTCTACGCAGCTTCCACCGCAGAAGCTGAGTCCGCTGGTGCAAAGGCAAGAACCGTTTTGGCAGGAGCGAGGGGAGCTACAGGCGCTTCCACAAGTACCGCAGTTGGTGGTGCTTGAGAGGGTGTCGACACAGTTTCCGCCGCAGAACTGTTGTCCTGCGGTGGGGCAGACGCACGATCCGCTTTGGCAGTCCCGCCCACCCGAGCAAACAAGCCCGCACGATCCGCAGTGGTTGTCGTCGGATTGAAGGTTGCGACAAGTGCCGCCACAGTTGGTTTGCCCGTTGGGACAACACTTTCCGTTGGTGCAGCTTTGTCCACCGGGGCAAGCGGTGTTGCAGCCCCCACAGTGTTGGTTGCTGGTTTGTGGATCGTGGCAAGTGCCGCTGCAGTTGATTTGGCTGCCGGTACAGTTATCGACGCATTGGGCGCTTACACAGACTTTGCCGCCCGAGCAAGAGGTACCACAAGCACCACAGTTGCTGTTGTCTGCAGCGAGGTTGCGGCAGGTTCCGTTGCAACATTTGCTGGCACCCGTGCAAGGGAGTCCACACGATCCGCAATGTGTGGTGCTTTCTGTGAGGTTAAAGCATCCACCCGAACAGGGAGTTTGCCCTGAGGGACAGCTATCGAGGCAGTTTCCACCCGAGCAGATCTTTCCGCTTGCGCAGGGAACGCTGCAACTACCGCAATTGGTGAGGTCGGATTGGGTGTTTTTGCAGACGCCGTTGCAGTCGTTGGGGACGGGGCCGGAGGGATCGCAGCGGCATTGTCGGTTGATACAAACTTTGCCGCCTGTGCATTTGGTTCCACACGCACCGCAGTTGTTGATATCTTTGGTGAGGTCGGCACAACCGCCCGTACAAGCGTTTTGTCCGCTGGGGCAGTTGTCAAGGCAGTTTCCGCCAGAGCAGATCTTGCCGGAGTCGCACTTTTTGCCGCAGGAACCGCAGTTATCGTTGTCGGATGCAAAGTTGCGACAAACGCTGTTGCATTCGTTGGGGAGAAGGCCCGCTGGATCGCAGACGCATGTACGATTTGAGCAGATCTTTCCGCCGTTGCATTTGGTTCCACAAGATCCGCAGTTGTTGGCGTCGGCATTAAGGTTGACACACGCCCCGCTACAAGGACTTTGTCCCGTGGGACAGTTGTCACGGCATTGACCGCCAGAACAGATCTTGCCAGCATCGCACTTTTTGCCGCAGGAACCGCAGTTTTCGTTGTCGGACGCAAAGTTTTTGCAGACACCATTGCAATCGTTGGGGGTATCGCCCGTACAGAGGCATTGTCCGTTGACGCAGACTTTTCCGCCGGCGCACTTGCCCCCACAAACCCCACAATGGTTGGAATCCGTCTTGAGATCGGCACACCCGCCACTACACGGGGTTTGCCCTGTGGGGCAGTTGTCACGGCATAGACCGCCAGAGCAGAGTTTTCCAGAAGCACACGGTTTGCCACAACCGCCGCAGTGGAGGTTATCGGAAGCGAAGTTTTTGCAGATACCGTTGCAATCGTTGGGGAGATCGCTGCTGGGATCACATCGACACGAGGAACCGATACATGCTTTTCCGCCGGAACAGGCGACGCCACAAGCGCCGCAATGTTTGGGATCGGTCTTGAGATCGACGCAACCGCCACTGCAAGGGTTTTGCCCTGTGGGACAGTTGTCAAGGCATTTTCCACCCGAGCAGATCTTTCCGGCTGCGCATTTGTTGCCGCAAGATCCGCAGTTTTCGTTGTCGGATGAAAAGTTTTTGCAAACGCCGTTGCAGTCGTTGGGGATATCGCCCGTGCATTGGCACTCGCCTTTGTTTTGGTTGTTGATGCAGATCTTTCCGCCTGTACACTTGCGACCACAAGCGCCACAGTTATTGGAGTCGATCTTGAGGTCGGCGCATCCGCCCGTACAAGGGTCTTGTCCAGCAGGGCAGTTATCAAGGCAGTTTCCGCCGGAGCAGAGTTTTCCCGAGTCGCACTTTTTGCCGCAGGTTCCGCAGTTTTCGTTGTCGGATTGAAGATTTTTGCAAACACCGCCGCAATTGTTGGGGAGAGGGCCTTCGGCTTCGCATTGGCAAACGCCGCTGATGCACTTGTTACCGCTTTTGCATTCGGTGCCGCATGCTCCGCAGTGGAAGAGGTCGGATTTCAGATCAACGCAGCCCCCCGAACAAGGGGATTGTCCTGTGGGGCAGTTGTCAAGGCATACTCCGCCTGCGCAGAGCTTACCGGCATCGCACTTTTTGCCGCAAGCACCGCAGTTTTGGTTATCTGACAGGATGTTTTTGCAGACGCCCGTGCAGTCGTCGGGCAAAAGTCCCGAACATTGGCATTTTCCGCCGATACACGTTTGCCCGTTTTGGCAGACTTTGCCGCACGCACCGCAGTGTGCGGAATTGGTTTGCAAGTCGACACATTCTTGTTTTCCATCAGGGAGCGGGCAACTGGTGGGCGTACCACTTTGGCAGTTACCGGAGCGGCAACGCTGTTTGCTCGCGGGTGGTCCCTCGCCTTCGCATTTTGCCCCAAACAGGCCACCATCCAAGCAATAACGGGTTCCGGCCGCGCACTCGGCGAAGGGCAATCCATCGGATTGGTTGAACCCCACGCCCGGGTCTTTGTTGGGTCGGTCGATTTGGCGAGATTCATAAGCAAAACAAGCAACGGTTAAGAGGTTTTTTTGTTGATTGTTACGCTTTTGTGTGAGATCGACCTTTTGCCCGACAAGGTTATCTGCGTAAGCTTTGCAGTCTTCGCCGGGTGGGCAGTCGCAGTCGTTGTCTTTTCCGTCGCAGATCTCGGGGTGACAAAGGCGGCAGACGCGGGGTGTTTGTTGTTTATCACCATGAACTTTGAAGTCGCTGTCGGGTTCTTCTGCGAGGTCAAAGGCTTGCCCGCTGCCATCGGCATTGCGTTGGAGGTAGTAGTTGACGACAAAGTAGCAGCGCGTGGGTTCTGTAAAGCAAAGATAGGAGGGGTTTTTGTCGATGGACTCGCAGGTTGCGCGGAGTTGATCGAGCGAGCGTTGCGCGGTGATCTTGCCGTCTTTGATGGTGGGGGGGCCTGTGCGCAAGAAGCTTTTTCGGATGATGAAGAGGCGAGCGTAGATCTTCTTGGCTTTGTTCAGATCTTTGGGCATAGAAAGGACAGGTTGTGTGCTTTTTACGCCGTTTTCCTCGATACCATCGAGATCTTTCATCTCGCCTTGGCCGTTGATGGAAACCATCGTGTAGTAGCGGCGCTCCCCTTCTTCTGCAGGGTTTTTACCTCTCCAAACGGTGACAAGGCAACCCCATTCATCAACGGATTGGACTTCGACGGTATCTGCTTCGATCGCAACTTTTTCACCTGCAGCGGGGCGAACGCCGTTTTTGACGACCTCGGGTTCACGGAACACTTCGTTGAAGAAGTTCCCTTTTTTTGTGTAGTCGGCGGTTTTGCCTTCGGGGGTATGGGTGACTTGGCCGACTTGGCCGTTGATGGCTCTTGTGTCGTCTGTGTCATTTTCGCCGATTTGGAGGCTGACATTGACATAATCGAGTTGCACGGTTTTGAGGAAGCTGAGAGGGTCACATTCGGGATGGGATTTGAAGACGATCTTTTCGCTCGGAAATTTGGAGGCGCAGTTGCTGTTGAACAGAAGCCCGCCAAAGAGCAAGCAGAACCAGGCGATGCGTCCCAGAGCCTGTCGGGCTTTGGGGGCGTGGGAGATAGGTGGAGGGGTTGCGGATGAATGCATGGTAAAGAACTCCCAAAAAAACGCTGGTGATGGAGCGCCATCCCAGTCATGCCTTGCGCGAAAGCAAGGAAAAAAAACGATGCTTCCTTCACGCGGAGGTTCGGGTGCATTGTACGCAGAGCCTACGGCGGATGCAACCGCCTAATGATGGGTGTTTCCTGCCTCGCTCAATGCACGACCTCCATGTCTTGACATACAGCGCATCAAAAAGCGAACCCTTTGCAAGAAAGGGAAAGCGTGATAACGCGCCGCATCGTGATGAGAGACCCTTGAAATCCGTTGTGGTCTCGCCGTCTTCAGAATAGGACTGGCTGTTTGACAAAAAACGCTGTGTTCGTGAGGGTAAGCGGTTGACAGCAAGCGAAGGAGGCCCCATTGGCGTCAATAGAACAAGAACGTGTTGAGAACCAAAGTCTTGCGAAGCGAAAGATCGCCGCTTTTTTTGATCTGGATCGGACGTTGATCCGCGTGAACAGTGGGACGTTGTATGTCAAGCATGCGTTTCGGCACGGTCGGATCTCGCTGTGGACGGCCTTACAAGGCTTTTGGTATCTTTCGCTGTATCATTTTTCGTTGGTGGATATGGATCGTGTGTTGAAAAAGGCCATCGAGAGTTATCGTGGTGATCCGGATCAAAGCTTGCGTGATTCGACGTATCGGTGGTTTGCGCAAGAGGTGGTGCAGCATCTCCAACCCGGTGCAGAAGTGGCGCTGGCAAGGCATCGTGCGTTAGGCCATCCGTGTGTGTTGTTGACAAGCAGTTCGTGTTATGCAGCGGAGTATGCGCGCCAAGTGTGGTCGTTGGATGATTGGTTGGCGAATCGCTTTGCGCTAGACGAAGAGGGCCGACTGACGGGGGATTTTGATGGGCCGCTATGTCACGGTGAGGGAAAGGTGATCTGGGCCGAACGATGGGCAAAAGAGCATGGTGTGGATCTGGACGGCAGCTTTTTTTATACCGACTCGCTCACTGATCTGCCGATGTTGGAGCGCGTGAAGAATCCGCGTGTGGTGAATCCCGATCCGCGTCTGCGCCGTGAAGCGACGCGGCGAGGATGGGTGATCTTGGACTGGAAAAAGGCCGAAGAGGGGGCCAAAGGCATCGCGTAGGAGCGACGAAGAGCCACAGGGTAGAGGCGACCCCATTAGGAGGGTCGCCCTCTTTGCAAAGCCAAAGGCATCGCGTAGGAGCGACGAAGAGCCACAGGGGGCGAACACTCGGGCACTTCGTCTATTCTCCTAGAGCCACCGAATGTTTTCCATCAAGTCAGGGAGAAGCCACCCGCATCCCCCGCATCACCCCAGCCCCCTCTCCACGATGCACGGGTGGATCGAGTGATAGGGTTTGCATGGAGTGAAATAGAACCCCCTCTCCACGATGCACGGGTGGATCGAGTATCACGAAGAGGAAGGGAGGCGGGGTCGTTTTTGACGGTGTCGCATCTGTTGGATCTGGTGGTGGCGGATCAGGATACGGCGAGCGCTGTTTTTGAGATCGCTTTCGGGCATATCGGCGAGTTTGGCTTCGATGTTGGCGCGGACGTCTTCGGGGAGGACTTCGGAGAGCCAACGCGGGGAGTCGGGGGCTGGATCGTTCGAAGCATCGGATTCGACACGCAGAGGGACAGGTGTGTCGTCGTCTTGTTTGGCGAGTGTAAAGGTGATCTGGTGAACGGTGTGACGGCGGAGGGCTTCGTTGATCTGTTGGAGGTAGCGTCCGCGAAAATAATGGAGTTCTTGGAGCCAGACTTTTTCGGAGACTTCGACGGTGAGGTTGCCTTCGGAAAAGGCGGTGGGACGGGAGATGGCGGCAACTTGCTCGCCAGCGATATCGATCCAAGCCCGATAGACAAGGGCTTCGGTGGTTTGTGTGGGGGCAGCGTGTTGTTGGATTCCCGCTTTTTGGAGGGTCTTTTGGAGGATGGCTCCGATGCCTTGGGGGGTGGGTAAAGAAGAAGAGTGGCGCATGGGATTCTCCTTTGGAGTTTCTGCAAAGAATCGATATCACCATGCAGCCCAAGGTAGTCACAGCCCGTCACACGTCCATGTTTTTTTTGCTGTTGTTCGGGGGCAAGAGGTCGGTGTTTTTTTGCTGTTGTTTAGGGGCGGAAGTCCATTCCCCAGAGATAGCGGGTGTGATCGGTGTTTTTAAGGAGTTCAACGGGCGGACTTTGAGAGATATCCCACAAGAAGAGGATGCCGTTGAGTGCGGCGTTGGTGCGAGCGCCGGCGGCGAGGGTTTTGTTGTCGGGAGTGAGATCGGCGGTATAGACCCAATGTCCGGGAAGTTTGATCTCGGCGACTTTTTGTTGAGTTTGGACACGCCAAACGCTGGTGCCATCGAGGTATGCAGCGATAACGTGCGTTCCATCGTGGCTAAAGCGCGAGTTGTACACGATGGCGGGGACGGTAAAGGAGAGTTTTTGGGTGGGGGCGCTGGTGTTGGTGATATCCCAGAGTTGGAGGAAACCGGGATAGATGTTGCTGACGTGGTATCCGCCGATCAAGAAGGAGTTTCCATCGGGGCTGAGGTCAAGGGCGTAGATGGTGAAGGTGACGGGGGTTTGGCGGATCTGTGCGCCTGTAGTGGGATTCCAGAAGTAGACGATGTTGTCGCTGGTGGAGAGAAGCAGGTCTTGGGTGGGGTGAAAGGCAAGGCCGCGCACAGTATAGGGATGCGTAAGGCCGCTGCGGATAATCGCGCCTGTGGTGGCATTCCAGATGGTGGCGGTTCCTGCGCTGGTTCCGACGGCGATGCGGGTGCTGTCTTTGGACCACGCGATCGATCGGGCGATCCCTGTGAAATTGAGGGTGCGATAGCGGACGCCTGTGGCCGCATAACGAAGTTCGACTTGGTTGGTGTTTCCGACGGCAAAGGATTGTTTGTCGGGGCTAAAGGCGATGACGTAGATCTCGGCTTGACTGGCGATGGTTTGGAGCTTGGTGCGAGTAAAGGGGTTCCAGAGGATCGCGGTTCCTGCGATATCTCCCGTCGCGAGGATGGTGCAGGAGAGACCATCGTCGATCTGGCCGTTGCAGTCGTCGTCTTTGTTGTTGCAGATCTCGGTGGTTGGTTTGGGGGCGTTGCAGTTGATCCATGTCCCAGCGGAGCAGGTTTCTGTGCCTGTGCCGCAGTTGTTCGAGCAGGGCCGCGTTATGCCGTTGTCGATGTTTCCGTCGCAATCATCGTCTTTGTTGTTGCAGGTCTCGGAGATCGGTTTAACTTCGCCTGTGCAAGTACCCCATTGACCGTTGATGCAGGTGGAGGTGCCTTCTTTGCAAGGGAGGGTGTTTCGGGTGCTTTGGGGGCCTGTATAGCAGGCTTGGCTCTGACCGCTTTGGCAGACGTCACAAGCGCCTTTGTCGTCTTTGACGCCGTTGCAATCGTCGTCAAGGTTGTTGCAGACCTCGGTGCGCGGGGCGACTTCGCCAAGGCAAGCCCCCCAAACACCCGCCGTACAGGTTTGCAAGCCTTTTTTACAGATACCTGTGCCTTCGGTCCCTGCGGGTCCACTATAACAATCGCGTGAGACGCCTTCATCGATTTTGCCGTCGCAGTTGTTGTCTTTGTTGTCGCAGATCTCGGTGGTGGGCTTGATCTGTCCGACGCATACACTCCAGACCCCGTTGTTGCAGGTCTCTTTGCCTTTTTTGCAGACGCCACGTTGATCGGTTCCTGCGGGCCCATCGTAACAATCGCGGTCGAGTTTTCCGCCGGTGGTGTTGTTGTCGACTTGTCCGTCACAGTTGTTGTCTTTGCCGTCGCAGATCTCGGGTGATGGGGTGATCTGGTTGAGGCAAGGAGACCACTTGCCTGTGGACTGGCAGATCCGTTCACCGCGTGCGCAAAGGCCGATACCTGCGGTGTTTGCGGGGCCGTCATAGCAGAATTCTTTTTGTCCGACAAGGCATTCACAAGTGCCACCACCGACCAAGTTGTCGGTTTTTCCGTCGCAGTCGTTGTCTTTCCCGTCGCATACTTCGGCATCTGCGGCTTTTGCATCACAGGCTTTCCATGTTCCATCGCTACAGGTTTCTTTGCCGGTATTGCAACCGCGTTGACAGGGACGGGTCAAGTTGTCGTCGATACGCCCGTTGCAATCGTCATCTTTGCGGTTGCATTGCTCGACTTGGGGGGTAACTTGCCCTGTGCAGCTTTGCCACTTGCCATCGGCGCTACAGGTCTGTTTGCCTTGGGTGCAAGGGCCGACGCCTTGGGTGCTTGGAGGGCCTGTGTAGCAATCGCGGGAGGTACTGGGGGCACACTCACAGCCTTCGTCGGTGGAGCCGTTGCAATCGTTGTCGATGTTGTCGCCGCATTTTTCGGGGCTTGGAGTGCGTGCGTTGCAGGGTTGGAATTGGCCGTTTTGGCAGATCTCTTCGCCGAGTCCGCACTGTGATTGGCAGCTTTTTTTGACGTCGTCGTCGATTTTTCCGTTGCAATCGTTGTCTTTGCCGTCGCATACTTCGGCTTGGGGAAGGGTCTGTTGCAAGCATTCGCCCCAGAGTCCGTTGATGCAGATCTGTTCGCCGTCTTTGCATTCGCCTTTGGCGCGTGTTTCGGCACTTCCTGTATAACAGGCTTGTTTGTCGCCGTTTTTGCAAGTGCAGCCTTCGTCGACTTGGCCGTCGCAGTTGTTGTCTACGCCATCACATTCTTCTTTTTCAGCGGGCGTCACTTCTCCCGCACACGCGCTCCATTGGCCGTTTTGGCAAGTCTGTTGACCAGCTTTGCAGATGCCGATGCTTTGGGTCTTGGTGGGTCCGTTGTAACAAGCGCGGCGCTCGCTGTCTACGCACTCCGAGCCGGGGGGGCGGCGCACAGGGGGTTGGTTTTTTTCGACACATGCGCCTTCTGTGCAAAGAGAAGTCGATGGACAATCGCTATCATTGCGGCATTCACCGCATCCGAGAAACAACGAGAAAGCGGGAAGGCTCAAAAGCAGGAAACACAAACCCATCCGCATGGGGAGCGACCGAAAAAAACGATTCTTGATGAAGGCTTGCATGGATAACCTCGATGGGTGTCTTGTTCAGACAAAGGAAAAGTCCACAACGTGTGGCGTTGCTTCGAGAAAAGACCCTGAAAAGGTGCGGATGGTCACACAAAAGCGTGAAGAAGCAAAGGAGCGAGGATGGCAAAAGCAAAGGTGATCTACGAGTGTGGGGCTTGTGGGAGCAAGACGCCAAAGTGGTTGGGACGCTGTCCCGACTGTGGGGCGTGGAACTCGTTTGTGGAAATGGCCGAAGTACCGCAAAAAAGCAGCCACGAAGCACGCCGCAAGAATACATTGGCGCAAGAGGGCGGCCCTACGCCGCTGACCGAAGTGCAAGTGGGGGATGTCACGCGCTATCGCTTTGCGGTGGCGGAGTTGGATCGGGTGTTGGGAGGGGGACTGGTCCCGGGGACTTTGATCTTGCTTGGGGGGGATCCCGGGATCGGCAAGTCGACGTTGGCGATGCAAGCAGCCGCCAAGATGGCGCGGGATGGGCATCAAGTGCTGTACGTTTCAGGAGAAGAATCTTTGCCCCAAGCGCACATGCGCGCCAAGCGCCTTGGGATGTTGCACGAAGGGATCTTGATGCTGGCCGAAGTGGACGTCGATCACATCCGCCAACAAGTTCAACGGATCAAACCCGCGCTGTTGATCGTCGACTCGATCCAGTCGGTCTATTGCCCTGAGATCCCCGCCGCCCCGGGAGCGATCTCACAGATCCGCGAAGCCACCAGCCGTTTCTTGCACCTCGCCAAACGCGAATCGATCCCCACATGGTTGATCGGGCATGTCACGAAGGATGGGGCGATCGCAGGGCCGCGTGTGTTGGAACACATGGTCGACACGGTGTTGTACTTTGAGGGAGATCGAGGCCATCCGTATCGGATCTTGCGGGCGGTGAAAAATCGCTTTGGTTCGACCAACGAGATCGGGGTTTTTGAGATGAAAGAAGACGGTTTGCAGGAAGTAGGGAATCCGTCTGCGCTATTTTTGGATCAGCGTCCCTTGGACGCCCCGGGCTCGGTGGTGACGGTGTGCATCGAAGGGACGCGGCCTATGCTCGTGGAAGTGCAAGCCTTGGTGGGGACGCCCGTGTATGGGACACCTCGGCGGACTTGTACGGGTGTAGATCCCAATCGCGTGGCGTTGTTGGTTGCGGTGTTGGAGAAAAGCGGCGGGATGCAGATCGCAGCAGCAGATATCTTCGTGAATGTCGCGGGAGGATATCGGCTGGATGAGCCTGCGGCAGATCTGGCGGTGGCGATGGCCTTGGCATCGAGCTTTCGGGGTAGAGCGTTGCCGCAAGATATGGCGATCTTTGGGGAGTTGGGGCTTGCGGGCGAAGTGCGGGGGATCTCGCAAGCCGAGACACGCGCAAAAGAAGCCGTGAAGCTGGGATTTGCGCAGGTCTTGCTGCCCGAGCACAACCGCGCCTCGTTAGCTTCACCACGAAAAGCCCGATTTATCGGGATCCGCCGCTTAGAAGAAGCCTTGGATACGTTGTTTTCGCGTGGTTAAGGATGCCTATCGCGAAGAGGGCTGTGTTAAGCGGCGAAGGATGCCTATCGCGAAGAGGGCTGTGTTGAGCGGTGAAGGATGCCTATCGCGAAGAGGGCTGTGTCAAGCGGCGAAGGATGCCTATCGCGAAGAGGGCTGTGTCAAGCGGCGAAGGATGCCTATCGCGAAGAGGGCTGTGTTGAGCGGTGAAGGATGCCTATCGCGAAGAGGGCCGTGTTTGGGCGGTTTGTGATGTTGGAGAGGCGGTAGGCACGGGGCGGGAGGTTGGGGCAGCTTCTTCAAGTACCCATGTCCCGCGCAGATCGACGCACCATCGGTTGTCTTCGCGGCGAAGCCTGACCACCTGAGAGCGGCCCAGTTCGTCGAGGAAATGGAGATCCGCAAGCGTTTGGGTCTGGTGGGGCGGGCGCGCAGGATGAGGGCGCATACGCAAGTTCCGCAAGAACGAGGCTTTTTGGAAGAATTGTGCGGGGGGCTCTTGGCTGTTTGCGCGCCGAAGGGCTTGTTGGAGGGCTTGTTGGCTGCGCTGAGTCAGCATCGCCCATGCTCGGGCGGTTTGTTGTTTTTCGAGGTGGCTGCGAAAGCGCGAAAAGGCTTGTTCTGCCTCGCTCGGTGGACGACATCCACCCAACAACAAGACGACACCGAAAAAAAGCGCCACGCGATGGGGGCTTGAATAACAAAGAGGCCGATACACGGTGATCTTCTCCGTATGTGACAGGGCGGAAAACAAAGAGCGCGGGCAAGCGGCGTACGAAACGCTCTACACGCGCCAAGATGCCGCGAAGGCGTCGCCTTGACAAGGGCTTTTTGGGGAAGTATGCTTCTTGACGTTTTGGCGTAAGGAAAATCCTTACCGTAGAGAAGTGACGCAGTTGGCAAAAACCCCCGTGTTCGCGGTGTTTCAAGCGGTAGAACTGTTGGTTTGAAAAACGAACGATCTCCTCGCGAATGCGGCGAACAAGGGGCCTTCGGTCTATGGCGGGGTGTGGGGCCATGCCCCACAAGTCTATCGAACTGCGGGAGCCGATGCTCTTCCGCCCAGTTTTCGGTTCATCCCCCACGCACACCTTGGTGAGTTTGGCGGACGGTGCGTTGCGCACCCAAAGAAATACAAAACCCAAAACAAGCCTTATACAACGGAGGTCGTCGACCTTCGTTTCTGAGATGGAAGCATTGGCAAACGAGAGATGTTCTTGTTTGCCTCATACGCCGAGTGAGAGAAGTGGATGGTTCAAGTTGTGTTGTCTGTGCTTTCGAGGTCGCGTGGCTGCGTTCGAGGCAATGCTCTTTCCGACCCGAGGTTGTGATATCTGCAAGCACGCAGCGCACACCTCTCTTTGGACAACCCTGCTCACCCCAAACCACCCATCCGACAGACGCGAATACGGAACAGATAACGCCCCATACACGGGCGCGTTGCAGATGATGCTGACGATGTGGACACTGCGAAGGATGCGGATGATACCCCAAACAAACTTTCTCTCCACATATCGCGAAATGAAAAGCGCCTCTTTTCTCGTCACATCGGCCTTGCGCTCTTTCCTTTTCGGTCTGTTTTCTCCGCTTTCGGGCGTGTGGACCCCATACGGCCAGAGGAGAGAGCCGATTCATGTCCAAAAAGATGCTATTCAATGTCAACGAGCCCGAAGAGGTTCGCGCTGCCATCATCGAAAACGGCAAGCTCGTTGAGTTCGACGTCGAAAACCGACTGCGTGAGAAAAACCGAAACAATATCTATCGGGGGTATGTGGTTCGCGTCGAACCCTCGATCCAAGCCGTATTTGTCGAATACGGCGCAGGCCGTCATGGCTTTTTGCCCTTCCATGAGATCCACCCCGATTTTTGGTCCTCCCACTCCCCCAAAGACAAAGACCGCCCCCGCGTCGACGAAGTCCTCCAAAAAGGACAGCCCGTGTTGGTGCAGGTCGTCCGTGAAGAACTCGAAAACAAGGGAGCTGCGCTGACGACGTACTGCACGATCCCCGGGCGTTATGTGGTGTTGATGCCGCGATCCGGTGGCGGCGGGGTTTCGCGCAAGATCGATGATGCCGAACAACGCAAGGCTTTACGCGATTTTATGCGCGATCTCAAACTCCCCGATGGCTTCGGCATTATCGTTCGTACGGCTGGAATGGGCCGACCGATCGAAGATATCCAACGCGAACTCGATTATCTGTTGCGCTTGTGGCGAACCATTCAACAGCAATCCAAGCGCGGTCCACGCGCTGGATGCGTCTTTCAAGACAGCGATATCATCCAACGGATGATCCGCGATTACTACGATAGCAGCATCGACGAGATCCTTGTCGACGAAGAAGAAGCCTTTGAACGCGCACGCGATTACTACGCCGCTTTGATCTCCAGCCAACAAAATATCGTCCGCTTTTATGACGAGGATCGCCCGCTTTTTACGCACTACAACATCGAGCCGCAGATCAGCGAAGTCTTTGAGCGCAAGATCTCCCTTGCTTCGGGAGGATCGATTGTGATCGATCAAGCCGAAGCCTTGGTCGCCATCGACGTCAACTCTGGTCGCGCACAATCCGAAAACAACACCGAAGACACCGCGCTCAGAACCAACATCGAAGCCTGTTACGAGATATCACGACAACTCCGCCTGCGCGATCTTGGCGGATTGATCGTGATCGACTTCATCAGCATGCGAATTCTACGCAATACCCGCGAAGTGGAGCGCCACTTTCGCCTCGCGATCCAACACGACAAAGCGCGCATCCGTATCGGAAAGATATCCGCGTCCTTTGGTTTGCTCTCCCTCTCTCGCCAACGTATCCGCGACAGCAAAGCACTCGGGCATTTTATCCCTTGCCCCCATTGCAACGGACATGGCCAACTCCCTAACCCCGAAGCAAGCGCCTTGATGGTCCTCCGCCGACTCCAAGAACTCGCACTGCAAAAACGTTTCGAGCGCGTCGAAGCACGTCTCCCCCATGATGTCGCCATCTATATGCTCAACCACAAACGCGAAGAGTTGCACTACCTCTTTCAAGAATACAGTCTGCTCGCCGAGATCTTGCCCCGTGAGGGCGGATGTATCGACCTCGAAAACGATCTCCAAGGCTTCCTTGCCACCCATCCCCTCGTTCGGAAAAAACGCGAACGCGAACCCCTCCAAGTCGATCTCTCCAAACTACCCGAAGACAGACGCCTCGAAGACAAGCGCCCCGAAGAAACCCGAACTGACAACAAGCGTCTCGAAGATAAGCGCCTCGAAGACAAGCGACCCGACGATGCGGCTGACAACAAGCGTCTCGAAGATAAGCGCCTCGAAGACAAGCGACCCGACGATGCGGCTGACAACAAGCGTCTCGAAGATAAGCGTCTCGAAGATAAGCGTCTCGAAGATAGGCGCCCCGACGATGCGGCTGACAACAAGATCCCTCTGCAAAAACACCGCGAACAAGGGCCGTTGCGATCCAATGAACGCCCTTCTTTTTCCGCTCGAAGCGAATCCCCTCGATCGCCTGTTCCCACCGTCCCTTCCGAACCGTTGTCTCAGCCGCCGCTTGTCGGTGACGCTCCTTCTTCGCCTTCTTCGCGATCGTACGTTTCGCCTCTTGCGCCTCGACCGCCCAAAGAAATCCCTCTTGTACAACCCGCAGCACGTGAAAAAGTGCCGCTGTTTGAACCAAGAAGAAACCCTCTTGAATCAATTCAACTCGCTACATCCGCTCCTTTCAGTAAATCAGCCGTCGCCAAACCTGCCCCCAACGTGCCCCTGACCGAGCCTGTTGGTCTTGAGCGCGAACGCTTTTCGCTCGACCCTTCGCATCGGCCTGTCACGCTGCGCAGCCCCTTGGATCACTTCGATCTGGCCTCTTCTCTTGCTTCCGCTCCTGTCGGCCTGCCTTGGTTTATGCGCTTTTTACCGGTCGAACAACAACTCCACACACAACGCCTCCAAACGTGGGCCTCTCTACAACAAGAAGCCCTTGCTTCGGGGACGATCGCTTCTATCGAACAACCTCGCGCCGAACCCGAAGATCCGCTGTCTTTGCCGCAATCCCATGTTGACCGTCCCTCCTCAATCAACGTTCCTCCTGCACCCGAACAGAGCCCCCACGAAGAGGTCGACGTCGACGATCTCCCTCCGACTCATCTTGCTCCCGAAAGTGCCAGTGAGCTGCGACACTTGCGTCGTGGCGGGCGACGACCCCGCTATCGTGGCCGTGATCGTGACCGTCGACCCCACGTCGGTTCTTAAATTTTTTTGAACTTCTGCGAACGGTTGGCGTACCCCCGCTCGCATCGGGTGGTGCGGCAAAGCATTCGGTTTGCGCTGTAAAAAGAAACCTTTAGAAAAAAAATGCCGCACGCCAATCTTTTTCCTTGACGGATCTAGGGTCACCCGCTATATTCCACAACCGTTGAGGCGAGGTTGACGCCCCGCCCGCAGGAAGCTGAGTCGGTAGCTCAGTCGGTAGAGCATCGGACTTTTAATCCGGTGGTCGAGGGTTCGAGTCCCTCCCGACTCACTCCACCGGCCCCATCGTCTAGAGGCCTAGGACACCGGCCTTTCACGCCGGCGACACGGGTTCGAATCCCGTTGGGGTCATTTTCCTGAGGTAGTTGTTAAGAAAAAATTCTTGACAACCCAAAATCCTCAAAACATATTTACCGAGTCCCCCCCCCCAAAGAAGCCATCCGACCCTCGGATGGCTTCTTTTTTATATACGCCCTCCTCCATACTCTTCGCAAGAACAGCGAGCGCAGAAACGCCAACTTTTTCTTTTTTCGGCCCCCCTCATTCCCCCCGGCCAACGGGGAAATTCAGGCGCGGGCGGTTCGCGAACCGCCCCTACAACGGGTTGATTCTTCACGCTTTCCCTTTTCCACGGCGTCATACCAAATCCGCAGGTTGCCTGCTCGTACACAGCGAGCAAAATCTCCGTGAATGGGGCAAGGGCGTATGCAATACGCCCCACCCTTTTGATCACACCAGACACGGATGTCGTACCCTCCGTCTTCACACTTGGACCAACTCAATCGATTCGTTTCGCTGACAACACGACTGTTTTTTCCCTGCGTAACGAGGTTTCTGCTCCGGACTGTTCGCTTTGACGGCTGCTTTTTTCAAAGCAAACAGTTTCTACGAGTTCCGTCCGTGAAGTACGTGAAAAAGTAGGGGCAGCCCCCTGTGGCTGCCCAATCACAGGTGTATCCCGAACGTTTCATCAGTGCCGCGAGCATGGGGCAGCCCCCTGTTGCTGCCCAATCACAGGTGTATCCCGAACGTTTCATCAGTGCCGCGAGCATGGGGCAGCCCCCTGTTGCTGCCCAGTCACAGGTGTATCCCGAACGTTTCATCAGTGCCGCGAGCATGGGGCAGCCCCCTGTTGCTGCCCAATCACAGGGCGTTTACAACAAACCGCATCGACGCTTATGGATACGCTTTTGACGGATATGGTAGGAATGATGATCGCAAACGAATGGCATGAGTTGGTCCAAGTGCCACACCTGTCTGCCCCTACGTTTTACGATCACGCTCCCTGCGGATTTCGTATAAATTTACGCGCTGCTCGGAACATCCCAAACACGCCGTTCGCTTGGCTCTCCGCATACCCAACCGTTCGCTTCTACGCGGTGTGCCTTTTCTCGTGGGTGCGGTATGCTGCGGTGTTGCTCTTGCCCGACTTGGGCGGATGTTGGATCATATCCAACAACGTCTCGTAATCTTTCTTGCTGATCTCCATCACCCCGCCCTTGCAAAACATGATGTTGGTCGGCGTCGTCGTACTCAACCCCTCAAACGCATCCAAAAACCACAAGATATCACCCACCGGAACTTCCGCACCCACCTTGTCAAACGCCACACGGCAACGGTACGGATACAGCTTGTCCGAAGCAAAGATCAGCGTATCTTCCTCGAATACCTCGCTTGTGATCTCACCATACCCATCCAACAACTGCACTCGCGATAAATACGTCACAAACCGATCCCCCGTTTTCATCCCCGATAGCCGCTTTCTCGCGCCTTCCCGAACTCCAATCTTCCCATGCTCTCGCACTTTTCCGTACGTATCGGGTCGGAACATCAACAACCAATGTTGCATCTTCTGCGCTCCTTGCTTTTCTTTTTGTGCCGCTGCTTCGTTTCGGGTATACATCCGTCAATGGAGTCTTTGTTCTACAGCGAACCCACTTCGCCGTAAAGATCCCCGATCTCTGGGCCTCTTTATCTCTTCATCAACGCGCCCTTTGCAACCCCTCCATCTCGCGTCCGTCAGGAGAATCCAATGAGCCAACACCCCCCCACCCTTTTCGACGCCTGTACGCCTCGCGCAGACGTCCTCGCTTCAACCCTCCGCGATGAATCTCTCGCCGCTGACCTTTCCAAAGTTATCGATGGTTCAGCCATACCCGAATACCTTGATCCACAGCGCTTCTTCTCCCAAACCCACCCCACCCAAGGCTTAAAAACCCTCCTCAAACAAGTCCTCCTTCGACTCCAAGGCTCCGCCCAAGAAGTCTCTTCTATCTTTCGCCTTGATACGCAGTTCGGCGGCGGTAAAACTCACGGACTCATCGCTCTCTACCACGCCGCCAACGGTATGCGCGGCGTCCCCAACCCCTCCGACTTTCTCGACCCCTCTCTCCTTCCCAAACAACCCGCTCGCGTCGCAGCCTTCGATGGCGAAAACGCCGACCCCACCAACGGCATCACCCGCGATGGCATCAAAATCTACACCCCTTGGGGCTTCCTTGCCTATCAACTCGCCGGGATCGACGGCTACAGCGCTTTCAAAGAAAGCGACGTCTCCCACACCGCACCCGGTGCAGAAACATTCGCCGCTCTCCTGAAAACCCAACCCTCCATCATCCTGCTCGATGAAATGGCCATCTACCTCCGCCGCGTAAAAGGCCACAAGCAAAGCGCACAATTCGCCCCCTTCCTCTCTTCCCTCTTCAAAGCCATCGAAGGCACACCCCAAACTGCCCTCATCTTTTCCCTCGCCGTCGGCAAAGATCTCAAAGGCTCCGATGCCTACAACGACGAAAACACCGCCATCGCCAAAGAATTTGAAGAACTCGAAAGCGTCTCCGCACGAAAAGCCACCCTCCTTGAACCCACTTCCACCGATGAAACCGCCCTCGTCCTCCAAAAACGCCTCTTCTCCTCCATCGACACAAAAAAAGCCGCGCAGATCGTCAAAGCCTACACTGCGCTTTGGAAAAAAGAACAACTCGACGAAAAGATGCGCCAAGTCTTCGCCAAGTCCGATGGCTCCGAACCTGATCTCCACGCTCGCTTTCTCCGCGATTATCCCTTCCACCCCGATCTTATGCACATCCTCAAAGACAAACTCTCCACCTTTAGCACTTTTCAACGCGTTCGCGGTATGTTGCGCTTGCTCTCTCGCGCTGTCTCCCAACTCTGGCAAAACAAACCCAATCACACCTTCGCCCTCCATCCCCACCACATCGACCCCGGACACGAACCCATCCGCGCTGAGATCCTCACCCGCCTTCAACTCCAACACTACGAACCCGCCATCCGAAAAGATATCTCCCACTACCGCGACACAAACCAACCCCTCTTCTCCGCCGATGCCCTCGCACAAATCCTCGACCGCGAACAATATCAATTTCCCGCCATGCCTCCCTACGCCTCCCACGTCGCACGCACCATCTTTTGGCACACCCTCGCCTTCAACAACAACTTACGCGGTCTCTCCCCCGAACAACTCACCTTCGCTGCCCTCGCACCCTCCCATGACAGCGCCTTCCTCAAAGACGCCCTCCACAAATTCCAAAACCAAGCAGCCTACCTCAACGACGACCCCCACAAACCCCTCTCTTTCCTCTCCGAAGCCAACCTCAACCAGATCATCCGACAAGAAGAATCACACCTCTCCGAAGAAGCCATCACCAAAGAACTCGACGATCACATCGAAACCACCTTCTCCAAACCTCCAACCCTCGATACCCTCTCCTTTCCCGGCGATCCCTCCGACGTTCCCGATGACCCCAATCGCAACAAACCCCGCCTACTCCTTATGAATTACGATACCGTACCCTTTTCCCATACCACCGACTCCACACCCAAAATCCCCGCCCGCGTCCGCGATATCTTCCTCCATGCCGGCACAAACAAAAACTTCCGACAACTCCAAAACCACCTTGTCTTCTTGCTCGCTGACAAAAACAAAGTCTCCGAAATGAAAGACGCCATCAAACGCCACCTTGCCCTCCGCGCACTCAACACCCCCGACAAACTCAAAGACCTCTCCCCACACCAGCAAAAAAAAGTCAAAGAAGATTACGACAAATCTTCCAACGATTGCACTCTCGCCATCCAAAACGCATACCGCCACCTCTTCTATCCCTCCGCTTCCGATCCCCTCGAAGACGGACTCTGGCTCACACACGTCAACCTCGCCGGAAAAAGCCAATCCTCCAACAAGCCCGGCAAAGGACAAGAAGCCATCACCCAAGCCCTCAAAGACTGCAACCATCTCTACTTCCCCACCGATCACCCACCCGCTCCCAACCTCCTGATCCACAAAACCACCCTCGCACAACGCGGCACGGCCTCCACTTCCGATCTCCGCAACCAATTCTACAAAAACCCCAAACTCCCCTTCCTTCTCGACGACAACACCTTCCTTGCCTCCATCCGCAAAGGCATTGAAGACAACCTCCTTGTCTACCGCTACGACGACCTCACCTACGGCCCGGGCGACCCCTCCGCCGCCATCCGTATCGATGAAAACGCATTCCTCTACACCCTCAAAAAAGCCGAAGAAACCGCTCTCTGGCCCCGTGTCATCCCCCCCCCCAAAGAAACATCCGCAGGAAAAACCCCTCCACCCCCAGAAGACGACGAGATCACGCCGCCTCCAACCAGCCGAATCTTCACGCCCGAGACCTTCACCCTCGACCACGAAAACAATCTCCCTGAAATACTGCGCTTCCTCGAACAATCCCTCCAACAACGCAAAGCCCGTTCCATCCGCTCTTTCTCTTGCCAACTCTTTCACCTCCCCGACTTTACACAATGGCTCACACAATCCTCCAACGTCTTCAAAGACGCCTCTCCCCACCTCGAATTCCGCGCCACCTTCTACGCCAAACCCAATAACAGCGAAGGCATCCTCTCTTTTGAAGGCCATCCCGACGATATCCGCAGCGTCCTCCCCTTCTTGCAAAGCCTACAAAGCCAACGACGCGCAGAGGTCGAGATCAACGCCACCTTTTCCTTTGACTTCTCCACCCCCTTACCCCTCCCTGATCCACAAGCCTTCTCTGCCCGTATCCGCCCACTCGAAAAAGTCACCCCTAACAAATGCAAGATATCCTTGACCGTTTCCACCAAAGACACTTGAGCCACATCGCTCTGTCCTCATCTTTCGCGTATCACCACGTTATCCACGCAGGTACACCATGCTCAAAAAACACAACACCTCTCCAACCCTCCCCGATACCATCGAGACCAACCCACCCTCACAACCTCCACGCAAACCCCCCACCCGCCGAAACAACGCGAAGATCGCTACCACCCAAGTCCTCTTTGAACTCCGCGTCTGGCAAATGACCTCCCTCGAACAGCGCATGGAGATCTGGCAGCTTCCTTCTTCTCTCACCCCCAACCTCGCCGAACCTGTCCGCATCGCTGGACTCTCTGGACGCTCCCTCCGCTATTTTTATCCACAACTCCGCCAGATCTGGAGCATCGACCGCATCGAAACCGATCACCTCACCTCCCAACAACGCGCCTCCTTTCCTCTCTCCGAACACACCGCCCTCCTTCTCGGCCTTGTCTTCCGTATACTCGCCCCCATGCGCAACCGCGATCTCATGCGCCAATGTCTCCAAGGTATCGAGGCCATGTCCAAACAAGAAGTCTCCTACTGGCTCGGCATGGCCATGCACCGACCCAAACCTCGTCGCGTCCTCAAAGCCCTTCGCATCCTTCTCAACGAAACACACTAACCTCCCAACACACCGCTCTGCTTGACGCTTCTCCTCTCCCACACTACTCTGTCTTCTCCATCCCAACGAGGAGGCCAACCATGACCCAAGTCACCTATCCAACCAACGTCCCTTACCGCGAACCCCGACCACGCCGCGATCAAAAAAGCGGCGCAGCACTTCTTGGCGCTCTCGCTGGTCTTGCTCTCACGCGCCACCCCGTCGGCGCTCTCGCTGGCGGATTCTTCGGACATGCCGCCGCAAATGACGAACCTCTCCCTCTTACCGTCGCCCTCCAACAAGAACTCGAACGCGCCGGATGCCAGATGATCGAATTCTACCGACGCGGCCCCTACATCGCCGAAGTCTTGTTTGATTACGGCGGGAGCTTTTGGACGCTCCGCAGCCAAGCACCACAAGCCGAAGGATGGAATGTGGAAAACCTCGAAGATTGGCTCTTTGGCGATCTCGTCTACGTCCAACTTCCCCAAAAACTCCAATCCATCCAAAAAAGCCAGTGGAACCTCGCATGAAGCACATCCAAGAAGCCTTGAACAAACTCTACCAAACCGCCCAAAAAACCCTTGAACTCGTCTATCAAGACGACAAAACCCCCCTCCAAAACAACCTCGCCTTTCAGGACGCGCTGACAAATATCGGGCGCAATCCACAACATCCCGATGTTCTTGTTTGTGGCGATCTCAACGGTTTCAAAAGCATCAACGACCAATTCGGACACGATGCAGGAGATGCCGTCATCGCGCAAGCTGGACGCATTCTCCAAACACTTTTCGTGGACGGCTTGCATATCAGAGCATTCCATATCAGCGGCGATGAATTTGCCTTGTTGCTCCCCAAACAGCAATTGCAAGCTTTCATACAACAGGCTCAAGTCTTCGCCAAAGCTCCTGCTCGCCACGAAAAAGAAACCATCCTTTTTGGTATGAGTTTCGGCTACGCCTCAACAGACCACGGCACACAGATTCCATCGCCCCCCGAACTCAAATCCCGTGCAGAGATCGCCTTACAGATCGCCAAACAGCAAGGTGCTGGCTGCTGTGTCGGTTGGTCGGAAGAGCTTTCCGCTCAAAAACTCGAAACTCTCCGCCAACGTTGCCCCACATGCAACACCACCACCTCTTGTTCTGTCCCTGCTGACCGCCTCCCAACAAACAAACAACTCAAGTCCTGCCCGATCTGCGAACAACCCTTCTCCTAACTACTCCCCTTCTCCTAACTACCCCTTCTCCGAAACACCCCATCCCACGCCTCTCCTCCCCACATCCACCGCCCAAAGAACGCCCCCATCCCACCGCAAAACGTCCTTTCTCTCCCTATCATCCGCTCCTTTCGTACTCTCTTCTCCCCCTCTCCCTACTTCGTAGAGGCGAGGGGGCCGGGGGGTGAGGGTCACACGATCCTCCCGCTTGCTTTCCTTCCGCCTTTATCTTACAAACATCCCCGTTCCCTTCTCTTCGCACACCCACACAGGAGCTTCCTCACCATGACCCATTCCCCCCGACTCATCGAACAATGGCTACCCATCGCCGCTCTCAGCCTTGAAAGCCTCCGCGAACGAACGCCCATGACCCCTTTCCCCGCTCCCAATCGGCTCCATGTCTGGTGGGCTCGCCGCCCCCTCGTCGCCTCCCGCGCTGCTGTCCTCGCCTCCCTCCTCCCCGCCAACGCGGATCACGATCTCTTTCTCCACCTCCTCGGCATCCACGGCGACCCCGTCGCTTCTCGAAAACGCATCGACGCAGCAACAAAAGCAGGCGTCCGTTTGGGGGCAGCAGCCTACGGATACTCTCGTGCATTTTCTTATGCTCCAACGGAATCAGAAAAAAGAACATTAAAAGACTGGCTTGAGGATACGTTAGGCACGTCGAGTCCCGTTGTTCTTGATCCAACAGCAGGGGGCGGAAGTATCCCGTTTGAGTCGATTCGATTGGGAATAGATACTTTTGCCAACGACTTAAATCCTGTTGCTTCGCTTATTTTGGATGCTACGCTAAAGTTTCCTTTGTCTGTTGGTTTCGCCACGGTGTCGGCCATAGATCGGCTCTCATCTGTCTTCCTTCAAAGGGTAAGAGAATCGCTTCACTCTTTTTTTCCAGACGAAGGAAAACATTGCATACCCGACGGTTATCTCTGGGCGCGGACGATCACCTGTCCGGAGTGTAGCGGCTTGGTTCCGCTGTCACCGAACTGGCGCTTGGCTCCGGGTGGAACGGGCGTGCGTTTGTTGCCCCAGACCAGCCCGCAGCGTGTTTGCCGCTTCGAGATCGTCCGCAAAGCCAGCCACCAATCCGAAGGCACCGTCAAGCGCGGCGCAGCCCGTTGTCCTTTCGACGATTGCCGCGCCAACATCGACGGCGACGAGATCAAACGACAAGCCCAAGCCGGACACATGGGCGAACAACTCTTCGCCGTCGTCTTCAAAGAACGCACCCTCGTTGGCAACCGCGAAAAATGGATCCGCGATTACCGCGCACCACGACCCGATGACGATGTGGCAGACCTCGTCCAACAACACCTCACTGAAAGAATGCCCCATTGGGAAGCCTTCGACTGCATTCCCAACGAAGCCTTTCCCGAGATCGTCAACGATGAACGCCCCCGCATCTACGGTATGCCTCTGTGGCGCGATATGTTCTCCCCGCGCCAACTGCTCTGTCATGTCACCAGCGTCGAGATCTTCCGCGCATTGGTCGATGAAGAGCGCGAAGCTGGACGCCTCGACGAACCCACCCAAGCCGCCTTTGTCTACCTCGGCTTCGCCCTCGACAAGCTGCTGAATTACAACTCGCGGATGTCTGTCTGGATGCCAACAAGGGAAGTGGTCGCAAATACATTCAACCGACACGACTTTGCGTTTTGTTGGTCTCATGCGGAGATGGCTCCGCTGATCGTGGGGATGGGATACGATTGGGCGTTTGAGCAAACCAAGAAAGCGGTGTTGGAATTGATGAGTTTGGTTCGTCCCGGGATGGATGCAAAGGCGGCGTATCGGGCGTTGGGAGAGGGTGGAGAGACGGGAGCAAATGGGGAGTTGTTCAGCGAACAGGGGCGGGCTGCGCGAGCGCAAACGACGGAGGGTGAAGAGGGATGGACGCCGCCGAAGGTGGAAGTGACCTGCCAATCGGCGTCCTCGCTATACCATGTGGATGCGGGTACGGTGGATGCGGTGGTGATGGATCCACCCTACTATGACAATGTGATGTATGCGGAGTTATCGGACTTTTTTTATGTGTGGCTGAAGCGAACGGCGGGCTATGTGTTGCCGGATCTGTTTTGGAGAGAGTTGACGGACAAAGAACAAGAAGCGGTGGCAAACCCTGCGAAATTCAAGGGAGCGAAGGGGGCAAAGAAGCTGGCGTATGAAGATTATCGGCAGCGGATGCAAGATATCTTTGCGGAATGTCGGCGGGTATTGAAGGCGGACGGGATCTTGACGTTGATGTTCACGCACAAGGCGACGGGGGCGTGGGATGCCTTGGCCCAAGGCTTGTTGAATGCAGGGTTTGAGATCACGGCATCGTGGCCGATCAACACCGAAGCCGAAGGCAGCATGCACATCAAAGACAAGGCAGCGGCCAAGAGTACGATCTTTTTGGTGTGCCGCCCGAAGCAAGAACAAGCCGACGGGGAGAAGATCGCTTGGGAGGATCTGGAGCCGAAGGTGCGCAAGCGCGTCCGCGAAAGCGTGGAGGAATTCAAGGGATATGAGATCGGCGGGGTGGATCTGTACTTGTCGTGTTTTGGTCGAGCGTTGGGGGAGTTTGCAAAGCATTGGCCGGATATCTACCGCGACAATCCCCGCGCCCACGTCGAAAAAGGTGAAGATCCCTACGCGGTCACGCCCGAAGATGCCTTGAATGCGGCTCGTGCAGAAGTCAAGAACTGGCGATTGGACTCCCTCTTTAACAAGGAGCGCCGCGCTGACTTGGATAAGGTGTTGGAGTGGTTTGTGTTGGCGTGGGATGCCTTTCGAGCGCCGACGTTTCCTTACGACGAAGGGATGCAGCTTGCGCGGGTGGTGGGCGTTGAATTGGAGACGCAGATCGTGGGGTACATCGCGGAGAAGAAGGGTTCCAACTTGATGCTGTGGGACAGCGCGACGCGAAGGGAAAAGAAAAAGCTCCGCTCGAACGATGGCAAAGACACGATGTTGGACGCGCTGCATTACTTGGCGGGACTGGCACGCCAACAAGACCTTTCGGTTGCCCGCGAAGCGATGGAGAAGATGAAGTTGGACAAAGATCAACGGTTCTTGGATGCGTTGGAGGCAGTGTTGGAAGTCTTGCCTGTGCCGCCGTCCATGAAAGAACAACAGATCCTGAGCCAAGCCCAAGTCAAAGAAGAAAAACAAGCTCTCCAAGCAGCGTTGGGGACGGAAGAAGCGGAGGAAGAGGAAGACGAAGCCTTGGAGGGTGGAGCAGAAGCCGACGACGAAGACGAAGAGGACGAAAGCGGCAAGTCACTTGTGGGGGCGGCAGCGTTTGCGGTGGACTTCGAGAAACTGGAGATGCTGCGGCGTTTGGCATTGGGAGAGATCACGGTCAAACCGCGCCAATTGGGGCTGTTTGGGAAGCCATAGCGAAGAGATCGACACCACAAAGCGAGGTGCGCCGTGACGCCAAAACTCCGCGAGATGCAATGGAAGCTGTATTACGATTCGGGGCAAGACGACCTGATACGGGACTTTTATGTGCCGGCGTTGTCGTTGGCGTGTCGTTATGATCGGGTGACGGGGTATTTTACGCCGGGGGCGTTGCGTTTGGTGGCGCGGGGCTTGGAACCCTTTGTGGAACGAAAAGGCAAGATGCGCCTCGTCACGGGCTGCACGTTAAACCAAGCGGTCGTGGAAGCGATACAGCGCGGAGAACGCAAGCTGGACGAAGCGGTGGCCGAGGTATGGGGGGAATCTTTGCCGATGTTTCACGAACGATATCCCCGAGATGATGGTTTGGAACTCTTGGCATGGATGATCCAGAAGGGACTGTTGTCGGTGCGGGTGGCGATCCCGTGTGATGAGCATCGGCGGCCTGTGTTGCATACAACGCGGATCTTTCACGAAAAGGCGGGCGTGATGGAAGACAGCGCGGGGGATCGTTTGGCCTTTCATGGAAGCGTCAACGAAACTCAGCAAGGATGGCAAGGAAACTGGGAGGGGATCCATGTGTTCCGTTCGTGGCAGAACGATTATGAACGGGTGCAACTAGAGGATACCCACTTCGAGCGACTTTGGGCCGATCAGATGCCGCGTTGTCTGGTGATGGAAGTCGGCCAAGCTCTCGAACAAGGCTTGTTGCGATTTGCCCCGCCTGAGGGACAACTCCCCCGACGCTTGCGCGAAAGCACACAGAGCAAAGACGCAAGCAATGTCGCCCCCCCCTCACATCAGGAAAAAGACAACGCAGCAGCGACAGCATCCGCCGCCCACCAAAGCAAGGAGACCAGTCCAAGCGCCGCCGCCCACCAAAGCGACGAAGCCAGTCCAAGCGCTGCCGCCCACCAAAGCGACGAAGCCAGTCCAAGCGCCGCCGGCGAGCAAAGCCAACCCACCAAGGACGCCCAGCATCGCGTTGAAGCACAAGACGCGGTGACAGAGGGCGTGCCAGAGACAACGCATCCAGACGAGCAGAAAGAAGACACGCTCCTCCCGACGAGCGAGCAGAACATAGGCCACGAACCGATAGGGGACTACATCCAAGAAGATCAAAGAAAGCGGGTGATATGGGGGATCATCGTGCATGGGCCGATGTTGGAGGGGATTGGCGACGATGTGGGAGAAGTGACCTCAGCGATCCAAGCGTGGCCGCACCAAAGGAGAGCCTTTTTGCGGATGTATCGAAAGTGGCCGCCAAAGCTATTGATCGCCGATGAGGTGGGATTGGGCAAGACCATCGAAGCGGGATTGTTGTTGCGGCAGGCGTGGTTGGCGGGGAAGCTAGAGCGGGCGTTGATCTTGGCTCCCAAAGCAGTCACACGGCAATGGCAGTACGAACTGCGCGAGAAATTCAACCTCAACTGGCCGATCTACACGGGAAGCGATCTGGTGTGGTATGACAGCCGAGGGCAACACGAAAAATGGCGTGCGGTTTCGCGTTCGGCGTGGCACAAAGAACCGTTTGTGATCGTATCAAGCCAACTGATGCGGCGAACGGATCGAAGCGAAGAACTGTGTCGGGAAGCGGCGCGGTACTCGTTGGTGCTGTTGGACGAAGCACACCACGCACGACGCAGCGGGGTAGCGGGAGGCGGTCAAGAAGCCAAGCCCAACTTATTGTTGTCGTTGATGCGTCGTTTGCGTCTTCGGACGGAGGGTTTGGTGTTATTGACGGCCACGCCGATGCAAGTGCATCCGCAAGAGTTATGGGATCTACTGGAGCTTTTGGGGGTTCCGAGGGAGTGGACGTGGGGCGAATTCGAGCGTTTTTTTGCGTTGGCGGAGCGGTCGGATCTGCAAAAAGAAGAGATCGAATCAATGGTGCGCCTGTTTCGAGCAACCGAGCAGCATTGGGGGGAGATGAGCGAAGAACAAGCCCGTTCCTTGACGCCCGAGATGGGAAACATCCGACGAAAAAGCCTCTTGCACACCCTACGCGAGAAGGCGACGACCCCAAGGACAAAGTGGTCTGACAACGAACGAGCCGCAGCGATCCGCTTGATGCGAGGATACACGCCGGTCTCTTGCTTGATCTCGCGCCATACGCGGGAGACCTTGCGGCGTTATGCCACCGAAGGAAAACTCAAAGCGCGGATCGCCACGCGCTACGTCGAAGATCAGTTTATCGACTTGCAGCCCGAGGAGCGCGAGGTATACGAAGAGGTCGAGCGTTATATCTCGGAGATGTACAACCGCGCCACCGCGAAAGAACGCAATGCGGTAGGTTTTATTATGACCATCTATCGGCGACGGATGGCGAGCAGCTTTGAGGCACTGCGCAAGACGCTCGAACGAAGGCTGCAACGACTTCAAGGCACGACGTCGGCCTCTTCGGAGGAGGCATTTGTCGAAGAAGAAGGCTTTCAAGACGAACTGTTTGGGACGGATGAGATCGAAGGCGCACAACAACGCGTCTTGCAACTCGAAGAACAACAAGAGATCCAGCGTTTGTTGCGGATGGTGTGCAAACTGCCCACAGACACCAAGACACGGACTCTTCACGAACGCATCCAAACCCTCAAACAAACCGGTTATCCCCAATGTATTGTGTTCACGCAGTACACAGACACGATGCGCTTTTTGCGACAACATCTGGTGGGAGAAAGCGGGCAAAAGGTGGTTTGCTTTTCCGGTGAAGGCGGGGAGCAGCGAACCGAGAGCGGGGATTGGGTGAAGATCTCACGCGACGAAGCCAAGGCGATCTTCTTGCAGGGAAAAGCAGAGATCATGCTGTGTACGGATGCAGCGGCAGAAGGACTCAACTTCCAATTCTGCGGTGCGCTGATCAACTACGATATGCCTTGGAATCCAATGCGCGTGGAGCAACGGATCGGTCGGATCGATCGATTGGGGCAAACCTTTTCGCGTATTCGCGTGATGAATCTGCATTACCAAGACACGGTGGAGTCTGATGTGTACGCGGCCTTGCGCGAACGGATCCAACTGTTCACACAGTTTGTGGGCCGCTTGCAGCCGATCTTGTCGAGTGTTTCACAACGCATCACAGAGGCGACGCTTGCACGCACCGAAGAAAAACAAGCCGCAAGGGAATCTCTCTTGCGTCGCCTTGAACAAGAGGTAGAAGATCTACAACAGAAGGGTTTTGATTTGGACGCGATCTTAGAAAACACTTGGCAAGAATTGCCACCCCTTGCTCCACCGTATGATCTACGGGATCTCCAGCGCATCTTGGCACAACCCGATCTAATGCCCAACGGCGTGACGATCAGAACCCTTGGCCCAGAAGAGGTCGGCTATCGTTCTTTGCAACACGTCGAAGAAGTGCGCGTGACGACCTCTCCGACCTACTTCGATCAACATACGGAAAGCGTCGAACTCTGGTCGAAAGGAAGCCCCGTTTTTCACGTCGCGCTGGAGTCAAGCGCCTTGCCATCCAGACAAGAGATCCTATCCCTTCTCGAACACGACAGACAACGCATCAAAAAATTATTGTGAGACGAACCCCACCCGTACCGTGATCAAAAACAGATCGCACCGCCCCTTCATCAAGACCCTTGCGCATGCCATCATGGAAAGCGATCTTTCGGGTGATCGCAAACAAGATCTGCTCGTCATGACGACGTTCTTTTTTGCTCGCTTCTTTGGGATGGAGATCGTACAGGAGGATATCCAAATGAGTCTCTTTGAACCGAATCCTTTGGCCGAATACTACGAACAACGCGGACTCCAAAAAGGTAAACAAGAAGGCAAACAAGAAGGCATCCAAGAAGGGCTCCAAAAAGGCAAACAAGAGATCGTCTTGCGGATGTTGGGGCGCGAGATGCCGCCGCAAGTCGTCGCAGAACTCACGGGCCTTTCTTTACTGGTTAGCCCTTATATCCCAAGAGCTTTAGCCTTGGGATATAAGGGGTTTATACGCTTTAGCGGCTTTAGCCCATGTTCAGGGTTGACAAATGGAAGATTGTGGTGGAACAATACATCGCACAACAAAAAGGCGTGTGAGAGTCGTGATGTATCAAGCGTTTCAGTACCGTATCCAGCCGACAGTTGAACAAGAAGCCGCCTTGGCCGTTCAGTTCGGCCATGCTCGTTTTGTCTACAACTGGGCACTTCAACAACACATCCAAGTCTATCAACAAACCAAAAAGTCCCTCTCTTTCTCCCAACTGTGCAAACTTCTCACTCAACTTAAACAACAACCCGACTACCTCTGGCTCAACGATGCCCATTCTCAATGCCTTCAACAAAAACTCAAAGACTTAGGACGTGCCTACACTCACTTTTTTGAAGGACACGCACGCTTCCCAAAGCCCAAAAAAAAGCATGACCGACAATCCATCCGTTTCCCCCAAGGTTTCCACTTCAAAGGAGAACAACTCTACCTTCCAAAACTCGGTGGGCTCGCGCTCATCCTTCACCGCCCTCTTCAAGGTACGCCCAAGAATGTGACGGTCTCGAAAACCAAGAGCGGTCACTATTTTGTTTCCATCCTCTGCGAAGTCGAAGCCTCCCCTTCTCTTCCATCCACTTCACAACGCCCTGCTGTCGGTCTCGATCTGGGTTTGACACACTTCCTCACCACCTCGCAGGGAGAACAAGTTGAAAATCCCCGATGGCTGCGACGTAGCGAGCGAAAACTCGCCAAGCTCCAACGCAAACTTCAACGCAAAAAGAAAGGCTCGAAAAATCGAGAGAAAGCACGCCTACAGTTGGCCAAGCAAGCAGAAAGGGTGAGTCATCAACGCCGCGACTTTCAACACAAACTCAGCAAACGTCTGGTGCGTGAGCATTCGTTGTTGGTGTTTGAGGATTTGAACGTACGCGGCATGGTGAAAAACCGTCGTCTGGCGAAGTCTATCCATGATGCGGCGTGGTCACAGTTTGTGCGGTTTTGTGGGTACAAAGGTGCTTGGTATGGCTGCGAGGTGGTGAAAGTGGGGAGGTTTTTCGCGTCAAGTAAGCTGTGTTCGTGTTGTGGATGGAAACACGAATCTCTGCGCTTGAAAGACAGAGCATGGACATGTGGAGGTTGTGGAACACACCATGACCGCGACAAAAACGCTGCCAAAAATCTGCTCCATCAAGCATTGTCTTCTCTAGGGTTGGAACCCACCGATTTGATGTCTGTGGAGACTGCGTAAGACGTCTAACCCCCACCGGGTTGGCGCTGCCGTCTGTGAAGCAGAAAGGAAGCCCAAGTGCTGATTCCTTGGGTGGTTCACAAGAAGTCTCCACCGCTACGGATCTCCCTCTTTCCGCCGTCGAAGACCTCTGTCCTTCCACAAACCAAACCTGAGTTCTGTCATCTTATACGAAATCCGCCCGTTGCGTGATCGTAAAGAGGTAGGGGCAGCCCCCTGTGGCTGCCCGACAATCGGGCCCCCTGTGGCTGCCAGACAATCGGGCCCCCTGTGACTGCCAGACAATCGGGCCCCCTGTGGCTGCCCGACAATCGGGCCCCCTGTGGCTGCCAGACAATCGGGCCCCCTGTGACTGCCAGACAATCGGGCCCCCTGTGGCTGCCAGACAATCGGGCCCCCTGTGGCTGCCAGACAATCGGGCCCCCTGTGGCTGCCAGACAATCGGGCCCCCTGTGGCTGCCAGACAATCGGGTCCCCTGTGGCTGCCCGACAATCGGGTCCCCTGTGGCTGCCCGACAATCGGGTCCCCTGTGGCTGCCCGACAATCGGGTCCCCTGTGGCTGCCAGACAATCGGGCTTCTACGTACTCTCCTTTGTGTATACATCACTCGGATATCGTATGAGTCCCATCACACCGAGGCTTTTCTGACATCGCTGTTCGCGCCCCTCACCCAAACCAGCACACGGAGTATCGCCATGTCCAAAAAAGACAAAGACACCGAATCCACCAAGCCCAAAAAAGACAAAGACACCGAATCCACCAAGCCTAAAAAAGACAAAGACGTCGAATCCACCAAGTCCAAAAAAGACAAGCACACCGCTGCGGATGGCGAGACCGAAGCGACCGAGACCGCCGCGTCGACCAAAGAGAACATCCTCGAAGACCTGCCTTTCAAAGAGCGCGACGCACAAAAAGCCTATGAAAAGCACCTCGAAGCCTGCGAAGCCATCCCCGCCAAAACCGCCACCACGCCAAGCTTTTCGAGCTCCGACGCGATCATGTTGGGCTTGTTGGTGGCAAAACACGCTGAACAAGACAAAAAACGCCTCAAAAAGCTCCATGAGATCGGCGAAAGCAACTACGACCTGATCATGCAGCTTTACAGCTTGACGCTGGCCCTGTCGTATGCCGAGATGCGTTGGCGCAATGCCCGCAAGCAGATCTCCAAAACCCCCAAAAAGACCATCGGCCAACAAGCGAAAGATATCCGCAAAGAGCTACTCGACGCTGCTGATTATGTTTGGCGCAACGATCCCGATATCAAAGAGACCCTCAAAGAGATCCGCGAAGGTTCAGGACTCCGCGATCTCGCCGAAGATCTCCAGCGCCTCGCCGCACTCTTCCTCGACAATTGGTCAGACGTTCAAGGACGTAGTGAGATCACCCATCAAGATCTCGAAAGCGCCGAGCAAGTCGCCCTTGATGTGCTCGATCTTGTTCTCCTCGACGAACAAAAAGAGGCATTCTTGATCCGCAACCGCGTCTTCATCCTCTTCCAACAAGCCTACACAGAAGCTTGTGAAACAGGCCGCTTCCTCTACCGCAATACCCCCAAAGAAGCTGCCGAACGCTACCCCGGACTCCGACACACCAAATATTCCAAAAACACCAAAACACCCAAAAATCCCCCACCTCAACCCCCCATCGACACTCCCTCCCCTCAATAAACCCCCGTACAACCACTTTTTGCCCTCCCAAAAACACACCGTACCCCCGTACAACCACTTTTTGCCCTCCCAAAAACACACCGTACCCCCG
>JAKLKB010000073.1 GCA_023150835.1 Myxococcota bacterium | reverse complement strand
ACGCTGTATGCACGAGACGCAGACGCTACCCGTTCCAACTTCCCCCCGTTCACGGGGGGATTGAGGGGGGGCCAACACCCAAAACGGCGATCATCCTCGACCCTCCGGTGTTTCCACCTTAACAAGGCGCGTATGGGGCAAAGCCCCACCAAATCAACCAAACTGCACTCCTTCGATTTTTGGAGAAACATACACATGCCTTCCATCCACGAAAAGCTCAGTGCCTTGGGACTCAAACTGCCGTCGGCAGCGGCTCCTGCGGCCAACTACGTTCCGTTTAGCGTATCAGGAACACACGTCTACATCGCTGGACAACTGCCCAAACAAGAGGACGGCAGTTTCTTACACAAAGGCCATCTTGGGGGCGATATCACCATCGAGCAGGGGTACGAAGCCGCCCGATTGGTGGGACTCCATCTGCTCGCGCAGCTTTTGGCCGCTTGCCAAGGCGACGAAGCGCGGATCGTTCGCTGCCTCAAACTAGGCGGCTTTGTCCAAGCCATGCCCGAATTCACCCAACATCCCGAAGTGATCAACGGTGCTTCGGATCTTTTGGTGGCGGTGCTTGGTGATGCAGGACGCCATGCGCGATTTGCTGTGGGGGTGGCCTCTATCCCACGCGGATGCTGCGTCGAGATCGATGCCATCTTCGAGATCCGCCCCGCCTAAACTCGCCCCCAAACACGCCGATAATACGAAATCCGCTCATTGTGTGATTGTAAAACGTAGGGGCAGCCCCCTGTGGCTGCCCAAGGACAGGGCGTTTGCAACGAATCGTATCGGCCCTTATGTGTGCGCTTCTCACAGAATATTGTAGGAACCCTGATCGCAAACAAATTGATGGAGTGGGTCCAAGTACACCCTGTGGCTGCCCAAGGACTGGGCAGTTACAGCGGATCGCAAGGACATTGCGATCACACGACACTCGGATCTCGTATAGCACGACGCATCCTCCCGACACTCCGCCTCTCTTTGTTGTGCTCACTTTGCTGCTTCAGGCCGAAACAACAGGGGATAACGAACATGAACGATCCCGCCCCCAAACGGGGCAGGAAAGCGCATCGCTCGGAAGATCGAGACGACGCATCTTTCTAAAGGCCGATTCTTTAACGTAGCACTTGCGATCTTTGCGGTTTGGACCCGCCCCTTCGGGTTGATCACAAAAAACACAACCAATCTTCCCGCAAGTTCGGGATGTTGGATCAACTGCCGCTCATAACAATACCGCATACGGCTCGACCAACGGCGAACGATCCGACCGATCACTTTTTTCGACAAAGAGCCGAGAATGATCGGACGGGCAAGCGGGATCTCGCCATGCGTTTCCTCTTGGGGTTTGATCGGCGGTGCGCGCAAAAAAGCCTTCACCACGATCTCTTGCGGTACGACACGACCATCCGCCGCTTTTTGCAATCGCGGGGTGGCCGTCATCACCATGTAGTTATCCGCACCAAACCCCACCACCTTCAAACGAATCTGATTGATCTGCTTTGTTGTCCACGAATCCGCGCCCAACGGCAGAGAGCGATCCACGATCCCTTTCGACCAAGGAAATGCGTCTTTCAGTTTTTGCAAGATGGCCGGTATATCCGCATCCAAAGAGCCTTCTGCAAGAATGTCCTTTGCGCGAGAACGCAGCGTTGGTGCTGAATTGTTTCGACCCGCTTGATACGCCTCGCGCCCTGTTTGCGTAAAACTCGCAACCATATCGAGGCGTTTGTTTTCCAACGAAAGCGCCAGTCCAAGATCCTCGAACTCCGCTTTGGGCGAAGAGAAAAAAGCCCACGGCTCCGCAGCGATCCCAGCATACAACGAAGCTAGGCGCATCTTGTGCTGCTTGGATACCATCGGCATCGCTTTTCCTGCTTCGATCATCCCCACCAAAACACCCAATTTCTTCATCGCTTGCGGGTCAAACCTCGCTCCCACAAAAGTCTTCGCATGAAGAACGTGCAGCAACGCAGGGGTGAAACGCCAAACAGACGGACCTTGCTTGAGGATCTGCGGTAGCCTTATTTGAGCCGATCTGGTTGGTTTGTTTTGTACGATCAAAGCGCATCGGATCGTACTCAAAACCAACCACACAGCAAGGAGGCTGCTCCCTTTCCCAGCTCGATCGCCTTAGCTTGGAATACCGTAAAAATCCATCTGGCCCTCTGCATCGATCTCCAACACGCGGTTGATCATGCTCCTGCCTTCAGAAATCTCCTCCGCAAGGCATAACACGGCGCGTTCCATCAAGCCCCACTACTCATCACGCGATAAGCATCCCTCCAAAACCAACACTATCCCCGGATGAAGCGAAACTGATCGTGCAAGATGTTGGAAATCTTTGACGTTGGCCGTCACAAGGATGCGATCTTGCAAAAACGCAAATTCCAACACTTCCCGATCAGAGGCCCCCAACAAACCACGCTCTCGAACGTGCGCAGCATCAAAGCCACAACGCATACAAACCCACTCGGCCAATTTGGGCGAGAGGTCTTCGTCGATCAAAAACTTCGTGCGCACGCCTCGCCTGAAGGTCGCCCTGTCGCTGGATAAGCACGAACAAAAATTCTAGAAAAATCAAAATCTCGTATACAAAGATAAGGATAATCCTCCCGTAATTCTTCCAAAGACACCCCTCACTCCAATGCCTCCCCAATTCGACGCACCGTCAAACGCGTGCCCGCAAAAGTAGGCGCTCCGCCCATAACACAAGGATCGCACACAAGCTTTTCTTTCCATGTTAAAAACGAAGCCACACGCTCACGAAAAAGCAATAATTTCTCTCCTAAACGCAGATAAAAAGGATCAAACACTTCGATCTCTTCTGGGATCTCTTCTTCTGTCAAAACACCAGACAGCCGTTGGTACACCAGACTCCGTTCTTTCACCCCCATCGAAAAAGACGACCTCCGAACAAGATACAAGTAGGCCAACGCTGAAAAAGAAAGCCTCGGTGGAGAGCCTGCCTCGATCACTCGGTACTCGATCTCTTTGCGAACTTGCTTTTCGTTCAGTTCTGCAAGCGCAGCGGCCTCAGCCGGCGTAAATTGGTAGATTTCCGATCGCATCTTCTCCTCCTGTTTCTTCGGCGCTGTGGCAGGGCAACGAGCAGACCCACAAGTCGCCCTCCTTGCGCTGCGGAGAGATATCACCGCTTCTAGAAAGCCGTGTTCGCGACACTTCAAGCGGCAGCGTTGTCGGTGTGAAAAACGTCTGTTCGCTCCGCCTACACGGGGTCAAGGGGGCAAAGCTCCCTTGCGGGGCGTGGGGTGGAACCCCACAACACAAGCCCAACCGCGTAAAGTCCTACGAAGGATGAAGGATGAAGGATGAAGGGGCTATTGGCGGGGGGGAGAGATCTCGCGGACGACGGCACCCTCTTTTTCGGAGAGGATCAAGACAGAGAAGCGCTCGACGCGATCGAGTGTATCTGTGCTCAAAGAAGCGTAATCAAAACGCCCGCGAAGGTCGGTGTATCCGTCTTTGTAGAACTGGACGGAACCACCGTTGAGACGGGCATAGACTTTGACGTACACACGCGACATACCGCGTTGGGTCTTTTCGTGTAAGACTTGGAGGTGTCCTTGTTGCTCGAATATCTGCACATCAAGCGCGTTGGCGTACGAAACGACGTTGCGATGGAGTCCATGAGCAGACACTTCGATCATCACGTTGCTGTTTTGGAATTGGGCAGGAAGCTCTAGATCAAGCGCACGCTGGGCGGTATTGACCTGTTGCGTGCTGACGAAGGCTGGCTTGACCACAGTAAAGCGTCCCGAAAGCTGCCGTAAGAACGGGCTGCGCGAGAACAGCAGCTCCACATCCATCGGGTAATAGCGGATCTGGATCGTGTTGAGGTTCGCAAAGCGCAACGACAGCTTACGACCTTCGAGTTTGAGGGTCAGACTAGGGCTGGTGTCCTTGGCCGCCGTTTTCTCGATGGGTGCAGAAACAGCGGTCTTTCCGACGATCTCATCCAACTGCGAAAGCACTTCACGGAAGCGTTTTCGCCAGCGCGGTACGGGGTGATCTTTGTACGAAGCTGCGATCACACGGGCATCATCGGGCTTTTCACCAAAGAAGCCCATGTATGCGCGGAAATAATCGTACTGGATCTGCGAGGAAAGCTGCTTGGCGTCGACCAAGGCAAAGCGTGCCAAGGCTTCTTCGGTGCGATCTTGAAGCAAGAGGTAGTACGCAACGGCGATGTGATCGTGAGCCGAAAGTGCGGGCTTGTAAGAGAGGATCTTGAGCAAGCGCTGGTATTGTTCACGGAATCGGTCGTTGAGGATCTTGCGACCTTTGCCCAAGGCATGCGCTCGGGCATTCACAAGAGGCCGATATTCGAGGTGTTCATACAGCTTGCGTTCGACGGGGTCGATCTGCACCAAGGGGGAGCGCAGATAGGAGCCGCACACCGAAAGGAAGCTGTCTTGGTGCTTGAGGTATTCGGTGATGACCGAAGGCTGGTTGTGATGGATGCTGTAAGACCAAAGTAAGGGGTGGAAGTAGTGGCGTTGTTGCAGGGTCGCGAGAGCTTTTTGGAAAAAGGTCAGATCCTTCATCCGCCAAGCGAGATCGGCCAGATTCACCCGTGTAAGATTGGCTTTTTGGAGATAAGCCAAGGTCTTTTCTTCGGGAGCTTCTTGCGAGATGTATTCCCAGCTATCGCCATCGATCTTGGACAGCTTGCCTACGACCTTAAACAGAAAGGGCGCGGCAAAGGCCAACAGACGGCCATCTTGGGAAACATGCACAGGGAAATGCTCAAATCGACCGTTGGACGGGAAGTAGAACAGATAAGCAAGGCGCTTTGTTTGGTAAGCCCCGAGATGGATCAGTTGCGTATGCGTCACGCGACCATTGGCAACAGGCATCGCGCCTTGGGGGATCTGCAACAAAACTTCCAGTTTGAGGCGTGCAGCGGTCGGGTTGGTGATGATCACCTGCGTGCCATAGACTTTTTGCGACAAGAATTCTTCGGTCACATAACGCTCGACACGTTGGCCGCCTACATACTGATAGCGACGCGCAGCATCAAAGTAGCCTTGGCTCACCAACAGCGGGCTTTTTTGCTTGGGTGCATCCACCGAGCGGATCTGTTTGTGGAAGATCATCATCGCTTTGGGAGCCGTCAGCAGCAAGCTTCTGCCCTTGTAATCCACTTTGGGCGTGCCCGCTTTCCACGGCAGATCCAAGACAGCCAAGGCAAGCAGCGCTTCACTCGCGTTGCTGGAGGCTTCGACGATATAACGCGACAAGAACGGGCCTTTGCCGTCGTGACGCGCCAGTGCGTGCCAGAAACGGTTGTTTCCGATCAATGCGGCGTTTTGCTCCGCCAGAACCCGCTTGTAATAGTTGTTTTCCGCCCATTCTTGGGTCTTTTCTTTTTGGCGAAAGAACTGTGCGAGTTGGCTGCGACGATCCATATCCTCGTCTTCTTTTTTCTCGGCGGGCTTGGCCGCCTCTTCGTCAGCCATCTTCATTTTCATCGGGCGTGCGCTGCGTTTGTACATACGGCGGCCCCTTCGATAACGGGCTGCAAACCCCGCAGCACCGCTGCTCGGCATGGGTGCTGACGGGGCGGCCATTGAAGGCGGTGGAGCGGGCATATCCGCAGCACGTTCTTTCATCGCATCGTATGCACGGGTGCGCGCTTCTTCCATGCTTTTTTCGCGGGCATCACGAATCCCTGTATCATCGGACTGATCAAGGGCTCGAAGCCCCAACACCGCATCAAACAACCGACTCCATGCTTGCGGATCCATCGGACGCAACGCCAACTCATCCGCAAGGCGTTGCGCGGTGTGCGGCAACTCGCCTTTGATCCGCTGGGCCAACAAGATCCGCTCAAACACATTCAACTGACTATAAGCCCAAGGCTGTAAGAACGAGACGACCTCTTCGCCAAGCAGCCAACGATCCAAAAACGTTTTTTCGTATTTGTTCGCCAGATAGGGCCGAATCACCTTGGCAAAGAAGGCTGCATCATGGCGGAACAAGAAAAAGTTCAGTTCATGTGAGGCGTGCTTACCATAAAAGGCCAGCTTTTCCGTCTCCGTCATCGAGGGCCAACGCATCAACGCAGCAAAGTCTTTGAGGCGGCTATCGCTGCACAGCGTCTGCAACAGCGTAAACACGCGCTCCAAACTATCGAGCCGTTCCATCTCAGACGAAGTGATATCGGCCAACTTGAATTGCCCGCCCGTTGCGACGTTTGCGACCTGCTTTTGTTGCGTAAAGTGGCCCTTCGACGGCAGACTGACGATCAAACGAAGATCCTGATACACAGGAGCCACTTCGGGCATCGAGATCACGCGATAGATGCCTTGGTTGTCATCCAACACCACCAGATGAAGCAGGTGATGATGCTTCAAGAGCGCTCGATCGATCACGATCTGGCCTTGTTTGTTGGGCGTCAGGTTTTCGAGAACCACCGAGGGATACTTCAAAAAGTCCAGATTCGGCGAAACACCCGAAACCATGTGACGGAACCCTCGCCCGAAACTTTCACCAGAACCCCATCCACCGCGACCGCCACCGCGACCGCCAAAACCGCCACCGCCACCCGCCAGATCGAGGGCAGTTTGCGTGGAACGAACGGCCCACGGATTCAACAGCAGACCGGGCCGACGCAACATATTCCCCGGGTATTTTTTGGCGTACTTGCGATCCAAGATATAACGGTACTCGTCACCGATATCCCGACCAGTCGCATACTGCGAAAGCGGGCGTTCGAGCTTCATCGATCGCGTTCCCAACGCATAGCTCTGAAACAGATCCCCATACACGTCAAACTCCGGCCAAAACCGCGTCGCGATCAGATGCACCCGCGTTTGCGGTGTCGCATGGCTGACTTGCAAGGTCACTTGCTTCGCATCCACCGAAGTTTGTAAGTTCACAGGCTGTCGATAGTTATGTTGCAAGAAAAAGTCTTTGCTGACCACATAAGGGTCGCGTGGTTTGTCTTTGTCGCCGCGCAAATCGCCTTTTGCGACGCGCAACGCGATGGCTTGACGTGTGCCTTTCAAGAAGATCTCGTATTCTCCGGCCTTCAGATCATCCAGCACAAAAAAGCCTTTTTCCAAGCGCACGCGATCAAACAGATCGTGGAGATAGCCCTCGCCGCGCTTTTCAAAAAAGGCCAGATGCTCCGAAGACAACGCAGCCCCCGGATGTGCAGGGATCGAGATGGTTTCTCCTGCGCGTGCGTGGATCGTATGCGGATAGGCCGTACGGTCAGGGAAAAGCGGCCAAGTCTTCGAAGATGCGCTTGGTGACGAAGCGTTGATCTCTTCGATCTCGGACAACGCTCCAAGCGAAACACGTCCGTTGTGATCTGTGCGCAGGCGCACCGTCACGCTATCCGTAAACAGCCGATGCTTCAAGGTGATGCGTGCCACACGATCAGGGATCGGCTGGCCATTGCGATCCAACAACTCCACCGCATAAGCACCGCCCGCGTGGATCAGATGTAGCGCATGAAGCTGGCTGCCGCGATCGATGCCGTTGATCTCCTTGGTGCTGCTTGCTGACAACGCATCTTCTTTGCCTGTGGCCAAATTCTTGACCTTGGCGCGCAGCACAAAAGACAAACGGCTCGCTTGTTCGGGCACACGGAAAATATGCACGTACTCGCGCCCTGCCACCCACTTCAAATCTTCGGTGCGTTTCGAGGCAGACACGTGAAAGCGATCTGTCGCCGTCATCTCAAGACTCACTTCTTCCAACAGCCTCAACGGAGCAGGCTGACCATGAATCGAAAGACTCGGTCGGATCAGCAATTTGGCTTTTTTCCCTGCAAGCAGCGATTCTCGATCCAACGCAAACCCAACGCGAAAGTCGTAGCGTTCGGCGCGATGTTCAAAGGATGAAAGCGAAACAAAGTCCCCGCTCGCCAACAGGATCTTGCTCGTCCGGGGGTGGTTAGAATAAGGGATCGCGATCTTCCCCTTCTTATCGGCGGTATACTCGCGCCCATCCATCCAGATGCTTGGCTTTGCAGCGGGCTTTCCTTCTTCGTCGAGGATCGTGAAGATATGCCCCGCCACGCTTTGGCGTTCCAAGTAAAACAACTTCCCTTTGCGGATCAATGCTCGGCTGCTCTTGCCGTTGCCGATAAAATCGATCACATACACGCCGCGCTGTTTGAGCGACGGAAACGAAAAAGACTGGCGAACGCGCAAGATCGGCGCTTCTTCATACGTGTAGCTCTCTTCGCTATTCGCGACCAAACCATCCAGATTCAACGCCGTTGTCACTTCCTTTTTGTGCTGCCGATAATAGCTCTCCGCGTTGATCCGATAGACCTTGACGATCAGCTTTTTCACGTTCTTCAAAAACAGATCGAGTTTGACTTCTTGAGCGACGCCAAAGTGATCGGTGTTGCTGCGCGCAAAGTCCAGATCCACCCGATCGCGCAAGCTCTGGTACTCTGAGGGCGACAGCATCGCGATCCATCGCTCCGCAGAACCCACCCCCGCCATTAGCTTCGTTCGCGCAAACAACGGTTGCAGGTGGCTCTTGTCGATCAACGATGAAAAGCCCGTATAACTGGCGTCCTTCACAAAATACTGCTGCAAAAAGCGCTGCACCAACGCCCAATCGTCGTATACGGCTGCTTGCCCTGTAATCGACGAATAATCCCCTCCCATCGATGGCAGCGAATAACCATGACGACGGCGAAACGCATACGGCAGGTAAGACACTTGGCGGGGCATCCGCAGATATTGAACAAAGCGGCTGCGGTTGTAGACACCACGCTGTTCTTCCACTTCCAACCAGTGGTACAAAACATGGAGCTTCAATGGAGCGTGTACGCTGCCAAGCTTCTTCGCAAACTCCCACACGCGCTTGAGATGGGCTTCACGTGCGACAAGATCATGCGTCAAATCTACATCGTCCACAGGTTTCAGGCGCTCAAGATACGTCCGAACAAAGTTGCTATCATCCCGCAATGACGGCATCATCCGACGACAAGCATCAAGCTGCGCCAGCGTCAGCTTCCCATGAATCGTGCGGCTACCAAACGAGATCGAGGTGTCTTTTTGTTGAAGCTCACGCACGATCATATCGGGTAGATCTTTGATATCGGGCCGCGTCACCCGCCCCAAGATCTCTCCCCGCTGGCTCTCCGAGAGCTCTGTCTTTTCTTCTAACAACCACTGCTCGGCATACGACGTAAACCGACCCATCGGCGAATATCGCCGCATCGCCCGTTTGTACAAAGTCTCTCGACTGATCTTGCTTTGATCGAGCGAAGTGGGTAGCGTCGGTTTTGCCCCGCGCACCCGCCTTTGATGCCCGAAATACAGATTCAGCTTTTCGCGCAAGTAATCCAAGGCCGCCTTCGGATCGCTCGAATAGCGCAACAATGCTTGCCGATGCTCGATCTCTTGCAATCGACCATCATACGGAAATCGCTGACGCCACCGCACCAACAGAGCGTCGACCTCTTTCAACTTGTTTTGATGCTGCAAGTACAAACTTTCAAAGTAGTACGCATCTCCCGTCCCGGGAATCAACTGCTTCAACGCTGCTTTGCGCTCTGCAGAAAGCGCAAAACGTTCGAGAAAACCGAGTTCTTCCGCTTGCACAGGCGCGGCCCAAACCAACAGGCAACACCAACCAAGCAAGATGATCGCGTAACTCCGCCTCATCTGTCCTCCTTTGTGTATCGTTCCTCACAAGATCCCGCATCTGCGGGAGGCGAATACAACTCAAACATTTTGCATCAAACGAGGCTTCGTGCCCTGCGATCTTTGCGGCCTCTCTTTTTTTGCAAATCTCGCCTCCAACACACGACGCCTTCTCGCACAAAACCTCGGATACTTGGCCTTTTCACAAGCATTCAACCGCAAATGCACCTCACTGCTCGGTTGATCTGCGTCAACTTTCTTGTTGATCTGCACACCGCTTTTCTATCCGCCCAAACTATACTGAAAACCGCTGCGAAAAAAGCCCCGAACACAGGCATTCAAAAACAGACTCCTTCTAGTCACTTGTTCTTTCCTGATGTTCCCGCATTCTTCACACCCCCCCAAACTCCCATCCCAACGCCACATCACCCGAGGAGGCGAGATGACGAACCACCCAACCCTTCGCGCCAAGCTCGAAACCGAAGCACAAACCCTGCGCCACCGCCTTCAAAAGATCCAAGGCGATCTGCGCCAAGAAGACGGCGCACTCAGCGCGGACTTTGAAGAACAAGCCGTCGAACTCGAAAACAGCGAAGTCCTCGCTGCTCTCGAAGATCAGACGCATCAAAAACTCCGACTGATCGAGCAAACACTCCAACGTATCCACAACGGAACCTACGGCGTCTGCAACGATTGTGGCGATCCCATCGGAACCAAGCGCCTCGAAGCCATCCCTTATGCAACCCGCTGCATCAAGTGCGCAGAATCTGCTGAAACATAATAAGAAAGGAATTACACCATGATTTACGAAGTTAGCGGCGATATCCTCAAAACCAAAGCACAAGCCATCGCCCACGGAGTCGCCCCCAACGATCCCTTCAATCAAGGTCTCGCACACGCTTTGCGCGAACAATGGCCCGCACTCTACAAAGACTTTCGCCACCACTGCCACACCTCCCATCCCGAAGCAGGCGATATCTGGATGTGGGGTAGTGTGGGCGGAGTGCGTATCGTCAACTTAATGACCCAAGAAGCCTCTTATGATCATGGTTCGCGGCCCGGAAAAGCCACCGTCGCCCACGTCAATCACGCATTGCGCGCACTCCACAAACTCGCCGAAACAGAAGGCTTTACCAGCCTCGCGCTCCCTCGGCTTGCCACAGGCGTCGGCGGACTCGATTGGCAAGAAGTCTTCCCCCTCATCCAACAACATCTCGGCTCTCTCCACATCCCCATCTACGTCTACTCCGAATTCCATCCCGGCCAACAAGCCGACGAACCCGGCCTCTAAACTCCCCATCCCTCCGCCTTTTCGCACCTTCCCCATCTTCACGGTTTCAAACAAACTTGGCGTGTGCCGCCTGCGATGCTAAAGCACTGATCGCCGCTGCTGCAATCCAGAGACGACGTGCAGATCTTGCGGCAATACGCCTTCGGTTGGTTGGTTTCGCTAACGCAAAGATGGGTGCTTTCACAAAACCCCAGTAAGGGACTGCACTCTTCGGCATTTTTGCGTACGGTATCGCGCACGCAAACGCCCAATCCATTTTGTAGCGAGGTGCAGCGGTATCCTGAGGTGCATCCTTGTTGGCCGATGGTTCGGCGCGGTTCGCATGTAAAGAGGCATAGCGCATCATCACCAAAAGCAGTGCATGTGTGTGATCGCTCGCACAACGTGTTGACGGTTCCGCACGCAGCGCCCTGCAAGCCTCCTCCACGCGAAGGGACACACGCAGAGCGCGGAACTTCGGGGGAAAGGACGGATTGTGCGACACAAAGATAATCTTTGGCGCAATCGACGGTGTTGTTGGGGACGGTACAACCGAGGGCACATGTTTTGGCTCCGCCCCAATCCACACAAGACCCACCGCTTGCGCAATCTCCTTGCGTGCTGCATGGCTTGGCGGGAGTGGCCGTCTGACAAGACAACCGATCTCGGCAGACTTGTTGGTATGTGCAAACGCGCCCCGTAACACCGCAACTTCGTTCGAGGCAAACGCCTTTGACCACGCCACCGCCGCTGATCGCCTCGCAGTATTCGGTGATTGTGCAAGGGAGGGCTGTCGGCTTCACAGGATCACAAGTCTTTCGACAATCGCGTTGATAACAATACGTCCCGCTCGTACACTTTCCCGGGATATTTTCACAAGTCGGAGGAAGACAAAGGCCGATCTTTGAACGGGGTTGATCGATAGCGATACACTCTTCGCCTTGAGCGCACATCCCTTGGAGGCTGGTGTCACAGACCTTGCGGCACAAGCTCTGAAGGCCGTCACTGCGACAGATCAACTCCACGTCGCAAGGGCTTGCGGAGGCATCGCAGGTTTCGCCGACTTTTTTTCCTTGTGCGCGTGTAGGCAAGCAAACGCCCAAGACCTCCGAGGCAGTGCCTTGTAAGAAGGAGCAGGCTTTTCCGCCCGAACAAGACGACACCACCAGCGGATCGCAAGCTTGACGGCAACGATTTTGCCCATCAATCGAGACGCAAACGAGATCCTTTTGGCAACCCGCCCCCGCCAATGCCGAACACGGTTCCCCTTCGGCGGGCAGTTCACATCGGCCTCCCTTGCAAAGACGACCATTCAAGCACTGATCATCGCGTGTGCAAGGTCCCAAGCAACGTCCATCCGAACATCGAAACGAAGCGCAATCCTCGGCTTTTTCGCAGCTCTCACAACGCCCTGCTTTGCACAGACCAGACGAACACTGCGCATCGCTCGCGCAGCTTTTCTGACAAATGCCCTTTTCGCAAACGCCCGAACCACAATCGGCTCCGCTATTGCACTTGGTACAGACGCCGCCCGCACCGCAAAAAAACGTTTCCAAGCAATCGTCAGCTTTTTTGCAAGGCACACAACGACCCGTAGAGGCGCATACACCGGGACAATCGCTATCTCGATCACACGGCGCGCAGCGCCCTTCGGCGATCTTGCAGAAGAGTGTTAGTACGCAATCTTCTCGCTTTTCACAAGGCTTACAAAGACCGCTCGCTTTGTCGCAATAGCCCGGGCATTGGTTGTCTTGGCTGCAAGGAAGACAGACACCGTTGAGTTCGTCGCAGTATCCGAGGCATTGGCTGTCGCTGTTGCAGGGTTTGCACACACCTTGCTCACAAAATCCCGAGCGGCAGTCTTCTCGCTTTGCGCAGGCTACGCAGCGACCCTCGATACAACGCCCAGTCACGCATTGTTCGTTGGTATCACAAGGTTTGCAGACTCCTGCATCGCAACGCAGATCTCCGCAATCCTTGGCATCGACACAAGACTTACAAACGCCTTGGACGCAAACGCCCGATTCACAGTCTTTTGCGCTTGCGCAAGCCATACAAAAACCATCTTTGTTGCACAAGCCGCTGCGACAATCGGACGCCGCTTTACACGGTGGCCCGGGCGCATCAAGTAGTGTGCAGATCCCCTCTGCGCACCGCTCGTTGGGACCGCAACGCGCTCTCCCTTCTTCGGCATCGGCACACGGATATCCCACCATCGAAAAAGAACCGACAAAACAAGCACTCTGAAACATCAACCCAAGAAACCACAGCCCCCACAAACTCCATCGCTTCCAAACGCTGCTTTTCTGACAATGACGCAATGTCCCATGTATCGGCATGATCAAACTCTTCACAACAAACATTCAACAACCCAACCCACCAGTTTCAGGGAATTCTCCCAGATCACCAGCCTCAAAACTCACACCATACACCAACCCCCCGAACAAAGACCAGATCCCGCCAGTTCTTTCGCCTCTGCCCTTTGCCTTGTGGCCTCTCACCAAACTCCGCTTGACTTTCAGCGCGATCTCCATTAGAGAAACCACCAATTTCTCAGGTGTTCTCACACCCAACCAACCCAACACAGTCTCACCGCGATCACGCCGCGATCAAGCAAGCGAGGTGCTTTGATGCACATCATCTTTTTAGCCCCCCACTTCCCATCCAACCAACGACAATTTGTCCGCGCACTCGCGGGGATCGGCGCTCGCGTCTCAGGCATCGGCGAAACACCGCTCTCTCATCTCGATCACGAGATCAAAGGATGGCTCTACGGATACGAACAAGTCCCTTCTGTCGGCAATGAAGAAGCTGTCTACCAAGCCGTACGCCGTATCCAAGACCGTGGGCCTTGGGTCGATCGCTTCGAGGCCACCATCGAAAGCCATATGTTGCTTGCTGCTCGTGTCCGCGAACGCGCCAAGATCCCCGGGATATCTTCGGAAACCATCAACCTCTGCCGCGACAAATTTCAGATGAAACAATTCTTGCGTGCAAGAGGCGTCCCCTGTGCGCGCAACGCTGCCGTCAATAACGCCGAAAAAGCATGGCTGTTTGTTAAAGAAACGGGCTATCCCGTCATCCTCAAACCTCGCGATGGCGCGGGCGCACACGCCACCTATCGTATCGACAACGCCGAACAACTCAAACAAGCCCTCGCAGAAACGGGTCTTTCCAACAGCCAAAACGCCTTCTTTACCATGGAAGAATTCATCGAAGGCCACGAAGGCTTTTATGACACCTTGACCTGCAACGGCCAAGTGATCTTTGACGGCATCTGTCACTATTATCCCAACGTCCTCGAAGCCATGCGCACCCGCTGGATCAGCCCGCAGATCGTCCTCACCAACCGCATCGACTCCCCGGGTTATCAGCCCCTTCGCCAATTTGGCGAGCGCGTGATCGATCTCTTTCAACTCGGAACCACCGCCACTCACATGGAATGGTTTGTCGGCGACAAGGGCCTCACTTTCAGCGAGATCGGCGCTCGTCCCCCCGGATGCCGCCTGTGGGATCTCTACAACTACGCCAATGACTTTGACCTCTACACCGAATGGGCCCGCGCTTTGATGTTCGGCCAAGCCTCCCCACAACCAAGCCGCCGCTTTTCCGCTGGACTGATCTCTTTGCGACCCAGTCAAGACGGCCATGTCGCAGGATACAGCGGACGTGAAGAGATGTTCGCCAAATACAACCCTTGGATTCTTGCTGCGCACTTTCCACCCGAAGGATCGGCGACATCGCCCGTCGGTGCGGGCTATCTCGCTCATGCGTGGGTTTGGGTGCGTCACCCCGATTACGATGCTTGCCGCGCAATGCTCGATGACATCGGACAAACCGTCAAGATGTGGGCGCACTAACACCCTCCCATCCACAATCACCTCATCCAAAGATCCCCCACAACACCCGACCGTCTAGCCTTTTGAACGCCGCCTGTGCGTTTCGCAGGAGTCCATTATGCAAGTTCTCTTCCTCAGCCCGGCTTATCCACCCGAGATGATCGAGTATACTCGCGGCCTCGCCGAAGTCGGCGCCCGTGTCCTCGGCGTTGGCGACACACCCGCACACGCCCTCCCCGAAAAAGTCCGCCCCTACCTCAGCGATTATCTCCAAGTCCCAAGCATCATGAACGAAGGCGACCTGATCGCTCGCGTCAAACAATGGCTCGGAGGCCGTCATGTCGATCGCATCGAAGCCCAATGGGAGATCCTTGTCCTCACAGCCGCCCGACTGCGCGAACAACTCGGTGTCGCGGGGATGTCCTACAACACCGTCCTCGGATTTCGCGACAAACAACTGATGAAAGAACGCGTCGAACGCGCTGGTTTGCGCGTCCCCTACGCCTTTCGCGCAAGCACCGAAAAAGATGTGATCGACGCCGCCCATCTGATCGGATTCCCCATCATCATCAAACCCATCGCAGGTGCCGGTAGCGCCGATACTTACCGCATTCAAAACGACGAAGAACTCCACCGCGTCCTCCCTGCCCTCCGCCATGTCCCCGAAGTCAGCGTCGAAGAATTCGTAGACGGCGAAGAATTCACCTTTGACACCGTTTGCATCGACGGTGAACCCGTCTATATGAACGTCGCACAATACCTCCCTCGCCCACTAATCGCCCGCACCAACGAGTGGATCAGCCCTGTGATCGTCACAGTCTCCGATCTCAACCAACCCAAGATCCGCGCTGGCATCGAACTCGGCAAAGGCGTTCTCAAAGCTCTCGGCATGGGCACGGGCTTTACGCACATGGAATGGTACTACAAGCCCAACGGCGAAGTCGTCTTTGGCGAGATCGGCTGTCGACCGGGCGGAGCGCATCTCGTCGATCAAATGAACTACACCAGCGATATCGATCTGTTCCGCGAATGGGCCCGCGCTGTCTGTCACAAACACTTTTCCGCACCCACCCGCCGCCTCTACAACGCCGCCATCATCTTCAAACGCGCACAAGGCGAAGGCACGATCCGCGCTATACACGGACTTGATGCCTACAAACAACGCTTCGGACAATGGATCTGCACCGAACAACTTCTCCCCATCGGCGCTCACCGACGCAACTGGAAACAAACCCTCGTCAGCGATGGCTTTCTGATCGTCCGTCATCCTCGCTGGGAAGATGCCCTTCACATGGCCGATATCGCCGCCACAGACATCCAGATGTACGCTTCCCGCTAAACCGATCCGCGAATTTGTGCGAACTCCTTGCGATCTGCGTTATCATGCTCGACGAGGTTTGCGCTGGTGCGCACAAACAAACACACACCGCTCCTTGCTCAAGCCTCGTATGCACCGAATGGATTCGTGCCTACTCAACGCCGGTGTTTGTCGCTCGCACACCCCCCAACGCACCGAAAAGCCTTGCTCGCGTCACCCAAGACCCCAAGGTGCCTTGCCCGCGCTGCCGAGTGACCCCGCACAAGGAAGCCAAAACCACATGCCACACCTGATCGTGCTTGGACCCCAACGCCTCGAACCCACCGTCCACCATATCCTCAAAGAACACGGCATCGACGGCGATATCGCACTCGTCTCCGCTGGATGGCAAGAACGCGAAGAAGAAGACGAAGAACTCCGCGAAGTCCTCGGCTCCCAATGCCGTGTCCATAACCTCCGCATCCACGCCCGTTGCGAAGATGTCTTCCACGCCGATACAGATCTCTTTGAGGCCCACCGCGCCCGCCAAGATCAACTCCGCGACCTCCAAAACCTCTACCGTTTTCGCCTCGATAAACTCGTGGAAGCCGCACAACATCTCTTCCGACACCTAGGCGATCCCGCTCTCGTCCTCCCCGAACGCGCCGACGCCATCGCCGCCATCCAACGCCTCGATCAACACCACCTCCAACGTCTCCAACTCGTCCACCAAGAATTCGAAACCCGATGGCGCTCCCTTGAGCGCCCCGCCATCCAACAACAGCGCGAAGAGATCCACTCTGTCCTCGGATACTGCCCCACCATCGCCATCGCTGGCGGCCACGTCGCTGTCCTTCTCAATCGTATCCGTATGCTTGGGATCGAAACCTTCTTCGCCAACCGACGCCTTGTCGCTTGGTCCGCCGGGGCGATGGCGCTCAGCGATCGCGTCGTGCTTTTTCATGATCACCCACCCCAAGGGGCCGGTACTCCCGAGATCCTTGACCTCGGACTTGGCTACTTCAAAGGACTCCTCCCCCTCCCGCACGCCAAACGACGCCTCAACCTCGACGACCCCGCTCGTGTCGCTCTTCTCGCTCAACGCTTCCACCCTTCCCTCTGCTGCGCCCTCGACGAAGGCTCTCGCATCCAAGCCACCTCCTCGGGATGGAAGATCTACCCACACACCCGCCTCCTCCACTCCGACGGTCATGTCCAACACTTTTCACACGCCACTGTCCTCCCTTCTCCCCATGCCTCCGAACATGCCAACCAATTCCCTTCTCGCGATGCCCTCCCTAGCGCCGAAAAGGCCGCAGCACTCGACTCTTTCACCAGCGCCACCGAGATCCCAACTCTCGCCTCCTTCAACAGCTCCACCAAGATCCCAACTCTCGCCTCCTTCACCAGCGCCACCGAGATCCCAACCCTCGCCCCCAAAGGAGAGTCGCGGTGAAATCACTGATCCACCGACTACAACAACATATCCCTGTCTCCGATGCAGAAATCGATGAATTCTTGCAGATCCATGCCTTCCCTTGGGTCGAAGAAAACACCGTCCTCTTCTTCTATCGCGGCGATGCCGAACAAGTCCGCCTCCGCCATTGGATCTTTGGACTCCCCTCCTCCCAAGACTTTTTCCGTATCCCCAGCACCCGCCACTGGGTGCTCCAAGCCGATATCCCTCACCAGTCCCGCATCGAATACAAGTTTGAAGTCGTTCAACGCGGACACAGCCATTGGATCCGTGATCCCCTCAACAAACACCTCGCCTACGATCCTTTTGGAGCCAACTCCGTCTGCCAAGGCGCAGGCTACCTCACCCCCGAATGGACACTCGAAGATACCGAAAGCCGCGCTGGAACACTCGAAGATATCGAGATCGATAGCCAAGCCTACGGCGGAAAACGCCATCTCACCGTCTATCTCCCCGCTCGCTTCCGACCCCGACGACGCTATCCCCTCTTGATCGTCCACGACGGACCCGACTACAAACGCTATTCTTCCCTCAAGTTCGTCCTTGACAACCTCATCCACCGCAGCGAAGTCGCCCCCCTGATCGTCGCCCTCCAACACCCCATCCAACGCCTCCAAGAATACCCCGATCACCCCGCTCAAGCCCAATTCACCGTCCACGAAGTCCTCCCCCTCCTCCAAGAACGCTACCCCATCCACGATATCCCCCAAATGCGCGGACTCATGGGCGCTTCCTTTGGCGGCGTCGCCACCCTCTCCACCGCTTGGCGACACCCCGAAGTCTTTGGCCGACTCCTCCTCCAATCCGGCTCCTTTGCCTTTACGGATATCGGAGAAAACAAACGCGGCCCCCTGTTTGACCCTGTGGTCGACTTTATGAACCGCTTCCGAAAACATCCCGGTAAACCTAGCGAAAAAGTCTTTGTCACGTGCGGGATGTACGAATCTCTGATCTACGAAAATCGCTCGATTGTTCCGCTCCTCCAAAAAACAGGGATGGAAGTCGAGTACCGCGAATCCCGCGATGGTCACAACTGGATCAACTGGCGTGACCACCTGCGCGATGCGCTCACTTGGCTTTTCCCCGGGCCTCTTTGGATGATCTACGAATAGCGCTGTCGCTCTCAAACACCCAAGCATCGGGCGTAAACAAACCAACGCATCCACTCGGCACGCCCGAGATATCCCCCCAATGCGTCGAGTGGGCGACTACACAAACCGCTCCACCAAAAGCCTCAAGGAGTGTTGCATGTTCCCTTACAAACTGGCCTCTCGTTGGTACTCCACACGCCTCCACCAAGACGTCCTCGTCGCTCGCTTTGGCTATTACGGACAACCGCTTCTGCTCTTTCCCACCGCAGGCGGAGATGCCGAAGAAGGCGAACGCTTCTTGATGATGCGCGCCCTTCGACCCTTGATCGAAGCAGGCCGCCTTAAAGTCTACTCTTGCGATAGTGTCGCTGGGCGCACGTGGCTTGATCCCCATGTCTCGGGCCTCCAGCGCGCCGCCATGCAAAATGCCTATCACCACTTCGTCACCCACGAAGTTGTCCCTGCCATCCGACACGATTGTCATACGCCTGATATCCCGATCATTACTGCCGGAGCTTCTCTTGGGGCTTATAATGCACTCGCGGCCATCACCCGCTCCCCCGATATCTTCTCAAGCGCCATCTGTATGAGCGGAACCTTCGATATCCAACGCTGGGCCAAAGGCCAACACAGCCTCGATCTCTATTTCTCTTCTCCCCTTCACTTTCTCCCCAACCTCCAAGAAGGCCCACAACTCCAACAACTCCGCGAGCGTTTTATCCTGCTCGCCACAGGTGACGGCAAGTGGGAAGAACCCCAAGAAAGCGAACGTGTCGCCCACATCCTCGCCTCCAAACAGATCCCCCACCGCCTTGATATCTGGCACAAATGGGATCACGATTGGATCACATGGCGCGATATGCTCCCCAAATATCTCGATAACATGGTCCCTTAAACCACTCGTCCACTCCAAACGTACCTTTACTGCGCAAACAACTTAGCAGGTTTGGAGAAAAGCGATTGTTGCTTCGCTCCAAACGTACCTTTACTGCGGAAACACCCCGCGTACCCTCAGATCCCTAGAACAAAAGAGGCCCCCCTATGAAACACGTTGTGTTCGTCGTCCCTTACCTCGGTCAAACCACCTTCCGTTTCTTCAAGCCGATGCTTGAGATCCCCGATGTCGGCGTCAGCGTCGTCACCCACGAACCTGTCGAACGCTTCCCCCAAGAATACCGCGACAAGATGGTCGGCCACTACCGCGTCAACAACACCCTTGATGCCGGCCAAGTCGTCGTCGCTTGCCGCTTTCTGATGCAACAAAATGGCCCCATCCATCGCCTGATCGGTTTCCTCGAAGATCTCCAAATCACCCTCGGTACTGTCCGCGATCACCTCGGTATCTACGGTATGTCCGAAGCTGTCGCTCGAAACTTCCGCGAAAAAGCCCGCATGAAGGATATCTTGCGCTCCAACGGGCTTCCCTGCGCTCGCCACCTGCTCGCCACAAACACCGAACAAGTCCGTCAGTTCCGACAACAAGTCGGCTTCCCCATCGTGATCAAACCCCCCGCTGGTGCTGGCGCTCGCAATACCTTCCAGATCAACGACGACCAACAACTCAACGACTACCTCTCTGTCGCCAAACTTTCCCCCGAAGATCCCACCCTCTTTGAAGAATTCATCAAAGGCCAAGAATACTCCTTTGAAGGCGTCAGTATCGACGGAAAACTGGTGTGGTTTTCTTCGACACGATACTATCCCACTCCCCTCGAAGTCCTCAAGAATCCTTGGATTCAATGGTGCGTCTTGCTCCCCCGCGAACTCGATGCCCCCCACTATCAGCAGATCACCGAAGCCAACAAACACGCCCTCAAAGCCCTCGGTATGCAAACCGGACTCACCCACATGGAATGGTTTCTCCGTGATGACGGTAGCATCGCCATCTCCGAAGTCGCGGCTCGCCCCCCGGGCGCGCAGATCATGACCCTCACCGCCCTCGGCTACGACTTCGACTTCCACAAAGCATGGGTCGAATTGATGATCCTTGGCACCTTCCCCTTCCCACAACAAAAATACGCCGCAGGGGCCGCTTTCCTCCGTGGCATGGGCAAAGGCCGCGTCAAAGCCGTTCACGGCATCGAACAAGCCCAACGCGAAGTCGGCTCCCTTGTCATCGAAGCCAAACTCCCTCAAGTCGGTCAGCACTCTTCTACTAGCTACGAAGGCGAAGGCTACGTTGTCGTCCGACACACCGACACCGAAGTCGTCAAAGAAGCCCTCCAACGCCTCATCAACACCATCCGCGTTGAATTCGAAGATTAACACGGAATAGCAAACGCCGTTTCGCCCCCTCTCCTCTCCTCGCCTCCCTACCTGTTTCCCCCCTCTCTCACAAAGATCTTGTGAACAAGATCACCTCTGTTGCCGATACTCTTTTCGCAACGATGTGATCTTTCTGTTTTTTTCTTTCACCCATCCATCACAAACATCCCATCCATCGGCCTAAAAGGAGATATCTTCGCATGAAGATCCAATCAAACAAGCCCCAACCCGCACCCGCACCACCCGCACCCACCAAAGCCGCAAGCACCACCACCGCCCCCCGCGCTTCCTCCACGACAAACACCAATACTTCCACCACAACCCCCGCTTCAACCTCTTCCAATTCTTATAGCACCACACGCGAAAACCTCGGCAGTATGCACAACCTCGGCAGCAACTTGATCCAAAACTTCCTCGTCAAACAAGGAAACGACACCACTCGATCCGCCGCAACAGCCCACACCGCCGCAACAACAAGCACCGCAGCCACCGCTTCAAACAGCACCACCGCTCCACAACTCCCCGCTCCACCGCTCCAACGTGGCGCTCAAAGCAGCGATGTCCGCGACCTCCAAAACCACCTCGTCCAAACAGGACACCTCACCCAAGCCGACATGAACACAGGCCCCGGTATCTTTGGGCCTCGCACCGAAGCCGCTGTGCGCAGTTACCAACGCGCCAATAACCTCCCTGCCACCGGTATCTACGACCAATCCACCGCACAAGCCATGAGCCAAACGGCCCCCACTCCGCCCACCGAACCTGCCCCCTCCACCACTGTGGCTCCCGCTGCCCCGCTTGAACGCGGAGCGCACGGCGAAGATGTCCGCGCACTCCAACAAAGCCTCGTCGACACGGGCTATCTCACCCAAGCCGATATGAACAGCGGTCCCGGAAACTTTGGCCCTCGCACCGAAGGCGGTGTCCGACGCTTCCAGCGCGCACATAACCTCCCCGTCACCGGCATCTACGACCAAGCCACCTCACAAGCCCTCGAACAACGCTTGATCCAAGGCCCTAGCTTTACCCCTCCTCCCCCTCCCATCAACGAATCCCTCCCCACCTCCACACAACAAGCCAATCAATCTTTTCTGACGCAATGGGGACCCACCGCCTACAACGATCCCGCAGGAAGTCGTGATATCCCCTACGGATACAGCGATTGCGGCCCCACCTCCGCCCTCATGGCACTCAACACCCTCGGCCTTACCCAACAACCCACCCCTGAAACCGCTCACAGCGCCATCGACGCCATGCGCGATTCCATGTACGGCCACGACACCACCACCTCCAACACCATGGGCTTTGCCACCCTCAAAAATGGACTGACTGCCTATGGAGCCCAAGGCATCGACCTTCCCGTCACACGCGACCCCGTCCAAGCCCTCTCCAATATCGACAACGCCCTCCAACAAGGAATGCCCGTCATCCTCGGAACCAACAAAGTCTGGGACGCTTGGGGCGCAGAACAAAAAGCCAACGGAAACTACCTCAACTCTCGCGATCCCGGCGGCCACTTTGTCACCGTCCTTGGCCGCACCCCCGAAGGCAACTACATCGTCGGCGATCCCCTCGTCAAAGGCGGATCGATCGAAGTCAACCCCGCTCAAATGGAAGTCGCTCTCGGTGCCGGCTCTTGGGGCATGGTCGCCGTCGCCCCCGCAAACAACCCCTAAACACAACCTACCTTTGCTCTCATAAGACTTACGCAGTTGGTTGCTGTTTGTGGGGTGCCACCCCACACCCCGCAAGGGACTATCGCCCCTTGACCCCGTGTTGGCGGGGCGAACGATGGTGTTTCAAACCAACAGCACAGCCGCTTGAACCTCCGCGAACACGGCTTTTTTGGCAACTGCGTAACTCCTGCTCTCATTAACACGAAAAATACGCACGCCATCGTTCTAAAAATTGCTCGATCCGAGACAGCGGCCCCTTCGGTTTCCACACATACGCCGCTTGCAACAACCCCGCCCCCAACGACAACGCCATCCATTCATAGACCCAACGCGGCCACAACATCACCCCCACAAAACACAACGCCCCCACCCCAACACTCCACAACAGCGCCAAATCCGTTAACAGCGCCAACACCCCAAAGATCGACGACTGCAACAGCAAATGAACCGCCAACGTCTGCTCCATCGGCAGCCGAAAAAACCACGCATACACAAACCACAGCGTACCCGACAACACAAACAACCAGATCGCGAGCAACACACGCCGATTGATCGCATTGCGGGTCATCGTGTCCCGCGCCCACACCGAAAAAGCTCCAAAAAATACGATCTCCCCCACCGCCAACGAAAAATACGTTGTGTATTGAAAAGAAAAAAGAGCAAAGGTCTGACCAAAAGACAACCAAAACGGAATAAAAAAGATCGCCATCACCGTCACAATAAAACGACGTGTACGCCTCCCAACGGTGCTGTCTGTATCCAACTCAAGCCGCCTTCGATGCTTCTCTTGTTGCTCTTTTTGTTCGCGAAGTGCTTCCAACGCCGCACGCAAACTTTCGGGAGGCTGCTCGATCTCCCGAAACAGCTGCTCGGCAGCCTCGAGATAAGCGTCTGCGATCATCACTTGGCAAGTCAACACCATACACGCTCGCAGACCTTCTGCCGCGTCTCGGTTTTCGGGCCACAAATGCAACGCCTGATGAAAACCAAAACGCAACTCGCCCAGACGAAAAAACAAGGAACGCAGATCCGTTTTCTCTTTTTCGCTCTCCATCTTTTCTTGAAGATCTTGTAGCTCTTTTTTGGCTTCTTCGGTCAGATCAATGGAGTTTTTTTGCTGTAAAAAATCTGCAATCGCACACCGAAAAGCCTCGACACTTTCAAAGCGCGCCGCTGGATCCGCGTTCATCGCACGATGGCAGATCGCCACCAAGGACTCTGGGATATCCGATGCGTAGGTGTGCGGTGCAGAGATCATCGCGTCTGCAAGAACCGCCAACAACGTCGGTCCTTGATGCGGTGGCTTCCCTGTCAAGATCTCGTGCAAGACACCCCCCAAAAGGTACACATCCGTCTGGACCCCGATCCGTTCGCCATGCACCGCCGCCATCTCTGGAGCCATGTAAGCGGGTGTCCCTTCCAAACGCGCAACCTCCGCTGCCAAGGGCAAAGGCAACGATGGATGCGGCGACAACGCCAACGCGATCCCCCAATCCAACAAATACACCTCGCCGAACTCGCCGATCATCACATTCGACGGCTTGATATCACGATGCAAGATCCCCTTGCTGTGGGCAAAATGCACCGAACGGCAAACCTGCATCAACACATCAAGGTTCCACAACAAAGACGATCGCTTGTCTTGGATCCGATACGGATGCTCGGGCGAAAACATCAGATCTTGCCAAGGCACCCCACCGATCCGCTTCATCACAAAGATCGGTCGATCCTCTGCGTCACGCCCCAACGCATACACCGGCACGATATTCGGATGCTCCAGCATCCCCGTCACCCAAGCCTCCCGCAACAACGACAAGATCTCTGCGCGACTGTTCTTCTCGACCCGCAACCGCTTGACCGCAACTTCCCGATGCAGCGGCACTTGCAACGCGCTCCGCACCACACCCATCCCTCCTTCCCCAAGGATCTCACCCACCACCAGATCCGTCACCCCACCGCTCGCCCTCCCCTCGATCTTTTTCTCCTCCACCAAAGACAGCGCAGGCAAAGACCTGAGCCAATGCACGTCCTCCGAAGCCGGAACCGCAAACAACGTCCCTTTCTCGTTGGCCTTCACCTCCCCCCACGCGATCCCCAACGCCTCAAACCGTTGCGCCAACGTCTCCATCGCCTCGTCCGTAGACAGCGTCGTTAACATCGAGACATCCGCCAAATACGCGATCTCACCCACACAAGCCTCCTCTCTCAAGGATGCGTCGGTTTCCCCTCCAAGCGATGTTCTTTGGAACGGATCCTATTGCAGATCCAACCGAGGCACCTTCCACAAGCCGCTGCGGTCAAAGAGTAGCTCGACTTCGACGCAAGACAATGGTTGGCCAAAGAAAAAACCTTGGCCTGTATCACAATGCAGTTGCAACAAAAACTGCGCTTGTTCTTCGTACTCGATACCTTCCGCGATCACCGAAAGACCAAGGCTTTTCGAGATCGCGACGATCGCCTTGATGATCGCCACATCTTGCGGCGATTGCAGCGGTGATTGCCCCAGATCCCGCACAAAAGAACGATCGATCTTCAAATGATCCACAGGCAAACGCTTGAGATAATTCAGCGAAGAATACGCCGTACCGAAATCGTCGATCGACAACGCGATCCCCGCCTCTTTCAAATGACGAAGCGTGATCGCCGTCTCGTCGATGTTCAACATCGCCGCAGACTCCGTGATCTCCAACTCCAAAGCCCCCCCCAAAACACCATAACGCTCCATCGTCCGCAAGATCCGCTCGACAAGCGCCACATCTTGAAGCTGCCGCGCCGACAAGTTCACCGCCACCCGCATCGCATACCCGCCCTCTTCCCACGACCGCAATTGTCCACACGCAATCTCCAAGATCTGATCCCCCAACGCATGGATCAGCCCCGTCTCTTCGGCGAGAGGAATAAATACCCCCGGCGGCAACAGCCCCCTCGTCGGATGCTGCCAGCGCACCAACGCCTCCAAACTCTGCAAGCGGCCCGTCGATAATTCCACTCGCGGCTGATAATACAACACAAACTCTCGACGCTCGATCGCCTGCTGCAACTCCACTTCCAACAAGATCCGCTCGCTTAATTGACGCCGAATCTCGCTAGAAAAAAACTGATACCCACGCTCCCCCTTCTTCGCCTCCAACATCGCCTGATCGACGTACAACAGCAATTGCTCTGGACGACGCCCATCTTCGGGCGAAAACGCGATCCCGATGCTCGCTGTGATCCGCACATGGTTGTTTTGCAACGCATACGGCTCACTCAACCCCACCAAGATCCGTTGCACCAACGCTGTGATCTCTTCTTGTTGCCAAGGCCCCCGCAGCATCAACACAAATTCATCGCCGCTCAATCGCGACAACATCGCCTCTTCCCCCACCATCCGCCGCAATCGACGCGCCACTTCCTGCAACAAGATATCCCCACAACGCGGACCATACGTCTCATTGATCGCCTTAAACCGATCCAGATCCACCAGCAACAACGCCAGCCGCTCTCCCTCCGCTGACGCCGCATCCAACGCTTCCCCCAGATGTTGTAAAAAAGTCTGCCGATTGGGTAGTGATGTCAACGTATCATGCCGCGACAAATACTCTGCACGGCTCTCTTGCTGCTTGCGCAACGTAATGTCCCGTACATTCACCAACATCCCCCGAATCTTCGGATCTGCAAACAGATTCTCCGCGATGCACTCCACCTCCAACCAATGCCCGCCGCGATGGCGCAGCCGCGCCTCCTGCGTCGCGATGTGCCCGGGACGTGACAACAACGCCCGATAGATCGCACGAATCCGCTCTTGATCGTCTGGATGCACATCCTCCAACATCCGATGATTGACCCGCTCTTCTGCGGTGTACCCCAAGATCCGAAGTGCCGCTGGACTCTCATAACGGATCCGTCCTTCTTCATCCAAAACAATCACCAAGTCAGATGCGTACTGTAATAAAGTCTTGTACTGATACTCTCGAACACCGATCATCTCTTGCAATCGAAAAGAAAGCCGTGACAAGAAAAACAACAACAACACCGTCGGCAAAAAACCAAAAAACATCGCCAAACCAAAATGGCGGTACTCGACCCCCTTTAACCCTGTGCCGCTCGGCGAAAGCACCGCCAACAGCACCACGCACAACAAAAAGATCAAACCATCCCGCAACGCACGCTTGTGTTGCGAAGATAGGAACAACAGCACAAACACCGAAGTCATCGCCGTCATCGTTGTCAACAACGACATCACGTCGCGCACGCTCGTTCGCGGCGGCCCCCAAACAAGCGCTCCCCACGAGAGGATCAGCACCATGCCAAACACGTACGGCATCGCAGACATCAGACGATCCCGTATCCGCCCGCCAAACAGGCTCACGCTCAGCATATAACCCATCGCAAAAAAAGAAAAAGCGCTCTGCCACCACGCCCCCACACCATACAACCAGCGCGTCCCTTGCCCAACAATCAAAAAAAACAACAACAACCACGCCAACTTGCTAAACAACTGGCCGTACATCTTCGAACGCTCGCGCCGATATTGCTCCACCAGCGCAACCCGCAAGCTGTCTTCTTCTTCAGAATTTGCACGCCGCACGGCCTCTTCGCTCATCCAATTCGCTCCTACAAGGCACGTTCGCTACCAACCCCCCCCACCGCTCCCACCTTGTACCCCATCCCTCTCCTGCCCGCAACCACCGCACAAGAAAACTTTTCTCCCTTTGCTTGTCTTCCGACCCTCCGCGCCCTACACTTTCTCCTCCATGCAGAAGAAACTTCGAACGAAAAGAAACCTTGGCACAACGCATCATTTCACACCGACACTTCGGGGATTTTCATCATGAGGAATCCACCCACACATCTGCTTTTTGCTTGTTTCTTACTCTCTTCTTGCGCGGCTTTTGGATTCCAAGCCTGCACGCTCCCTCCCACCGCCCCTCCCAAAGAACGCTTCTTTTGCGCCACAAACCAAGACTGCGCACAGCCCGCCGTTTGCATCCGCTCTCTTTGCTACTCACTCGCAACAGCCGACGCCGTCTGTTCCAACGATCTGGATGGCGAGCCGATCTGCACCCCAAACCACCGCGAACCTCGGTTCCTCTCTGACGCAAGCACCGCATCTCCCGACGACAACGATGTCGACGCGGGCCTTCCCATCGAAAAATCCACCGATTCTCCTCGCCTCTCCGAAGAATCCTCCCAAGGCCGCGAGAACAACACCGAACCTCCCTTCGACCTCCACCACGAACACGCTCTCCCTGACGCTCTCCCCGATGGCAGCGACGAACTCGAACGCAAACACATCGAACGTCTCCCCGAACCCACTCCCGAACCCCAAACCCTCCCCGATAGTCCCCGCGATCCCAACACTTCCTGCTCCCAAGGTCAAACACTCCCCTGTTATCCGCCCGAAACCAACGGATGCTCCGTCCATTCCCGCCGATGCTTCGGTCGATGCAAACTTGGACAACAAACCTGCACCAACGGCGTTTGGGGAGCCTGCATCGGAGCCATCACCCCTCAAAGCGAACGCTGCGATGACCAAGATTGGGACTGCGACGGAGCCGCAGGAAATAGCGGCGGACGCATCTGCAACTAACAAACAAGCCATGACCACACGTATCGGCCTTCTTTCGGACACTCACGGCGCTCTCGATCCTCAGATCCTCGACGTGTTCGCCGATCGCGATCAGATCTGGCACGCCGGGGATATCGGTTCGATCGAGGTTGCACAACAGATCGCCGCACACAAAACCTTGTGTGCTGTGTACGGAAACATCGACGGTCTCGCCATCCGACAACAATACCCCAAAGATCTTTTCTTCGATTGTGACGGTGTATCGGTGTGGATCACACATATCGGCGGCCACCCCCAACGCTATGCTCCGAATATCCGACAAAAACTACAAACTCACCCACCCGCGCTGTTTGTTTGCGGCCACTCGCATATCCTCCGCGTGGTTCGAGATCCAACGCTTCCCTCTATCCTCCAGATCAACCCGGGTGCCGCAGGTTATGACGGCCACCACGTCGTGCGCACAGCCCTGCGTTTTTCCTTGACCCAAGGCCAGATCCATGACATGGAAGCCCTCGAATTCAACCCTCGCTTTCCACAGCGCCACACCCTCCCTCGCCTCGCTGCAAGCCCTCCCGAGGACTCCGAAAAATAAGGAGACGCCGTGAACCAAGACGCCCAACTCTTCGCCCTTTCCCCGATCGACGGACGTTATGCCGAAAAAACACAGCCTCTGCGCTTGCTCCTCAGCGAATACGGCTTGATCCACCACCGCGTATGGATCGAGATCCGCTGGTTTCAGGCTCTCTCCCAACACCCGAATATCCCCGAAATACCGCCTCTTTCCGATGTAGAAAACACCTTCCTCGAAGATATCTTGCACAACTTTTCTGCACAAGACGCCCTTCGCATCAAGCAGATCGAAAAAACCATCAACCACGACGTCAAAGCCGTCGAATACTTCCTCAAAGAACGCTTCCACACGCATCCCACCCTCCACACACATCAAGAATTTTTGCACTTTGCCTGCACCTCCGAAGATATCAACAACCTCTCCTACGCCCTGATGCTTCGCAAAGCCCGAGATACCGTCCTTCTCCCTCACCTCCGCACGCTCCATCACACACTCACCGAACTCGCCCACCAACACGCCGCTCTCCCCATGCTTTCCCGCACACACGGACAAACCGCCTCCCCCACCACCCTCGGCAAAGAGATCGCCAACTTTGCCGTCCGCCTCCAACAGGCTTATCAACGCATCCACGAATCCCCTGTATTCGGCAAGATCAACGGTGCCGTCGGCAACTACAACGCCCACCATGTCGCTTATCCACACGTCGACTGGACACAGATCGCCCAAACCTTCGTCCACTCTCTTGGATTGGCTTGGAATCCCTACACCACACAGATCGAACCCCACGACTGGATCGCTGAACTCTTCCATGCCATCGCACGATGCCACACCATCCTCATCGATCTTGCCCGTGATTTCTGGGGGTACATCTCTCTTGGATATCTTCGACAACGCCCTATCCAAGGCGAAGTCGGCTCCTCCACCATGCCGCACAAAGTCAACCCCATCGAATTTGAAAATGCCGAAGGCAATCTCGGCATCGCCAACGCCCTGCTCGAACACCTCGCACAAAAACTCCCGATCTCCCGATGGCAACGCGATCTGACCGACTCCACCGCGCTGCGCAACTGCGGCACGGCCTTTGCCCACTCCCTGATCGCCCTTTCCTCCCTCCAAAAAGGACTCTCTAAGATCGAACCCCACCCGCACCGCCTCCAACAAGACCTCGACCAATCTTGGGAAGTCCTCGCCGAAGCCATCCAAACCGTCATGCGCCGCCTCCAACTCGACGCGCCCTACGAACAACTCAAAGCCCTCACTCGCGGCCAATCTCTCACCCCCCAAGCACTCCACGCCTTCCTCGACACCCTCCCCCTCCCTCCCCACGAAAAACAACAACTCTGCGCTCTCACACCCCACTCTTACCTCGGATACGCCCCCACTCTCGCTGCACAAACTCCCCATCTACCCGCCACACACACACACACATCACGTTGAGAAGACACTTTCTCATGGATGTACGTAAAAAGGCAAACAAACATACATAAAAATAGGAGTGACGCAGTCGAAGAGGGAAACCTTGAAAAATCAAACCGTTGTAGGTTCGCGAACCGCTCGCACCCGAACATCGGCCTTTTTCGTATCGGTATGACATTTCAGTCTCTTTTCTTCACCCGATGCCTGTGGGCTGATACGACATCTGCCCATGTCAGAGACCCCCGCTCGATGGGCTTTACATACGAAGTATCCGAGTGTTCGCCCCCTGTGGCTGCCCAACAACAGGGCGTCTACGTACTTTGTGTACATCACTCGGATATCGTATGACTGCGCCGCTTGAAGTGCCGCGAACACCGGCTTTTTTGCACACCGCATTTTTTACGCCGCACAAACCTCAAAAAAGAATCGAACTTTTTGATTGCGATCTCGTAAATGATTCCCCCTTTAAAATCTCAAAACATTGAAATTGCTTATGATTCAAATTCCACCAGCAAAGTTATTTCCTTTTTGTATTCAACAAATTACAAAAAAATCAAAAAAAAGACTTGCGCGATTCAAAACCCTGCGGTATCTCACCAAATCAGCGAGGCGCACAACACAACCATGCGCTTCCGACGCTCTCACCGACACGGCATGGGTGAGAGTTTGCGGCTGGGAATCGCGTCCCCGTCGTTGCCGAATAGAAAGGAGGTGATCCAGTGGACAAACAGGTGTGTTCTCCGGCTGGTACATGGAGGTTCCAAAGCTGACCGCTCGCTCTGCGCGTGCGTCACTTGCTCGAAGGCGTGTGCAAACACAACGCACACAACGGGAAGCGGCTTAGGCTTTGGGTTTCCCGACCTCGTGTAACAAACTAGAATCCCGCTGCACGATGCCGACGTCGGACGGTTCCGAGTCATCGTGCAGTTTTTTTATTTCGAAAAACCTTTTCCAAAAATCCCGTCATCAAAATCCCGTGTTCGCCCCCCTTCTCGCGACAGAGTCGTTGATTTGAAAAACCTGCGCTCTCTTCGCCAATACGGGGTCAAGGGGGCCGCGACCCCTTGCGGGGTGTGGGGCAGCGCCCCATACGCGCCTTGTTAAGGTGGAAACCTCGTAGAGTCGGTCTTGATCGCCTTTTCTTTTTTTCTCCCCCCCTCAATCCCCCCGTGAACGGGGGGAAGTTGGTGCATACAGCGTGCGTCATGAAAAAACAAAATCCCCGAGGCTTCCGACTTTCGCTCCCTCCCCTGTTCACGGGGGAGGGCGGGGTGGGGGGCTTTCCTCCGCTTCACCTAACGCCTATGGGGCAGCGCCCCACAAAGACCATCCAATCAATCTTTCGCTTTTATAAGACTTACGCGGTGACCAAAAAAGCCGTATTCGCGTCCCTCTACGCGAGAAAGTCGTTGGATTGAAAAACAGTGATAAAAAATCGAAGAGTCATCCCCGAGGAGAAGAAAGAAAATTCGCAACATAAAGAAAGCCCATGCGCATTTGCTCAAGAGAAAAAGACTCATTGGGTGAGTGGATGCGATCTTCTTCGAGGCCAAAACCGACAAGGATCGGCGTAGCGCCCGACAGTCGGGCCAGCTGCCCAACAATGGGGATCGAGCCACCTTCCCAAGCAAAGGCGACTTCGCGTTTTGCGAGCGGAGCAAGGATGCGTGCAGCGTGTTGGATCCAAGGCTCATGCACGCTCAATTGGAGTGCAGGGCCGCCGATACCTTGGGCCTCGATGTGAAAGCGCAGCGAGGGTGGCGCGTGTTGGTGCAGGTGTGCGATCAAGCAGCGCAGCGCTCGTTCGGGATCTTGGCCTGCGGCCAATCGTGAAGTGATCTTGGCGGTCGCGTACGCAGGGATGATCGTTTTGACACCCGGCCCGTTATAACCAGACAACAAGCCGTTCACCTCGATAGTGGGGCGAAATCCAACACGATAAGCGGGAGGAATCCCTGATTCGCCCCCATCCAACGCAACCCCCAAACGATCGCTGATATCTGCCCAAGCATAGGGAGCTTTGTGCGCCATCGCTTTGTCTTCTTCGGAAGGCTCGGCCACATCGTCGAGAAATCCCTTTACAGCGATCCGACCCTGTGCGTCGTGCAATGTCGAAAGCAGATGCGCCATCTCCACCGCAGGGTTACGGATCAACCCACCGAAAGAACCCGAATGGACGTCGTATCCGGGTCCATCGAGGCGTATCCCCGCAAACAGGCTTCCACGCAAGCCCATCGTCACGGTCGGCGTCTCAAGCGAAAGGCTGCTGGTGTCGCACACCATCAAGACATCCGCTTTAAGATCGGCTTCCCAAGCAGGCAGTGCGTTGGCAAACGCCCGTGAACTCGTTTCCTCTTCCCCTTCGATCAACAGCCGCACGTTGTAGCGCAAGGCTCCCTGCTGCAACAACGTTTCGAGTGCTTTGAGCACATAAAAGGTCTGGCCCTTGTTGTCTTGCGCACCACGCGCAAACATCCGCCCGTTGCGGTATGTGGGAGAAAAAGGCGGACTCTCCCACGCCTCCAGCGGATCGGGGGGTTGGACATCGTAATGCCCGTAGTATAGGACAGTTGGCGCATCGGGATCGGGACAGTTGTAGCGCGCAAACACCACAGGCTTGGTTGCGGTGTCACGCAACTCCGCTTCCAACCCAAGCGCCCGAAGATGCGAAGCCAACCACTCCGCACACCGCACACAATCCGCAAGATGCGCTTGATCAGCACTGATGCTCGGGATCGATAAAAACGCCTTCCATTCCTCCAACCAACGGGCTTCTTGCGCTTCCCAATGCGCCTCCAAACGTGCTTTCTCCATCACCACCAAACCTCCCGAGCGATCACGACCGAACCCCCTGTGTTTGTGCTTCCCAACGCGCCTCTGCACATACTTTTCCCATCACCAAAACCTCCTGCCCTATGACTGCCGAGCTTCCGACTCTATCCATGCCGAGCTATCCATGACGAGCTTCTCGCGCTATCGCCGCTGCTCCTTCTGTTCCATCTCTGTCAAGCTTCCTGCCTGTGAAAAGCCCCTAGACTTCGCCTTTTTGGGGCGAAGCCGTCTCGATCTCGCGGAATAAAGCGTCGTCGTTGTTGAGCGAGCGATATAGCTTGTAGCGAAAACGGCCTTTTTGGGTCAACAGCATCGCAGCCATCTTGTCGATCGCGATGGTTGCCAAGACGGCCTGGACAAAGCCTTCGATCAGGTCATCAAGGCCCACCCCAAGGCGGTTAAAGTCCCGTCGATCCATGATCATCAAACGCTCTGTTTCGGCATCCCAGCCGCCGCCCGATGTTTTCACCGAAAGATTGGTCCCCAACATCTCCCACGACGCCACTTCGGGGCGAAGCTCATCCATCAGCGGCATCCGCGCTCTGCGTGCATACGTTGCCAAGGGGCGGAAGCCTTCGTCTGTGGCATGGATCATCATGCGGATATCGGCCACATAGATCTCTTGTTGTTGGTTGGGGACCGTCCCGACATGGAAAAACTGCCGATCCGCCACACGCGAACTCCATTTGTAGTTGCCAATCAGCGACTGCACAATGAACTGATCGTACGGATAATCGCGCTCCATAAACTGCTCTAGCTCCGCTTCGCTGGTGATCGTAAAGACACCCTGCCCCGCGTTGCTGTAGGGAATCTTCACCACCCCGAATCCTCCCATACTCTGAAGCCACATCGGGATCTCTTCTTTTTGCACGTCGCGGATCGTATGCGGCAGCTGGATCGACAAACCGCTCCCGACCAGTTCCGCATTAAAGATCTCGTATGCCTTGGCCGCAACCAACTTGTTCCGTCCTCCCGACAAACACGCCAATACAGGATTAAAAAGAAACGTTTTGGTCAAGATCGGGATGCGTGTCCACGGACGTTGCGTCACGTACCGAAACGCCGCTCGTATCGGGTGCCACACCCCGTCAGCATCCCGCACGTGCAACACACCGTCATCGAAACGCGCCGAGGGATCAGGATCATCCTCGTAATACTCCACTCCAAAGACCGGCTCGCCAAACACATCCGCCATCACTTTGGTGTAACCTGTCGTCTCCATCGGATTCTTGTCGTACAACACAGCCAACCCTCCCGCTGGCAGGCGGCGTGCTTCCACCATCGGCTTGAAGGTCTTTTCCAACAACAGCCGATATCCCCCTTGTTCCGCCCGCTCATCCAACAACGGCAGCGACTTTTGCCCGGACGGTGACGAATTCGTCTCCAATAGCACCATCCGCCGAACCCCTTGTGAGGTCGTCACATTGAACAAGTCCGCTCCAGACCATGCAAAGAACTTGGGCGGATAGCTTAACCACTGCGACAACAGAGCCTTCGGCGTTTGGGGGTGAAGGTGACAATAACGACTCACGATCTGTTCGGTCGTCATCGACAAAAAGAACGCAACCATCGAGTGGATCTGCGCATTCAATACTTTCGGATAGTAGTGTTCGGTGTATCGAAATGATCCCGGTTGCACCAAAAAAGCTGGTCTTCCGTGCGCGGGGTTGTGTACAGCCATACGGCCTCCATTTTCATACCGATAAGATCACCTCGTGGCCAACATCACAAAAGTACCTGTTTCCTGTCCGCCACGATCAGCCGCGCCTGATCTTGCATTTTAGATCACAGTTGCCCTCAAAACACAGCCTTTGGTGTGTCGGTGTCGTTCTTCAACAAGATACAAGCAGGTTTGAAATAAACACAATCCCCGTTCTCAAACGCAGCCTACACCGACGTAAACAGCAGCCCGAACCCACGATGTGGATGCCTCTTGACCTTTACAGCGGATCTTTTGCAACATCCCTTCGGGGTTTGCGCCGACCCCTGTTTTGAGATTCTCCCTGTTCTTGTCGCCTCGCGGCACGGAGGATGTCCAGTGTTCTGTTTACGTCGTTTTCTTTGTGTAGCCCTCTTTCTTTGCCTTTCCCCCGCCGATGCTTTCGCCAACCCTTTGCTCAATCTGTTTCTGCAACGGGCAGGAAGAGAGGCCCAAGCCCCCGATCAAAGCCGCGCTGAAGAACAACGGCTCGATGGACGCCGTCGCGAGATGGTTTCGCGTGTCGAAAACGCCAAGCAGCGCGAAACCACTCGCAGAGAAAGCTGGCAGCGCGAAGCTCTTTGGTTTCGCAAGGTCATCGCGGACAATCGGCTTCCTCAAAACACATGGATCTGGCGAGAAAGCGCTCGCACCCTTCAGCTCCGCCTTGAGATCGTTCGCCTCTGCGACGACAGCATCCACATCCTCGACAAACTCCCCTCCGCCCTGATATCCCGCGATCAAAGTATGACGCTGTTGCTCCAAGCCCTCGAAGCCCACCTCGGGTTCCTTCACCGCCAACGCAAGCCGCAGCCCGAACTGGATACACCACAAAGCTTCATCGCGCTAAAGCGAACCAGAAAACGTATCCAATTTCGCCTCAAAAAAACCCTCCAAACTCTACAGAAAAACTTCGAAGAGATCAAAGAGATCCAAACCGAAAGTGAAACCAACCAAGCCGCGCTCGACCTTGCTAAGCGCATCTTGTTGAACCTCCCTGCACAACACGACACCCATCCGCTTTACAAACTCCCCACCTCCAAACCCACCACCAACCCGCTCTCCAAGACTCTCCAGCGCAGCCGACTCCAACGCAGGCTGCTTAGCACACTCCAACGGATGCGCTTTGAAAAACATCGCCTCCAAGCCGAACTCCTCGAACTGCGCCTCGAAGACGAAAACCTCGAACGTGAAGCCCTTCGGCTGCGTGCCGAGACGTACCGCAAGATGCTCAAAATCCTCGACACCTCGATTCGACGCCTCTCTCGCGTGGTCGAAGGTGGCCTATTCTTCGTCAAAAAGCTCTCGTTCACCTCTAAAGATCTGGAGATCTCGCAAAAAAAACTGCACACGCTGCTAACGCAAGCTCCCGATACACCGAACTCTTTTCGCAAACAATTCCTCAAACGCTGGACCCATCAAGCCCAACGCTGGAAAATCGGACTCCCTATCTTGCTTTTTTTTGCCACATCGGCGTGGTTTGTGTTGCTGTGGTTGCTTCAGCTTCCCACGCAACGCTGGCTTGATCGCCTACAAACCAGCACTCAAACCAGCGAAACCCTCGAAAGTTGGCGGTTTACGGGCATCCTTTTCTTGACGTTGTGGCTGCGTTTGCGTTGGCTGTTGTTCTTTTGGGGGAGCTTGCTGTTCTTGTTTTGGACCCTCGATACCTCCGGTCTCTGGCTCGAAACCACATTCTTGTTTGGTGCGTTGCTGGTGATGTTGCGTGCGGTCTGGTGGCTCACAAGAGCCTTTTTTGGCACAGACGCAAAAGCCCGATGGGCCGTCCACATCAGCGACAAATCAGCCCACCGCTTTCGCAATCGCTTGCGTTTGCTGGCTTTGTGGACCGCAATTTATTTTGTTGCGAACCATCTTTTGAGACAGACCGAATTCCCCCGTGTATGGGTAGAGATCCTCTTTTTGTTCTACCTTTGCTTCAACCAGCTGCTCGTCCTCACCTTGTTGAGCCACCGCGAAGACGTGATCAACTTGTTCCCACGCAACCACTTTTTTGATCGCGTTGCCATCGTTGCCTTTTATCGACTGTATCCGCTGTTTTATAGCGGAGCCATCGTGCTCTTTCTCTCCTACCTATGGGGCTATCGCAACCTTGTCTACTTCCTCACGTGGGGAGTTCTCGGAACCATCGTGCTTTTCTTCATCCACCATAGCGGCTTCTGGCTGCTCAACGAAGCCATCCAACACGCCCTACGCATCGAATTTCGCGAAGCCAACCCTCCCGCCGAAAAAAAACGCCCGCTGCGTATCGGCCATCTCTTGCGGCTGCTTGCCTCTTTGCTATTGACCTTGAGTTTCCTCAGCTTTTCTCTTGCATCGTGGTCTGTCCCGGGCGGACTGCTCGCGATCCCGAGCCTGTTGTCTTTTCCACTTATCGAGTACCAAGGTCGTGTCGTCACCTTCCTTTCTCTCGGCTATTTCGCGATCGCCCTGTGCATCGGCATCTGGTTCTCTCGCCTGCTGCCCCAACTTCTCCAAACCTATCTCTACCCTGTGTTGACGCTCTCCGAAGGCGCACAATTCGCCTCCAGCGCGATCACCTCCTACATCGTCGTGTTCCTCAGCATCCTTGTGGGACTTCAATTCCTTGGACTCGGAACTGCCGGTGCTTTGTTGCTTTTTCTTATCCTTGGTATCGGCCTTGGATTCGGCCTTCAAGGACTCGCAAGCAACTTTGCCTCGGGCCTGATCATCCTGTTTGGCCGCCCTTTCTCTGTGGGCGATCACATCGAAGTCGGCGAACACTTTGGCGAAGTCACCGAGATATCCGCACGCAGCACCACCATCAAACTCCCAAACCGGCGACTTTTGATCTTGCCCAACGAGGCCCTTCTCAATCAAAAGTTGATCAACTGGTCGGCTGCTTCGGCATTTCGCGATAAGCTGATCGTCGAAGTCGCACACGGCACCGACCCTCACGTCGTCCACGATCTCTTGATCAAGATCGCCAAAGAACACAAAGAAGTCGGCGCACAACCCGCCCCCGTCGTCCGACTCCGCGAACTCGCCTCCAACGCCATGATCTTTTCCCTCAGCGTCACCCTCCCCAAACCCAGCACGCGCTTTCGCATCCGCAGCGAACTCCGCATGGAGATATCCAAACGCTTTCGCGCTCTTGGAATTGAACTCGCCCTCCCCAAACGCGAGATATCCCTCGAATCTTCGCTCAAACAGCAGATCCTTGACATACTCCAGCCCCTCTCCACCACCACCCCACCCACCGATCCACAAACTCCCGCTCCCTCTGGATCTCCCTCTGCACCAGAGGCTACCCCCCAAATCGAATCACCATAGGAGTTACGCGGTTGCCAAAAAACCCCATGTTCGCGACACTTCAAGCGACAGAGTCGTTTGTGTGGAAAACCATCGATCTCTTCGCCAACATGGGGTCAAGGGGGCAAAGCTCCCTCGCAGGGCGTGGGGCCGCGCCCCATAGGCGTTAGGTGAAGCGCTTGTTGGCCCCCCCACCCCAGCCCTCCCCCGTGAACAGGGGAGGGAGCGAAAGTCGGAAGCAGCGGGGATTTTGTTTTTTCATGACACACGCTGTATGCACGACGCGCAGACGCTG
>JAKLKB010000072.1 GCA_023150835.1 Myxococcota bacterium | reverse complement strand
TTGACGGCTGCTTTTTTCAAAGCAAACAGTTTCTACGAGTTCCGTCCGTGAAGTACGTGAAAAAGTAGGGGCAGACAGGTGTGGCTGCCCAATCACAGGGCGTTTACAACAAACCGCATCGACGCTTATGGATACGCTTTCGACGGATATTGTAGGAATGATGATCGCAAACGAATGGCATGAGTTGGTCCAAGTGACAGGTGTGGCTGCCCCTACACCGTTACGGTAACACTATGGGCGGATTTCGTATGACGGACCAGATGACTGGCTTACGAGAAACGTCTTGGTTGCAACTTCTTCTCTTTTAATGCGCAACGCACAACCAAGGAGCCTGTTGGCATTGTACCAAGACGGCTTCCAGTCCTTGTCCCATCGCACCCATCGGAGTTTTGCGCAAGGATTGTAGCAGGGCACTTGCTTCTTTGTAGCGCCCGATCTGTAGGGCTGAATAGGCCAGTCGATAGCGTTCGACTTCTTGGAGTTTGCGTTTCTCCCACATCGGCCAGAGTAGGGCGAAGACTTGTGCGTAGGCGCGTTGGGACAACCACAAGGCCGCACGTTGTCGTGTGCGCTGTGGTTCGGAGGGGACGTGTTGGTTCCAGCGTAGGGCCTGAAAGAGATCCCCTGCTTGGAGGTACGCTGCTGCCGCATAATAGGCCATCTCAGGCATCTTGTGGGCCATCTGTGCAAAACAAGCTGCTGCGGCGCGATGCGCTTGCGAAGTTGCCCAAGCCACACAACGCCGCACCAAGATCCCGTCGTTGCGGGGGAAACGCAGGCGCAAGGCTTCGAGCAACTCCAGTCGCTGCGGGCTTGCTGAGGTGGTACGCATCCGATCCAACAACATCAGCCACGTTTGTGCGCCCTCGGCTTCGTTGAGGCGTGCAAGCTTCTGGGCGGTCTGTGTCGCAGCTTGGAAAAAACCAGCCTCTGCGTACAACACGACAGCTTCGCGTAAAAGGCCGATATCTTGCGGAGAACATCTCAGCCCCTTTTCGAGGATCTGGCGGGCGCGCTCGACTTTTCCTGCACGCGACCATGCACGCGACCACAAGCGATAAAAGCCCGAGATACCTCGTCCCAAGCCCTCGGCATGCTCTAGCGCCTCGGCTGATTCACGAAAACGACCCACGCGATACAAGGCTTGCCCGAGATAAAACCACAAAGACAGCGCGGTGTAACGCTGTTCTTCTTGTGTAGGACGTTCTTTTGACTCTTTGTCTCGCGTGTTTTTTTGCTTTGAGGATAGGGATTTTGGATGAAAAAAGTTCGAGATATCTTGCTTTGGTAGGAGCGCTGCGATGGTTTGGGCCTCTTGGAACAAGGCGATCGCTCGTTGAGGCTGGCCGCTTTCCAACAAGAAGATGCCTGCTGTGATCAAGTAGTTCTGCCTTGAAAAACCGCAGGCTTGTTTGTGTTTGGACCAACAAAGTCGCGCAGCTTCGAGAACACGTTGGGCGGCCTTGGTATCGCGAGATTGCAGGGCTTGACGCGCCAACAACAGGTAGGGTGGCGGAGCTTGTTCGTTGGGTGGCTTGCCTTTGCCTTTCCATGTGTAGCCGCTCAATACCAACGCGATCCAAAGCCCCATCCCTCCGCTCAAAACTCGTTTGCAAAGAGAGCGAGATCGCTGCATGGAAAAAAGTCGGTATCCTGATCGATTCGTTGAACTCACCCTGTCCATCCTGATCGTACGATTTTTTTGAATAATCTTATCGAAATCTTTGTGGCACCCAGAAAGATCGAGACAATCGAGGTTTTGAGCGATTCCCTTCGATGTCGATGGATTCGATGACAAAGCGAAGATGTTGTCCCGACGGCAAGGCATCGGCTGAACTTCTATCATCGCAATAACTTCGACGTCCAAATCCGAGTTCTTGAGATCCGAAAACATAAGCGACAGGCCATTTTTCTTGAACGGTATCACTGTATTGCTTTTGGACGGGTGAAACGGTGGAGGGCTTCTTGAAATTCAGCTTCAAGGGAGGGAGCTTGTTCCATTCGGAGGCTTTGTTGGTTTTGGTCACGTAGATCGCATGGATAACCGGTCGAAATCGCGTCTTTCTTGCAGAGTGGAGTCGCAAGCTTACAAACGCGTGCCCTGTTCCGCAACTTGGGCCGGGAGGGATCGATTCGCCAACGAAGATCTTTCCCGAATAAAGTTGTGCAAGAGGCGCTTTTTTGGGGCGTACTTTTTTGCAAGCTCCTGTCCAGAAAGAAAGGCTCTTTGTTCGAGATTTCGTCGGAGCATCAATCGAACGAAGCGTCAGTACAAGTTGATATCGGCTGCGGGGTTGAAGCTGTTGGACGGCCCGAAAAAAAGAAGTCGTGTCATTTTCTGCAAAAGAGGCTGACTGACGCAAGGGAACCATCGTTTGCCCAGAACGGAGTTCGATCACGCTGTTGTATTTTTCCGTTGTGTGGGAAGAACTCGCTGTTGCGATAGACCATCCCCAAAGACGCGAGGAGCGGAGGATGAAAAGGGGGTTGCATGGAACATTTTTCTGACCGTCGCTTGGAATCGCATAGGCTCCCCACCCTTCTTGCGTCGTTCTACGCCTTTCTATGCAAGAGCACGCAAACAGCGGGCGATGCGATAAGCAAAAAATCACAAGTGTCAGCCCAAAACAAAGAATGTCGGTCAATTTTGGCATTTTTTCGCTCCGAAACGATTGGTTTGCAACACGTCTCAACGCAAGCGAAAAGCAAGACGTTGGCGCACCCAGACGCGAACAGGTGTACCACGAAAACGTGCAGCTTCAAACCGCCATTGTTGCGCAGCGATGCGTGCTGCGTTATCAAAGACCCGTGTGGGACGGCTTTCGACGATCTCGACGCGCTCTACCTCTCCCGCCAAACCTACCAACAAGCGCATCTGCACTTCGCCTTCGATGTTGCTGGTTTCTGCGTGTGGCGGATAATTGGGCGGGATGCGCACCAAGATCCGAACAGGCCGATCGATCATCGCTTCGGTCAAGATCAACGACGTTCCTTTCGCACCACCGACACCTTGACCGCTTCGACCTACTCCGCGACCGTTTGCGGATTCGCCCCGACGGCTCGGATGCAAAAGAGGGTCGTGTTCTTCTTGCGAGAGCGAAGAGACATGAGGAAGCGGGATCGCCGAGGGAAGCGCAAGCGCTGGCAACAACGAAGGGGCAGGAGCAGACGACCCCTTGTTTTCGAGAGTGGGAGTGGTGGGGAGAGCTTCTTGCGGAGGAGACAGGCGCACCTTTGCAAACGCCGGTGGGACGGTCTTTGTAATCACCGCCGGTGTTGCATCCAAAGGCCGATGCAGCCATGTCATCACCCACAACAACATCCCATTCAACCCACACGCGATCAAAAAAGCTGCAAGGTGGTGCTTCCAACACAACATCGGCTCTCCTCTATCGGGCTTTTTCGGTTTCGACAGCGACGTGCTTTGCCCCCGCCAATCGGCATTGATCGACAGACTCGATCAGCAAGCCTGATTCGGCCCGTTTATCCGTAGAGATCAAGACAGGGCGGCTCGGTCCCGATTGCAGAAGCTGACGCACGCGATCTTGCAGCATCCAAGGTTGCAAAGGGCTTCCCTCCAAAAACAGATTTCCTTCTCGTGTTAGCGTGATCCGAATCGACCGTGTATCCGCGTTCTTGGCGCTTTTCGCACTTGGGCGCTCCAGCGGCACTTCGAGATTCCGCGAAAAGGTTGTACTCACCATAAAAAAGATCAGCAAAATAAAGACGATATCGATCAATGGCCCAATATCAATGCCTTCTTGCGATGCCGAAGATCGACGCACCTCTCCCAATCGCAACACCCATCACCTCCAATCCTCCGAATCCAAAGCTCTCAGGCCCATCGAAATCCTCCGAATCATCCGCTCAACGTGCAATCGCAATGTGTAGGGGCCCCCTGTTGCTGCCCAAGAACAGGGCGTCTACGGCGGAACGCATCCATCCTGCGATCACAGATCTCTCGGATATCGTACCATCCATCACCGCGAAGATGCCGCTATTTTCGTGATCTGCAGCGCGCCCAATCGGTACACCAAACGCGAGGCCCAACGCCCCAACAATTGCTGCCACAACAAAGCAGGTAGCGCGATGCTCAAGCCCAACTGCGTTGTCAACAATGCCTGTGCGATCCCACCTGCGATACCGCCCGAAGGCTGGTGCAATGCGCCATCCGCCAACGCCTCAAAGGTGGTGATCATCCCGCTGACCGTTCCCAATAACCCCATCAACGGGGCTGAGGAGATCAGGGTTTGCGTCAAGACGGGTATCCGCATCAGCGTCATCCGCCACTCGACAAGCGCCATCTTTCGTTCCACTTCACCGCCCGAACGGGGTTTTTCGGTGATCCATCTGTTCATCCACCACCAGACTTGCCACAGCTCAAGGCTTCGCAGCAGCAGCAGATACAACACCCATACTCCCACAAACGCCAGCGGCCACATCATCCATCCACCCGCCCACATCATCCGCAAGATCGCGTTGCTTTCCCAACCTCCGAGCATCGGCTACACCCTCCATCGCGCCATGCTGTGCGCGACCTCGACCTGCTTATGGTTTGCGCCATACCGGTATTCTTGATCACGCCAGAACATCCGAGTTCCTCTTGTCTTCTGGTTCGTCCGATGGATGCGCTTCTTCGATGCCTTTTAGTGTATAAAGCAAAGCCAACGACCTTCGTTGCGTTGTTTCCAAAAGCCGATCCGCCCACCGCACAAAAAAGCTTTTGGCCAACAGCAGCGGGATCGCGACCGCCAGTCCAAGCTCCGTTGTGATGAGCGCTTCCGAGATCCCTTGAGAGAGCAGTCGCGGGTTTCCTGTTCCGTGTGTGGTGATCACATCGAAGGTCGAGATCATCCCTGTTACTGTCCCCAAAAGCCCAAGCAGCGGAGCCACCGTCACCAACACCCCCAACAACGCCGTCGAACGCTCCAGCAGCGGCATCTGCTCCAACAACGCCTCACTTGCCCGCTGTTCTAAGACCTCCCGCGACCGCTCGCGCTCCTCGATCAACACGCCCAAGACAGGTCCAGCCAGTCCCATCCGACGCACAGACTTTAACGCTTTCTCTGTCTGCCCTACACGCACCCACCCCAAGACTTCTTCCCATCGGGTCTCTCGTCCCACCGTTTCGCGTGAAAGTGTCCACAAGCGCTCCAACAACAACAACACCCCAAACATCCCCAACACCAAGATCACCCAAGCGATCGGCCCACCCGCTTCGACGGTCGCCAACGCTGTCCGAACAGGAGCAGGATCTCCACTTTTGCTCAATGGATCAAACAGATAGACAGGAATCCTCTCCATCAAGCGCCCCACCACCAAAGACTTGGCTGCTTCGATATGCCCTTCCTGTGGGGGGATCAGCCGCAGGCCGCCCCCCGACAATCGGCGCAATACCCCCGCCTTTCCGCCGCCGACACCCAACGCTGCGATCTCGCCCACATGTACGATCCGACCTCGGACTTGATGCCCCTCTAGATCGAAAAAGTCACCCGAGGTCTCATGCACCGAAGCCCGTTGCCGTAGATACTGCGCTCCCTCTGCGAACAACTTGCGGATCTGTTGCGGTGTTTCTCCTTCAAGACGCAAACTTGGGATCTCTTCGCGTAGGGTGCGAGTCCCCATCTGCAACGTACCCTTCAAAAGCTCCTTGTATTCGCGCACAGAAGACCAACGCTGCTTGAGTCCTTGCAGACGATCTTCCATCTCTTCGGCTTTTTTTCGCAGTCCCGTCATCTCGCCTGTCAATTGGCGGATCTGTCCTTCTAATCGGAGCCTACGCTGTGTTCCATCCTGTTGGACTTGGCGCAACGTTTCTTTCATGCTTGCAAGGGTCTGTTCTAGTTCTCGTTTTTCTTGTCGATAGCTTTGTTCAAAAGAAGGCAAGATACCCTTCTCTTCGGCACGAGCGCGCATCGGAGAGAAAACCAATGCGCACAAAGCGATGTACCATCCGCTTTTCAAGCAAAAGCCTGTCCTCGCAGCCCCGCTTTTGACAAAATTTCCCCGTGTTCTCGGTATTCCAAACGGTTCCGTCGTTTGTTTGAAAAATGTCTGTTCGTTCCGCCTACACGGGGTCAAGGGAGCCGCACTCCCTTGCGGGGCGTGGGGCCGCGCCCCACCACACGATCTCAACCGCTTCACTCTTCTCATCGCTGCCCTCCTTTCGGAGCCAACAGCGGCAAACGATACAAGCCTTCGCGGATCTGTCGCTCAAGGTTTTCAAACAACAACGCGATCTGCTCCCTGTCTTCGAGTGAGCGGGCCAAGAGATACACCCACCCACCTTTCGCATCCCGAACCATCCGACCGTACCGTCCTTTTCCTTCCAACACAAACATCGCGATCATCCCGACGCGGACGACTTTTACAAGGCGCGGCGGCTTTCCTTTGTGCAGTTCAAGCGGAAGCTCCGCACGTTCCACCAATGCTGTTAGACGCAATTCGTCTTCTAATATCCGCCAAAGCGCCGCAACACCTTGTTCTGCGTCGATTCGACCCGCTTTCATCCGCACTCGGATCTTTTGCACTTGTTCCCATCGCTCTTTGCGCCGGTAAGGCAGACTGCCTTCGATCGCTTGCTCGACACTTTTTAAGGCATCCAACAAAGCGTCGTGGATCGCCGATTGCGCCATGCTGCGGCTTTGTAACTGCTGTTTCAATCGCTCAACCTGCCCCATCCACCGCTGGAATCGCAATCGCTCTTGATCCACCATGCTCTGCAACTGCGCCCGACGACTTTCCAATCCGCGCAAGGCCAACAGCGATTGCTCCCGTTCGATGCGGATCTGCGAAGAGACGCGATCGACTTCTGTTCGCAGACGCACAAGCTCCGCAGACCATCGCTGCAACTGCCGTGATGACGGGGCTTTGGAACGCGGCTTTCGTTCGCCTTTTTTTCGGACCAAAACGGGCTGATCGGCCCATCGCTGCGGGCGATTTTCTCGCGGCAAGGGTGGCTCCGCCCACACCACCGAGGTACAACAAACCACCCACAACCAAGCCCCCATAGCCAAAGCAAGATAGCCCGTCCACCAAGCCCCCGTAGCCAAGTCAGAAAAAGCCGCCTCTAACGATGGCTTCGTCGCCAAGGCATCAAAAGCCGCCCGCAACCAAGCATACGTAGATCGCCCGCAAGCAAACAGCCATCGACAGCCGAACGCTGCTGCTTTGCTCGGCCTTGTGCCTCTCTCCCATCCACGACAAAGAATCCGCCACATACACCACCTCACCGAATCCGCCACATACACCACCTCATCGAATCCACCACATACACCACCTCATCGAATACACCACCTCATCGAATACACCACCTCATCGAATCCACCACCTCATCGGATCCACCACCTCATCGGATCCGCCACATACACCACCTCATCGGATCCGCTCGGATCTGCACAGCCCCAACCCGTTAAAATGGATGCTATCTCGCACCGCAAATTGGAAAAAGGCCAGTAGATTCAACTGATCGGGTGGTAAAAGTCCGTTGTCGTCGTAGTACACCAACGCGCCGTCTGCTCCTTTGAGTCGCTCTCCATTGAGTCCTTTGAGTTTTGTGAGGTCTTGGGTCGCCAACTCATCCGATACAACGAGCTTATCGTCACCTGCCACCGCTGCAAACGCATCAAAGCGCAGCTTGCTTTTGCCTTCGCCCAAGGAATCCCAAAACAGATGGATCGGATGCAAGTAGATCAACGCGCCTGTCTTTTTGTTGCTCTCTACCGCCAAGCCCAAGGTCGAGTCCTTGCCGTTGCTGCACTCCGAATAGCGCAGATGTAGCGGTAGCCCCAAACGAAACTTGATCTCTGCCGTCCCTTCTTTGTTTGCGGTTCCTTCAAACAAAAAAGACCAACCCTTTGCGATCATCTCGTTGGCGTCGGCTTCTGTGGCGTATCTCTTTTCGACCCCTGCTGTTGCGGGAAGCACCGAAAATCCCACATTCAAGCGCAAGGCCGGAACGTCCTTGATCTCCGCAAACTCCAATGTCCCCTGTGTTCCGCCACCTTGGACGGCTTCGGCCATCATATCCACCAAAAGCGGACCTTTCCAAGAGGCCGCCACATCCTTCTTTTCGGGCCGCACCAACGCGACGTCACCCACCACGATCAGCAGTTTTGTAAACTTGAGCTTCCATCCATCCACAAATGATCGCTCTGTACCGCTCTCCTTGTGTGGAAATCCTTCGCGTAAAGCTTCTCCACCACTCAGCGACAAGGCCACCGTTCCCTTGCCAGCGAAGTCTTCGCCTGTACAAGCCGACGCACCCCAAACCAAGCACGCCCCGCACACAAACCACACAAACCAACGCAGATCCCGCATCCTTACCTCCAGACCACGCCGTACGAATAACGCGACCGTATCCCTTGCACGATCCCGCCGTCTTTTTCATTCAACACATAACGCTCTCCCTCCTTTTCGCTCAAACCCCCGAAGTCGACGCTCCCCAACAACCGATCCACAAAGATCCGCACTTCCAGCCGACCCGTCCCCACCTTCGCTGCTGACAAAGCAACTTCCGCTTCGATCCCTTGCACCAGTCGCTGCGTTCCGCCGTCAGGGATCGTCAGCTTCGTATGAAATCTTCTGATCTCTCCAGCTTTTTCTGCTTGACCAAGTGCCGAAAAAGTCGCTCCTTCCATCTCGGCCACCGTTCCGATCACTCCACCTGCGGGCGGTAACAACTGCAACTCGACGGATTGCAACGTCCCTTCGATCCCGCTGTTTTTTCCGAGATCAAGCGCCTCGCCCTTCAACAGATCCAAGACATATTGCCCACGCACCTCCGCAAGCACTTTGCGGTTATCGACCGTCACATGGCCGGGATCAGCATACGCCGATCCCCATCGTGGCAACTCTCGCCACCACGCTACACGCGGCTTGCCTTCGTAAAAGACCACAGGACCGAAAAGAAAGTGTGCCTTCTCCAACGTCACTTTCCAGCCCTGCCGATTTTCAAAGACCCCCACAGGCTTTCCATCGGACATCGCTCCCACCACCGACGCCTGAAACTGGATCTTGACACCGCTTGTCTTCGCCTCACAACCCCACAATCCCACAATCAAACACAGCCATCCATACCAACGCATCTTCTTCTTCTCCTCGATCCCTACTTTTTATCGGATGTCTTTTCCGACTCTTTGAGGAATTAAGCCTTTGAATGGTTTTGTGGGGCGCTGCCCCACGCCCCGCAAGGGGTCTCGGCCCCCTTGACCCCGTATCGGCGGAGCGAGCAGGTGTTTTTCAGACCCACAGCACAGCCGCTCGACATGACGCGAACACGGGGGTTTTGGGCCAACGCGATGCTCCTTTTTTTGTCGTACGCTTTTTTTCCGAATTATTCTGCGATGCACTTCGTCGCATCGGATAGAGCGGCCTCATTCTGCGATGCACTTCGTCGCATCGGACGCATCGACTTTGTAGCCTTTGTTGCATTCGCACTTTCCGTCGTAGATATCGCCGTGTCCGTTGCACGCAGGGCCACTATTGCTCTTGCATTGGGCGGATCCGCCTTCTACGGTGCAGGTCTTGGCCGTACCACAGGGAGTCACCGAAAAAAAGCCGTTGATGCAGGTGTAAACGGTGTTGTTTTCGCACTTGGCTTCGTTGGCTTGACAGGCTTTGGTTTTGTCGATGCAGGCGGCTTTGCGTTCGCCGACGATCTCGCAGAGCAAGCCTTGATCGACGCACTTTTGCCCCCAGTGAAAATGACCGTCTTCTTCGGTGGTTGCGTGACAATAGCGGATCTTGTTGTCTACGCAGCGCTGCCAGCCATTTTGGTTTAGGCCGCACGCAAACTCGCTATTTTGCCCGTCGCATCGGAGGGTTGCCACGACCAAAACAGCGAGACCCCAAAGCGCAATCCCTCTTTTGACCATTGCTGCGCAGTTTCCAATCCTTCTGCCTTGTGTTCGCGTTCTCCTCGGATGTAGGCCGCTGTGGATCGGAGTGACACTTCGGCCAAAACTCCCCCCGTGTTCGCGCCCTTTCAATCGACAGAGTTGTGGGAGTGAAAAACGGCGATCTCTTCGCCGACATGGGGTCAAGGGGGCGATGCTCCCTTGTGGGGTGTGGGGCAACGCCCCACAAAACAAGCCCATCGGCGCGATTGCTATGTTCATTTTTTCCTCTTTTCTTCTCTTGTGGCTGTTTGAAGCTGCACCAACATCTCTTCGAGATGCAGCGTCAAGTTCGCCATGATCGTAAGCGGTTCGCCTGCGGCAAAGTGCCGTTCGGGTAAGCGGGGCGGGATGGCGGTTGGGCCTGCGAAATTGCTTGTGTAAGAAAATTCGGCTTGTCGGTACTGAAACCCGAGCAGATTGCGCGCTTCGACGCCCAATTCGATATGCCAAAAGCGCATCGATCCCCCAAGGCTCAACAAATAAAATGGATCGCCCCATTCTTGGTAGGGCAAGGGCCGCCCCGGAACGAAGGTGAATCCAAGACCGACGCGGCCCCAGACAGGGCGTCCACCGACTTTCCAACCAAACAGCGGCCCATTGACGGCGATATCTGCACGCACCACCCATTGCGGGATGTAAGGGAATAATTCGCCCGTATCAAGGCGCGTTGCGTGCGCCCATCCCACGTTGACCAAGGCATCAAGCCAGCGGTTGTAGTTCATCCGTACGCCCAACAAGACAGCATGTCGCATCGAAGCGCTGGTGAGGACGTTGCGTCCGACTTCTTCGTCAAAGATCAAGTCTTTGTCGACGTAAGAAAAAACATAGCTGAGTTGGGATTTGAGAAAGATCCCCGCACCTTGGCGGCCATAGGTGTACGAAAGGCCGATATCGGCGACTTGGGCGCGGGCAAAAGGAGCGGTCTCGTTGTCGGAGAGGGCGGCTGCTTCGGTGGATCGGGTTCCTTGACCGTAGCTGATCAACAGATGCAAGGCAGGCCACAAGCGAAAGTCCAACGTAGCGCGAGGATTGATCGCAAAGCCAAAGGCTTGGCTGCTTTGATCGGAGAGCCGACGGCCTTCGCGATCGGCGGTGGGTTGGTTGCGATCCAACACACCAAAACCAAACGTGTCGATCCGCACCCCTGCACGCAGTCCGAACCACGTGGTAAATCGAAGCTGCCCTTGCATCCAGCCCGCGATATTCAGGGTGGTAAAACCAAAGTCAAAGATCCGTCGATACGGGATCGCCGTCACAGAGCGCAAACGCGATATCGAGGAATCACCATGATCGACGCGCAGCGCATAACCCATCGAGACGATCTGTTGTTGCTTTGCGATGTTGAGCGTGAGCGTGTAATCACCCCGTGAACCCGCCGTTAACACACCATAACGCATCTCGTTTCCATCGCCGCGCTGTTTCGTGACAGGTGTCCCGTCGGGGTCGATCTTGAGGTCATTGAGCCACCCCGTAAAGTTATTTCGGAGGCGCATCGTCCGATACCCCGCAAATACCACCATCTGAAAGCGCTGCTCTCGTGGGCCAAAGGCCGTATCGACCGATAACAACAAACGATTGCTCTCTCCGCCTTGGTTCGGATCGTAGGTCTCAAAGAAGCCGATCCGTCCGGCCAAAAAGTCATCTTGGCGGATCACGCCTGCTTGATCAAAGCGCGCAGCGTAAGCATAGACAGAAAAGGCCATCCGAAAGGTTCCTGTGTCGCGCAACAGATAACGTCCCAACCCCAAAGCCCGTTGTGCCGAGCGATTTTGACCGTAGCCGTCTGTGCGGTACAGCTCAAAACCAGCGAACGTCTCGGCAGGTTCAGACGGTGGCGCGTACATCAGCACCAAGCGATGGGTGTTCCACATCCCGCCACGATACGAAAGCCGCGCTCCGCGTTCTTCTACACCGAGCCGATAATGCGCCGTCCCTGCAAAAGCAAAGTCCCCTTGGCTCGCCTCAAAGACGCCTTCTGTGATATCGAGCGATCGCACGAATTCGGGTGGTATGAAATACAGATCCGTATAACCGTGACCGTGTGGATTGCTGACCTCGTTGAGCGGAACACCGTCGACCAAAAACTCGATGTCCTGCCCCTCACCTGCTGCAAATCCCCGCATATAGGTCTCTTGCGCGTGCCCTTCTCCGCCGTGATTGATGGTCAACACCCCCGGAGCCAACATCAGCTGCTCGGTGACATCTTTTCGCGGGATGATCTGCAACGCCCCCAGTTCGATCTGAAAACGTGAGGCCGCATCGCTGCGTTGTTGGCGCTTTCCCAACACGGTCGCATCGTCTAGCGTCACATCGCGTTGAGGTTGTTTCGGACGTGGCGGCGTTTGTGGTGCAGCAGGCTGCGGAGGTGTCGATGTTTGTGATGCAGCAGGTTTCGGAGGTGCCGACGTTTGGCGGATCGATTGGGGGAGGGATGGTGTTTGTGGTGCAGCGGGCTGTGGAGGTGTCGGTGTTTGTGGTGCAGCGGGCTGTGGAGGTGTCGGTGTTTGTGGTGCAGCGGGCTGTGGAGATGTCGGTGTTTGTGGTGCAGCGGGCTGTGGAGATGTCGGTGTTTTGTGGGGTGGAAGTGTCGGACGCGTTGTCGGAGAAGACTTCTGCTTGAGTTCTTTGATCTCTTCGACGGAAGGAAGCTCTTGTGCAACCAAGCGAGAGGGGTGCTTTTGTGCGGGTGAGCGGGAGGGGTGCGATCCGAGATCCGCTTGTCGTGAGATCGTAAAACGTAGGGGCAGCCCCCTGTGGCTGCCCAAAACAGGGCGTCTGCGAACGATGCTTTGCGTGCGCATCACTCGGAGATCGTAAGCGCGAGGCGGGTGCTTTTGTGCGAGTGAGCGGGAGGGGTGCGATCCGAGATCCGCTTGTTGTGAGATCGTAAAACGTAGGGGCAGCCCCCTGTGGCTGCCCAAAACAGGCCGTCTTCTGGGCGTTTCAGCGCACAGAAGCTGCTCTCCGATTCTTCCAAAGGGCCCCAAACATATTCCCAAAAACAAGCCGAAAAACCAACGCTGGATCAAGAGTGTGCTTTCTTTACGTTTGCCAACAACCTTGTCTTTCGAGGGGGAGCAAATGCGTTGCGAACGGAAAAGACGCACGCACCTTGACATCGCGCCAAGAGCATAAGTTGTTGAAGCCCGAAAGAATTCGGAGCGCAAAACGCGTTATGGGTGTACGGTGGCTGTTTGTGTGGTTACAGAGGCATATGGTGGGGACTGTTTGGGGGCGAGGCGAAGTCGATCGATCGGATAGGGTGGTGGTCGGCGCTGCGAAAAGAACCGCGAGGGCGTGCTTTTGTGGAATGAACGCTCCGAAGAAAGCACGGTAAAAGAGGAAGGTAGAGAAAAAGAAGAAGAAACGCACTCGAACGCTGGGTCAGGAAAGAAGCGCTCGTGTGAGGGTTCCCAAGAACGTTGGTGTGTAGAGGCCGATTCGACCGAATAGGCGGGGATTTGTGAAGTGTCGTGAAGGCGATGCACCAGATGATGGCAAGCGCGGTGCGCGATCTGCGTTTGAGTGCCCGCTCCTGCGAGCCATCCTGCGGATTGTATGAACCACACCAACCCGATGCACCACAGCGCCAAAATACGCATCTTGCGTTCTAGGCTTCTGCTTAAACCGTTCTGAACAAGCCAGAAACAGGCGTGTTTGGGTGTTGGTGGGTGGTGTCGCATGATCCGAATGGTTCCGTTCTCGGTGGGGTTGCGTCTCCAACATGGCGAAGAACGCGAGGTATCGAACAGCCTCTCTGTGTGTCGCTTTTTTCGCCCACACGATCGAGTGCTATAGCGACCGTTCGTCGGCTTGTCAACGTCCTTTGTATGCGCCGATCCACCTTGCAACGCAAGCATCCGCGCCAAACCACGCTTTCTTATCGCAAGTTCTTTGCAAAAATAATTGTTACGACTCTGCCGCAAGGAGCAGCGCGAACACGAGGGAGGTCTTGCGCGAGTCGGAAACGGGGTTGTTTTTATGGAGCGGAGGTAGCGAGGAGAGCGCAGACTTTGCGGATCTTTCGGGGGGATCGGATCATCTGAATCTCGTGGATGGTGTCGTTGTGGCAAGTGATCGATATCAAGGTGAAGGGGTGATCGTGCCGCCAGATCAAGACAGCGAGGTTTCCGTTGAGGGAAACGAGTTCGGCGCGGTCGGAAGGATCGCTCTTTCGGGCGAGGCCCAAACAAAAGCGCGAAACGCGATGAAAGCCAAACAACGGTCTGCGTGCAGAAGAGACTTCTCCGCCGCCATCGCTGTAGAGAGAGACTTCTTGCGAAAGGATGCGCTGTAATGCCGGTATATCGGCTTGTTGGAGCGCCTGCAAAAAAGAGAATAACAACATTTGATGGTTGTCTTCGTGGTCGAGGGTGGGGGGCTCGGAAGTGCCGAGCTTTCGTGTGGCGCGTGAGACCAGTTGGCGGCAGGCCTCTTCGGTGCGTTCGAGCATCAGGGCGATCTCTTCGTAGGGTAGATCGAAGACTTGGCGCATCACAAAAGCGACACGTTCCGCAGGTGAAAGGCAGCCCATCATCCGTAAAAATGCGGTGGAGGCTGCGTCTCGTAAGATCAGCGCACGCACAGGATCATGGGCATCTTCGTTCAAGGCCGATGATTCGACGGGTTCGGGTAGCCAAGGCCCGATATACACGGCGCGTCGTTTGTAGGCCGAACGCAAGATATCCAGCGCAAGCCGCCCAACCACACGAGTCAACCACGCCGCAGGCTCCCGAATCTCCGAAGCTTCGCGCCAACGCAACCATGTCTCTTGTACGACATCTTCGCTTTCTTCGATGCTTCCGAGGATTCGGTATGCGATGCCAAACATTCTCCGCCGATGCTGTTCAAACAGCAGGCTTTGTGTGTCCATCTGTCTTGCTCTCCGACATTCTCTCTGCCTTGTTCTGCGGTGTTTGCTCTGCCTTGCTCTCTGATGCTTGGTAGGACGCCCAGCGGAATACAGGAACGCGCAAGCATCGTTCCAACGCAGGGGCTTGCCATGTCATACGCAAGATCGCTTCTTTGGTCCACGCAGCACGCCAACCTGTCCAAAAGCGCGGTGTGGGCCGATCATCCGACGCTACGAATTGCAATACACCATCCCGACGCCCGAGCGCTACACATTGCACTAAATAGCCAAGCGAAAAGGGCAGCGCCTTTTGACCTTGCGCTGATCGGATGATCTGTTCGGCGGCATGGCACCCCATCGGCATCGCGGTTGCGCATGCAGACCGATACAACGGACCTTGCGCGTTTCCTTGATGGCATGCAGCCAGATCCCCTGCCACAAAAATACCTTCTGTGTTCGGGAGTGCCAGCGTTGGTGTCACAAGCGCCCGTCCTTGCGCATCGACAGGCCAACCCATCTCTTTCGCAAAAGGCGATACACGAAAACCCGCGCATCCCAACACCGCACCTGCGCGCCATCGCTCGTCCCCTGCAAAGAACAACGTATCCCCTTCCACGCGCTCGACTCGACCAAGCGCAAAGCGCAGCCCCACTCGCTCCATAAACGCCCGCGTATAGGCCCTTGCGCCCTCTGAAAGACCCGAACCCGGTTCTTCACTTCCAACCAACACTACGCGTCCCGCACCATGCCGCTGTGCAAGCACCGTCGCGATCTCGATCCCCGTCAAACCTGTTCCGACCACCACCAACGGAGCATCCTTGGTGTACGATCCACCTACAACTCCCGCTGTTTCAGGCTCTTCTGCTCCGAACACGGGTATCTTGGCGTCGATGCTTTCGATCCCACGCGCCCGACTGCCCAATGCTACCACGATCCCATCCGCCTCGATCCGTCGCACTTCTCCGTCGATTCGTGCTGTCACGACGCGATTTGTGGCATCGATCGCCTCCACCCATCCTTGCCAATGCTCACCATCACGCGGCAATGCCTGAGCCATCGGGATCTTCCATTGTCGCCAACCGCCCAGTACTTCGTGATAACGCGCTCGTTCGACCACCACCGACGAAGGTTCCACCACCACGATCCGCGCTGCTCGATCTCGCGTGCGCAAACGCAACGCCGCCATCCGACCCGCGTATCCGCCACCAACCACCACATACGACTTTTGCTTCTTGTTCTGGATCAACATCTCCGCACCTCCTTGTCCTTTGGGTTTGCGCCCACCTGACGAGAGGTCTTGTTGATCTGTGACGTGATCGTATCGAAAATCTTTATCTTTGAGGACGCCTCAGAGTTCTTTCTTCCAAGCGGTTTCTTTTGTTGGGACTTTCGGACGATTTCTCTTGTTGGGAGCGGTGCGGGTGGCCCTTGACGCTGCTGATCTGGTTCGTTATACCCAAAACTTGCTCGGTGTTCTTTGGTCGGATGTCATCACGATCCTTTCGCGAAACATCACAACGCCGTCGCTTGCCCCGATAGGATGGACCCAATCACTTGGTCAAACGTTTTTATTCTCTCGACGTGCTAAGAGGCTTCGCAGCTCTCAGCGTTGTGTTTTGGCATTGGCCACATTTTTTCTTCTCTGGAACGAAGCCCGAAACGTTCGACACCGCACGACTTCCGTTCTCCGAGTGGATGTTCGTCTTCTATACAAAAGGTTGGTTGGCCGTTGATTTGTTTTTTTGCCTGTCCGGTTTTATTTTTTACTGGCTTTACTCAACACCGATCTATCAAGGCGAAATCTCCCCAAGCAAGTTTGCTTTGCTGAGATTTTCAAGGCTGTATCCTTTGCATCTCGCGACTTTTCTTTTTGTCGCTGTCGCTCAGTTTTGGATGATCCATGCGTCGGGGCGCTATTTTGTTTATCCGAACAATGATGGTAAACATTTTCTCCTTCATCTCCTGTTTGCTTCTTCATGGGGATTTGAGCGGGGCCATTCATTTAACGGGCCTGTCTGGTCCGTTTCGGTAGAAGTATTGTTGTACGTCATTTTCTTTTTTTGTTCTCGTTTTCTGCCCGTGCGGGCGCTTCTCTTGGCTGCTCTTTCGCTGGTCGGGTTTCTTTTTGTACAGAAACTTTATCCACCGATGGGCCGAGGTATCGGTTCCTTTTTCTTTGGTGGTTGTGTCTTTTTCGCGTATAAGGCGATTCTCTCCTCTGAACGTTCGGCTGTTCTTACAAGATGGGTGATACTTTTGACGGCCAATGTGTGGATTGTAACGATCGCTATCGTGCAGCAGGGAATAGATATAAGACTCTTAATTGCTTATACGACTTCATTTTCGCCGCGCTACGAGGCATTTTTTGATCGGAGTATACAGAAAGTGCTTGTCTTCTGGCCCGTTTTGGTCGTTTTCCCACTAACGATTCTGTCTCTGGCGCTTTTCGAAACGCATCGCGGTTTGCTCGCAAAAAGACTGTCCTTTCTCGGCGATATCTCGTATTCCTCTTATTTGCTTCATTTCCCTATGCAAATTTTATTTTCTGCGATCGTCTCCAGCCTTACGAGCGACCATTCGGTTTATTATTCACCGTGGTTGATGCTGTTGTTTTTCGCTGCGCTCGTGCTTGCTTGCTTCTTGAGTTTTCGATATATCGAGATGCCCGCGCAAAATTACTTGCGAAAGATGGGCTTAGTCCAAGCGAAATCGGCAGGAGAATCGGATATTTTACGGTGATTGTCGGCACCCTCACCTCGCTCTGAAACTCAGCAGCAAAGCTTACCGCAAGCGCTTTTTTTGAAATGCAGCGAGCCGCCGGAAGGTATTGTGCCAGATATCCGCATAAAACAAGTTGTAGTCGTAGACGTGGTAGTCATGGGGGCGCAGCATCAGCCGCTGAAAGCTCGAAGGCGGCGTATCGATCCACAGCGCACCCGCACGACACTGCGCAGCGATCAGCGCAGGGCGGATCGCCGCCATCTCGCGCCCTTTTCCATAAGGCAAAGCGCCCTTGTGTTGGTCTTTTGTGATCTTCTCTTCTTCCGTTTTCCATGTCAGCGGATTGCTGCACAGCCTTGGTTTGCCGGCGCTTGATTCGTATCCGCTTGGATAATACACCTTCATGTCTGCCCAACCGCGTGGTTCGGCTTTGCGCCCAAGAGTGGTCCACCCCATGACACAGCCCGTATCTTCGGCGTTTTTGCAAGGGCGTGACCAATGGATCGTTCGCTGAAACTTATCCAGCGGGATGTTGATCCCCACCAGATACGCAGCCACCAAGCGCTTGCGCCATCCTCCCTCGTCAGGAAATTCTTCTAACAAACGCAGCGCGTGCATCGAACCTTGGCTATGCCCCGCAAGAAAGATCGGACGGCCTTGGTTGTGGTGTTGTAAAAAATGCCGAAAAGCTCGTTTCACATCCCCAAAGGCCAGATCCATCGCCTTCCAAGCGTCTTGGTTGCGTGCGATCGCAAAATACAGCGTGGCTTGTCGGTAGCGTGGCGCAAACACCCGACAACATCCGTAAAAAGCGCTCGCTTGGTATTTCATCACACTTTTGTCCACGCGCCTTGTTGCTTCTTTGTCCTCGATCGGTGCGTTCCATCCTTTGCCGCTGAGATAAGTCGTCGGATGTACAAAAAACACATCCGCCTGCGGATCTTTCGATGGCTCTAGTCCTTTCGCCCATAGATTCGCATACGAGTTTTTCTTGGAATGTGCAGCCCAAGCCTCTTCTTTCGCATAATCGGGTGCTTTGGGCGGCGTGTAATGAGCAAAGCCTTTCGCAGGTTTGAGGAAGCGCACCAACAAAGCCTGTTGCCCACGCTGTCCGATCCACACCCACAGCAACGCGGCGATCGCCATCACCAAAACAAGCCCCACGACCCATCGCTTCCATGACGCTCTTTTTCCCATCCTCTCGGCTCCTCCTTGCTTTGCAGGGCAACACGCACTCAAATCAACCCACGCAACGAATCGACACAAGCCCGATAGACTACCGCACACAACGCACATCACAAGGCCCTTTTGGTTCTTGCTATGGTGCGGATTGCGTGCTAGATGACTATCGGTTTGGAAGCCCAAGCACGGATCTCACGCAAACGCAGCACATGCTCGATCTCATGCGGGCTGCGCGTTTGTATGCGATCAGCAACGTCGTTGGAAGCAAAGAAGCCTACCGTGGGATGCGTGGCTATTGAACTCGCGAGGGGCTTTTGCAGTAGACTTCGCGTTCGTGCTGTTTTCCAGTCTTCTCCGTTCGCAAGGAACAGAAAACTATGAAAAGACCCGCTTCTTTTTTGGATATCTCGACGCCTTTTCGGCGTAATGTTTTGTGCTCTTTCGCTTCGAACTTTGTCGTTTGGATGCGGGCTTCCTTTCCTGCTCTTGTGGTTTGCTGCTTTGTTTTGAGTCTTACGTCGGCGTTCTCTTGTTCTGCTTTTGCGCAAACTCTTCACGATCAGGTCAAGCCTTTCTTTCCGTCCATGCCGACTTTTCCATCTTCTTTGCGCCGTATGCCTTGGACTCCAAAACCCCAGCAGATGATCTTGGCCGTGAATCGGGACGGAAAATGGTTTCTCAACGGGCAAAGCAAGACCAGCCGCCAAGCGTTGAAAGAGATGAAGTCTCATTACCGCCATGCGCCTACTTCTTCTCCGCCCCCCGTCTCTCCGCTGTTGCTGGTGTTGGATGCAAAGTCTTCCATGCGATCTCTTTGGCAACCCATGCGGAGCCTGCTTTTGTTAGGGACGCCACGGCGGTTTGGTCTCCATTGGCCAGCGAAAGACGCCGTCGGTGTGCAGCTTTTGTTGGCAAGGCAACAGGCTCCTTCCCCTGTCGCCGCAACGATGCCCACTCCCGCAGCTTCCAGTTCGTTCGATCCTACCCGCCTTTTTGTCGCCAATCTTGTTTTCGGCCTTTCTACACGTCCCGATGATCGATCTCGTCAGAATCGTCTTGCCCGAAAATGGATCGTGCGCGTGACGACCAAGGGGATCTGGTTGTCTGTCGACACGCCGTTCGCCCGAGGGTGCGATCTGCGCCAACAGATCGCAACGCGAGCAGAACTTCGCGCCCATCCCCTCCCGACTTGTCTGCTGAAAGATGCAGAAGCCTGTATTTCCCGTTGCTTGGTGAAATTAAAAGAGATCTTTCCCGATCAGAAGCGGCTGTTTTTCTTCGTAGAAAAGTCAGCACGCCGCAACACCACCCTTCAACAACTCGTGTCGCTTTCTGTACTCGCTGAGGAGGCCCGTTATCCCGAGCAGATATGGCTCTTCAGTCACGATCTTCCGCTACTGCCTCGCCGATGATCCAAAACAACCTCACGAAAACAACGAGTCTATCGTGTGTTCGCTCATGTCCGACATTTTCCACTAGACAGGGAACGCGGTGACCTCACGGAAACAGCGAGTCTATCGTGTGTTCGCTCATGTCCGACATTTTCCACTAGACAGAGAACGCGGTGACCTCACGGAAACAACGAGTCGATCGTATGTTCTCGCCACTGCACCAGCTTTTCTTGTATCGCGGGCTGGAGAAATCGTGCCCCCTCCATCGGTTCGGCGACGATCGAGACCGATGCCCCGAACAGATCGAACTCTACACGCCACGCATGCAAATAGGTGCGAACCTCGGCACATTCCCCCGAGACTTCGTCCACTCGCCTCTCTCCACCTCCGCTGTACAACGCATCGCCAAGGATCGGCGATCCCAGACTTTTCATGCCGACGCGGATCTGATGGGTCTTCCCCGTTTCGGGTTTGAGCAAAAACAAACGCAACGGAGGCTGGGCTTCAGCGACGTGTTGGCTCAAAAATCGCGTGATGGCGGGTGATTCGGTCGTTCGCAACAGCTTCCACGCTCCGCGTCGGCTGCGCTCCATATCCCCGATGATGCGGCCTTGTTTTTTGGAGGGTTTGTGCTGCGAAAGCGCCAGATAAAGCTTTTGCACTTGGCGCTTCGCAAATGCCTCTCCCAAAACCCTCGCTGCTTCGAGGCTTCGTGCAAGCAACAAGATCCCCGAAGTCACCGCATCAAGCCGATGCACCGGATACAAGGGCCCCCACGCAGGCAGCCTTCCTTCGGCCATCAAGCGGCGAACCTGCTCTACAAATCCTTCTTGTTCATCGCGTCCATGAAAGGCGATGCCTGCGGGCTTATCGAGTGCCACGCACTCCGCGCTTTCGTACAAGATCCGCATCTCTCTTTTTCTCCCATCCAAACCAAGTCATACGAGATCCGCCCGTTTTGTGCGTGGAGATGTAGAGGCAGCCTCCTGTTGCTGCCCAAGAATAGGGCGTCTACGTACTGTCCTTTGTTGTGTACATCACTCGGATATCGTATCACTCGATACCTTCGCACAAAAAAGCGGCGCAAGCATGAAACAAAAGCATCGGATCGACAAGAGGCGACCTTTGCTCTTGCATCCGACGTCTTTTTGGCGCAAACAAAGACCCTTGTCTCCTTGCTTTCGGAGGTTTGTGTATGTCCAGTTTGGGAGAAAAAGATCTACAACAACGCGGCTATACCTTCACTTTGCATCCGTATGACTATCGGCAAAAAGGGGCCGAAGCTGCTGCCGAAGCGCTTGGCCTTCCGATCGAACAGACCGTCAAGACGTTGGTGATCGAGCTTTCGGATGGCCGCTTTGTTTTCCTGATGGCGCGGGGAGATCGAGCGGTGTCGCTGCGTCACTTTGCGCGGCATCTCGATGTCAAAGGCGCGGAGATGGCGAACGAACGCGATATCTTGCGTTTGACAGGCTATCAGCCCGGTGGTATCGGTCCTTTTGGTTCGCGTACACCGTTGCCTGTTTATGTTGATATCTCTCTGCTTGATGTCCCCAACGTCTACTTTAACGGCGGACGACGCGGTCTGCTCTTGGGCATGGAACCCGAACGCCTCGCCCAAGCCGCCTCTGCTGAATGGGTCGATGTTGCCCGAGATTGAACGTACGCGAGCACAGGGGGGTTTCGTCGATCGCATCACCACCCTCTTCTTTTTTCTTCGCTGCGAAACGCTGGTTCGGTGCCGTCAAAAGATTCACCTTGCCCGATAAGAGCCAAACAGCCATCGACCTTACAGCCCACTACACTCGCTGCATAAAAATGACATAAAAGACGAAACGCCTGCTCTTTCCGCACCGATGATAATCGTTGGGCAGATCGGGTCTCGCTGAGTCTCTGCTTGGCGAAACCATCGGAGGAAAGCGGAACCACACGAAGGAAAGCGGAACCACACGAAGGAAAGCGGAACCATCACAGATCTCTCAACCCTTGCACAAAAAGGTACGCAGGATGCGCATCACCAAGGCTCAATTCGTCGAACAATTCTCCAACAAAAAAATCGATGTCGCGGATCTGCGCCGAGACAGCGAGATATCCACCACGCAAAAAAACAAACTTGTTCAAGCTGATATCAACGGCGATGGCTTTATCCAAGGCTCCAACGAACTCAGCCGCCTTTTTGAAAAGGTCGATCACTTCGACAACGACGGCGATCGAAACACCCTTGATATCAACAACAACAGCCATTCCCTGCACCTCAAACAAGCCCTCGAACGCTCGTCGGAGCCGTTGTCTCCATCGCAAGCCCCTTCTCCCAACGACCGCCTTGACACGCTCCTACAAAGCAACCCGCAGATCCGCACCAAACAAGATGCCGTCAACTTCTTTATGCGCCGCAACCAAAACAATTGGGCTGCCGCAGATCGTGATGCCCAACGTCACGGACTCCGCCTCGGTGAACTCACCCAAGATCGAAACGCGCCCCTTCGCCCGAACACACAGCCTGCCCCTGCCCCCGTCCAACCGATGCCGCCTTCCCAACCGACCCCTCCCTCTACGCCGACACCCAACTTGCCCACGCCCGTCCAACCCGCTCCTGTACGTGGGCCTGTCGCGCTCCAGAACACCTCGCGGATGACAGAGGGCCAAAAGTACGACTATTACAAAGGGCTGATCGAAGACGGCGGCGGACGATTCAACAACGGCACCAACAAGCGAAATCTTCTTGCTCTTCGCACAGAAACCAACACACACACCAATGGCGGACGCGGCGTTTATGACGACAAGATGGTGATGGTTTGGAAAGACAGCCAAGGCAACAAACGTGTTCGCGAATACACCGCAAATACCGAGCCGAGCGCTCAATACGAAGGACGCCAAGGTACGGACGTAAATGGTGATGGACGGCGCGATCTGGGCCGTGTCCCCGCTGGTTACTACGAATACAGCCGCAGTCGAAGCTCTCGCTTTGGTGATATCCTCCGTCCCACCAACACCATCAACGCCGAACGCGATACCAATCACGATGGCTTTTTCCGCGACGGTCGCTTCGGAGACTCCGGCTACAGTATGCTTTTCCACAAAGGCGGGAACACCAACACGGGTTCTGCGGGCTGTCAGACCTTTTCTTCGAGCGAGTGGAGCCGCTTTTGGCGCGACCTTAACACCAACGGAAACCCCGGAACTGTCGGTTATACCATCGTCAATATCTAACGGGGCTTGCGCGGGTGGTTTTGCTTTTGTGGGGGGCGGAAGCTTTCAAGACGCGAGACGCGCTGCTTTTGTCAGATCGGAGGATCATTCGTGGGGATTGTGGTGGTGGCGGAAGCTTTGGAGCATCCGCATGGCTGCTTGGATGCGTTGCATTTTTTGGTGTTTGTGTTGGGTTGCGCGGAAATCGTCGGGGGCACAAAATTCGCCGCGCACCTCAACCAAGAGGTGTTGGAGATGACCTTCGATCACCTGCAACTCGGCGGGGGTGAATTTCTTGAGATGATGCGGCGTGAAAAAGATCAATCCATCCGCGATCTCGCTGGCCATCTGCTTGGGATTCTCTCGTAACATCCGCTCTCCTGTCTTCTCTCTTGTTTAGGACTCGTTGCTTTCGATGATCAAATGGTGCGGATTTTTCAAGGAGAAGCTGCGGCCTTCTTTTTGAAGGCTTCCGCTTACAGTCACAAGGCAACCGTCTCGGTGCGCGTTGGTCACCATGTTGTAGTCTGGCTCGCTTAATTCGAACACCACCCGAAGGGGCCGTTCTTCGACGTGGCAGTACAATGTCGCTTTGCCCTTCTCGGCACCTTCGGAGCGTTCGAACTTGACAACGGGGCCTGTGATCTCGATGTCCGAAGGATGTCCCGTGTCGCGTAATTGGATACTTGCTGCGCGTAGAAACGGCACGCGATCGGAAGAAAAAGAAACCTTCGATATCGGTTCCGCGATAACAGGTCGGTTCGGTGACCAAGAAAAGAGGAAGTCTACTTTTCGTTGGGCGTGTTCATCTCCCCAAAAACCTGCGACAGCATCACAAAGATTGGCGCTTACGCCTGCGGGGATCGCTTGTGAAAAAGCCGCGAGTTCTTGTTGGAGGGCCGCTTCTCTGGACGCATGTTCAAGCGCTCGGAGCGAATGCGCCAACATCAAAGTGACTTGTCGTTCGAAGGTCTCTTCGGAGTCGGCGGATGAGGGGTTTGTGGGGGTGTGCAGCAAAGGTGTGACGCGGCAAAGAACCGTCACGATGTAACTTCCTCTTTCGCTCTGCCCGATGCGCACACGCCGTATATGTTCCGTCGCTTTCGTCGGCTTGCGGGTTGGCCAAAAGGCTCGCTTTTCGATGGCCGCACAAGCAGCTGAAAGAACCAGTTCCCTTGTCTTTTGAGCAATTTGCGTGTGTTGTTCAATCGGAAGTGTTCCATCGGACATCTCTGTGTCGGCGATGCGGATGCGCAGCGTATCAAAGCCGATCGTCTGTAGATCTTCGTACACTTGAGACGGATTGCGTTGTTCTACCATCGCAAGCGCCTCCAACAAATCCCCGATACGCAGAGCATAATCACCGGCTTCTTGATTCGTTGGAAGCAATACTTCCTCCTCACCCAGAAACCAAAGCGTTTTGTGTTGTGCGTCTTGTGTCCAGTGTTTAGCGCGTAAGTACAGCGCGATATCGGTGGGGCGGAGCGCTTGGTACATTTCTTTTTTTGAGGTGGTTGTTGTCATGGTTGTCCTCCCTGACCGATGCGTTCCATGATGTCTTGCAAGGCGTCAACGGTCAACCTTTGGTTGAGTGGGATACGGACGGTTTGGCCGCGCTCGTTTTGGCTTTCTGCTTGGCCGCGAAGATTCATCCAGAAACCACAACGCCGCAAAACAAGTTCGTCTTCCTTTTGTGATAGCTATTCCTCTTGTTGTGCGGGTACGAAAACGACGACCAATATGCGCGGTATGTGTAGACTTGTATCTCTCAGATCATCGTAGTTCTTCAATGGAATAGAATAACTGAACGTTCCGTCACTTGCGATCATAGCTTCTTTTTCGGTGCATTTCAGTTGCAATTCGAGCCTCGGGGAGCGAAGCGTCCCGCTTCCTCCCTTTTTGGACAACATCATATCGACGCTATCTTCATCTACGCTTGGTTTGCTCCAAGCAAAACCGGCGCAAGCTGCGATTGCTTGAACAAAAGCTTGGCTGAATTGCTCCTTGCGTTGTTTCGTATCCACGATTGATGCTCCTCGGTGAATGCGTCGACGAACACTCGCCCTTACAAACGCTTTTGTACAACACAACGCGGTATAGAGTCTATCTAGAGCAATTCTCTTGAGCAGCGAGCTTTTTTTGGGCGGTCTGTTGCTTTTCACATTTTTGGGCCTGCGCGGCCCGTTGCCAGAGCGTTCAGATCTTGAACGGTGTCGTTGTTTGGTTGTTGGACAGTCTTTGCTTTGTGGCGCTTGGTCTTGGGAGGGGCCGCTTTGAGGATGGGGGGCTTTTGGCTTTGATTTCAATGGCTTGCTGGAAAATGAAAAGCTGGCTTTGTTTTTGAGAAAAGGGGCGTCGCACGAATCAACCCGTCAACAAAAGGAGATGGCGATGTTCCGATATGTTTCAACCAAGACCCGTTCTTATTTGAGTTCTTTGCTTGTTTGCGCTTCGCTTGTGGCGTGCGCACAAAACCCCAACACACCCAACGAATCCAACGACGCCACCGTAAAAAAACAGCCCATCATCAACGGCACCATCGACTTAAGCTATCCTGCTATAGGGGGATTTGTAATCAATCGTTCGGATAGAGCTTTTTGTACGGGAACCTTGATCGGCCCGCGCCATTTTTTGACTGCGGCGCATTGCGTGGATGGTTTGGACAAGGAGGAAGGCACTGTGGAGATCCGCTTTGATGTGTTAAGCGAGGACGGCAAACAATACGCACGCCATTACTATGCGATCAAACAGACGATCATGCACCCTTTGTATGATAAAAGCGAATTGAGGTATGATATCGCGTTGGTTGTTTTTGGCGAGGATATCCCGTTAAAACACGTTGCTTTACCCACACCTTCCTTCTTTAACCGCTCATGGGTCGGGAAAGAGCTTTACGTTGCGGGTTATGGCTTTTACACAACAAACCCGAAGCAGATCGCAGACGAGTACAAAAGAAGCGCAATGTTGAAAGTCAAAGAGATTCGCGACCTTGATTTTCTCCTCAAAGGTGACACGCAAGACGCTTGTCATGGCGATTCAGGTGGACCAGCGATCGCTCTCGAACAGTATCTTGTTGTCGTTGGCGTGACCTCCCGAGGAGACAACCCGACGAAGCATCCAGATGGATCGACGTACTGCGATTCTGCAAGCGTGCATACACGCGTCGATCGCTATCTTCCTTGGATCTATCAAGTCATGGGAAAAAGTACGTCCTGCCGTAAGGACAGCGAATGTTCTTCGGGAGAGGGATGCTATGCAGGGGCCGCTCCGTTGCTTTCGCCTTGCCAACAAGGAAGCGCTGCTTGTTTTTGTTCTCCAGCAGGCACTCAAAAATACGGTGAATCTTGTTCCATCGACGCGCCTTGTGCGCCCGGGTTGCTCTGTGGCGGCACAAAAGAAAAAACGATCTGCTTTGAAGCCTGTAAAAAAGATCAAGCCGATCCTTGCTCGATCTCCAAAGGTGCTTGCCGTTATGATGCCCAGCACGGGAGCGAAAAAATCTCCCTCTGTGGCTGCCGCCCCGATCAATCCTGTGGCGCAGGATTCGGCTGCGAGACCTTGAGCAGTCAAATCAGCTACTGCCGCGAAGGTGCAACATCTCCAACACCCCCGACGCCTCCGACACCTCCAACACCTCCCGTCACTCCACCTTCTAACCCGATACCTCCAACACCTCCCGTCACTCCGCCGTCCAACCCAACGCCTCCCGTCACTCCGCCGTCCAACCCCAATCCCCCACAAGGTGGCCCACAAGGAAACCTCCCTTGCCCTCCCTCCGAACAATACAACGTCTGCAACGCAGCAGGTCAATGTGTCCCAACATGCCGCGAACCCAAACAAGGCATCGGTTGCCAAAGCCATCCCGTCTCTCCCTCTGGATTCGCATGGTGGATGCTCTTCCTCGCCCTCGCTTGGGGCTACAAGCGAAGAACCCGCTCTCTCCGTTCCGCGCTTTAACGAATAGAACTTGCGCGGTGGGATGGTTTTTGTGGGGTTTCACCCCACACCCCACAAGGGACCGATGGCCCCTTGACCCCATGTTGGCGGGACGAGCAGATGTTTTCCAAACCAGCAACGGCTCCGCTTGAATGGGTGCGAACACGGGGGATCTTGGGTTTAATCGCGTAATCCTTATTCTATGCAAAATTGTGTATTCTTTAGGTGTAGAGCTAGAGTAAAATGCAGATGCTCTGCTTTCAGATGTGAATGTTCTGCTTTCAGATGTGGATGCTCTGCTTTCAGATGTGAATGCTCTGCTTTCAGATGTGGATGCTCTGCTTTCAGATGTGGATGCTCTGCTTTCAGATGTGGATGCTCTGCTTTCAGATGTGAATGCTCTGCTTTCAGATGTGAATGCTCTGCTTTCAGATATGGATGCTCTGCTTTCAGATGTGAATGCTCTGCTTTCAGATGTGGATGCTCTGCTTTCAGATGTGGATGCTCTGCTTTCAGATGTGGATGCTCTGCTTTCGGATGTATTTAAAAGCTTTTTGCATTCAATTGGGGTAGGGGCTTACAAGGGTACAAAACGTGTGACGCTCACCCCGTCGCTTCGCGACACCCCTCTCCCTGCGACGCTTGCAAAGCCTCGCTGCAAGGCGAGGGGAACCCAAGCGAACGCAGCGGCTAATTAGTGAGACACAGCAGCGAACAACACTTTGTTTCCGTCTGCGTCGAGGTTGTCACGATCCCCCGTTCTTTTGGGCTTTTTCTTCTCCCCCTCGCCTCCGCAGTGTAGCGTCGCGGGGAGAGGGGGCAGGGGGTGCGGGGTAAGAACATCGCGAATTTTCTGCCCATCTCGCGTGTTCAAAAAACCCGTGTTCGCGAACGCCCAAGCGACAGAGTCGTTGTCTTGAAAGACCTGTGATCGCTTCGCCGATACGGGGTCAAGGGGCGACAGTCCCTTGCGGGGTGTGGGGTGGCACCCCACAAGATCAAAAACCCATCATTTGTCCGATGCGATGCGGTGTGTGCGGTGTGGGGATGTATTAGGCGGGGAGGATCTCGGTGAAGAGGCCGTAGCCAAGCCAGCGACCGAAGCAGGTGTAGGCTTTTTGGATGGTGCGTTGGAGGATCTCTTGGGTGAGTTCTTGTTGTTCGCCAGCTTCGTCGGCAAGGAAGCATCCGCAGAAGGTGTTGAAGTCAGCGCCCGATTGAAGCATCTGAAAAGCGGAGGCTTCGGAAGAGGTAAGAGATTCGTGGCTGAGAGAAAAGCCAGAGCGCCAGACGAGGGTTGGGGATTCTTGGTGAGGGATGGGAGGAAGTGGAGTTTTGTCGTGGAGCGCGAGCCAGATGCGGTAGGCGGGGGATTGAAGGTGCAGGAGTGCGCAGGCAGGGCTGAGGCCAAAGCGCATCTCGCCCCATGATTCGGGGGGATACGCCGCGAGTTCGGCTTGGGTGAGGATCGGGTGGTCGGGTTTGCAGAACTGTTCAAGGCGGCCCCATTCGAGAGCGACGAGATCGGGGAGCCAGTGCGGGGCGTTGGGGCGTGGATAGGCGCGCAAGAAGTCGGAGAGATGTTCGCCGATCAGATGGGCGGAAGGATGGGTCGAGGGGTACACGATCAGATAGTCCACGATCAGGTTTTGGAAGCTGTCTTCATCGAGTGCTTCGACGAGACGAGGGAAGAAGTCGCGTAAAATATCGTAGAGACGGGTAAAGTAGGCGTTGGCGTAGATCGAAAAGCGTTGGATGGCGAAGTCTTCGTTGGGTGCGGCGATCCAGTTTTGGAGGCGTTGGAGTTCGGGATCGAGGCCAGCGGTGTGGGCTTTGGCGATCTCGGGGCCTTCGGGATGTCGGATGTGAGCCATAAAACGGGCTTGCAGTTTGCGCAAGTTTGGGGCGGTGTGCTCTGCTCCTGCGTTGCCAAGGTCGCCGACTTGTTGCCAAAAGATCGCATAGATCTGTTCTTCGGGGAGGCGTCCGATATGAAGCGGTGGATGCGTCCAGAGATCGGTTTGTTCGGAAGTATGAGCGAGATGGTATGGTGGATCAGTTTGTTCGGAAGTATGAGCGAGATGGTATGGTGGATCAGTTTGTTCGGAAGTATGGGCGTGATGGTGTGTTGGATTGGTTTGTTCGGGGGTATGAGCGAGATGGTGTGGTGGCTCGGTTTTGTCGGTTGTATGGGCAGGATGGAGGAGTGCGCGGTTGTCTTCGGTGTTATGCGAGGGCATGGCGAGCCTCCTTGGGGGATGTGGAGGTGTTGTTGGTTTGTGCGCGCCATGTAGCTTCGATGGAGCGGGAGCGTCGGACTTCTTGGAGGACGTCTGCGAAGGGTGGGATATCTTCGTCCCATTCGACGAGCGCGGAGATGGGGCCGAAGCGGTCAAGGGCTTTGCGGTAAACAGCCCACACATCGTCGATCACAGGTCCGATGTGCGTGTCGATGATGTATTCGCCGTAGTTTGTGTGTCCAGCGAGATGGAATTGGCCGACACGATCGAGAGGGATGGCTTGGAGGTAGGTGTCGATCGAGAAGCCGTGGTTGAAGGCGCTGACGTAGATGTTGTTGACATCCAAGAGGATCTTGCAGTCGGCGCGCTCAGAGATCTCACGCAAGAAGTCCCATTCGGTGAGTTCGCTTTCGGGGAAAGTGACGTAGCTAGAGACATTTTCGAGCAGGATCTGGCATCCGAGGGTGTCTTGGACTTGTTGGACGCGAGGGACGATGTGGCGGATGGCTTCTTCGGTGTAGGGGAGGGGCAGGAGATCGTGGCTGTTGTGTCCACCGAATGCGCCCCAGCACAGGTGATCCGAGACCCACGCAGGTTGGAGGCGCTGTTTGAGGGCTTTGAGTGCGCGGAGGTGTTCGATAGAGAGAGCGTCGGTATTGCCGATCCCAAGGGAGACTCCGTGCATCACGACAGGGCAATGGGCGCGCACCCTTTCCAACACGGCCCACGGGCGGCCCCCGGGTTCTAGGTAGTTTTCGGAGATGATCTCGAACCAGTCGACCCCATCAGGCGGGTGTTGTAGGAGATAGTCAAAATGGACGGTGCGTAGGCCGATTCCGTGTCCGAGATAAGGTGTGCTGGTCATCGATCAGAACTCTCCATCTTTCTTCCTCGAAACTGTGCGGCTCATTCGATCAAGCCGTGTTTCTCGAATAGGAGTTACGCAGTTGCCAAAAAAAGCCGTGTTCGATCTCCTCAAGCGAAAGAGCTGTCTGTTTGGAAAACCTGTGATCTCTTCGCCGATACGGGGTCAAGGGAGCCGCGCTCCCTTGTGGGGTCTGGGGTGAAACCCCACAAAATAAAGTGAAACTCCACAAAAAAAAACCGCGATGAACGCCGTGGGGTGCTGCATCGCGGTCTGTGCGTGAGAAAGAGGTGGGGGTTCGTATCTGCACGCTTGTGGTGCGCTTAACGTCGATCCATCCCGAAGGATGGAGGCGTTCGCGGTGGGGATCAGGCTGGGCCGAGGTTGGTGCCGCCAGCGGTTTTGCATTCGGCTTCGGTTTTTTTGACCCAGCCTTTGCTTTTGCACTCGTTTTTGCCCGCGCAGTCGTGGCTGCCGTCTTTGGCACCGCAGGCACCTTGACCTTTGCACTCGTTGATCCCGCTGCACTTGACGGATTGCGTGGTGGTATTGGTGGGGGTACCGCAAGCGGTGGTTGCGAGAAGACCAGCGACGGCAGAAGCGATGATGGCACCTTTGAATACGTTGTTCATCGAACACTCCTTTTTGGATTCTTGCTGCATAAAGAGAGGAAGTGCGACGAGGCGCACACTATCCCAAGCGTCCTCCATCGTGTGATGTGGGGTGAGTTCGCTTGGGTGATTCGTTGCATAGGTCGCAGGAGCGAAGCGAGGTGTTACGAGAAAATTGTTTTTTTTGTTTTCTTTTGCAATTCAGTCTCTTATGCTGTTGTGCGAAAGAAGCGGTGGTTGTGCGCGATCGTTGAGCGCGCTTGCGAGCGTTGGTGATGGGGCTTGGTGTTGTACGGAAGAGAGCTTTTGGTTTAGGATCGTGTGGAGCTTACTCTAGGTCTTGCTTTTTTGATCACAAGTGATGAGAGTTGATCACAGTTGAGGATTTTTATGTGATCGAGAGAGCAGATGACAGAGAAAAGATATACCATCGGACAATTCGCCAAAGAGATCAACAGATCAACGCAAACTCTCCGTCGATGGGACAGAGACGGAACACTTCCGGCCAAAAGAGTTTTGGGTGGCCAAAGATATTACGAAGAGTCGGATCTTCACAAAGCGTTGGGGCTCGAAGCCCACCCCACAGATGACAGGAAAACGGTTGTGTATTGTCGGGTTTCTTCAAGCCATCAAAAAACCGATCTTCAAGCCCAAGTCGATTCGATGAAAGACTTTTGTTTGGCATCCGAAATTGTCGTATCTGAATGGATTGAAGAAATCGGGGGGGGGTTAAACTTCAAGAGAAAAGAATTCTTATCGCTTATGGAAAGGATCGAACAGGGACAGATTGCCCATTTACTCATTGCACACAAGGATCGGCTGATAAGATTTGGTTTTGATTTTTTTCAGTGGTTCGCTGAAAAGCACCGTTGTCAAGTGACCGTGGTCAACCAAGAAAAACTCTCTCCAGAACGGGAGATGGTTGAAGATTTGATGTCGATAGTGCATTGCTTTAGTTCTCGATTGTATGGATTACGAAGTTACAAAAAGCGAATCAAAGAAGCCGTGACGAGGCCAGAGCAATGAGTCAAGTGACCCGAATCGCATACAGCGACGATTTGACGGTCTCGAAATACAAGAGATTAGAAGAACTGGCACGTCGTTTAGGCTTGCTGCGTTCGGAGGTATGGCAGCAGTTCGGTTCGCTCAAGGGGGTAGGGACCAACCACCGAGAAGTCCGTGACCAATGGCTGAAAGAACAGCGGGAGTTTGATGTCCCTGCCCGCTTATGGAAAGAAACCTTGCGCGATGTCTTCAAGGATATTCAGGCTTATCGCGAATCCGCCAAGGTCAAAGTTCGGGCCGCCTTGCAAAAACGCGACATCCCAAGCGAAGAGAAAAAACGACTGTTCGACTTGTTGGCCTCCCCACGGTGGACTGAAGATAACTACTTGCGGCGTTTGATGCGCCGTCACTACAAACACGGTCATACGCGAGTACGCAACCAAATCATTCTCGACCCCTGTTGTTATAAGGCATTTGTGGACAGAGGACGAGCTTGGATTGAGATGATGAGTTTGGAATCTCGTCAAAGGCTGGCGATTCCGCTATCGACAAATCGAGCGCCGTCAGGAACGTTACGCTTGATTCTACGCGGCGGACGCGTCGAGCTCCATTATGCGGTCGAAGAAGAAAGAGTCTGTAGCGTGCGGCCTTGTGGGAGTCTTGTGGTCGGCCTAGACAAAGGCTACAGCGAAGTGTTTACAGACTCTGATGGGCAACGACATGGTTTGGGATTCGGGGACTTACTGACAAAAGAATCCGATGGATTGAAAGAAAAATATCAGCGTCGCAACAAGCTGTCAGCCATCGCAGAGAAAAAACCGCACAAGCGCGACCGCATACGGAAGTTCAATCTGGGAAGGAAAAAGCTGGACGAACGCCAAAGAAAACATCGGGCGAAGGTAGAGAGTGTGATTTATCGAGCAGTTCATGACGTGGTGGACAAGGCGGGGACGATAGCAGCGGAAGACTTATCATTTGTGAGCAAAAGCCGGTCTTTGGGAGCTTCGCAGAATCGAAGATTGTCGGGGTGGGTAAAGGGTTTGATGGGTCGCGCTTTGTACGCAGTTTCTCGCAGACGCGGGGCGTCTGTTTGTTTGGTGTCGTGTGCCTATACCTCGCAAATGGATAGTCGTTATGGGATCTTGTTGGGAACCCGTAAAGGCGATTCATTTTACTGTTTCGACGGGGTGGTATTGGATGCAGACATCAATGCGGCTCGAAATATTCTGGCAAGGTTAGAGGAGCCTGAGATAAGGTTATTCATGCCGTATCCACAGGTGAAAGAGCTCTTGCAAGAAAGAACCGAGCAGTTTCTCAAACGGTTGAGACTGTCCAACCAAGACTCCAGTTGCATATCTATCCCCCGCTCGGACGGAGCATCAACGGAGAGCGAATTACCCCTCGTCGATCAGAAATGATCAACGTGAAAGGAACAG
>JAKLKB010000071.1 GCA_023150835.1 Myxococcota bacterium | reverse complement strand
CCCTGTGATTGGGCAGCCACACCTGTCTGCCCCTACTTTTTCACGTACTTCACGGACGGAACTCGTAGAAACTGTTTGCTTTGAAAAAAGCAGCCGTCAAAGCGAACAGTCCGGAGCAGAAACCTCGTTACGCAGGGAAACAAAGAGTCGTGTTGTCAGCGAAACGAATCGATTGAGTTGGTCCAAGTGCCCCCTATGGCCCAAGGATAGGGCGCATGGGCGCTATCCTTCGATCATAGATCACTCCGATAGAACTTACGCGGTTGCCAAAAAAAGCCGTGTTCGCGAACGCCCAAGCGCCAGGGTCGTTATCTTGAAAAACCTGCGATCTCTTCGCCAATACGGGGTCAAGGGGGCAAAGCTCCCTTGTGGGGCGTGGGGTGAAACCCCATACGCGCCTTGTTAAGGTGGAAACCTCGTAGAGTCGGTCTTGATCGCCTTTTTTTTTCTCCCCCCCCCCTCAATCCCCCCGTGAACGGGGGGAAGTTGGAACGGGCAGCGTCTGCATTTCGTGCATACAGCGTGCGTCATGAAAAAACAACATCCCCGATGCTTCCGACTTTCGCTCCCTCCCCTGTTCACGGGGAAGGGCGGGGTGGGGGGCTTTCCTCCGCTTCACCTAACGCCTGTGGGGTGAAACCCCACAAACACCCTCACCCCTGCGTAACGCCTAACTGGTTTGGATGCTTTTCGCAGTGAATGGTCTGCGAAATTATTCTCCCAACATCTTCTCTTCGAGCGATCCCCAAACCCCCGTCGCATAGGCTTGCCACGCTTGCCAGCCATAAGCACGCAACATCGTGCGCAAACGATCACGCCCTTTGTGATCTTTGGCGGACGTCACCACCAAGCCTTGATGCGGTGCGTCCAACGCTTCTGCGATCTGGTGCAATTGTTTTTGTTGCTGCTGACTTGATAGTTTGTCCGCTTTCGTCAAGACGGGGATCACATCCATCTCGAAATGTTGCAGCCACTCCCACAGTTCGAGATCTTCTTCGCTCGGCAAACGACGGATATCCAAAAGAAACAAACAAGCCATCAAGACTTCGCGCTTGTTGAGATAACGATCGATCATCGGCTGCCATTGACGCCTTACAGCGTCGGGGACTTGGGCAAACCCATACCCGGGCAGGTCGACCAGCATCAATTGCCGATCCACTTCAAAAAAGTTAAGCAACTGCGTCCGACCCGGCGTCTTGCTGACCTTCACCAAAGACTTGCGCTGAAACAACGAATTCAGCAACGAAGATTTTCCCACATTGGAACGCCCCGCCACCGCCACTTCGGGAAATATCGGAGGCGGATAACTCTTCGGCTGTACGGCGCTTTTGACAAATTGCACATGATGAAAGGGCAAAAAAGTCTCCATCGTCGAAGACGCCAACACCTCTTGCGCAAAAGCCATCCTTGCTGCGGCATCCCACACCACAGGCGCGCCCTCCGCTTCCGCGTCCACAACCGCATCGGCCTCACCGTCGTCTTTCAATGCTTCGCTTTCCTCGCTCTGCTCGCTGTATTCTGACGCCACGCTTTTCTCGATCTCGCCCTGTTGCTCGGCCTCTCGCGTCGATGCAATCGGGCCGTTGCTTCTCCCTACACTTACCGCAGCGGCCTCCGCTCGGCTTTTTAACGCCCTTGTTGCTGCGACCTCGCTCTTGCTCGGTGCGCGTGCCGCTGTTTGGCCTTTCCTCTTTTCGCCTCGTCCTTTTGCAGAAGAAGGCTTTGCGATACGGGTAGGGCGCTTCTTTGTGTCCGTCATGTTTCGATCCTTTCAAACCGCCTACCCACCGAGCAGACGGAAACCATTCCCCAAACAACCCCAAACAAACTCTTTAGACCACCGCGATCATCCACAAAAGCATCCAAGACAACACAGACACCGCAACAAAAAACGACCACAAGACCCATCCCATCGAGACCACAGCAGAGGGCAGTCGTTGCGTGCGCGATCCACTCGATCGCAACGGCATCCACACCACGCTCGTCAACGCAAACACCACAAACACCCGCCCCATACGTTGCAAAAGATCGGCCTGCCATCCCCAAAACACAGCCGCCAAAAAAGCCCCTCCCAACAACACCAGCGCGATCATGCCGCTCTGTTGTGTAGCATACAGATCGGCCTGTTCGCTCTTTTCCACAAACAGCCCAGCGCGCACCGCCAACAACGCCGACGCCAACAACAACCCCAACCCCAATCCCCACAACACCAACGCAAAGATCTCATGGCCGACCAACACTTTTTGAACGGACTTTACGGGAAGATACGTCAACCACGCCATCCCAAGGCCAAGAACCCCGCCCAACCAAGACACGCCTCCCAAAACATCGGAGGATGCTCGTCTTGCCGCCCACAACACTCCGACCATCAAGCCCATCCCCATCCCCCACCAGCCCACGCTGATCGGTGTTGACAACGAACGCAACAGCCCATCCAACGATGAAAACGCCCCCGCCCTCCACAAAAACGCCCCCGTCAGACCAAGCGCAAGCAACGGACCCAACGCACTCCAACCGAACGATCGCGGCGATGGTTGCTTACTCGTCGACGCTTCCACCCACACCAAGGCTCCCTCTTGTTCCGTTAGGCCCTCTAATTCACGCACCAACGCCATCGCATCCAAAGAAGCACACCACGCATCGCGCTCGCACGCTACCTTGATCAACAACGTGTCTCCCTCTCTCCAAACCGCCATCTGACGGGCGGGTTGCTCGAACATCAAAAATGCTCCCATCGCAACCCACGGAGCCGCCAACAAGATCGCACGCCCCCACAACGGCATCGTCGGTGCAAAGGGCTGTACCCATGCCCCCAAGATCGCCGTCGCCACACCACCCAACAGCCACAACTCACCGATCGACGCCAATCGCCCTCGCTCCGCCCACAACCAACCACCCGCTTGCTGCGTCGGGATCGAAAAAACTCGATCCATCCGCTCACAGATCACGGCTTGCGTCGGGAAATCTTTTCCCTTGCTTTGCATCCGCACCCATGAACCCGGGGCTTCGAGCAACCCCGCCAACGAACGCTCCGCTCGCACCGCAAACAACCGATGCAACAACGCTCCACCCACACTCATCGACCACAACCACCAAAACACCCCCATCACCCACGCTTGCAAGCCTTCTTCCAAAGCATCCCACCACGCCCACGAGATACCCCAACCTTGCCACCCCTCCGTCAGCGCAAGGCCGATCGCCCAAAGCCCCATCGCACCGCCCAAAAACCACGCCCACACCCGCGACGCTCTCGTGCCGCGAGACTGAAACACCCAAGACTCCACCTCCAGCAAGCCACGCGACACCGCAGCTTCTTTCTGCTCTATCAACATCACATCACCTTTTTTGTCTCTCAAAGGAGTCATACGATATCCGAGTGGTGTGTGATCGTAAGATAGTGCGTAGACGCCCTATCCTTGGGCAGCCACAGGGGGCTGCCCCTACGCCGTTACGGTCACACAATGGGCGGATTTCGTATCACTTGTTGGATGGTTTTTGTGGGGTTCTACCCCACACCCCGCGCCCTTAGCGAGGCTCCCTTGACCCTGTTTTGGCGGGGCGTTCAGACGCTTTTCAAAACAACAACACTGCCGCTTGATGTGGCGCGAACGCGGGGGGTTTTGTCGGCCACTTCGACCTCAAAGAACGGATCTATTTGGTATGCGCGATCTTTTTCCACATCGTGGCGTAATCAAACTTGCGCAGCTTGGGCGAGTGGCCTGCATGGCAATCCACGCAGCCCTTCTCTCCCTTGATCACCACGAGTCCCGCAGCCCGCGCAAGCGTTTTATCCACCATCACCTCAGGAATCGAATAGTATTTCCCGCCCCCATGACAGCTTTCGCATTGAACGCCTTGCAGATGCGGCTGCTTGCCGACGCTATGGCAACGCAAGCACTGCGCATTGTTGCGATCCTTCTCTGGCAGCACCGAAAAAGCCCGCGCATGGGCCGATTTCTCCCAAACGTTGTGCGCCGACTCATGGCAGCCTCTGCACTTGTACGCGCCTACGTTCGTCGAATCCGCACGTTGACACAAGGCAGTCCTCGATCCCCAGACCAGCGCGACCGAAACCACCACCCAACACAGCCCCACGATCCACAAACCATGACGGCTCGCAAATCTCGCCCCCCATCCCCTTTGTCTCTCTGCCGCGTGACCTTCCTTCCTCAATGCTCCCATCCGCTCGCTCTCTCCAAAACAATGACGCTCGCGCACGAACCACATACCCACCATCTTCTCGATGGCTCCGACTTCTTCGCACGCTATCCGTCAAACCGCTGCGATCTCTCCCGCGTTGCAATACACGAACCCACGCCAAACTGCAAGATCCCACCTCCCGCAAAAAAACAGTTGACATCCCACAACCCCTGTGCTATACCCCTTCCTCGTCTCGGGCGATTAGCTCAGCTGGTTAGAGTACTTGCTTGACATGCAAGGGGTCACTGGTTCGATTCCAGTATCGCCCACACCAAAAAACAAACAAAAAAGCAACCCTCACAGGTTGCTTTTTTTGTTTGTATCCCTTCCATCCCACACAACCCCCCACCCCACCCCCGTACAATCCCCTGTTCATTCCGAGGGCGATCATTTTTGTGCTTGCGCATCAGCCCATCCCTTCGCTATCATCCCCATCGCTTTCGTTTCCACATCATGGCGTCGCCGCTCGGCTCCGCCCCCCTATCTGTTTCGGAGACCCTCACAGATGACACGAACGCTTCGCTGGATCGCTTTCACATTGCTTTTTGCCATGACGCCTTATCTCGCGGCCAGTAGCTGCAAACAGCTTATCCGTTGCCGCTTTGCAAGCGATTGCCCCGACAAAAAGATCTGCGGAAAGCAAGGCTACTGCGTCGACCAATGCAAAACCAAAGACGATTGTCACCAAGAGCAGATCTGCATCGAAGGCGAATGCCGCCCGATGCAACAAGACTGAAAAAAACTCTTGACACTTGCCTCAACCTCCGCTATTTCATGCCTCACCCGACCGTGTTGGGGCTATAGCTCAGCTGGGAGAGCGCATGAATGGCATTCATGAGGCCGGCGGTTCGATCCCGCCTAGCTCCACATCTTCAAAAGCCGACTTCTTTTTCATAAAGAGTCGGCTTTTTTGCGTCTACGATATCCACCCATCACCTGAATCCGCGAGAGAGAGCATCGAAAGCCTCGACCTCTTCGAGACCCCCGCCAAACACCGAACGATCCTGCCCACCCAAACCAACCCACCGCTCCATCCGACCACAAAACCAGACAAGAGACTGTGCGCTTTTGTACGCTCGAACCGTACAGCATGGGCGATGGCGAAGCGTTCATATTTTGTTCCGCAGACCTCTTCGCATCCTCGTACGCTTTGAAGAGCGAGGGACGTGGCTCTTGGGCGGGTCAAAAAAGCTTGGTTCCATCCCAAAATGCGTATACTCCGTAAGATCCGCGTGGCCTTGGTTCCATCCCAAAATGCGCATACTCCGTAAGATCCGCGTGGCCTTGCCAGCGCAAAGCTATCCTCTATAATGCGTGGACTTTGGAGAAGGTCTTTTGTGTCTCAAAAAATCATCGCATCGAAGAACAGGCGCTTGTGCGACGCAAATTCGCCCAAAGCTCGTCGGTGTCTCAAAAAAGAGATAGGTGTTGCATTGTTTTTTCGCTTGGTGGGTAGAAACATGGATAGTTCGACAAAAAGCGCCATGTCTTCCATGGCAACGGCACTTTGGCGTCCACACTTGATGATGCGTTTGACGTGGTGGCTGCTTACTTGTTTCTTGATCTTTGCGAGCGCTCCCGTGTATGCGGGCGTTCAAGGACAGCCCCCTGCGGTCCTTGCAACCTACAAGTTATTTGGTTCTGCCGCTATCTCCGGCAACACCATGATGTCAGCAAGCCCCCCCGGAAACGTCAACGATATCCTTCTTCCGCAAAACTCGGCGCAGATCAGCGGCATCCCCTTTGATGGCGAAGTCGAAGCCGCCTATCTTTGGTGGACAGGCACCGTCAACGGAACGCCCGATAATTCGGTGGACTTCACTCTCCCCAACGGAACACGTATCGCGGTCACTTCGACTTCCTGTCAAACCGTTCGCCGTGTCCTCGGTAACCTCGACTTTTTCTATTGTCGCGCCGATATCACCGCCCTCGTCAAGCAACTCGGCACAGGCAACAACCTCAACGGCACCTACACCGTTGCCAATCTCAACGCTCTGCCGGGCGATTGCAACAACAACCCTTTCTGCCAAGCCAACTACGCTGCTTGGTCGATGGCTGTCGTTTGGAAAAGCCCCACCACGACTGTACGCCGCGATATCGTCCTCTATGACGGCTTTTTGATGATGGACGAAGAACAAAACCCTCCCAGTTCGGGGATCACCAACTTCCGCATCAGCGGCTTCCAAGTCGGCGATCCACCCGAAGGAACGTTCACCTTCTTTGGTCTCGAAGGTGACCAATTCCTCGGATCTCCCCCAGAACCCGCCACAAACAGCGACTTCATCTCTTTTCGAGCACAATCCGCCACACAAAGCACCCGCTTATTTTCCGCCACCCCCTACAACCCCTCAGGCAACATCTGGAACTCGACATTGGCTTTGGGCGTCGATCTGGACACGTTCGAGATCGGACAACGCGGCCTCGGTTTGCTCAAACCGGGCGATACATTCGCCGACCTCACACTCGGAACAGGCGATGGCATCGCTTGTGCGGGCGGTCAATGCGGCGACGGTGAACTGGTCTTTCTTGGCTTTATTATCCTTGCCATCGACACCCTCACTCCCAACTTTCGCAACACCCGCACCCGAAAGCGCGTCGACCGCAGCAATGCAGGCGTCGGCGATATCCTGACCTACACGCTCGAAGTGGTGAACACAGGCTCGCTTGCGGCTCGAAACACCATCATCCGCGACAGCATCCCCGCCTTCACCAGCTACATCCCCAACTCCACCCGCGTCGATGGACAACCTCGCGCCGATGTCGGAGGCACAAGCCCTCTCGTCAATGGACTCAACCTCGGAACCATCGACTTTCGCGGAGACAACGATCGCGAGATCACCTTCCAAGTCCGCATCACAAGCACCCCGCCCAATCGGCAGATCGCCAACTTTTTCACCGTCCAGTCCGATGAAGTCGGACCCACCCAAAGCAACACCGCGATCACAACGATCCAAGCCCCGCAACTTGGCTCGCTCACCAAACGCTTCGAAAACCTCACCCGCCCCGGAGCCACCGATGTCCGACCGGGCGAACAACTGCGCTACACCATCGTCGGCCAAAACAGCGGTAGCGCCTCCGCAAGCGGCGTCCAATACGTCGACAACCTTCCGCCCTACGTCAAACTCGATCCCAACAGCGTGATCCCCCCCGCTGGAACCAGCCCCGCTGACAACCGCTCCAGCGCAACAGGCGGAACCAACGGCACAGGACTCATCGATATCCGCAATATCACCATCCCCGCAAATTTCACCGCCGAGATCCGCTACACCCTCACCGTCTTTACCGAAGCCGAATTCATCGCAGCAGGCGTCACCATCGACAAGATCCACAACACACGCTTGTCCAACCAAGGCGAGGCCCGACAAACTCTCGCGGGTGTGACGCTCCTGACCGACGACCCCAACACGCCTCCACGCAACGATCCCACCGTCGTCATCGTCAACTACAAGCCTGACTTCTCCGCCTCCACCAAAACCGTCACCGACGATAACGGCGGACGCCCCGAACCCGGCGACATCCTCACCTACACCGTCACCCTCCGCAACAACGGATCCCGAAACACCACCGTCCGTTGGGAAGACAATCTCCCCCTTGGTGTCACCAATTACCAACAAGTCACGATCCCTGTTGGAAGCCTACCTCAATTCCAACCCGCCCCCGCAGGAGCCAACCAAACAGGGCTGCTGACCGTACGCAATATCGCACTAAACGTCGGACAATCCGCACAGATCGTCTTTCGCGTCACCATCGATCCCAACGTCCCCAACGGCACAGCCATCACCAATCTCGGCGATATCATCGACGAAAAAGACAACAGCCGACTCTCGATATCTTCGCAAACGCTCACCGTGATCGCTGGACCCGAACTCTCTCGCTCCACCAAAACCGTCACCGACAACAACGGCGGTCAAATCGAACCCAACGACACCCTCACCTACACACTCACGCTCCGAAACTCTGGAAACCGCGCAGCCACCGACCTTGTCGTGATCGATGTCATCGATCCCAACCTCGAAAACGTCGTCCCCGCAAATGGCGGAACCTTCGCAGCAAACACCATCACTTGGAACACGGCCACCACTCCCGCCCTCGCAAGCATCGCTCCCAACGCCACCGTTGTGTTAACTTTTACAGCACGCATCAAGGCCGGAACCACCGACGGGACCGTCATCCCCAACCAAGGCGTGATCCAAGGCCCCAACATCGGCGGCGCCCAACGCACCGATGATCCAAACACCCCCGTCCTCGGCGATCCCACCGTCATCCGCGTCGTCGCACGTCCCAACCTTGCCTCCACCAAAACCGTCACCGACAACAACGGCGGTTCCCCTCAACCCGGCGATACCCTCACTTACACCATCACCCTCCGAAACACCGGCAGTACCGCCGCAACCGACATCGTGATCTCCGACCCGATCGACGCCAACTTGATCAACATCGTCCCCGCAAATGGCGGCACCCTCACGGGCGGAGCCATCGTCTGGAACCGCAACACCACGCCTGCCCTCGCAAGCCTCGCCCCCAACGCCACCACCACCGTCACCTTCACCGCACAGATCCGCGCCCCACTCCCCAACAGCACCGTCCTCTCCAACCAAGCCCGCATCAACGGCGCAAACTTTACAGAGATCCTCTCCGACGATCCCAACACCCCCACACCCAACGATCCCACCCGCGTCACCGTCCAATCCCAAGCCACCGCCACCTTCACCAAAGAAGTTCGCGATGCCAACGGGGGCGATGTCGTCCCGGGCGATATCCTCACCTACACCCTCACCCTGCGCATCTCAGGCAATGCCCCCTACCGAAACGTCGTCGTCACCGACGTTGTCCCTGCACAACTGACCCAGATCCAACCCGGAAATGGCGGAACACTTAGCGGAAACACCCTGACTTGGAATCCCACCACCACTCCCGCCCTCGCCAACCTCAACCCCGGCGATGAGATCCGCCTCACCTTTTCCGCACGTGTCCAAGCCAATCTCCCCGACGGCACCTTCATCGACAACCAAGCCATCCTCAACGCCACAGGCATCCCCGCACAAAACTCCGACGATCCCGCCACTCCCGCCCCCAACGATCCCACCCGCGTCACCGTTCGTTCACGCCCCGATCTCACCACCTCCACCAAAGAAGTCCGCGATATCAACGGCGGCCAGCTTTTGCCCGGTGAAACCGTCTCTTATACCCTCACCATCCGAAACTCCGGCAACGTCGCCGCAACCAGCGTCCTCGTCACCGATGCCGTCGACACCAACCTCGAAGCCATCGTCCCCGCAAACGGCGGTGTACTCGCTGGAAACGTCATCTCTTGGAACATCCCAAGCATCGCCAGCAACAGCGAAGTTCGCTTGACCTTTACGGCCCGCGTCAAACCTGCTCTCCCCAACCAAACCAAGATCTCCAACCAAGGCCGCATCACCGCCGCCAACGCCAACGCTACCGTCACCGACGACCCCACCACTCCCGCCCCCAGCGATCCCACGATCATCACCGTCACTTCGGGCCCATCGCTCGCCAACACCACCAAAGAAGTCACCGACAACAACGGCGGACAAGTCGAACCCGGCGATACCCTCACTTACACCATTACCCTCCGAAATACCGGAACTTCTGCCGCAACCAATGTCGTTGTACGCGATCCCATCGACACGACCAAGATCAACCAGATCACCCCGGGACAAGGCGGAACCTTCGCAGGAAACACCATCACTTGGAATGCCACCACCACCCCTGCCCTCGCCAATCTCCCCGTCGGCGCTTCCGTCACATTGACCTTTACCGCTGTGGTCCTCACCACCGCCCAAAACGGCACCGTCATCGAAAACCAAGCCCAAGTCACCAGCACCGAGATCACCTCCCCTGAACCTTCCGATGATCCCCGTACCACCGAAGACAACGACTCCACCAAAGTCACCGTCGTCGCAGGCCCCACCCTCGCTGACTCCACCAAAGAAGTCCGCGACAACAACGGCGGTACACCTCAGCCGGGCGATATCCTCACCTACACCCTTACCGTCCGAAACACCGGCAAAGGCGCAGCCATCAACGTCGTGGTCCGCGATCCCATCGACACCAACAACTTGATCAACATCGCCCCCGGGCAAGGTGGGACGCTCAGCGGTGGCACGATCAACTGGGACGGCAATACAACCCCTGCGCTGCGCAACATCGCCCCCAACACCAGCGTGACACTCACCTTCACCGCACAGATCGCCCAAGGTGTCCCCGCTGGAACACGCATCCTCAACCAAGGCACTTTGACCGCCCAAGGACTCAATACACCCGTACCCACCGATGATCCCACCACCCCTGCCCTTGATGATCCCACCGCCATCGTCGTCGGCGGACAAGCCCTCTTGGCCTCTACCAAAACCGTCACCGACAACAACGGCGGCGATCCTGCCCCGGGCGACACGCTCACCTACACCCTCACCGTCCGAAACTCGGGAACACAGCCCGCCACCAACGTCGTGATCAACGATCCCATTGATACCAACACCCTTGAGGCCATCAACCCCGCAAATGGCGGCATCTTTGACCCCAACACAGGCCGCATCCTCTGGACCATCTCTGCGATCCCCGCCAACGCAAGCCAACAAGTCACCTTCACCGCACGCATCAAAACGGGACTCGCTGACAACACCCGCATCGCCAACCAAGCCCAAGTCTCCGCCGATCAGGTCGCAACCCCTCTCCCCACCGACGATCCCAACACTCCCACTCCCAACGATCCCACCGTCGTCATCGTCCGCTCCACCACACGCCTCACCTTCACCAAAACAGCCGCTGATCTCAACGGTGGCTCTTATCGACCGAGCGATATCGTCCGATACACCGTCACGATCAACAACACAGGCACCAGCAACGTCGATCAGATCACACTCACAGACGTTGTCGACGCCAACCTTGAGATCGTCCGCGCCCTCAACAACGGCCAAGTCTCTGGAAACACCATCACTTGGACCGCAGCCCAAGTCCCTGCACTCACCCAACTCAAGCCGGGCGAACAAACCCAAGTCACCTTTGAAGCACGCATCCGTGCGGGTGTTCCTGACGGAACACGCATCCCCAACCAAGCCCGCGCCACCAACAACGACGGCACCCTTCAACTGCTCTCCGATGATCCCGCCACTCCCACACCCAACGACCCCACCTTCCTCCTTGTTGCATTCCCCGATATCTCTGCCTCCACCAAAGAAGTTCGCGATATCAACGGTGGCTCTGCCGAACCCAACGACGAGATCGAGTACACCCTCCGCATCCGCAACACCAGCAACACCCCTGTCACCAACGTCATCGTCACCGACCCCATCGATCCAAACCTCGACAACATCCGACCCGGAAACGGCGGAACACTCAGCGGAAACACCCTCACTTGGAATCCCACCACCACCCCTGCACTCGCACGCATCGATGCCCAATCCGAAGTCTTGCTCACGATCCGCGCTAGGATCCGCGCTGGAACTACCGATGGCACCGTGATATCCAACCAAGCTACCATCCGCAGCACCGAAACCACCTCCGACACCCTCACCGATGATCCCAATACTCCCGCCTCCGACGATCCCACCCGCATCACCGTCCAAAGCGCACCCAACCTCTCCAACATCACCAAAACCGTCAGCGGCACAACCAACGGCATCGCCAGTCCCGGCACACAACTCACCTACACCATCACCGTCCAAAACACAGGCTCACAAGCCGCCAACAGCGTCGAGGTCCGTGACCCCGTCCCCACCGGTTTGATCAACATACTCCCCGGACAAGGCGGCATCGTCGTCAACAACGAGATCGTCTGGAATCTCCCAAGCATCGGCCCCGGGCAAACGCGCCTACTCACCTTCAACGCAACCGTCGATCCCAACACACCCAACGGCACCAACCTCGACAACCAAGCCCGCGTCACCAGCCGCGAGATCACCACCCCCCAACTCTCCGATGATCCCACCACCCCCACCCCCAAAGATCCCACCCGCGTCACTGTCCAAGCCAGCGCGCTCGTCGTCGCCACCAAAACCGTCCGTGATGAAAACGGCGGTCAAGTCGAGGCCAACGATATCCTCACCTACACCCTGATCCTCCGCAACCGTGGCTCTCTCAATGCGCAACAACTCCAATTGATCGACGCCACCCCTGCCAACACCACCTATATCCCGGGCTCCACACGCCTCAACAGCCAACAAGTCCCTGACGACGGCACCAACAACCCCCTTGCAGTAGGAATCCTCGTCCAAAGCGCTCGATCAGGAACCCAACCCGGAACCCTTCTCCCCGACGATGGCACCCCACCCGAGGACGAATCCGCCACCATTACTTTCCAAGTCCGTGTCAACCAAGGCGTCGCCAACGGCACGATTCTCTCCAACCAAGGCCGCATCTCGGGCAGCAATGTTCCTCCGCTACGCACCGACAATCCCGAAACACCCGCTCCCAACGACCCCACCGATGTCGTCGTCGGCGGTGGACCCAACCTCACCGCCACCGCCAAAACCGTCCGTATCGCCGAAGACGCCGGCACTCCCAACGTCGCCGATATCAACGACGTCCTCGAATACACCCTCCTTGTCCGAAACTCCGGCAACGCCCCCGCCAACGCCGCCCGTATCGAAGACGAGATCCCCGAAAACACCCTTTACATCGGCTCCTCCATTACCCTTGATGGGCGTTCTCTTACAGACACCGCTGACGCCGATGCTGCCGAGTTTCGCGCAGGTGCTGGGCGCGGAACTGTCTTTGTCAACCTCGGAAACCTTCCCGCTGGACAACAAGCCCGCGTCACTTTCCGCGTCCGCATCACGGGCGGCAAACTGATCTCCAACCAAGGCTTCGTCCAAGCCAACAACTTCCGCCGCGAAGCCACCGATGCCGATGACAACGAAGCCAACGGCAACCAACCCACCGTCATCCCCGTCGGCACACAAAGCCTACTTGTCGGCGTCAAAGAAGTCGTCGACCTCAACGGCGGCGACGCTAACCCGGGCGATATCCTCGAATACCGAATCACCGTCCGAAACGGCGGACAGACCGAACTAACCAACATCGAGGTTCGCGACCCCATCTCCCCAAACACCACCTACCGCAACAACAGCGCCCAAGGACCCGGCACCAACACCTTCGACGCCAACTCCCGCACTGTGATCTTCAGCGGTATCACCCTTGCCCCCAACCAAAGCGCCCTGCTGATCTTCCAAGTCTTGATCGCCACCAACGCCCCCGCTGGAACCGTCATCCGCAACAAGGCCACCCTCACCGCTCCACCCAACCTCAGCGAAGAAACCAACGAAGTCCAAACCACCGTCCAAAGCGGCGGTGGTACCGCCTCCCTCCAAGGGATCATCTACCAAGAGATCGGCACCAACACTTCCTTTGATGCCGACACCGACGAACGCCTCTCGGCCTTCCAAGTACGCGCCTATCGCAGCGACAACCTCCAAAACCCCGTCCGCACCGCCACCGCAGACGAACAAGCCAACTATCGACTCGCCAACCTCCCCAACGCCACCTACAAGATCCGCGTGTACTCCGAGAAAAATGTCCAATTCGCTGAGTACGATATCGATCTCAGCAACGGCGGCACCCTCAACCGCAACCTCGAAGTCGCTCCCACAGGCCGCATCTACCAAAGCGATAACGGCAACTTTATCGAAGATGCCCGTGTTTTCCTTGTCTTCGATGATCTTGGAAACACGGCCTGCCGACGTGACAGTGATTGCGGAAACACCGGCCTTTGCATCCGAGAAAAAGCGGGCGACCGCGAAGGCCGCTGCGGACAACAAGTCTCCCAAACCGATCTCCCCGAAAACCAACAAGGCCAACCCACCAACCGCCGAGGTATGTACAAGTTCGATCCGCCCACCTCAAACGAACGAAGCTACCGCATCGCCGTCCGTTCCCCCATCCCCACCTTGGTCTTCCCTTCCACACGCATCGCTCCCGAAGCAGGCATCGCACAATTCGCCACCTTCACCGATCTTGGAAAGATCATCCCCCAAGATCGACCCAACCCCGGAAATACCAACCAACCCAAGACCTATTATGTCCGATTCTCCGTCACCAACCGCCCACAAGTCATCCAAAACAACCACCTCCCCCTCGACTCCTTCGATAGCCTGATCATCCTCAGCAAAACCGCCTCCCTCAAAGTCGCCACCGTCGGCGATATCATCACCTACACCCTCAAAGTCGAAAACCGCAGCCCCGTCGACTTGCTCTTTGACTCCAACAAAAAAACCGGCGGGATCTACATCAACGATATCCTCCCTGCGGGCTTTAACCTGCTTTCCCTCAGCCCTCGCGTCAAACGCTCCGATGGCCGCGAAGTCCTCGCAGAAGCCAACACCAACCGCAAAAACGGCCAATCCATCACGCCCACCCGCCTGATGCGCTTTGGACCCTTCGATCTGCCCGGACTCACCGACATCACGCTGCGTTACCAAGTCGCTGTCAGTCGCGGCCTTCCTGTCGGCTCTTACGTCAACATCGCCACCGTCCAAAACGAAGCGGGCGGAGCCATCAGCGAACAAGCCCGCGCCGTCGTCCAAGTCACCTACGATCCGATCTTTGACCAAGGTACTGTGCTTGGAAAAGTCTTCTGCGACAAAAACGGCAACCGCTGGCAAGACCCCGATGACACGGGCATCGGTGGCGTCCGCATCTATCTCGACAACGGACACTACGCCGAAACCGACGAGACCGGCAAATACCATATCCAAGCCATCGATCCCGGAAACCATATGCTCAAGATCGATGCCCAAACCCTCCCCCCCGGCTCGACCATGATCGATACCCCCGACCGTATCTTCTACATCTCTCGCGGTCTCTTCCGAAAAATCAACTTCGCCGTCAAATGCAATTCGGTCACCTCCACCGTTCAAAAAGTCTTCTTGCGCAAAAAGGTTATCCCCAAACCCAAGCCCCAACCCATCCGCATCACAGGCAGCGTCTACGGACCCCGCCTCGCCATCAACGGACAACCCCGTCCTCTCCCCGTCGTGGATCTCGCCATCACCGCTGAAAAAGATCACCTGCCCAACTTTGAAAGCGAACAAGGCATCGATCTAGAACTACGCGACAAAAGCCTCCCCAAACCCGCCGCCTTCCATCTGCGCGTCGCCGAAGGGACGCGCCCTGCCAACTGGCGCATCGACCTCTACGAAAAAGCCCAAGGCAAAAAAATGGGCCTGATGATCCGCACCATGAAAGGCGTTGGCACCCCGCCTCCTCTCATCGAATGGATGGGCGATTCCAACGCAGGCGTCTTTGTCTTGCGCGAACGCAGCCTTTACATCGCCCAATTCACCTTGACCACCCTCGACGACACGATCAGCCAAAGCCCTCCCCGCATCTTCGGGGCAAATGTCACCAAAAAGCCGCGCAAAGTCCTCTTCAACCAAACTTTCCCCGCTCAATGGATGGGCCGCAGCGGCATCAAAGTTTACGGGCGCCTGCGCTCGCGTCTGCGCAGCGCTGCCTTCCGTAAGAAAGTCCTCGCTCTGCTCAAAGAATCCAACACCCGCCTCGAAGTCCACGTCCACCACAACACCGATCTCCCCCGTCAACGCGCACTTTTCCTCACCGTTCGCCGCGCTGTCTCGATCGCCAACTTCCTCCAAACTTCGCTCCAGATACCCTCCACACAGATCGTCTCTCGCGGCTTTGGCGCAGGTCGCCCGCTCTTGCCCAACATCAGTACACGCAACAAACGCAAAAACCTGCGCATCGAGATCCGCGTCACCGAAGAACAAAGCGCCGCAGGAAACGCCATCCCCGGGATGTCCTACGATCCGATGGCCCAGATCGAACAACTCAACCTCCCGCTTACCGCTCGCGGCCAGTTTGAACATACTCTCCAACCCCCTTATGTCCGAGAGATCCGACTCCAGATCACCACCCCACGCGGTGGACGTGTCGATCTCCCCGTCGTTATCCTCAAAAAAGCTCCCACCACCGCACCCGCGCCCAAACCACAGATCCCCAAATCGCCCTCCACCGCGCCCAAAAAAGATCCCCTCGCTTGGTTCAAACGCCGCACCTTTACTCCTCGCAAGTCCTTGATCTTGCACCCTTCTCAGATCTTCAACAAAAAGCGTTTCTTGCTTGAGTTCCAAGATCCAAACAACCACCCCCTGCTCTCCGCCAACGATCAACCCACCTTCCGACTCTATCTCTCCGCAAACAAAGTCGATCACCTCACCCAAAACACCCCCTCCGAAACCAACGGACGGCGCGGCAAACACCTTCGTGTCGCCCAAGCCCCCACACCGGCTCCGCTCACTTTCGACGCGACCTCGCCGCAAACAACCACCCCTTCGGCAAAATCCTCGAACAACACCCCGAACGTTGCGCAAACGACCACCCCTTCGACCAAAACAACCAACCTCGCACAAGACCCCGCTTCCGCAAAGAAAACGCTTACCGTCGCGCAAGCCACCGTACATTCGGCCAAATCAACCGCCCTCCCCCCATCGTCCACCAAAGACGCAAAGCCCGCAAAGCCCGCAAAGCCCGCAAAGCCCGCGCCTTCTGAACCCAAAACCAAACTGGTCGAGATCCCGCTGTCCGAAGCCAAAGAAGTCGCCGCTGCAAAACTGCGCGTCACGCTTCCTCCCCAAGGTTCGGTCATTCACAGCGAAGAACTCACCCTCACAGGGTACACCGAACCCGGAAACAAGGTCTTTGCCAACGGACAGACCGCGACCGTCTCTGACAAAGGGGTCTTTTCCGTCAAGGTCAAGCTCAAACACGGCCAGCAAAAACTTCAACTCTACGCCGAAGACAAAGAAGGCAATCGCGGCGAGATCAACTGGCCGATCAACGTCAACCTTAACCGCTTGTTTATGCTTGCGCTCGCAGACATGACCTTTGGCACACAAAGCACCCAGATCGAAGGACTCGAATCGATCGGCTCTTTCCAAGGCAGCGGTGTGATGATCCACGGTCGAGCCGTCTTTTACGCCAAAGGCCAAGTCCAAGGAAAACACCTTCTCAGCGCGATCTTCAAAAATATCCAATACACCGCTTATATCGAAACCCCCAAACGCCGCGAGATCACGGATTTTTACCAACAGCTAATCGATCCAGACCGCTATTACCCCGTGTATGGCGACTCAGGAAAACAAGTCCAAGACGTTCAAACCCGTGGCTGGGGCTTCAAAGTCGGTGATCAATCCTACCGTATGCCGCTTTACGTCATGGTCCAAGCGGATCGCTCCCGTCTTGTCGCAGGAAACTTCAATACCAAACTGCGCGGCGTCGAGATCATCCGCTACGATCGCACCGTACACGGCGTCGATATCGACTTCCAAAAGCGTTTCGCCAAACACTACGACACTCGCGCCCGCGTCTTCGTCTCTGACGGACAGCAACAACAACTCAAAGCCCACATCCAGATGCGTGGAACAGGCGGCTCGCTCTACTATCTACCCCATCAAAATATCCTCGAAGGCTCCGAGCAGATCCGACTCACCATCCGCGACAAAGACTCGGGCATCATCCTTCACCAGATCCCCCTCCGACGTTACGACGATTACAACGTCCAATACTTTGAAGGCCGTATCTTCTTTAAACACCCCGTCTCTGCTGTCGCCGATAGCTTCTTGCTCACACAACACAACCTCTTCTCCACCCTCGACGGAAACCCCCTCTACATCGAAGCCGATTACGAATACGAAAACCTCGACGGCCAAAATGGACTGACTGTCGGCGTCCAAGTCAGCCAATCTTTCTTCGACAAGATCAAAGTGGGCTTTAGCTTCGTTCAAGAAAATCGCGCAACGGGCGGCACTCCAGCTTATCAACTGTGGGGCTTTGACCTGACCGCACGATGGAACAAAAACACCTACCTTCAAGCCGAATACGCACGCAGTCTTTCTTTTGATTCGCAAAGCTTCTTTAGCGACGACGGTGGACTCACCTTCCGACCGCTCCAAGGCTTCCACAACAACCAACGCTTCTCTGGCCTACTCGGTCAACAAGGCACCACCAGCGCCGTCCCCCTCGAAGGAAACGCCGTCGCTGTCCGCCTCAACTCCGACATCTCCGAACTCACCAAATGGAAAGATATCGAGTTGATCACCTCGGCGTATTTTTCCCATCGAGACCGCGACTTCTTCGCGTCAGGCCAAGCTCCCGAACAAGGCACCACCAAAGGCGGTGCGGTCGCACGCCTCAAACTGTTCAAAAAGCATCAGATCCAACTCAAATACGACGGCGGCATCGGCCTTCAATTCGATCCCACCACCAACCAATCCTACGACTACATCAAGCACCTCTTCAACTTGCAGTATGCCTTCTTTATCAACCCAAGTTGGGACGTCACCATCGAATACAGCCACACCCAAGACTTTGATGGCCTCCGACGACTCAACCTCTGGGGCAACTTCGTCACACTTGGTGGCTCGTGGAAGATCAACAAATACGTCCAAGTCATGCTCCGCCAACAGCTTGCCTTTGAAACCCAAACCGTCGCACCGCTCACGGTCATGGATCACTTTGCCACGACGTTGGGACTGAACCTCAAACTTTTCGACACGGATACTTACGCAACGGTCGCGGGAACCCTCCGATGGAGCGGGAATCATTCCGCCCAAGTCGGCCTCAAAACCAAGCTCAACGAAACGTCTTCAGCTTACATCCGCGAAGAGATCACCTACCAACAATTCAGCACAGGTCTCGTCAATACCGTCGTGATCGGCGCAGAGCAAAAGCTCAGCCGTGGCAGCCGTGTGTATGGCGAATATCAGCTCGACAGCGGCATCTCCAACGAAAACTCCCGCGCAGTCGTCGGTCTCAACCACGTCTTCGAGTTCTTCCAAGGGGTATTTCTTGGTGCAGGCTTTGAGCGAGCGATGTTCCTTGATCCTCGCGCAGGCGCAAGTGGCCGAACTGTCGGGCGTTTAACCTTCCAACTCACCCGTTGGAAAAACATCAAAGCCTCGGGTCGCTACGAGCTTCGCTACGACGAAAACAACCCCCTCCTCAACACAGGCGACAAGCTCCAGTTTGTCACCCTCAACAACGTGACATGGCAATTCACCGAAGATGTCGCCTTCTTGATCCGACTCAACTACGCGCTCACACACAACTTCTCCTTTAACAGCGGCGCAGGCGGCACCGAAGGCGAGCTGCTCGAATTCACGGCGGGTCTTGCGTATCGCCCCGTCCGATTTGATTGGGTGAGTGTCCTGCTCAAGTACACCTTGCGCCAAGAACAACGTCCCCTCGGATTGACGGGCACCAACGAACAACAGCGCTCTGTAACGGAGGTTTTCTCGCTGGTTCCGATCTTCGAGTTGCCTTTCCGTCTCCAGATCGTCGAGCAATTCAACGTCAAGTTCCGCAAAGAAGAGATCGCCGGACTACAGCCCGCTTCGACTGCCACGATCCTATGGATCAACCGCCTGAATTTCCATCTGATTGACAAACTGGATATCGGCGTCGAGTACCGTCTCTTCTGGCAATGGCAAGGCTCAGGCGGCGAAGCCCTACGCCACTCGACCTTTGATCACGGTTTCTTGGTCGAAGCCTCGTACAATATCCATCGCTTCGCCTACGTCGGCGTCGGCTACAACTTCACACGCTTTACCGACAACCTCTTCCTCGACGATACCCGCGATTACAGCGGCTTCTTCATCCGCGCTGTCGGAAAGTTCTGACGCTCTTCACTTCGACTTCCCCCGACCGCTTTGATCAAGCGGTTGATACGATCAAGTCTTCACATCCCTTCACTTCGACTCCCCCCCAAAAAAGGATCGCACTCCCGATCATGCACATCCCTTCCTCCGAATTCCCCATCCCATCGCCTTCACCGTGGCTCTTAACCGAAGGGGCCTTGGATACGCTCAAGCTGTGGGCGTTGTTCTTGATGACACTCGATCACACCAACCAAGCGTTGTTTGGGGGTGAATACGCCTCGCTGACTTATCTTGGTCGAGGAGCCTATCCGCTGTTTTGTTTTGCGATGGCGTGTCATCTTATCCGCAAAGACCCGATGGATCGGTATCTTCAACGGATCATAGCGTACGCGCTGCTCAGCCAACCTTTTTATTTGCTTGCCTTCGACGAGCCGCAGATCAACATCCTGTTTATCCTGTGTTTTACGGCATTGATCTCGCGGTGGTTGCTCGAACAATCGCCGGTGTGGCAGCATTTGCTTTTGGGGCTTTCTTTGGTGAGTTTTGTGCTCAAAGATCCGTTTGATTACGATCTGGTAGGGCTGGTCTTTCCTGTAGCGCTTGTGATGATCTTACAAGGCCGACGCATCGGGTGGTTTTGGTGTGCCTTGTTGGCGGTGTTTCTCAACATCGATCTTGGGCATCTGCTGTCTTACGAAGAGGGTGTTTGGTCGATGGCTTTTCCTGTGGCGGACTTTTGTTGGACGACAGCGGGGACGTTGGTGCTCCCGATCGTTGCGTATGGATCCTCTTGTGCGATCCGAACTCGACGCTACCTCCCCCGTCTGACGTTTTATGTGTACTACCCCGCCCATCTCGCACTATTGAGCCTTTTGCGCCTTGGCATGGGCAAATGGCCTTGGGAGATCTTTTCGATATCTTGATCTTCGCTTGCATCGTTGGCGATTTCTGCTTCGATCTTGCGCAACACAACAAGTCCCTTCCAAAAGAGGCACGCGGTGCGACACAAGAGTCCCGAGGATCCGCAAGGATGGGAAGACCATATCGCCGTACTGATCGCGCAGGGCCACCATCTGGAAAAAGGCGCTCTGTCTTACCACATCGAACGCGCCGCAGCTTTTTTGCCTTGGCTGCTTGCGCAACAAGAACGGCGGGTGTGGTTCGCAGGCAATGGGTTATCTCTTGCCCCGCTGCTGTTTGCGTCGTTCGGTTGTGAGACATGGGTGACCGATATCGCTCCAAGTGCGATCAAGATGCTCAGCACTTTCCAAAACCCCCGTTGGACCGAGCATATCCCATCGCTCAAAGAATGCCTCAAACAACACCATCTGCCTTTTCCACCCCATCCGCCCTTGCTGCTTTACCCCCGATGTCAGGACTTTTGCCAACAAGCCCCCCAAGAAGATCTTGATCTGATCTTGAATTTTCGAGCCTTGCAGTGCCTATCTCCCCCCCAACAATCCCAAGCCATCGCTGTTTTCTTTGATGCGCTGCGTGAAGGAGGCCGATTCATCGCCGAGATCCACAACGCTTCTCCCCAACAATACGCCGAGATCGAAGCTCGCTTGCGTGATGTGGGTTTTCGCCTTCCATTCTCCGATGCTGCGCGATGGTATCAAGACGCCCTCCAACAACACGGCCTCTCTCCTGCTTTTTTTTCGGGCCTGTTTTTCTCTGCCGCTCCTGAACCTTCCGACCCAAGCTCCCCTTCCCCACAGCACTTTGCCGCCCTGCGTGAGCAATACCAGCAAAAACGCGCAGAAGCACTGCAACAAATGGACGCACAAGGCCACGCAAAATACGCCCGATTGTTGTGATATGATTGCGTCGCCCTCACCCCGTCGCTTCGCGACACCCCTCTCCCTGCGACGCTCGCAAAGCCTCGCTACTGCCGCGAGGGGAAAGAAAGCAGAAAGTCTGAGCGCACAGAGAAACCCCGTCGCCGTGCTTTCGGTACTTTCCGTGCTTTCCGTGCTTTCCGTGCTTTCCGTGCTTTCCGTGCTTTCCGTGCTTTCCGTGCTTTCCGTGCTTTCCGTGCTTTCCGTGCTTTCGGTACTTTCCGTGCTTTCGGTACTTTCCGTGCTTTCCGTGCTTTCGGTACTTTCGGTACTTTCGGTACTTTCGGTACTTTCGGTACTTTCGGTGCTTTCGGTGCTTTCCGTGCTTTCCGTGGACTCTTCTTTTCGATATCCTCTGCGTGATGCCCGCGTTTTGTACCCATGTAAGAGGGGCCAGATGTGGCTTCACAAGGTGCCTATGGGGTGGACCCCCACATCATCAAAAGAAAGGGGCGCTTGTTTCGGAGGGATGGGCGCGCTATGGTGAGGGATACCAAGCAGATAGGCTTGTCGCGTTGGAGGGTGTGTGATGGAAACGAGAGCGCGGAAGGTGAAGGGGTGGTTGGTGTGTGGGTGGGGAGTGTTGTTGTTGTGGGGGTGTCGCTCGCCAAGCGCGCAGAGAGAAGGGTTGGAGGTGGTGTCGCCGTTGGTGTGGAATGATGCGGGAGGGCGGTTTTTGGATCGGTTGAGGCTCTCTCAGACAGTAATGGAAAAGATATTTCGGGGCGGGTTGAAGGGGAACAACAAGATCCGTTGGACGCAAGAGAAAAAGGTGCGCAGAGGGCGTTATGCGGGGATTTTTTCGCTGCATCTGCGGTTTGCGCACGATATCGAGAACGGGATCGCGGAAGAGCCGAAGTCACGGATGTATCTGGTAATGAAGTTGAAGCTGTTACCGTTGGACAAGAGGGAGCGGGAGTTGTTGTTTCGGGAGGAACGCAGCGCGTTGTACGATAGTTCGATTTCACCGCCGCTGGGGAAGATCCGTCGATGGAGTCGTGAGTTGGTGGTGATGGGGGCGCGTTCGTTGGATAGTTTTACGCGGTTGGATGGGGCGAGTAATGCGCATCTGTTGGAGTTGTTGGTGCGAGGGAGCGCGTTGGAGCAGCGGCAAGCGGCGATGTTGTTAGGGATGCGAGGGGAGCGGCGAGCGATCCCGTTGTTGGTGGGGCAATTGGAGGGGTCGGAGGAGACGAAGTTGTTGGCGATGATGGGTGGATTGGTGAGATTGAAGGCGGAAGAAGCGGTGGTTCCGTTGATACGGTTGGCCCCGCGAGCATCGTCGGTGTTTTTGCAGCACCTTGTGTCGGCGGTGGCGGTGTTGGGTGGTAGGCATGCCGAGGGATTTCTTGCGATGTTGTCGAGCGCGCATCAAGATCGACATATTCGGGAAAGCGCCCGAGAGGCATTCGAAGCGTTGCGCATGAAGCGAACATCGCCCGAAGGGCCGCAGATCGCGGTGTCACCGATCTCTCGCAAGGGAGAGCCGTTGCGGTGAGGTGAGGGGCGTGGTAGAGCGGTGGGAGAGAAGTGGGTCACGCACAACAGAGCAGCGAGAGAGAAGTGGGCCAAGAGAAGGGTGTGATCGTGGGCAGAGAAGCGGGCCTTAAGAAGTGCCTCGATACAGCACAAGAAGCGGGCCTTGAGAAGTGCATCGAGACAGCACAAAGCAGGAAGTAAAGCATGATGGCAAGGATCAAGAAGTGTGGGTGGCTAGGTGGGTTGTTGTGGTTGTGGGTGGGGATGAGTTCGTGTGCGACGACCAAATCAAGCGAGAACACGGGGGAGGCGAAGGGGCTGACGTTGAAGTTAGAAGATTATTATCCGTTGCAGGTGGGGAATCGTTGGACGTATCGGATATCGTCGTTGAATTCGAAGCCGATCGAGCATTCGATACGGATCGTCAAGCGGGAGGGCGATAGCTTTGTGGATAACTTGCAGCAGAGCTTTGTGGTGGACTCGTACGGTCTGCGCAACAACAACGTGCGGTACTTGTTGAAGTATCCGTTGCGGGTGGGTACGCAGTGGTTGAGTGTGACAAACATTACGTCGGTGGAGCGGTACACGATCATCGAGATCGATCGGACGGAGAAGGTGCCGGCAGGGGAATACAAAAACTGCCTTGTGGTGAAGGCGCGAGAACAACGTGCTGGACAAGGAGCGATCGAGGCACTACTTATCTTCGCCCCGCGTGTTGGGTTGATCAAAAACGTGGCGATCCGCGATGATGGAGAGAGCCGTCTCGTTTACAACACGATGGAGTTGGTGGAGTTTTCGATGAACCGCGAAAAGTAGAACAAGTCCTAGCTCCTGTGTTCTCTCCCGCCCGATTCTCCGCCTGTCTTGAAAACGATATCCGAGAGAAGTGTGATCGAAAGAGAAGTGCGATCCGCTGTGGACGCCCTGTCGTTGGGTAGTTATACGATATCCGAATGAAGTGTGATCATAGGAGAGTGCGTAGAGGCCCGATTCTTGGGCAGCCACACCTGCCTGCCCCTACGCTTTGACGATCACACACCCTGCGGATTTCGTATGACAGGGGGCTGCCCCGACGCCGTTACGGCCATAACACGGGCGGATTTCGTATCCGTTTGTATCCCCCCAGACCAGTCTCAAAGAGGTGCGCCGAAGCGAAGCTTTGGGGGTAGAAGAGTAGGCTTGCATTTTGGAAAAGACTTTGGTAGTAGTACCGTCCTTTGAATTGCAGTCCCTAGACGAGAGGAGTTGGAAGTGACCGGATTTTCTTGGTGGATCGCGCAACAAGCAGGTGCCTCACCGCTGGTACAATTTATTCCGTTGGTTCTGATCTTTGTGTTGTTCTATTTTATGATCATTCGCCCGCAGCGGAAACGAGATAGCGAGCATAAGAATATGCTGAACAACCTTCGCCGGGGCGACAAGGTGATCACATCGAGCGGGGTGCATGGGGAGATCAGCGCCTTGACCCCGGATACGATCATCGTAGAGATCGCACCGAAGGTGAAAGTGACGATGCAGCGAAACGCGGTGGTGGTGTTGACCGCACGCGGCAACGAGCGGAGTACCGTCGGAGAGACCGAATCAGCCGAGGAAGAAAGCACAGAAGAAGCGAATTCTTCTCCCTCCAAGTCATTCAAAAAGAAGAAAAAATAAAAGACTAACCTTGCGACCCGAAAGATGAGCGCGTTGTGCTGTGGATGTTTGCGCGTGTTGCGTTGTCGGCTTTCGGGTTCAGCCAAACTGTTTGAGGTCTGTCGTGGGTAGCAACTGGTGGTTTCGATTCGGTTTCGTCACCTTTTTGGTATTGTTGGCGATCCGAGCGCTTGTTCCAACGTTTGTCTTTCGCAAAGAGAGCTTTGCGGGGGGCAAACTACTTCGTTTTCAAGTCGAGTTCAAAAAAGACGACGACGGAAAAATCGAGAAAGACAAAGACGGGAAGGCTGTCATCCTGTACGAGATGCACAAAGGAGGGAAGAAGAAAGGCGAGCAGATCCGCGATGAAAACGGACAGCCAATCCCTGTCTTTGCGCGAGACAAAGAAGGCCTGTGTGTTCCAGAGCGGGACAAGGGCGGAAAGCTGTTGTATGTGGAAGTGCCTGTGTTGGACGCAGAAAACAAGCCTGTGTTGGACGACAAAGGCAAGGTGCAGACGACTCACGCAGGGTTGACGGACGCGGTGTGGGAGCGATGCTATCTTCCCGGATTGTACAAGACATTGTTCCCATACAAGCGCCAGCTTCGGCTTGGGTTGGACCTTCAAGGCGGAACGCACTTGGAGTTGGGTGTGGATGTGAAGAAGGCGATCATCAACAAAGCGATTCGTCTTGCGGATGACTTGACCGAATTCCTCAAAGGCAAAAAACTGATCAAGGACGCACGCCAAGTGTTCCATGATCCGTCGACCACATACATCGAAGTGACGTTGAACAACGCCAAAGATGTGACGACTTTCCGAAACGAAGTGGAGAAGATGTGGGATTATCTGCGGACGACGACGACGGCAAAACCTGAGGTACTGCGGGTGGCGTACTCGGACGACTACATCCAAAAGGCGCGTGAGTCGGCGGTTTCGCAAGCGATCGAGACGATTCGTGGTCGCGTAGACGCGCTCGGTGTTTCGGAGCCGTCGATCTCGAAGCGCGGTGAAGTGGGGATTACGATCCAGCTTCCCGGTTTGAAAGATCCCCGTCGAGCGAAAGAGCTGATCGGAAAGACCGCGCTGTTGGCTTTTCATGTGGTCGAAGACGAAGGCGATAGCCAGAAGATTTATGACCTGATGCGCGGTGGGCTTCCAAGCGAGATCAAGTCGGAAGTGTCGTCGTATTCGCGTCCTCAAGGCCAGATGCCGGGAACGGATCGATACTTTTGGAGCGACAACAAAACCCAGTTGCGGGATTGGGTGAAGCAATGGAACTTGAAGCTGCTGCGCCAATACCCGAAGTATCAGGTGTTTGTGGGTGAGTACGAGATCGAAAATCGCGACAAGGGCGAGCGCCCCACACGGACGTATCTGTTGTATCGGAAATCATCGTTGACAGGGAACGATCTCGAAGAAGCCCGTCCCCAGATCGATCCAGAGATGAACCGTCCGGAAGTCGGCTTGACCTTTAACCGCCGAGGCGCGGATCTGTTCGAGCGGATGACAGGGCAGTATGTGGGCCGCCGTTTTGCGATCGTGTTGGAAGAAAAAGTCGACTCAGCGCCTGTGATTCAAACGAAGATCGGTGGGGGCCGTGCGCGGATCACGCTTGGCGGTCTCAAAGGCTACGAAGAAGCGCTGCAAGATGCCAAAGACCTGTCATTTGTATTGAAGTCGGGTTCGTTGCCAGCGCCCGTCGAGGTTTTGTATGAAAAGACTGTGGGACCGGCACTTGGAGCGGACTCGATTTATCGCGGAGTGGTGTCGTTGGGGATCGGCTTGTTGTTGGTGGTGCTGTTTATGTTGGTGTATTACCGAGGTTCGGGAATGAACGCCAACCTTGCGTTGGTGTTAAACATCTTCTTCGTGATGTCGCTGATGGCGAGTTTTGGAGCGACGTTGACACTGCCCGGGCTTGCGGGGATCTTGTTGACGATCGGTATGGCGGTGGACGCAAACATCTTGATCTTTGAGCGCGTGCGAGAAGAACTGACGTCTGGAAAGACGGTGCGTGTAGCGTTGCAAACCGGCTATGAGAAAGCGTTTGCGACGATTCTGGACGCGAACATTACAACGGCGATTGCAGGGATTGTGTTGTACCAATACGGTTCAGGACCGATTCGTGGATTCGCGGTGACGATGTTGATCGGTATCTTGTGTTCGGTCTTTACGGCGATTGTGGTGACTCGTCTCATGTACGATATCATCCTCCATTACAAAACCACCCAAACCTTGAGCATCTGACGGACCGGAGCCTGAATTATGGAAAGAAAATTTTTTCAAGTCGTTTCGCCGGACGTCAATTATGACTTTATCGGCATGCGCCGAAAGTTTCTGGTGTTTTCCGGCATTTTGTTTGTTGCGAGCCTTGTGCTGGTGTTTACGCGGGGCCTCAACTTTGGTATCGACTTTTCAGGTGGTACCGAGATCCAAGTGCGTTTTGACAACAAAGTGCCAGCGGCAAAGCTCCAACAGGGCCAGATCTTGGCGGACTTTGACAAGGCGATGCCCGACGTTGGTAAAGAGATCCAAAGCTTTGGTGCGGATGGTCGGGAGTTTTTGTTTAAGTTCGGAAGCGTCTCCGTACTGAAGCAAAAAGCCGACAAAAAAGCGGGCGAGAAGGACGACGTAGACAAGCTGAAAGACGCCTTTTATGCGGCGTTTGCAGACAAGGCCAAACTGAAAGGCGATGAACAACTCACGATCCGCTCGTTTCGTTTCCGCGAAGAAGGCGGCGATCGCGTGGAAGTGCGTTTCAATCGCCCGTTGAAGCTGGCAGCAAAGAAGGGCGAGAAGTCCCCAACCTCGAAGCCTGCGACTGTTGCAGCAACCCAAACCACGACGGCAGCTCACGCGAAGAAAACTCCCCCGAAATTGGACGTCACGAAGATCGCGGATGAAGGCGAGCGCATCCGCGAAGTGTTTCGTTCTCTGGGTCTTGGTCAAGTCGAGATCGGCGAGCCTTCGGGCGGAAAAGTCGAAGGGTTCGAGTATACGATGTCGTTTTCGGGGTTGAGTGGGGAATTGGAAAAAGTGTTGATCTCGTTGTATGGGAAGAACACTTACAAGATCGAGCGCGTCGAATCGGTTGGGCCGCGTGTCGGCCGCCAACTGCGAGACCAAGGTATTTTGGCGATCGTGTTGTCCATGTTTTTCATTTTGATCTACATCGCGATCCGTTTTGACTTCCGTTATGCGCCGGGTGCGGTGCTTGCGTTGGTTCACGACGTTGTGATCACCGTCGGATTGTTCAGCGTGTTGTCTCTGCCCTTTGATCTCAGCATCATCGCGGCGTTGTTGACGATCGTCGGATACTCACTAAACGACACCATCGTTGTGTACGACCGTATCCGTGAAAACTGGCAAAAGTCGCGTGTGGACTTTGGCGAAGTGATGAACCGCTCGATTAACGAGACGCTGAGCCGCACGCTGTTGACGTCGTTGACGACGTTTATTGCGGTGACGCCGATCTATCTGTACGGTGGCTCGAACATCCGTTGGTTCTCGTTTGCGATGATGTTTGGGATCTTGATCGGTACATATTCGTCGATCGCGATCGCCAGTCCGTTGGTGTACTTCTTCGACAATTATTTCACGCAAGGCGAGCGCGCAGCGGAACAAGACGCGATCGAAAAGCGCGAAACCCGCCGCTTGCGTCGAAAAGGTGTGACCACCTGATCCTTGCTGGAATCCCTCGATCCTTCCGAGCTTTCCCTCCCCCCTGTGTTGTTTCATCCTCCCCCGTCTGTGTTTTCTTTTGCGAGGCCGAAGTCATTGATCGACTTGATGTGACGTCTTGTTTGCCTAGTCCTTGAAGCGAGACGATAGGTGCGATTCGCACGCCCTATTGTCGGGCAGCCACAGGGGGCTGCCCCTACAGAGGTCGATCACACTGTGGGCAGATTTCGTATGACACGATCTTTGTGCAGGCAACATACGCGGAGATGGCCTAGGTTGGGCGGTTTGCGTTGGGCCAGAAAGAAGTTTTGTGATGAATGCGACGATATGGCGAGAGCGTCGAGCGGTGGATCCTGCGATCTGTCGGCGACTGGAAGAAGAACTGAGGATCGATCCGACGGTTGCGCGGCTATTGGTGTTGCGTGATATCCATACGACCGAAGAAGCCGAGCGTTTTTTATCGCCCGCGTGGGATCACATGCCCAAGCCCGAGCAGATGCTGGGGATGAAGGAGGCTTGTGAGCGGATCACGTTGGCGTTGGAACGTAACGAACGCATCGTGATCTACGGGGATTATGATGTGGATGGGGTGACGTCGACGTCGACGTTGTATCTGTTTTTGTTGGAGTTGGGTGTTCAAAGCGATCGACTGCACTTCTTTATTCCGCATCGCGTGACGCATGGCTACGGCCTGCAAAAAGCCTGTTTTCCTGAGATCGTGGCGTTGGGGTGTGATCTGCTGGTGACGGTGGACTGCGGGATATCGAGCCGTGAAGAGGTCGGCGAGTTGCGGCAGATGGGGATGGACGTGATCATCATCGATCACCATCAAGCGCCGCCCGATCTTCCCGAAGCGAACACAATCTTGAACCCCCATCAACCGCGATGCCCGTATCCTGAAAAGATCCTTGCTGCGGTGGGTGTGACGTTTCAGTTGATGATCGGACTGCGCTCTTTTCTGCGCGAACGCGGCTTCTTTACGGCGAAGCGTCGGGCAGAACCGAAGCTCAATCGCTATCTCGATCTGGTGGCTTTGGGTACGGTGGCCGATATCGTCCCTTTGCGCGGCGTGAATCGCTTGTTGGTGAACAAGGGACTTCATCAGATGCAGCGCACCGAGTGGCTGGGTCTGCGGGCTTTGATGGAAGTGGCCGGGGCGAAAGAAAAGGTCGAAGCGTACGATCTGGGGTTTAAGATCGGGCCGCGAGTGAACGCAGCAGGGCGGATGAGCGATGCGAGCGCAGGGGTGGAGTTGTTGACGACCCAAGACTTTCATCGAGCGCGGTCTTTGGCGGAAGTCCTCAACCGCGAAAACCAAGAACGCCAACAGACCGAACGAGAGATCCAAAACCAAGCACGAGATCTTCTGGAAAAATCACCCGATCTGCTTTCGGAGTACGCGATCGTGTTGGGCCACGAACAATGGCATCCCGGGGTGATCGGGATCGTGGCGTCACGGTTGGTTGACGCCTATCATCGGCCTGTTGTGGTGATCGCCTTGAATGGCAGCGAAGGCAAAGGCTCGGCACGCAGCATCTCCGGCTTCCATCTGTACAATGCCTTGAAAGCTTGTGAGCCGCTGTTGATCAAATGCGGTGGACACGCTGCGGCAGCCGGCCTTTCGATCAAAACCGAGCAGCTTGGGGCGTTTCGAGAAGCCTTTACCGCTCAAGCCCGCGCCGCCCTGACCCCCGAAGATCTCCAGCCACGCCTTGAGTACGATATCGAGATGGACCCGGGCGATCTAAACCAAGGGCTGCTTGATGCACTCGAACGCTTGGAGCCTTTTGGGATGGGGAACCCCGCTCCCGTCTTTGTGGCGCGTGATCTGGCGATCGTAAGCCAGCGCATCGTCAAACAACAGCATCTCAAACTGTCGGTGCGCGGGCGAAAACAACCCCGCGATGGGATCGCCTTCAATCAAAGTCCGCTCCCCCCTGCCAAGCGTATCGCGATCGCCTACAGACCACAGATCAACGATTTTCAAGGCCGACGCTCGATCGAAGTGATGATCAAACAGATCCGTGTGATGTGAGAAGCTTGACGCCTGTTTGTTTTGTTGGCTACACTCCGCTTCGTGAAGATGCTGCCAACACAACAAAAAAGGAGAGCGGGATGTCTATCAGAATCTTTGTCTTGTTCGGATTGTTGGGGCTTGTGTTGCCCAAACAAGCGGAAGCACGCCGCGTGTATTTGAACGATGTACCGATCAACTCTGTGCGCAATCAGAATTTTGCGAATGTTTCCGTTAAGATCGATGCGATGGGCAACGTGTACATCTACGGGAAACAATACCAAGTCAAGATCCAAGGCCCCGCCAGCCCGACTCCGCCAAGCCTACGGACGCCCGACCCGGCGATGAATACGCCTGATCCAACGCCGACCACGACCGAACCCACGCCGTCTTCAAGCGGCAAAGTGACGATCCCTTCTCGGTATGCGGTCGGAGAAGCCCCCGCCGAGAAATATGTGCTGTTGATCCAGCGCACCAGCGCACGCGCAAGCGGATATGCCGTGAAACTTCGGATCAACGGGCGTCTTGCACGCAATATCCCGCTGAATGTCGAACAAGATGTCGCGGATATCACGCCCTTTTTGAAAAAAGGCTCCAACGAGATCGTCCTTGAAGCCTCGAAGATGAACGCACGCGAAGCTGGCGATCTCAACCTCAAGATCTATCCCGGCCAGATCGACGGAGGCCAAGTCAAGATCAAAGATGACAAGAAGCTGGATTACACGCGCAAAGGGGCCGAGATGGATAACTTCCGTCATATCTACACGGTCTTTTTGAAATAGGGGTTGTGCAGTCGGATAGTGTTTGTGGGGCTCTGCCCCACGCCCCGCAAGGGACTTACGCCCCTTGACCCCCATGTTGGCGAAGACAGCGCCGTTTTTCAAATCAACGACTGCATCGCTTGGAGGGGCACGACACGGGGTTTTTTTGTCGACGGTTCATCTGTGCAAGAGAAGAGCTTACTCTAGGTCTTGCTTTTTTGATCACAAGTGATGAGAGTTGATCACAGTTGAGGATTTTTATGTGATCGAGAGAGCAGATGACAGAGAAAAGATATACCATCGGACAATTCGCCAAAGAGATCAACAGATCAAC
>JAKLKB010000070.1 GCA_023150835.1 Myxococcota bacterium | reverse complement strand
ACTTTCCGTACTTTCCGTACTTTCCGTACTTTCCGTACTTTCCGTACTTTCCGTACTTTCCGTACTTTCCGTACTTTCCGTACTTTCCGTACTTTCCGTACTTTCCGTGCTTTCCGTACTTTCCGTACTTTCCGTACTTTTCGTACTTTCCGTACTTTCCGTACTTTCCGTACTTTCCGTACTTTCGGTACTTTCCGTATTTTCCGTGTTTTCCGTGCTTTCCGTGGACTCTTCTTTTCGATATCCTCTGCGTGATGCCCGCGTTTTGTACCCACGTAAGAGGGGCCATCTGTGGCTGCCCAACCACAGGGCTTTTACAACGGATCGCATCGGCCCTTCGTGTACGCTTCTCACGGATATCAGATTAGATCCCAAAGGCTGCTACCCGATCGTGCGGTCGTATCAGACAAATCAACGCGGGCGCTTGACGCTTTGACCCAAGATATCGCATCACTTCCATCCAACTAGCGCACTCCACCCAAATCAGCGCACTCCACCCAAACGCAACACGCCGTACGGGTTCATCCCGTCGCCTTGCTGCACTCACCACGCAAATGCGGAGGCAACCTTGAAACACCTGCGACACAAGTTCTTCTGGTTATGCTCTCTTGGCCTCGTGCTCTTGTTTGGCGGAAGCCACGCCGTGATCGCCCAAGACGCCGATTCTTCTTCTGCCCAAACCCCCGTCCCTGCGGCCATCCTCGCTCAGCTTTTCCCCGGACAAACCATCACCCCCGATCAGATCCCCCAATACCGCAGCATCCAGATCGATCTCAACGGCGACAAGCAAAAAGAATGGGTCGTCGTCTACAACCCCAATCCCACCGCCAAAAAAGAGGCTCCCAAACGCAAAGGCTGCCTCTGCCCCAAACCCACCCCCCAAGGCGACGCCAAAACCCTCGCCATGATCAAACAAGTCACCGAAGCCCTCTCCAAACACGAAGACTACCTCTACCAGATCAAGATCGAAGGCAAAAAACGCAAAACCCTCCACCTCTGGTATCAACTTCAAACCAAACCTCCGATCAAAGAAACCGATCTCAGCTTTCAGATGGTCCGTACCCTCGGCAGCAAACTCGGACGTTGGAAGCGTTGGAACCTCAACGATATCGTGTTCGTCAACGTCGACAACAACAACACCTACAAAATCAACGCTTGGCGCATCAAAAAGATCGCTTCTGCCCCCCCCCGCAAACGACAATCTTTCTTCGATCGCTGGTACAAACAAACGGGCGAAACCGATATCCCGCTGTGCCCATGCCCCAAAGTCAAACCCAAACGCATCGCCCACAAACCCCTTGAGATCATCGTCGCCGCGGAGATCCCTTCCCCACCTGCCGCCAAAACCGAACCCAAGCCCGACGCCCCCAAAGAAGACGACGCTCCCGCCGCTCCCACCGGACCCAAAATCGAAGTCATCGGACGCCTCCAAGCCGACAACATCGAACTGCGGCCCCTCAACTCCGAAGGTAGCTTGATCGCCCTCCAATGCGAAAACAACCTCAAGCTCGGCACCATGCGCAAACAAGAACAATCCTTCCACACCTACGACCCGATCAATAAAAAGTTAAACAACATCCTCACACTCACCACTTCCAAAGAAGGCGAAGAATCCGATGCCGCTGGCCGTCAATGGGCTCAATTCCGCTTCCAAAATATGGACGCTGACGCGTGGCTCGAATTGATCGTCGATCACTATTACGAAACCCCCAACTTCAACGGCCTCCTTGGGCGCACCATGTACAAGTTCCACAACGGCACCTACCAACCCCTCAATCAAGCCCGTGGCATCTTGAGTATCACCACCAGCAGCACTTGGGATCGCGTCGCCCCCAAAGGCAACGACGCCGAAAAAGCTCGCCTCGCCATGCGCTCTCGACCCCAAAACCTCGCCGATGGCTTCCGTGATACCATCTGGGTCGCCAACAAAAGCCCACGTGGCATCGGCGAATGGGTTCGCCTCCAATTCATCAAAAGCCGTCGACTCCTTGGCGTCGCCATCTCCGCACAGATCCCCTCCCAACTCAAACACGTCGCCGACGAATATTTCCCCGGCGGCGAACAAAGCGCCCCACGCCTCGTCCCACCCTCCTATCTTCGCATCACCACCGCAGAATCCGCTCGCTATGAAATCGCTCTCCAAGATGGCCGACCCTACACCTTTTTCCGCTTCCCCAACCCTGTCGACACTTCCTTCTTGCGCATCGAGATCCTCCAAGAATACCGCGACCCCCAAGGCCGCACCCAACGACTCACCCTCCCCGAAAAAGAAAACTCCCTCGGCTTCCTCGGCGAAGTTGTCCCCGTCTTTGATGAGGTCCTCTACACCGCCTCTTCTTTCCAATCCCAAGGCGCTGAAACCTACGAACCCCAAAATGCCGGCGATAGCCGCGATATCACCGCTTGGGGCGAAGGCCGACTCGATGACGGCATCGGCGAATGGCTCCAATTCCTCCTCCCCATGCCCCAAGAACTCAACGCCGTCTCCATCACCAACGGCTGCCGACGCCCCGGCGAACGCTACATCCTCAACAATCGCGTCAAACAAGCTCGCCTTACCTTCTCCGACGGTTCCTCCCAAACCGTCACCCTCAAAGACACCGACGCCAAACAAGTCGTCACTTTTCGCAACGTCAAAACATCCTCCGTCCGACTCTCTATCCTCTCGGTTTACAAAGGAAAACTCGGCCACCTCACTTGCCTCACCGAGTTCCTCCCCGGCCGCTGATCTCTTCTCCTCAAAAACACCCCCTTTCCTAAAAGATAGATCTGTGGATAATCCAACTTCCGTGTCGCGGTTCGCGTACAGATCGCCTTGTGATCCCCCGATGGACTTGGCATCCCGTCTGATCGGTCTCCAAATCACCCATCCCCCCACAAGGCTCTCTACGCTCGAAACCGCACACATCCTGATGTTCCAACAACGGCAGTTCGGTCTTCAGGACGAACATTGAAACTGCTCGACGAGTCCTCGATCGTTCTCTCCCTGTAGCGTCCGTCCTTCGGGGCGAACGAGCATTGAAACCCAGACGCGCATAAGTGGACATGGAAAAAAACCCAACAAACCCATCCTCCAAGCAGGCTTCCAAAAACAACGAAGCCTCTGTGTCGCCTTCCCGACCGCCCAAAGCGCCCGGGACTTCACCTTTTGTCGGCATGCAGCCAGCTACGGTCGGGCTGTCCACACCCCCCTCCCAAACCACACCTCCCTCTCAAACCACCCCTCCTCTCAAACCACCCCCCCTCCCCTCCAAAGCCACCACACCCCAAACCCCCAAGATCACCGATGCTCCGCCTCCTTATGCGCTACCCTCTGTCCGCCAACTCGAACCGCCCGATATCTTTCCCGCTCCCAAACAGCCCGGCCCGCATGGCTCTCTCATGCCTGCCGAAAATATCGCCTTCTTTGTCGACAACCTACCCCTAGAACCCGACTCCGACACCAGCTCCGAAACCAACATCGAAGCCCACGAGTCCGATCTCCACACCCACAGCGACCCCGCAAAGGCCGACACGCTCGACAAGCCTCATCTCCCCTCCGAACCCTACACCCCCGCAACTCCCGAAGAACGCAAAACCCTTGCCCATCCCATGGATGTCTTCTTCTTTGTTGAACCCTTCCCCTCCGAAGAAGAACTCCCCCCCTCACTTCCTCCCACACCCCCGCTTCAACCACCACCCCTCAAATCCCGATCCTCTCGCCATCTCGAAGAGGCCCAAACCCTCGATGTCCCCGTCATCCGCGGCGTACTGCCCTCCGAATCTGATCTCGACACAGGAGAACTCGTCCTCGATACCGAAGAACTCCATAAACCACCCTCCCACACACCCTTACAACCTCCGCCCCTCGGCCTCTCTATCGGTACTCGCGCTCCCAGCGGCTCTTTTGATGCCGCCAACAAGCCTCTCTCCACCGATGACCTCGCCCTCATGAGCACCCAAGAAGTCCCCGTCATCAAACCCCCTTCCCCCCGACCCAACCACCACTCTCTCCCTCCCTCCGATCTCGAACTCCAACTCGAAGAAATGGGCGGTGCCCTCGGCGTCAGCCTCGAAAGCTCCGGCGGAAGCCTCGACAACCTCCAAGAAGCCCTCGCTCCCACCGAAAAATTCAAACCCATCAAACCACCCGCTTCGATGCGCTCCCATTCTCTTCCCCCCGAACCCACCATGCCCGTACTCATGGGCACCGTCATCGAAGAACAACTCTCTCCACCCAAACACTTCCCCGTCGCCCGCTCCATCACCGCCGAAACTCTGGCACAACACCCAAAACGCCCCCCCCAACACGACCTCTTCGATGACTTTGAAGATGTCCCCACCAACGAACATACCCCCTCTCATCCCGATCTTGACGATGACGCCTTCCTTTCTGCACCCGCTGTCCTCGGCGAATCCCTCGACGGCTCCAAACTGCAAGACACCCACAAAGACGCCGCCAATAACCTCTACACCCGAAAAATCCCGACCCTCGGCTCGATCGAACACCTTCTCGAACCCTCCGCTCCCAACAACCTCTCCCCTCTCCCCAACAGCAAAAGCGCACCCCACCTCCCCGCCGCCTCCAAAAGCGCTTCCAACCTCCCCGCCGCTTCCACGACCTTCCTTCCCTCCCGCCAACAATGCCCCAACCACGAACTCCATATCTGGCTCTTCCCCAAACTTTCCCTCGACACCATGTCCTTCCTCTACCAATTCGCCGGTCAATGCCAACTCATGGTCCAAAAAGCCATCCCCTCTCGCCCCCCTCGACAAGCCAACCTCGGTTGCCTCTACACCGACGATGAAACTTGCCTACAATGGAGCGGCGATCCCCTCCTCCTCCAAATCATCCTACCCCCCATCCTCGAAAGCTTCGGACAACTCCAACCCCCACAACTCAAAACCATCGCCGAAAAACTTCAACTCAAAGAACCCCTCCAACAACAATCCAACGCCCTCCAAGTCGCTCGCCAGATCCTCATCGGCACTCGACCCTTTGCCCACGCCCTCCGCGACGGCATCTCCCAACTCGGTCAATCTCAAATCTCCCTCCTCCATTCCGCTCTACACGGCTCCACCGAAGTCCTCTTCGAAAGCCAAAACCGCACCCCCACACCCGACCCCCTCCGCGAACAGCGCCTCATGCTCAGCTATCAAATCCAAGTCAATATCCCCATCCAAGTCCTCGAACGCCGCCTCGAAGAATCCTTCTCCCTCTCCCTCTACCAGATCGTACCCAAACGCCTCCCCCTCGAACTGATCTACCTCGGCATCGTTCACCACTTCGACCTCCGCAACCAACTCCAAGAACTCATCTCCATGCTCCGCGATGTCTCCCCCAAACTCGACCTCGCTCCCTTCCACACCTACTCCGCCATGCGCACACAACAACGCCGCAAATAGCCACCATCCCTTCCTTCTTTGACACAACTCATCCCATGATTATCTTCTGCCGCGTTTCGTGCTGTTCTCGAATCTGCCCCCTTCTCTCCAACCCACACAACAACACGAACCTCGCCCTTCACACCAACTCCTCACCCCATCAAGAGGCGTCATTATGTTTCATGGAACGACCATCGTTGCCGTCAAAAAAGACGGCAAGACCGCCATCGCGGGCGACGGCCAAGTCTCCCTCCAAAACACCATCGTCAAGCACACCGCTCGCAAAGTCCGACGTATCTACAACGACAAAGTCATCTGCGGTTTTGCTGGCTCCACCGCTGACGCCCTCACCCTCCAAGAAAAATTCGAAGGCCGACTCAAAGACTTTAACGGAAACCTCACCCGCGCCGCCGTCGAACTCGCTAAAGAATGGCGCACCGACAAATATCTCCGACGACTCGAAGCCCTCCTCCTTGTCGCCGATCACGAACGCGTCTACCTCATCAGCGGAAACGGCGATGTCCTCGAACCCGACGAAGGTGTCCATGCCATCGGCAGCGGTGGCCCCTACGCACTCGCCGCCGCACGCGCCATGCTGCGACACACCAACCTCAGCGCACCCGAGATCGCTCGCAACGCCATCCAGATCGCCGCTGAGATCTGTGTCTTCACCAACAACGATATCGTGATGGAGCAGATCTGATGTCCAACCACACACAACAACGCAACGCCGTCGCCACCAGCACCTTCACTCCCCGCGAGATCGTTAGCGAACTCGACCGCTATATCGTCGGACAACACGCCGCCAAACGCTCCGTCGCCATCGCCTTACGAAACCGCTGGCGCAGACAACAAGTCGCCTCCGAACTCCGCGACGAGATCGCTCCCAAAAATATCCTCATGATCGGACCCACCGGCGTCGGAAAAACCGAGATCGCCCGCCGCCTCGCCAAACTCGCCCAAGCACCCTTCCTCAAGATCGAAGCCTCCAAGTTCACCGAAGTCGGTTATGTCGGACGCGATGTCGAATCCATGATCCGCGACCTCACCGAACTCGCCATCAAGATGCTCAAAGAAGAAGAAACCGCTTCCGTCCAAATCAAAGCCCGCGAAGCCGCCGAAGAACAACTCCTCGACCTCCTTCTCCCCGGCGGGGCCGACGACGAAGACCCCGATACACGAAACAACCCCACCCGCGAAAAACTCCGCCGCAAACTCCGCGATGGAGCCTTTGAAGACAAGTTCGTCGAGATCGATGTCGCCGAACGACAAGGACCCTCCGTCGAAGTCTTCTCCCCCAACGGTCTCGAAGAAATGGGCATCAACTTCAAAGATATGCTCGGAAACCTCTTCCCCCAACGCACCAAACGCCGCAAACTCAAAGTCTCCGAAGCCCGCGATATCCTCACCCAAGAACAAGCCCAAAAAATGATCGATATGGAGCAAGTCACCAAAAGCGCACTCCAACGCGTCGAACAAGCCGGCATCATCTTTCTCGACGAGATCGACAAGATCGCCGGTCGTGAATCCTCCCACGGACCCGATGTCTCCCGTGAAGGCGTCCAACGCGACCTCCTCCCCATCGTCGAAGGCTCCACCGTCAACACCAAATACGGTATGGTCCGCACCGATCACATCCTCTTCATCGCCGCTGGTGCCTTCCATGTCTCCAAAGTGACGGACCTCATCCCCGAGATGCAAGGCCGCTTCCCCATCCGCGTTGAACTCGAACCCCTCACACAAGCCGACTTTGTCCGCATCCTCAAAGAACCCCGAAACTCCCTGATCAAACAGTACATCGCCCTCCTCAAAACCGAGGGCCTTGATGTCCACTTCCACGACGACGCCATCGACGAACTCGCCCGCATCGGTGCCGAAGTCAACTCCCGCACCGAAAACATCGGCGCTCGCCGACTCCATACCATCATGGAACGCCTCCTCGAAGATATCTCCTTCCGCGCTCCCGAAATGGATCACAGCCAAACCATCCACATCGACGGAAAATACGTCCGCGATCGCCTCGACGGTATCGTCAAAGACGAAGACCTCTCCCGCTATATCCTCTAACCCACACCACTCTGGCTTGTTTTTCTCGGACTCTACACCATCCCCCACTTTCGTTTTTGTGGGGCTTTGCCCCACGCCCCACAAGGGAGCTTTGCCCCCTTGACCCCATGTTTGGCGAAAAGATCACAGGTTCTTCAAAACAACAGCTCTGTCGCTTGAAACAGCGCGAACACGGCCTCTTTGGCAACCGCCCAAACAAACATCTGCGCCGCTCGCTTCCACGAACACGGCCTTTTTGGCCACCGCCCAAACAAACATCTGCGCCGCTCACTTCCGCGAACACGGCCTTTTTGGCCGCTGCCCAAACAAACATCTGCGCCGCTCGCTTCCGCGAACACGTCTTTTCCCATGCCCCGCCACACATAAAACTCCCATTGCCCTCTTCTTGCCTGCTTTCCGTGTTTTCCGTGCTTTCAAGCCGAAGCCGAAGCCGCGACCCAAGCCCAACGCGCCATCTCTGAACTCTTCTTGCCTCCTTTCCGTGCTTTCCGTGCTTTCAAGCCGAAGCCGCGACCCAAGCCCAACGCCCCGTCTCTGAACTCTTCTTGCCTCCTTTCCGTGCTTTCCGTGCTTTCAAGCCGAAGCCGCGACCCAAGCCCAACGCCCCATCTCTGAACTCTTCTTGCCTCCTTTCCGTGCTTTCCGTGCTTTCCGTGGACCCCTCTTGATTTTTTCCCCGCCATATCGGATGCTCTTCTTTATTTCGTCCATGCCCCTTTTCTGCGAGGCTGAGGGCTGCCATGCAACTGTCTCTCCATTCCTCTCCGATCCCTCGACGCTACGGTCGTGTTTGTTTGCTTGCGTTGTGCTTGCTTAATTTCTCCCCGATCATCGCTTGTGAAACGGGACCCGCCCTCCAGATCAAGATGGCGGCTGCCAACAACAATCCTTGCCGATCCCCAAGCGACAATCCCCTTCAAGCCATGCGTGTGGAATTAGAGATCCCTTCTCTCGAAAGCACCGATGCGATCACCTCACCCGCGACGGACGTTGACTTGATCAAACGCTCCAAACAAAGCATCCTCGGCTTTCAGGGAACCGCCCTCCAAAAGATCTTGCGCCATTGTGCGGTCGATATCGGCTACCAATCCCCCACACTCACCGTCACTCGGATCACCGTCACTTTCTTTGACCGCGAACGCATCGCCACACTTTGCGGAAGTGCAACTCCCAGCGCCGATCTCAAAAACTCCGTCCAAATCGAGATGCGGCCATGCGCCGCCAACTAGCTTCAAAACAAATCGTCGTTGCTTGTTCGTGAAACCCCTAGAAACCCCGTCAGATCGGAGATATCGATGAGGCTCGTTTGGTTGCTCTTAAAAATTGTGCTGGTGTTGGTGGTTCTTCTTGTGGCGAGCGGCCTGATCTTGGTGCGCGCCCTCAACTATTTTCCAGCGGAGAAGACGCCCGCAGAGTCGGCTTGCAACGGTGTGGCCCCTGCCTCCCTCAAGCCCGGACAAAAGATCAAGGTCTTGTCGTGGAATATCCAATATGGCGGCAGTCGCAAATACCACTTCTTTTATGACGGTGGCAAAGATGTAATGGCCGAAAAAAGCGTGGTGGAGGAAACCGTCAAAGGCATCGGCGAGCTTGTCGAAAAGCTCCAACCCGATATCGTCCTCTGGCAAGAGATCGATCGAAACTCCCAGCGTTCGGCCTACATCGATCAGCTTCAAAAGCTTTGGAACCCCAAACGCTTTGCTTGCTATGCGACCGCTCCTTACTTCCGCTCCGTCTACGTCCCCACGCCCGGCCACCAACACATGGGCCGTGTCGATATGCACCTCACCATCTTCTCCCGCTTCAAGCTCCAAGATCCCACCCGCTTTGCCCTCGCTCAAATGAAAGAAAGCTTCATCCACCGCGCTTTCGGACTCAAACGCGCCATCCTACGCGCCGAGATCCCGATCGAAGGACAAAAACAACCTTTTGTCCTCCTCAACACGCACTTCGACGCCTTCAGCTTTGGCGACGGCACGCTTGACAAACAAGTCGCCCGTATGGCCGAACTGATCCGCGAAGCCGACAAACAAGGCTCCCCTTGGATCGCGGCAGGCGACTTTAACCTTTTGCCCCCCAACGACGATCCCAAACGCCTCGGCGTTGTCGAAGCCAAGTACTACAACCCCCCCGACACCAATCCACTCACCAAGATGTTCTCCGAGTTCCGCAGCATCCTCTCCGTCGAGGAATACAACAAACATCGCGACAAATACAACACTTACATCCGTTTTGGAGCCAAACAGACCGACCGCTGGATCGACCACGTTTTCCTCCAAAAAAACCTCAAACTCGAACGCTACGAAGTCGTCCAAAACTTCCTTTCCGATCACCTACCCCTCGTCTTCGAGATCACCCTCCCCAAATAATTCCTTGCACAAACCCACCGCTCCTCCCTTGCGCAAACCCACCGAAGCTCCGCCACGGGTGCAACGCCCCCAAACACAAAACCGCTCCCCCAAATCATACGAAATCCGCCCATTGTGTGCGTAAAGAGGTAGGGACAGCCCCCTGTGGCTGCCCGATAATCAGAGTAGGGGCAGTAGTTGCCCGATAATCAGGCGTTCACATACTCTCCTTTGCTGTGTGCATCACTCGGATATCGTACCAGCCCCTTTGGAGCCGATCTTGCGTACCTCCTCAACTTCCACACCTCTTTCGTCTTCTTCTGCCTCTGTTGATACACAACACTCCTTTTCCACCGAAGCGCTGCGCCCTATGGATCGGTGGGCGGCCACATGGCTTTGTGGTCTCAGCGGTCTTGCGATCCTGTTTTGGGGCGTATGGATCGGCTTTAGCAGCTTTTCCGAACCCCCACAGATCGCGCTTGTCGGCTATGAAGCCCCTTGGCGAAAACAATCTTCCCAACGCTTTCTCGTCTCCATTGGGCGTGATCGCCAGCGCAATGATATCGTCCTCCACGACCGCAAAGCCTCCACCGAACACTTGATCCTCGAACGACGTGGAACAAAAGGCCGCTGGTGGGCCCAGATCATCAATCGCTCCCCTGATCGCCGTATCACATTGCGTCGCGCCTCGGCCCTCGCCCCTCCCTCCGATATCAACCGCCGTCAGATCCGCGATGGCGACACCCTGCTCTTGCCTTGGCCAAGCGATCCCCTCCGCGCACTCGAACGTCAACGACAAGATCGATGCAGCCCTTCTCTTCTCCTTCAAACCCTTCAACTCAAAGAGATCCACTCCTTCGCCAAAGGCCGCTTCTCTTCCTTTCTTTTCCGCGAACACCGCGCTCCTTTGCGCCTTATGCACCAACAACCCCGCCTTTCCACACACCACCAAGGCCACCCCCTCCAACGCTGGCTCATGCCTCACCAACGCTACGAACTCCCCCTCGCTACGGGCTTTCAATGGCTCGAATATCGACAAGCCCAATGGCTGCTGTTTTCCCGCACGCAACAGATCTGGCTTCCATTTCAAACCCCGATCTCTTGGGGAACGCCGCCCCGCACGCTCGCTCTCAAGCGCCGCCCACAGCTCCTCACCTCCCCACGCTACACACTCCAACACGCCCAAACAGCTTGTGCTTTTGAACTCGCGCACGACGCCCTCCCGGGCGGTCTTGAGATCGGCAAGCTGGCCCGTCTGTTCTTTCAACACAAACGCCTTTTTCTCCAACACCTCGGCCAAAGCGACGAACCGATCCAAGTCGTCCCACGCAATGGAACGCCTTTGCGCCTTGGTGCGGGTATCTTGCACGACGGCGATCATCTTTCCCTCGGACAGATCCGCTACCGCGTGATCTTGCGCGAAGACAGCGTGCGTTTGCTCGCCGACTCCCAACCCACCAGCCGCTCTCTGATCCCCTTCTTTGCTTACTTTCCGTCCGAAACTCTCCCCGCACGAAAGCTCCTGAACTCCCAACGCCCACTCTTGGTCTCGGGTGGCGAAGGCGATGATCCTCGCGCAGATCGCTGGTTGTTGCACACTTCTCTGATCCCTCGACCCACCTCTGCCATTCAAGGTTCACCACAACGCCCCATCCTACGCATCGATCCCACCCCCAAACCCTATACCGTCACCCCCCTCGAAGAAACCACCCTCGACCGCACCGACGCCCAAGGAGATCCCCTCCCTCTACCTGCCCCCCAAACCACCACCACCCGCACCGATGCCCAAAGCACCCCGCTCTCTCCAACCATTACCCAAGCCACCGCTCTCCCCCTTGGCCCCGCCCTTTATCGAGCGCGTGGTCTCTATCTACGCCTCTTCCAACCCTCCTATCAACCTCTCGCACAACGCATCGCCCTGCTTTGGGTGATCTTTGGATTGAGCATGATCTTTTTGCTGTTTTGGCTCCTCCAAAACGGCCACCTGCGCTGGTCTCCTCTCCCTTCCGATGCCTTACTTCGCACCCTCCCCTCCGATGATCCCCGCCGTCGCGCATGGCTACGCGAACGCCCGCGCCCTTCTCTCCTTCAATCCATTCGACTGCGTCTGCTCTCTCTCCCGATCTTGCTGCTTTTGCCGCTGGCTCTCTTCCTCAATGGCCTCGGTCTTTACGTCCTTGCTTCGCTCTCGCTTGCTTCGCTTGGGCTCAACCACAACGACTTCCTTTATCGCCAAGTCTTGTGGTCTCTGGTCGGCCTTTTGCTGTTTTTGCTTGCACTGCTCGCTTCGCCCCGTTCGTTGCGCTTTCGCCGCAAAACCGCTCCTCCACCCGCTCCGCTTGTTCCTGACTTCTCCAAACCTTCCGTCTATCCGTGGGGATGGATCGCCGTCTCGTTGGTGTCCTTGATAGTGTGCTTCGCCTTCCTTCGGGCTTGGCTTTGGCTGCCTGTCTTTGTCCTCTACGCTTATGGCCGTATCCTCCAACAAGCATGGCAACAAAGCGAACCCCACTCCCCACAACGCCAAGCCTTGTATGCCTTTTTTGCGACCCTTGCGCTGCTTGCGTTGGTTCCGTTGCTTGGTCTGATCGCCCCCCCCCTTGTCCATAACCGCTTTTTTCTCAAAGTCCCCATCATCGGCACGATCAAACTCTCCGATGCCGCCATCCTTACAGCCATCGTCTTCTTTGCTTATTCGCTTGGACCCGATATCTTTGCCCTACGTCTGATCCGCGCACGACGACGCGGCGCTCCGGACCGAACCTCCGCCCCCCCCGAAACCAGTCTCGCCCAACAGCGCTCCGAACGCCTTGGTGGAGCCTTGCGCGTCGCCGCTCTCTATCTCTTGTTGCTTGGCTCCATCGCTCTGCTCTACACCCTCCAAGGCGACCTTGGACCCGGCCTGATCCTCACTCTTTGCTTTTCGCTGTTCTTGCTGTTCTCCTTCCTTGCCCCCGGACCCGACCGCCTCACCACCCTTGGAAACTTCTTGCGCATCGGCGTTGTCTTCGCAGGCATCGGTCTGTTCGTTCTCTTACCCGAACTCGTCGCTTGGCTTGCCCCCGACCTCGCCGCACAACAAAGCGAGATCCGCAAAGTCCAAGAACGCCTTTCCCTCTGGCGTCAGCCTTGGCGCTTCTTGGTCGGTGAACAGATCCTCCACAATATCTGGGCCTTGGCCTCCTACAAAGGCACCTTCCAATGGTTCAATAACCTCCACAGCGACTTTGTCTTTACCGCTGTCGTTCGCGTCCTTTCCCCCGCATGGGGACTCTTCGTCATCGCCGCGATGGGCTTCTTTCCCCTCGCCACCCTCGCTACCGCACGCCTGCATTGGCTCCCCATCCTCCCCGACGACGACGACGCCCTCCTCGCCCTCAAACGTCTCCAAACCACCCGTCTCCTCGTCCTGTTATTCGGCGGCATCTACCTCTTCGCACAACACTTTATCCATATCGGTTCCGTCCTCCGCCTCACCCCCATGACGGGCGTCACCCTCCCTTGGATCTCCTCCGGCGGCACCAGCCTCGTCGTCTGCTACCTCGTCATCGCTCTGATCTACCGCCAACTTCGCCTCTCGTAGCCCTCACCACAACCCAACGGCTCGTCTTCAACAAAAACGGCCCCTCGCAAAACCCTCACGACCCGTACGAAATCCGAGTGATGTACACAACGAAGGAGAGTGCCTAGACGCCCGATTCTTGGGCAGCCACACCTGTCTGCCCCTACATTTTTACGCTCACACAAGGGGCGGATCTCGTATTCGATGCCCTATGATCGGGCAGACACAGGGGTCTGCCCCTACGTCCTTACGCTCACACAACGGGCGGATCTCGTGTTCGACGCCCTATGCTCAGGCAGCCACAGGGGGCTGCCCCTACATTTTTACGCTCACACAACGGGCGGATTTCGTATCACCCACTCCACGTGGCCCCTTGCCTTCCTTTGCCCTTTTGCTATCCTCGCTCTCACATCGCAGCATCCGCATCCGCTTGGATCCCATCCACCCCTTATTCATCCAGAGGTCACCCAAAGATGGCCAAGAAAACATCCTCCCCCAGCCCCAAAGCACCCGCAAAAAGCGCCAAGCCCCCCAAGCAAGCTCTGCCCCCCGCTCCCCCTCAGATCGAAGAACTCGATGAGGACGAAACATGGGAAGACGACACCCCGCCCGATGAACAAACCCTCGCCAAAGCATGGAAAGCCCTCGAAAAACAAATCAAAGCCCACGAACCTTCGTCGCGTCGCCTCTTCACCCGCCCCCTTTCCGCTGTCCGCCAAACCCTCAAGATCGCCCAACAAGCCCTCGCGGATCGAGAACGCTTCGCCCTCCTCCACAAAGACCTCTTCGACATCAACCTCCTTGATACCCTCGAAACCCGCGCACTCGCCTTCTGGCACGCTGAAATCGTCTGGCGTCGCTTCCTCAAAGGCACTCCCTTCCCCAACCTCGATACCTTTCTCAAAGAAATGCTCGACTTACGCGCCGAGATCCTCAAAGCCACCCTCTACCTCTGGGAAGATCACCCGACCCTCGCTCCCCTCGTCGCCGACATCCAAAAAGGCCGAGGACGCGAAGACGCCGCCGATGATCTCGTCCGACTCGCCGACCTCTGGAAAAACCATTGGAAAGAGGCCGAAGGACGCTCCAAGATCACCCTCGACATGATACAACGTGCCGCCAACGATGGCGCTCGCTTCCTCGCTCACCTCGACAAACAACCCACCCCCACACAACTCCAACAAGCCGCTCTGCTGCGCCAAAAAGCATGGAGCTTCCTCGACCAAGCCCTCACCGAAGTTGTCGACACAGGCCGCTATCTCTTCCGAAAACAAGATCCCCTCACCCGCTACCCCAGCCTACAAAACTCTCCATCCTCCAAGAAGACATCCCCCCCAACTCCACAACCCACGCCAACACCTCCGACAACCTAACTTCGGTTCTAAACATCGTCCCATCATCGCAAAAGCTACTGTTTTCGATCCCAAAAACCCTCCCGCCACCGCGAAATCTACCGTTTTCGATTCAAAAAACCCTCCCGCCATCGCAAAATCTATCGTTTTCGATCCCAAAAACCCTCCCGCCATCGCAAAATCTATCGTTTTCGATTCAAAAAACCCTCCCGCCATCGCAAAATCTATCGTTTTCGATTCAAAAAACCCTCCCGCCATCGCAAAATCTATCGTTTTCGATTCCATTACGCTGCTTCTCATCCCCAAAGCTATCGTTTTCGATTCAATTAGGGGCTCGATCTGACAACACGAAAGCCGTAACTGCGGAGCGTCGGCGCGTCGAAGTGACGCTGCGCCGCACAATCTCCTTTCGCCTTGCACACCGCAGAAGATCCATCGCAGCCTGAGACAGCCCATCCCCCCAAAACCCCCAAATATCCAAACATCCATAACCAACCCACCAGATGCTGCGCTCTTTTTCTCTTCATCGCAAACCCTCTATGTTGCTGTGAGCGTCTTGCTCATCGTCTTCTTCGGAGGTTAACACGGTACGCTCTCCAACGCCACGAATTCACAAGCCTCCCTCCTTCACACAAAATTCACAGATGCCTTGCTTGCAACCCCTTTCTTTTTTTTTGCAAGATCACGAAGATAAAAAGCGCTGCGCAAGATCACCCTCCCATCGCAAAGGACGGCAAAAATGACGCAAACCACGTTTTTTTCTTCATCCCTTGTACCGAACAAACACCTCTTGCCGTACACCGTTCTGCTGGGTGCGTTATGGCTTTTCCTCGGTGGATGCGTCACCCAAAACAAAGCCGTACAACAACCCCCTCCTCCCCAAACCACCAACCAATTCTCCAACGCGCTTCCTGCTCCTTCTTCCACCCCGACTGTCCGCACCTACCGCGTGAACCAACGCAGTCTCCTCTATCGCATCTACAACACCAGCCCCGAACCTTTTCGCGCTCTCTTGATCTTCATTCGCGGTGCTTCTTGCGAAGGCACCAAACCCCAGCAAACGTGGGTGCGTATGTCCACCAGCCCCCTTCAACCCCAAAGCGCGCAAACCTTCCACTACGCCATGCCTGTTCATTGCAACAACATCCTGATCAACGCCGTCGCCATCCAACCCGGACAACACGGCAAACCCCAAGCCGATAAGCGCTTCCCTTGGCTCCAATGGCGCGTCACGGCCTTTCAATCTCCCCTTGTCCGCGTCATGATCTACAACAGTTCTCCCGATCATGCGGTTCTCTTTGGCCTTGATGTCATCGGCTTTCTCTGCGCCACCCGCAAGATCTCCGTTCACCGCATCCACTTTCGGCAACCTCTCCTCCCCGGGCGACCCCATATCCAAACCATCCGTATGCGCGAGATCTGCGAAGATGTCCGCGTACAAGTCCGTCCCCTCGGCATCTTTCGCCGCAACTTAAAACCCAATCAACCACAACCCAATCACCCCACCAACCCACAACCCAATCACCCCACCAACCCACAACCCATCAACCCGCAGCCCACCGACCCACAACCCGGACTCCCGGGTGAGATCTAATCCTTCTTTTTCTGCCTTCTTTCCATACTTTCCATGCCCCCTTCTTTTTCTGCCTTCTTTCCGTACTTTCCATGCCCCCTTCTTTTTCTGCATACTTTCCATGCCCCCCTTCTTTTTCTGCCTTCTTTCCGTGTTTTCCGTGGACTCTTCTTTGCTTTGTCACCCAACAAGCTCTCTTGACAGGTTGTGCAGCCCCGAGGATATCCGTTGTATTCGCTACTCCGCTTTGGCTTATGTTGTTGATTCGTACAAAACAAAGGATCGCTGATGTACTTTAACATCGTCTCATTCTTCGGATTCTTCGGCTTTCTCTTGGTGGCATGGTTATTTTCGAGTCATCGTCGGGTGATCAATCTTTCGTTGCTTTTGTGGGGGGTTTTGCTGCAATTTGTCTTTGGTGCGGTGGTGTTTTTGTTGCCGGCGGGTCGGCGCTTTTTTTCATTTCTCAACGATGGGGTGTTTTCGTTGCTTTCACACGCAAACGAAGGCATCTCGTTCGTCTTTGGCCGATTGGCCCTACCCCCGGGGCAAAAAGACTCGTTGGGCGTTTTTCTGGCCTTCCAAGTGCTTCCTGCTGCGGTGTTTTTCGCAGCGATCGTGGCGTTCCTTTACCACATCGGGTTCATGCCGATGTTGATCCGCTTCTTTTCGAGGCTGTTTACAGGTTTGATGCGTGTCAGCGGGGCTGAATCATTGTGTGTATCGAGTAATATCTTTGTTGGCGTCGAATCTTCTCTGACGATCCGTCCCTATCTCTCGACCATGACACGTTCGGAGCTTTGCACCATCTTGACCGCAGGGATGGCCACCATCGCCTCGACGGTGCTTGCGCTGTATGCTTCGTTTCTTCAACAAAGCTTTCCACAGATCGCAGGGCATCTGATCTCCGCTTCGATCGTCTCGGCCCCTGCGGCGTTGTTGATCTCCAAGCTGCTCTTGCCGGAAACGGAAACACCCCAAACCCTCGGCCAAGAAGTCAAAAGCGAAGGCTCTCATTACGAAAACAGCATCGAATCTTTGATCAAAGGCTCGATGGAAGGGGCGAAACTCGCGGTGGGTATTGGTGCAACCTTGATCACGTTTGTGAGCCTTGTTGCACTCGCCAACAGCTTCGTCGGATGGACGGGTCAAAGCCTTGGTGCGCCCCACCAAAGCCTCCAAAGTCTCGCAAGTTACGCCTTTTATCCCTTGGTGCTTCTGATGGGTGTACCCACCCAAGATGCTTGGTCTGTGGCGCATCTGCTCGCCACGCGCACTTTTCTCACAGAATTTCCCTGCTATCTCGAACTCTCCAAGATGCTCCAACAAGGCACTCTCCACGATCCACGCTCCGCAGTCATCGCGGTATACGCACTTTGCGGCTTCGCCCATATCCCGTCCCTTGGCATCTTTGTGGGCGGCATGGCCGCCATCGCCCCCGAACGCGCCCGCGATCTGAGTGCTGTCGCCTTTCGTGCCTTGTTTGCCGCAACGCTCGCCTGCATGATGACAGGCGCTCTCGCTGGCGTCTTCTATCACGGCCAAGACACCCTCCTCATCGGCAAACCTGCCTCCAAAACAGCCCCACAACTTCCCGCAACTTCCGTACACACGAACTCATCTACCCGTCGAATCGCCCCCCAACATCCCGCAGCATCAAAAATCCCCGATATGCGGGCAAAAACAACACACCCATCCACACAACCTCCCGTCCGCTCCCTCACACAGCCCGACATCCGCCCATCCGCACTGCCCCACAAACCAGCAGCCACGCAGCCCGACCTCCGCCCATCCACGCAGCCCCACAAACCAGCAGCCGCGCAGCCCACAAACAAGGCTTTCCCACCAGCCTCTCGTCCTGCGGTATGGCGGCCATAGACAAAACACCGCCATCCCGCGTACAACACCAAACGAACGCCCGCACCTCTTGGCGCGCTTCTTGCCAAGCACTGAGCCTGCTCGCACAGACCCAGCAAAGGAGTTTTTCGAATGAGATCGACCTACAAACACCCTATCTTTCGTCTTTTTCTTGTGATGTCTTTGGCGCTCCCCTTGTTTGGCTGCAAGACCCTTTCGGCCCTGCTCGACAACGCTTATCAAAAGCCCAAGATGCAGTATGTTCGGATGCGCTTACGCGATATCTCTTTTCAAGGCGTCAGTACGGACTTTGACTTCACCCTCACCAACCCCAACGCCGTCGGCGTCACCTTCGCAACCATCGCCTACAAGCTCGATATCGACGGATTTACGCTGTTCCAAGGGCGTGCAGATCGTGGCGTCACCATCGCCGCCAACGCCACCAGCCCGATCACCGTCCCCTTCGATATCCAATACAAGCGTTTTGTCAAAGCCTTGATGTCTTTCTTCCAAGACAAGCGCTCTGTTCGCTACGATCTAGCCGTGACCTTCGGCGTCAAAGTGCCTGTCCTTGGTGTGGTAGACTTCCCCTTTACGCTCACAGGAAACATCCCTGTCCCCCGTTTACCCGAAGTGTCCGTCGAAAGTGTCTCCCCACCTCAAATCAATCCCTTTCCTCCCACCGCCACCTTTAGCTTTCGTCTCAAACTGACCAACCGCGCCGATTTCCCCGTTGCGCTCAAGGGCTTTCAATACAGCATCGAAGTGAGTGGGGCCAATCTTGGCGGCGGACAAACCACCGCGCAACAACTCGGCGGCGGAAGACACACAGTCTTAGATGTTCCTCTCAACGTCAACCTGATCCAAGTCGGCTTCGCTGTTGCCAACGCCATCCGCAGCAAACAGTTTCCTTATCGCCTTCGTGGAGCCATCGACCTTGGTATGTTCCAGTTGCCTGTTGATGTCGGTGGCAACGTGAAGTTCTAACACGATATCATGTGAAAAAAGACGCAAAGCGCTGATAAAGATGTTGCAGGTTGTTTCGGAAAGAGCCAAACCGACGGGGTGGGGAAGAAAAAGAGCCGATGTACGGGTCTTGTTGAAGGCGAAGCCCAAACAGCAGCAACCCGATGGCGGTTGAATAGACAGGGCTGCGTACCACTTCGGTCAATCCGCCGATATGGTTTTGGGGGACGCCTTGTCGAACAGGAAGTCCTGTGATCTCTTCAGCGATCTGCGAGATGCCTTCAAGTTTGGTGCATCCCCCTGTTAAGACGAGGCCCGAAGCAAGGCCATTTTCGTACCCAGAGCGGCGGAGTTCATGGTTGATCATCCCGAAGATCTCTTCGACGCGAGGTTGGATGACTTCTGCAAGCAAAATGCGTGGCTGTTCGCGGGTTCGCCGCCCTGCGACCCCCGGGACCAAAAAGTGTTCATCCGGTCGCACAAGCGCGGTTGTTGCGCAGCCATAACGCATCTTGATCGTCTCAGCTTCTTGCGAAGGCGTGCTCAAGCTGGTGGCGATATCGTTGGTGATCTGATCGCCTCCAACGGGAAGAACAGCGGTATGAACGATGTTGCCGTGTTCGATAATCACGATATCCGTCGTCCCTGCACCGATATCGACCAAAGCAACGCCAAGATCGCGTTCGTCTTCGTGCAGAAGTGCTTCGCTTGCAGCGAGCGCATTGAGGATCAACGAACTGACGCGCAGTTGGCTTTGTTGAACGCAGCGATTGATATTTTCAAGCCGAGCCGCAGCGGCTGTGACGAGATGGACACGCGCTTCCATGCGCACCCCACTCATCCCAAGCGGCTTGACGATTCCGTCTTGTTCGTCGATCACGAACTCTTGGGGGAGGGTATGCAAAAGCTGCACGTTCTGGTCGAATTGAACCGCTCTTGCGGCATCAATGACGCGTCGGATGTCGAGATCCCGCACCACCCGATCCGAAAGCGGAACCACACCGCTGCTGTTGCTGCTGCGGATATGGTTTCCTGTGACGTTGACGTACACTTCACGGATCGCGCAACCCGCCATCATCTCGGCTTCACGAACAGCCTCACGGATGCCTCGACGGGTTTCTTCGATATCGGTGATCTGGCCTCGCGTCACACCCCGCGATGGATGCGAGCCGACACCGATCACGTCGATGTCGCCATCTTCGGTGAGTTCACCGACGACAACACACGTCTTGGATGTTCCGATATCAAGGCCAGCAAGGATCACATCTCGATGGATACGGGGTTTGATCATGGGTAGTGCTCGACTTTTCAAAGATTAGGGCTTGGGCGTGCTTGGTAACGGGACGGCTCCCGCGATTTGAACGGCAACACGCTGTGGATTTTCTTGTTGATTGGCGTAGAGATAGCGCAATGAATGAACGCCTTGTTGCGCAAAGTAGGTGTAGATCTGATGGACTCGTTGCAGACGTTGGCGGTATTGATCGTGACCGAGATAAATCCGCCCCTCACCCGCGTGCAAGATATAACCGAGAACAGGGTCGACTTGCACTTCGAAAAGGCGCTTGAATTGCGTCAAACGAAGCTGATCATACAGTTCACGCAGCGCAAGAGCTTGGCGAAAGAACGCACGAAAGGCTTTTGGATCGCGATCCACCTCTTTGCGATCAAGACCGCTGATGCGCAACAGATCACGAGCGGCTCGCGTGTCGTATACCCGCGCAAAGATCCGCCCTTCTTTGTCTAGAAAATAGGGGTGATCCAACTGCAACACCGCCGCAGGCTGATACACCACCACATCGAACACCAGACGATTTGGAAGCTCCCGTCGAATCCGAGAACGGGCGATGTGTGGATAGGCTCGCAAACGCTTTGCTGCCACCGACAGATCCAACGCAAGCAAGTTTTGGCCACGCTGGATCCCTGCGATGCGCAACAATTGTTCGGCGGATAGCGGCTGTTTTGCAGAGACATTGACTTCGCGCAGCGCAAAGAACGGAGTTCGCAGCGCAAAAGCATACGCTTGATGCACCAAAAAGATCAGCAACAACGGCACAAGCAGCGGGCGACCAAAACGCACAAGCCGCGAAAACAAGCGCGCCACGATCCGCACTCGCATCGCTGTAGGCACTCGACGTCGATTTCGACGCTGGAAAGAAAACAACACAGACGGCATGATCCCTCGCCCTATCGGTCTTTTGCGTTATAACGAGATGGAAGCATCAGCACACCAAAGCGCGTAAGCGTTGGCTCTATCGGCCTTGATACGAAATCCGCAGGGTGTGTGATCATAAAACGTAGCCTCCTGTGGCTGCCCAAGCAGAGGGCGTCTACGCACGACCCTTCGATCGCGCATCTTTCTGGAATCGTGTTAGCGTTGCAGTGAAGCGTCTCGCAAGATCATCTCACACAGATCCTCGAAAGACATCCCACGTTGCGCGGCCATCTTGGGGGTCAAACTGGTCGCGGTCATCCCGGGCAACGTGTTGACTTCGAGCAACCAAAACTGCTCTTGCTTGTCCAACATCAGATCCACGCGAGTCACGCCGCGACATCCGAGGGCTTTGTGCGCCCCAAGTGAAAGCCGTTGCGCTTCGACAAGCAAACTGCTCGATATCGGCGCAGGGCAAAGATATTGGGTGTCTTTGCGTTGGTACTTGGCTTGGTAGTCATAAAAGCCCTCTGCTGGGACGATCTGGAGCGGCATCGCCGCTTCTTCGTCCAAGATCGCCACCGTGATCTCGGCTCCTTCGATAAAAGCCTCCACCAACAGCTCTGTCTCGGGCGAAAAACCTTGGGCTGCCTTCTGAAGCGCCGCATCATCAAGGCAGATCGAGATCCCCACGCTTGACCCTTCGCAAGGCGGCTTGACCACGGCTCCCTGCGCGCAAGACAGATCCAACAGCGTTTGATCGCGCAAGGCTCCCGCCGTCGTTTGGTGGTACATCGGCGTCGGCAATCCCGCCGCAAGAAACAGCTTTTTGCTCAACGTCTTGTGCATCGCGATCGCCGAAGCCTGCACTCCCGAACCCGTGTACGGGATCCCCATCAGTTCCAACATCCCTTGGACACAACCGTCTTCGCCGTATTTTCCATGCAACACGATCACAGCCACTTCGATCCCGTGTTCTCGAAGCGCAAACGGAAGATCACGACCCACGTCGATCCGTTGGACTCGGTAGCCTCGACGCTCCAACGCACTCGCCACCGCTTCACCCGACCTCAACGAGACCTCACGCTCCGAAGAAAGCCCACCGTACAACACACCCACACGCTTGGTTTTCCAATCTTGTGTTTTCATCCAAAAGCCCCTATAAAACAGGCGAATCCCGCCATTTGTTGGAAAATCGATGCCCTCAGACCAACACACGCAACCTCAAACAGGCCAACTCACAACCCATCCACGAAACGGAAAAAACGCTGTGTTTGCGGATTATACGATATCCGAGTGATGTGTGCGCAAAGGATAGTGCGTAGACGCCCTGTCGTTGGGCAGTCACGGGGGGGCTGCCCCTACATCTTTACGATCACACAACGAGCGGATTTCGTATTATCGGTCAATTACACCGATGGTGGGGGGGGCTTGCTCTACGCACAGAGCAGGCTCGTTTCACCCTTGTCCCAAAGATACTGTGCCAATCGAACCCGACGCAAAAAAAATGCGAAAAAAAGGTGAATCCTCGCCCTCCAACCCGTCATCCTCTCGCCATCGCGCAACCATAGGCCCGATTCGAGGCGGATGTCGCCGTGTCGAATCAACGAACCTGCGAATGCGTCTTGCAGATCGCACTCAGCCGCCCTATAACTGCGTGCCACACCACCCCGCAACATCGGAGAATCGATGAAAACAAAAGGCGATACACTTCCAGAGCTTTCCTTCAAAACATCCAGCGGACAAACCCATACGCTCGACGATCTGCGCGCTCACAGCGCAGTGATCTTCTTTTTTTACCCGGGAGACTTCACCCCAGGATGCACCAAAGAAGTCTGTAGCTTCCGCGATGCCTTTGGCGATCTCACCCAAGAAGGCGCTGCATTGTTTGGCATCAGCCTCGATAGCGACGAAAAGCACGAACGCTTCCGAAAACAATACAACCTCCCCTTCCCTTTGATCGCCGATACCGACAAATCTTTGAGTCGGGAATTTGGCGTGCTGCGCTTGGGCGGACTACTCAAGATCCGCCGCGCCACCTTTGTTGTGGACCCCAAGAAAAAGCAGATCATCGAAGCCTTTTCCAACGAATTCAACATGCATATCCACGCAGAACGCGCTCTCGAAACCCTCAAAACCCTCAAAGGCTCGCAAGGATGAAACAATACGGATTTACACTTGAGGGAAAACATGCCCTTGTTTGCGGTGGGAGTGCAGGGATCGGTGAAGCCTCTGCCCGTGTCATGGCTTCGATGGGCGCAAAGATCACTGTCCTCGCACGCCGAAAAGACCGTCTCACCGACCTCTTGCCGATCTTAGAACAGCAAGGTTCCGCACGCGCACTCGCCCTTGTTGCCGACCTCGATGATCGCGAGACCTTGGCCCGTACCCTCTCCGAACACCTCGAACAATACGGCCCGATCCACATCTGGATCAACAACACGGGCGGCCCCGCACCCGGCCGACTTGTCGACGCCACCGAAGAAGATTTCCTCAAGGCCATCGGTCGCCACTTGCTCGCCTCCCAACGCATCCTCGGCTTGTTGTTGCCCGGGATGCAGGCCGAACAATACGGGCGGATCATCAACATCCTCTCCACTTCCGTTCGCCAGCCCATCCCCAACCTCGGCGTCAGCAACACCATACGCGGGGCGATGGCCTCTTGGGCCAAAACCCTCTCCCTTGAACTTCCCCCCCAGATCACCATCAACAGCCTCCTTCCCGGCTTTACGATGACCGAGCGCCTTGTCTCTCTCGCCCAATCACGCGCCGCTGCCGCAGGGGTCGACATCGCCACCATCGAAGACGAATGGATCAAAAGCATCCCCGAAGGCCGCCTCGGTCATGCCGAAGAACTCGGCGCTGCCATCGCCTTTCTTGCGTCCCCTGCTGCTTCTTATATACGTGGCGTCTGTTTGCCCGTCGATGGGGGCCGAACCTCTTGTATCTAGAACAACAGACCTCACCCCACGACACCATCGCCGCCATCGCCACCGCCATCGGAGAAGGTGGCATCGGCATCTTGCGCATCAGCGGCCCAAAAGCCCGTGACATCGCCCAAATCGTCTTTCAATGCACAATCCCCCCCGCAACATGGGAGCCTCATCGTATGTATCTCGGCCAATGCCGCGACACTTCGGGCGCGATCTTGGACGAAGGCTTGGGCGTGTGGATGCCGAAAGGACGCTCTTATACGGGCGACGACGTGATCGAGTTTCAGATGCACGGTGGGCGACTCAACCTCTTGCAGATCTTGCGCGTCATCCTCGATCTTGGCGCACGTCCCGCACAACCGGGCGAATTCACTCGACGCGCTTTTCTCAACGGTCGCCTCGATCTCACCCGTGCAGAGGCCATTATCGATCTGATCGCCGCCAAAAATGAACAAGCCCTGCACGTCGCACGACGCCACCTCCAAGGCGACCTCAAACAACACCTCGATCAACTTGCCGAACGCTCCCTCACTCTCGCTGTCCGCGTCGAAAGCTGGATCGACTTCCCCGAAGAATTCGATCCTTCCCTCGATGCTTCCGTCCGCTTGATCTTTGACGAGATGGACGCTTTCACCCAAGACGTCCGAAAACTCGCCGACTCCTACGCCCAAGGCAAACAGCTTCAACAAGGCTGGTCCCTCCTGCTCCTTGGACGCCCCAATGCCGGAAAATCCAGCCTCTTCAATCGCCTTCATGGTGATGATCGCGCCATCGTCACACCCCTCCCCGGCACAACACGCGATCTGCTTGAAGCTCAAATCGCCTTGGGTGGCCTACAGATCCGCCTAATCGACTCCGCCGGCTTGCGCCAACGCTACACACCAAACCACGCTCTCCCCTCCCCACACACCCCTTCTCTACAACCTACAGCCTCCGCACACGACGCCTCCCCCCACAACCCTTCTCTACAACCTACAGCCTCCGCACACAACGCCTCCCCCCACAACCCTTCTCTACAACCTACAGCCTCCGCACACAACGCCTCCTCACACACCCCTTCTCTACAACCTACAGCCTCCGCACACAACGCCTCCTCACATACCCCATCCGCTCTGCGCGATACCGCCCCCCCGATCGCACACTCCGAAGAAGGCACTTGTACCCACGAAGATATCGAACAGATCGGAGTAGAGCGTGCCCTGCGCGCTGCACAACAAGCCCAATTGATCTTGGCTGTCCTCGATCGCTCTCGGCCTTTTGGAGAAGAAGATCGCCAAGTCGCGCAAGCCTGTTCTGGCCGTCCTACCGTCCTTTTGCTCAACAAGTGCGATCTCCCTCCCGCGATCTCTGAACAAGACATGGCCCTGTTTTCGCCCCTTGCGCGTTTTTCCGTAAGTTGCCAAAACGGGGAGGGACTGGATTCGTTGCGTCAATGGTTACACCACCACATGGAAGAGACCGCACCCGCGCACGAACTGATCATCACCAACGAACGCCAACACCGCGCCTTACAAACGGCCCTTCACGCGCTCCTCCAAGCCCGCGAAAAAGGCGCTTCACTCGGACCCGAATTTCTCGCAGAAGACCTTCGCACCGCACGAAAAGCCCTTGTCGAGATCACGGGAGAGCTTTCCTCCGAAGCGATCTTGGATGCGATCTTCTCACGCTTTTGTATCGGAAAGTGAGCACGTCAAAACCAACCCCCTCCACACAACCTCCATCGACGAGGAAGGCGATGCAATCAATCAAATTCATCGGATATTGCACAGTTACACTCTGGCTTGGCCTGTGGAAAGCACCCCACATCCACGCAGAATCCGCCCAAAAAGGCTTTCGCTTCCCCCCCTTCAAGGTCAAGTACATTCAAGCCTCCAGCCCCAAAGCCAAACCGTACCTCAAAGACTTCAATTTCACCGATGTCATCGGCAAAATACCGATCGTGATGATCTACTTCTTGCCCGGACACAAAGGCTCCGAAACAGAGCTACAAGCCGCCCACGCCGCCTCCAACCTCCCGATGTTCAAAGACAAGATCCGCTTCTTTGCCATCACCAAAGTCAACAGCCAAAAAGAAGTCAAGCAAGCCTTCACCCGCCTTCAACAACTCAAGATCACTCTCCCCGTCTTGGTCGATGACAGCCGAGGCTTGCTCGCCTACGTCACCCTCACACGCCACGTCCCGTCTTACTCGATCGTCACCACCAAAGGCTACCTCCGCCTCTCCAACGCTTCCTCGCTCACCGAAACGGTGCGACCCCACACCACCCTCTTCCAACTCCTCCAACAAGTCGCTGCAAACGTCGAGATCCCCTATACACGGGCCCCGGGCGCTTCCCCCAACCCGCTCGACCTCATCGGCAAAAAAGCCCCAAACTACCAATCTCAACCCATCCTCCCCAACACCACACCCTCACCCGCCCTCACACCTCCAAAACTCCCCACCCTCTTGGTCTTTTGGTCCGTCGGATGCCCTCATTGCCGCACCACACTCCCACCCCTCGATCAATACGCCCAAAAAAACCAACACCGCTTTCGCTTGATCACCTACGTCCAAGCTGACGATGACCTGCGCAAGGACATGCTCAAAACCTTCCACGCCGAACAAAAATTACAATGCCCGATCTTGGCCGATCCCAAAGGGGAGATATCCGCCCGCTATCAGATCCTCACGGTCCCCACCTTTGTCTTGATCGGACCGGATGGCCTCGTCCGCGCCATGCACGCTGGCGGCGGTAAAAAGATCGGCGAATCCATCGAACGCATGCTTCAACAACCCCCCAAACCCTAGGAGCCTGATCTTCCATGAGACGAACCTTTTTCCCTTTCGCCGCGATCTTCGCCTTGTATTGGGCTGTTGCGCTCTCTCCTGCCCAAGCCGCCCCCGTTTCCCCTGCCTTGCGTGAGCTGCTCTTGCACTTCCCCGCCAACGTCGAAGTCGTCGCGTGGGTTCCTGTCCTTGGGCGCCTACCCAATCAACTCGGGCGGCTATTGACAAAACTTGAAAGCAAAAATCCGATGGGTGCGCAAGTCCGCGCCTACCTCGAACAACTCAAGTCACAACACCAGATCGACGTGTTGAGCGCTGCAAGCCTCGAAAAACTCGGCTTTGTTCGCAACGGCGCAGGCGTGATGACTTTGCTCGATATCCAAGGCACAGAGTGGGTTGTCGTCGCAGGAACCGCTCAAAATGAAGCGGGCTTCGAGGAAGCTGTCGCACGCCTCGGCAAGTTCGCCGTTGGACCCCTTCGACGCGAAGAATCCACCGTCGCAGGCTCCAAGGTCGTCACCTTGTATCCCCCCGCAAGTGCGGCAGATGCAGGCCCGCTCAACCCACAAGACGCCTTGGCAAGCTACACCGTCCTCGGCCGCCGCGTCTTGCTCGTCAGCCGCTCCAAAAAAGTCACCGCTCAGATCCCTCCCTCCACCGCCCACCTCGACGGAAAAACCGTCCTCCAACGCCTGATCCAGCTCCCCGCCTCTTCCTCGATGGCCAACAACCCTGCTTTCCTCGCAGGGGTCCGCCGCCTCAAAGGAGCCGAAACAGCCGCCATCTTGGTGCAAAACAAACGCAACATCACAGGCTCCTCAAATGGCCTCCCACTCCTTCAACGCGGAAACTTTGATTGGGTGATCGCAGGTCTCCACATCGAAAACAACGGACTACGCGCCGTTATGGTCGCAGATGCTCCCAAAGATCAAGATATCCTGCGCCTCCGCAACTTCTTCGGTCGCACCGCTGGAACCCCCGCAAACCTCGCCAAGATGCTCCACAAAAACGCCCTCGCCGCCCTCCGTGTCTCTGTCAACCTGCGCAATCTTTTCCAAACTTCCATCGCAGAAGCCCGCCGCGCCGCACAACGTGGTACAGGACAAGATCCCGCTGCCGAACTCAACAGCTTCCGCCGCACCGTCGGCATGGATCTCGAAAAAGAAGTCCTCCCGATGTTTTCAGGCCACGCTGTCTTTGCCTTGCTTGGCGTCGATCCGATGATCGTCTCTTATCTCCAACGCCGCCCCGCGATGGTCCCAAGCCTGATCGAAGCCGCCATCTTCCTCGAACTGCGCAACCCGAGCGCAGCAAGCCGCCTCTTGGCCGCTCTCCCCGATATCGCCGCCAAACGCAACCTCCCTCCCATCCAACAAACCACCGGCACCAACGGAAATCCCCTCTACAAAGTCACCCCCTCCCCGGGCGCTTCACTTTATCTCACCATCGTTGGCCGCACCCTTGTGATCGCACTTCACCGAAAAGCCCTTGCCTTCACACTTTCCGCTGCACAAGCCTCCGCACAACGCCTCTTCCCCTCCCAAATTCCCCCTGTCCTCGAACAAAAACGCGGCGTCGGCTTGCTCCTCAGCCTCCGCAACCTCTACTCCGCTATCAACCAACTCAATCTCCCCTTCTCCACCCGCATGGTCCTCGCTGGCTTCTTGCCCTTCCTCCAAGGCATGGAACTCTCCACCTTCCGCTTCCTCCCCGCAAAAACCGGCTTCAAACTCGATATCTCCCTCCAACTCTCCCCCTGATACCCGCCCGTCTCGATCATCGCAATACAGACTTCGTCTCGCTTACCCTCATCAAGGCTCGCAACAGAGGCTTCCTCTCAGTCCTCCGCGATTTCCCACCGATGCAGCGCCATCTTGACACGCCCATCGGCCTCCCACGCGATGCCTTCCTCCTCCAACAATCGGGCTTGTTCCTCTCCCAACATCAGGCTGCGGCGACGCAATAGCAGCGTCCCATCCACGCCCACGACCCGCCACCACGGGGCATCGGCGTACGGATTGGCAAGCAGCTTCCCCACGACCAACCCCGAACAGGGACGCGACAACAATCGGCCCAAGTATCCGTAGCTTGCAACCTTTCCTTCGGGGATCTTGCGCACAAGCTCCAACAACTCATCACACAAACTGCGCGATGATTCGGGCGTTTTGCTTGACTTGCCGTTGGCTTGTGTTTTGGTCTGATTTGTCGATGGCTTCGTGGTTTTAATAGCCGAAGCAGAATGGATAGACTTAGACGATCGCATCGAACACTCCATAGAAGTTGCGCGGTTGACAAAAACTCCCGTATTCGCGTCGCCTCGATCAGCAGAGATGTTGTTTTTTGAAACCAACGATCCGCAGGACCACACGGGGTCAAGGGAGCCGCGCTCTATGGCGGGGCGTGGGGTGGAACCCCACCAAACTCTCCAACCGCACAAATCCTGATTTCAGACGCACCAAACACCCGAACCACGGTGCATTGCATCACGCATCCTTGCCTTTCTTGAGCAAAGCAAGCTATATCCGAAACATCGGCTTTCACAAAAGCGTTTGTGCGCGATGGTTCACGTTTGAGTATGCCCATCTTGGGCCGATGCACAAGGCCAATCCACCCGCAGGAGCAATCCAAATGCAACAAAACAAAGAAAGATCTCTTGGGATCGCAACAGTTGTCGCTGCCATCCTCAACAAAGGTGAACACGGCGCTCCCCCCGCAGCACCGGGACGTCCCGCTGGCCCACCCCGCGAAAATGGCTTTGATGTCCGCCTCGAAGAAGGCAAGATCTGCCTCTTCGACTGCAAGGGCAACCGCATCACCCTCGAAGAATTAATCCAGTACGTCTCCCGCTACCTCCCCTAAACCCCCGCAAAACAACAGATCCAGCACGCTTCCCCTTCATCTCCCGCAAAATCTGCCACCGATACGAAATCCGCAGCGTGTGTGATCGCAAAACGTAGGGGCAGCCCCCCGTAGCTTCCCAACAACGGGGCGTTTACAACGGATCGCATCGACCCTTCAAGTACACTTCTCACGAACACCGTATCTCACCAAGATCACACGCCCGTTTTCTTCCGTTGTGGCCGTCGTTCGGCTTTGGCGGAAAAAGGATCTTCAGGCCACGCATGTTTCGGATAACGCTGGCGAAGCTCTTTGCGCACTTCGTTGTATGTGTTTTGCCAGAAGCTACGAAGATCTTGTGTCACTTGTTGAGGCCGATGATTCGGGGCCAACAGATGCAACAACAAAGCGACCCGTCCTTTCGCGATGCGTGGGGTATCCAACCAACCGAACACTTCTTGGATGCGCACCGCAAGGATCGGCGGATCGTCCGCTTCGCGGTATTCGATCCGCAACACCGATCCGCTCGGAACTTCGATGCGTTCGGGGATCTCTTCCTGTAGGGTGCGCTGTTGTGGATACGAAAGCTCCGCCAACAACATCTCGGCCCATGGCAACTGACGGATCTCTTCAAAAGAGCGCTTGCCAAAGCACCACAGCGGCAATCGCTCTCGTAGCATCGCCTCATCAAACGCAGGAGCTTTCGCCTCGGGCAGCCAACGATGCAACGCACGCAAACGCAGCAAAAGCTGCGCATACACGGGCTGATCAAGGCCCAAAGCCACAAGAGGATCGCGAGCCGCCTCTTGCGCGAGCCGATCAGAAACAGCCGTAGCATCGGGTAAAAATGGCCTAGAGCGCAACAAAAGCTGTTGGTACAGCGTCTTTTGTTGCCCTACCACCCGCCCACGTGTAGCATCAAAGGCGATCTCTTGCTCTTCTCGAAGGTGAGACGGGGCCAACCACGCCTCTTGGATCGCAGAGTTCTGACGCGCCCATGCTTCGGCGCGTTCCTGACGTTTTCCTGCGTCTACATCCAACGCAAGAAACAACGGCGCTTGTTTGACTTGGCTTTGCGGATCGAGGCGAACACCCCGACCATTCGCCAAGACCGCACGCAGGGGATCTCCGTCGCGGCGTTGGGCAACACGATCTGGAAACCCCGCAAGCAAGGCCCTCGCAAGCGCTTCGTCGCGCTGCGCACGAGACAGGCTCCCTGTTCGCGGCGAAGAAGCAACACTTTGGACAAGCTGCTGTTGGACTTGGCGCAACGGCGAGGTGCTGCGTCTGTACTGCGCAGACAGCGGATGCTCCGAAAGATCTACTTCTTCCACCAAGTTCATCTGATCGATCAGATCCGACTCGATCTCCGCCAGTTCGCGGGGTGGGCGCTCACGCAACAGCCCACCAAACGGATGCTTCTCAGACAGCAACGCCGCCAACAAACCCGCCTCTTGCAAAACCCCCCGCTTCTGTGCGTCCAACAGAAACGACGCAAGACGCGGCGTGACGGGGATCTGCGCCATCCAACGACCGCGTTCTGCAAGCTGTCCCTGCTGGATCGCGTCAAGCTGCCCAAGTAGATCAAGAGCTTGCTCAAGATGATGCGCTGGTGGGGGAGTCAGCCACGAAAACCCCGCAGGATTCGGCTCTCCCCACGCCATCAATTGCAACAATGCTCCTGAAAGATCGACACGCAACACTTCGGGCGCATCTTCTTCTTGCAAGCGCAGGTGCGGAGACCACAAACGCAAACACAGCCCCGCTGCTTCGCGCCCTGCACGACCCGCCCGCTGGGTGGCGCTTGCTACACTGATCCGCTCGGTCTCCAACCGATCCAGACCACAGCTTGGATCATACCGTAACTTCCGCGCCCAACCTGTATCAACCACGCTGCGCACCCCTTGGATCGTCAACGATGTTTCCGCAACGTTGGTCGCCAAGATGATCTTGCGCTGCTTGGCAGGACGCATCGCGATATCTTGTTCCGCGATGCTTTGTTCCCCATACAGCGGGCATAATAGCAGATCGTTCGCCTGCGCCAACGGAGTCAACACTTTCTGACAGTCTCGAATCTCCCGCATCCCGGGTAAAAACACCAACACATCCCCCTCACTCTCTCCAAGCACCGCACGCACACCTAACGCTGCGCTCTCCC
>JAKLKB010000069.1 GCA_023150835.1 Myxococcota bacterium | reverse complement strand
AGTATCACTAAGTTTCTTCAACTTTCGCGCCCGAAGAACGGGTTCGTTCAAAAAAGATGGCGATGAAGAGGTCACCGACGCAACAGATCGAGGGCAGGCACGGGGGCCTGCCCCTACGAAACACCGTGTGATTTCCAACATGTAGGGGCAACTAGGTGTGGTTGCCCTGGCTGAAATGTGTTGCATCTTGATACCTCTCTCATGGCGTTGGTTTGAACGGACCCCGAAGAACCTTGCTGCTCAAGCACCAAAGTTACAAAAATCAAGCGATACTGACTTATGTTGTTTTTTTGCTTGACATCTTTTTGCTCTCGCTTTATATGCCCCCACGTTTTTAGAACAATCGTTCATTGAACAAGCCGCTCTTTTTCAAGCAGTCAAGGAAGGGGGGTGGGTGTTCTGCTGTGAGGGGTCCGAGATGAGACAAAGCAAGAATCGGTGTGTGTGGTTGTGGTGTGTAGGTTTGTGGGTGGGCGTGTTGGCGTGCGGCCAAGCCGAAGAATCGGGCGTGCAAGTGCGTGCGGTGGAGAGCTTTCCTGTGCCTCGGGATGCGATGGGGACGCGGAGCGTGCAGTGTGTTTTGCCTGATCAGTCCAAGACGCGGATGTTTCGAGAAGGTTGGTTGAGAGGGGCTGCGCGTGAGTACTATTCTTCGAAGGAAATCGACTACAGTCGTACGGATTGGCCGCGACAAAAGGGCTTTTCGTGGACGGCGTTGGATGGCTTGTTGGGGTCACCCGCTTCGTTGTTAAGCGCGGTGGTGGTGGATGTGCGCAATGTGGGAGGCGTACCGCACTACCATTATTATGGAAACGGAACGCAACACACCAAGGGGCAAAACTGGTCTTCGACAAAGGTGTTGGCGGCCTTTGCAGCGTTGCATCGTATGCGGTTGTTGTCCGAAGGCTTGGTTGGGGCCTCGTCGATGATCAGCGATGATCTGTTGGGGCGTTATCCGTTTGGGCATCATATCCATGCGTTGCATGAAAGCAGCAGCAACACTTCGGGCGGCCTGTTCAAACATCTTGCGGGGTTGGGCGCTCCAGACGGTGGCTCGCTCAACGCGACCTCGTTTGTACGCGGCTGGTTGTCCTTGCCGACCGAGGAGTTTAACGGGTACTACGGAGATCGCGGCTTCGATCCTTATTATCGGATCCCTCGGTTGGATGGGGGAGCGTCGGTGGAACTCGATACCTCGGCGATGCACATCACGCCCAACCATCTGACACCGTTGGCGATGGCGGAGTTTTGGAAACGGATCGGCGTCAATTACCGAGATATCCGCCTGTTGCCGCAGGGGCGCAAGCAAGGCGCAGAGGTGGAAAGCTACGGCTATCGCGCAGAAGGCGCAGCCTTGGGGAATTCGTATCGCAGCGCACAGCACCACACATGGTTGCCGACCGTCCAAACCGAAGATCTGTTGATGATGTTTTATGGGGATACGGATCAAGAAAGTAAAAAAATCGGAGGGATGATGTACGACCTTGGGATCCGCTCGGTGTTTACGGAGGCTTTGCCGACGCAACAGCAGTTGGATGGTTGGACCCAAGGAAGATGGCGGATCTATGGGAAGATCGGCGCGGGAGACGGGGATTGGGCGTATGGCGGTTATGTCTGCTTGCCTCATTTCAAGGGGGGACGAGAGTTTTCGTTCTTTGTGCTAGGAAAAGGCGAGTATGGCGGGCAGCGCGCTTATTTGGCTTTGCAACGGCTGTTTTCGATCTTTGCGACAGGGCTTCACACCGAAACTCCTGCACCGAGCGCACTTCCGATCGAGCCTCACGGCGCGGTCTTGCGGTGTCGGAGCTTGCCTGAACATGGGCATGGTCCCTTTGCCTATCGCATCGAGCAGCGCACACAAGGCGCGTTTTTGGTCGTCCAAAATGCGCAGACGTTGCGCGTGGTGGCGGAGCTTCCTGCAAAGCATACCGAAGCAGGGCGCTTGATGATCCTTGGCGGGCGGCAGGTTCGGGTGTTTTTTGATGCGCGCTCGGGGACTGGAAACGGCGTCTATCTCTATCGGCGCGATGGGATGACGTACATCGCACACGACAACGTGGACAAGGCGATCCCTGCGATGTGTTATTGAGCTTTCTGCTTGGGCGTTAAGCGAGTTCTTGGATCACGTTGGCTTTGTTGTGGATCTCAAAGAGCATGGCGATCTGGGACTTGTTCAGGGTGAGGACGCTGTAGGATTGGTTTTCGCCTTCGATCGAAGCATCGGTGATGATCAAGAATTGTCGATCATCGTTCACGACGTCGCTGACACGACCATCTGGCCAAAGCACATGGCAGTTTCCGATGCACTTCTTTCCGTTCACAAGAAGAACACGGACACGAACAGAGGTTTTTCGCACAAATTGAGGGTGATAGCTTCGATTCAGCGCACGCGCTTGTTCGTCGTCTTGAGCGGGATCGCCCTCTTGCGAGTGGGCGGCGTGTTGAGTGTCCGACTCGTTGTTGGAGAAAAGCTCTTGAGATGGCGTCAAGGATTCTTCTTCAAAAAAGAGAACTTGCATCGCGTTGGGAGATTCGGAAAGGTGATTCATGGTGGTTGTCCTTTCGGTGTGTTGTGTTCTCTTTAAGCGAGGTCTTCGTCTTGAAGCATAAAGAGGGAGCCTTCCTTGGCGATATAGCGGTCGATATGTTCTTGATCCTCTGGGGAAAGTCGAAGGAAACGGCAGCCAAAACCGGGTGAGATATCCGGTGTTTGCTCGTTAAAGTCTCGAATCCACATCACTTCGACTTCGCTGTGGATGTTTTCGCCCGTTGCAAGGGCAAACCGTAGCTCAAAAGTCGAGCCTCTTTGGGGCAGTTGCTCATAAGTCGCGATAAAGATCCCGCCCGAACTGATGTTTTCAGAAAAACCCGTAAAAAAGCAGTGGTCTTCTTGGCCGACGATGATATCGGTTGCAAGGCGCAAACGCGGTGCGGTTCGTCGGTTTGCTGCAGCGGTCGCTTCTGTCGCTCCTTGAGCAGCACGAGGCATCAGCTTTGAGGCTTCTTGAGCGGCGCAAGACATCGGCTTTGGGGCCTCTTCCACAATGCGATGCGGGGCATTGGGAGGATGGAGCGGCTGAACATGAGGCAACGAAGGGGCGGCTGCGTTCGGGAAGGGCGTTCTTTGGCGCGCTGTCAAGGGGTTTTTCATAATGATCGTCGGCACAGCAGGAAGATCGGGCAACGTATCCTGCGGTTGGCTATTCCACAACTCCACGACGTTGTTTTCGTTTGGGGGGCGCTGCAACGGGGGAAATTGCAATCGAATGCGCTCGGCAGCTTGGGCTTTTTCAGCAGTTTGGGCTTTTTCAGCAGTTTGGGCTTTTTCAGCAGTTTGGGCTTTTTCAGCAGCTTGGGCTTTTTCAGCAGCTTGGGCTTTTTCAGCAGCTTGGGCTTTTTCAGCAGCTTGGGCTTTTTCAGCAGCTTGGGCTTTTTCGGTAACAGCACGTTTTTGTTCCAATAGAGCCAAGCGGATGTCGAGGGAGTCGAGCAGGTGGACGCGGTGACGGAACTCATCGCTGACTTCTGCCCAGCGGGCGAGGCATTGAACTGTCTTTTCAAATTGACCTTGGAGTCGCTTAAGTTCTTCTTGGTACATCGCTTCGAGATGCGTGTATTGATCGGGCAAATTGTGGGGTTCCGCAAAGACCCGCAAAAGCATATTGTGCATCGTTTGCATACCCAATGGATCAAGCGACGGGTAGCTTTCAAGGCTGCGGTAACGATCGTAAAATTGGCGTCTTTGAGCCGAAAAAGTAGAGATTTTTTCTTTTGGTTCTTGCAAGGATGCTGCACGTTCAAGCAACCACCCCAGCGCAAAGGGGGTGATCTTTTCGTTTTCTTTTGCATTCTCAATCATTTCGGAAGCCGACGAATGAGGAATCGATAACATGGCGTTCATGATCGTATCTTTCCTTTGAATAAAGAAAGTTTCTTTGTTGAAGAATAAAGAGACTTTCTTTTCTGGGTCGTATGATCTTGAGCATCTCAACCAAAGGGAAACGGAAGCCATCACAAAACCTAAAGGGGGCAGCAAAAAAAAGGTAAAGGTCTCAAGGTTGGTACGAAGTGGGCGTATAGTTGTAAGCGATGAAGAAAGTTGCACGACACACAGATCGTGTGTTTATCAATCGTTACAATATTTTGCCTTCACAAGGAACGGAAAGGTAGGAGTGTTCGATCATGTCCAAGGCACATCAGAGTCATACAGCGCGATTTCCATCCGTGTTTTTGGGGAGAGACGCAGCACATTTCCGAAAATTGATGGTATTGTGGCCCAAAGAGAGTGGTCGCGAGGTTCTTTTTTGCGATCTGGATCGTTTGGAAAGAGAAGAAAAGTGGAGAGAAGCGCATCATTTGGCGATTTTTTTGTGGCCGGATGCTTTGTTTGATTATGCCCGCCTTCATACGTTTTGCGCAGCCCATCGTGGCGCGATATCGTTGGTTTTGTTGGACTTGTCAGAAGCCGAGCATATTCCGCGCTCTGTGTGGTCAAAGGTAGCGGTGGGAGTGTCGCTGGAGCGGATGACCGAAGACTCGATGCGCTTGTTGTTGGATTCTTTGGTGCGATACCATGCCCTAGAAGGCGATCAAAAAAAGATCAAACAAACAAGAGAACTTTTGTCACAAAGCGCAGAAGACAATTTGTGGGAATGGGACTGCGTTTCAGGGAAATTAAGCTTACATACAGGTTGCGAGCGCCTGCTCGGGTATGAAACGGGAGAGTTGAGTGGGTTGACTTGGCAACAATGGTTGTTGTTGGTGCATCCAGATGAGCGGCAGTCGTTGCAGCATGTGATGTGGGGGGCATGGGAAGCCAAGGAGCCTTCTTTCTTTTACGAAACGCGGTTTTTGCGCAAAGACGGGCGGCGTGTGTGGGTTCAGATGCGAGGGATGTGTCTTCGCGATGCGCAGCAGCAACCGCTTCGGATGATCGGGACGATGATGGCGATGGTGCGTCGGATGCCAACGGAGCAACATTTGACATTCCGCGCACGTTGCGATGTGCTGACGGGCTTTTTGCATCGCGAGGCATTTTTGGAGGCATTGCGTGAAGAATGGCGCGAGGCCGTTCTTGTTGGAAGACAGATCGCGCTTTTTCTGTTCGATATCGATCGTTTTTCTCAAATCAACGATAGTTACGGATTTTCGGTGGGTGATCGCTTTTTGCAGGAGATCGCCAGCCGCTTGGGAAAGAGCGCACAGACGGGGGCATTGCTTGGCCGTGTCGGCAGCGATGAGTTTGCGGTGCTCGTGCGTGATGTTGCTTCGCAAGAAGCTCTTTTGCAGACCGCAAGAGAATGGTCAAAAGCCTTGTCCGAACCTTTCCAGATCGAATCTTGCCATGCCCATCCAAGCGTGAGTTTCGGAATCGCGCAGCACCACGAAAAATGCCGTACTGCCGAGGATCTGTTGGGATGTGCAGACCTTGCGTTGCGTCAAGCACAAAAAGAACGCAACGGGGGCTTTCATCTGTTCGACTTCATGGCGGAGCAAAAACTGCGTGCGCGCTTGCAGTTGGAACGTGATCTTTGGGAAGCATGCGAACGAGGAGAACTCTCGTTGGTGTACCAGCCCTTGGTTTCGTTGCAAAGCGGGTTGTTGCAAGGATTTGAGGTGTTGCTGCGTTGGATGCACCCCTCAAGGGGGTTTGTGTCGCCTGTCGAATTCATCCCGCTTGCGGAGTCGTCGGGGGCGATCATCAAGATCGGCTGGTGGGTGTTGGAGCAGGCTTGTCGTCAGATCGCGTTCTGGAACCAAGGCAGAGAACAAGGAAAAGACTTGGCTGTTCATGTGAATTTTTCGAGCAAGCAGCTTGCGACGCCCCATCTTCTCGAACGTATGCGGCGATTGCTTCAAGAGACCGAGATATCGCCCGATTGGTTAAAGATCGAGATCACAGAGAGCATCTTGATGGAGGACATGGCGCTTGCGATGGAGATATTGAAGGGCTTGCGAGCGTTCGGGATCGAGATCTGTATGGACGACTTTGGTACGGGCTATTCTTCGTTGAGTTATCTCCACCAATTCCCTGTTGATGTGATCAAAATTGATCGTTCCTTTGTGAATCGTTTGGAGGAGCAGGGTGGGCGCTCGATCGTGCGGATGATCTTGTCTCTTGCGCAACATCTGGAGATGGGCGTGATCGCAGAAGGCATCGAAACCGAACATCAGCGACGTTTGCTTTTGAGAGATGGTTGCACCGCAGGGCAGGGTTATTATTTCTCGCGCCCCTTGGCGGTTGGCGATGCTTCCGTGCTGGTTCGGGCCGAAACCTATCTTGCCGAACAGGTGGCCTCTTTTGAAGCTTTACAGACCAGCAGCCTTTCTCCTACGGGTTCGGATCTGCCTTGTTTATCGAGAAGTTCTGTTTAATTATTTCTCTTTTTGTAAGACTTATACGAGATCCGTGTGATGTGTGCACAACGGAGAGTACGTAGGTGCCCTATTCTTGGGCAGCCACAGGGGGCTGCCCCTACATCTTTACGATCAGACAACGGGCGGATTTCGTATAGGAGTGACGCGGTTGAAAAAGGAAACCGTGAAGACTCAACCTGTTGTAGGGGCGGTTCGCGAACCGCCCGCGCCCGAACAGGGGCCTTTTTCGTATCGAACTGCGTAAGTCCTATTCGTATTACGCAGTAGCCAAAAAAAGCCGTGTTCGTGACACTTCAAGCGGCAGAGGTGTTTGTTTGAAAAACCAATGATCACCCCGCCGATACGGGGTCAAGGGGGCAAAGCTCCCTTGTGGGGTGTGGGGTCAAACCCCACAAAACCCGCGTCGGCAAGGGGCCTCTATCCAGTCAAAAATCGCAAAAAAGCGTAGAAAGAGAATTGCGTCATGGGGCGTACAAAAAGTGTCATGAGACGCATGGGTACTTTTGCGTGTTGGGCATGGTTGTGGTGTGCGATCGGGCTTCAGATGGGGTGCTCGGCCTTGGTGGAAGAGGGCGAACCCGCGCAGCGATCGTTTGGGTTGTTGGGAGGAACGCTTGAACGAGAGCATCAAGCGGTGGGGGCTTTGGTGGTTCATCGCCAACAGGCTTTTTGCTCGGGTACATTGATCGAAGCGAGAACGATCCTGACGGCAGCGCATTGCGCAGAAGAAGTTCAGCGCTTGCACAAAGCAGGAAATGTGGTGGAGTGGCGGGTGAGTGTACACGTCGGCGAGGAGAGTGTGGAGGCTTTTTATCGGGTGAAAAAGGCGGTGAATTATCCGACGTGGTCAGCCGAAGACGGAAAGATCCCACAAGACGATATCGGCTTGTTGTTTTTGGAGCGTATGGTGCGGCACACACCGCCGTTGTTGTTGTCGTCTCGCTCGTTGGATGGGGTGGCGTTGGGGACGCAGACGCGGTGGATCGGGTTTGGTTGGTTGCAAACGGAACCTTTTCCAGTTCATGCGTTGCGAAGATACGAGATCTTCTTGCCGATGACACAGCTTTCCTCGGATCGATTGGAGGGGTATGCTGTGGGAAAAAGTGCATGTCATGGGGATTCGGGTGGTAGCGTTTTGTTGGAAGAAAAGGGCGGATGGCGAGTGGTCGCGGTGGCTTCGTACGGGATGGGAACACGAACCGAGTGGGGGCAGGCTCGTTGTGACGGGACATCTGTGGCGTTTCGTGTCGACACTTACCGAGCGTGGATCACGCAAACGCAAGCGCAATCCGTTCTACCCTGCAAGCAAGATGCGGAATGTGGCGCGGGCGCACGTTGCGCGCAGGGGCGTTGTGAGCTTGTGATGGATGCTCCGCATCCTTCGTTGTGTCGGCCTTGTAGTGTCTCGCAGCAGTGTGGTGGCGGCAGCAATCTCTGTGCGCGCATGGCGGAAGGACGGCGTTGTTTGCAGGCTTGCGGCGGTGCAGACGAGTGTCCGCGAGACTATGCTTGTGGTGTGCTTTTCGGCGTTCGCCAATGTATCCCTATATCTGGCTTATGTAAAGAAGAAGTATGTAAGAAAGATGCAGATTGTGGTGCGGTTGAGCGATGCGAGAAAGGGCGTTGTGTTGCACCCGTTCTAAGCGTTCAAGTCGGGGTGTGTGCAGCGTGCGAAGGGGGAGTGTGTGGTGTTGGGCAGCGGTGCGTGCGTTTGGGCAAAGAAGCATCCCGCTGTTTGCAGGATTGCGTTGCAGATGTTTATTGCCCGATGGGCTTTCGCTGCCAAGATATCGCGGGTGGGCGTTCTTGTGTACCCAACGACGGGATGTGCGGCTGCCAAAGCGATCGGGATTGCCCCGCCACACAGATCTGTCGCTTTGGGCGTTGCGAGCGCAGCAAAGGGCGAGATTTGGATCAGCCTTGTGACGATCAACATCCTTGTTCTCCCGGTTTGCGCTGCGCTTACGATCACAACAACCAACGTATCTGCCAGCGGTTGTGTGGCTTGCCTGCAAAAAAGGAGATGGAGCGATCGTTGGGGATCCCGGGATCGTTTTGTCGAGACGGGGCTTGTGCTTTGGGCGGTTTTTGTCGCGAAGTTGCGGGATACCAGACACCTATTTGTTTCGCACAAACCTGTATCTCAGATCAGGATTGTTCGCAAGGCGGGCGTTGCGCTGAGATCAAAGGAGTTGGAAGATCTTGCGTATGCAATCAAGACAAAGACTGTAAGACAGGCCATTGCGAAAAAGATCTGTTTCGACGTGTCTTTCGCAAAGAACTGGGAGCTTGTGCGCCGCCGCCGCCGTCTCTTGGCGAAGTGGGCTGTTTGGCAGGCAGCGTCTGCAAAGACGCAAACAAAGAGGTTGATTGCCATGTCAATAGTCTCGCCTGTGTTTGTCGCCGCCCCCGCGAAGTCGGAGAAACGTGTGGGGGATTGTATGGATGCGCGCAAGGACTCAAATGCGCGACGACCAGCCGAGGCTCGTTGTGCTTGGAACCGTGTGTTTGGGGAGCGTCGGACGGGTGCGCACAAACAGGCGGGGCTTGTGTGATCGCGGGAGAACGGGTTGGAGAAGGGTATTGTGGGTGCTCTACGGTGCATGGATGCCCGCAGGGAAAACATTGTCAAGGCGGTTTAGCGGGCGGCTTGGGCTACTGTTTGCAAAAAGAGCAGGGGCCGCGCTGCGGGGATGGCGTCTGTACCTATGGCGAAGATTGCGAGAGTTGCCCGACAGATTGCGGTTGTTCGGAGGGAGCGCTTTGTTACCAAGGCGTTTGTCAAGAGGGTGGGATGACTTCGTGGCTTGAAACATCAAAAGCCCTCCAACCCGCCACTTGCGGGAAAGACAACGCTTGCTCTTCTACACAACCGCTTTGCGAAGGAGCGAATTGTCCGACTCAAGTTCAACGTGCAGGCTGTCAAGCCGTGAAAGTCCCGATGGGTGGATTGGAGTTCGTTGGGTTGTTGGTTTTGGTCTTTCTACGCAAGCCGCGACGCCGAAACAGAACTAGCAGTAGGCACAACGTAAACCAAGAAAACGAAGAGGGCGATGTTTGACATCCACAACCAGCGGAGGGTACGCCTTGATCAGAGGACGGGGCCTCGTTTGTGGAGGCGTCTTGTTGCGTTGTATCGGTTGTTTGCGTCGTGTCAGCGGATCCGTTGTCTTGTGGAGGTTGGTCTTGTTGTGGCGATTCGGTGTCTTCTTCCGCCGACACAGGATCGGGCAGCGGCAGGGTGTCGTTGAGGGTGGTCTCGTCGGAAGGAGCCGATTCTTGGGGGGAAGCATCCGCGTCTACGCTTTCTTGCGGAGGCTCCGCGATCGGCTCGGTGGCGGCTTCTTTTTGGGGTTCGGTGGTGACTTCGGTGGTCGGCTCGGTGGGGCAGCCGTTGTCGATTACGCCGTCGCAGTCGTCGTCGATTTGGTTGCCGCAGATCTCGCTGCGTGGGAGCACTTGTCCTTGGCACGTGCTCCATCGGGAATTGCAGGTTTGTACGCCCGCTTTACACGGCCCCACGCCTTGGGTCTTGGGAAGACCCCCATAACAAGGCCGTGTCTCGCCTTGTTTGGTGCAAGCGCAGTTTTCATCGAGGACGCCGTTGCAGTTGTTGTCTTTGTTGTCGTTGCAGACTTCTGTCTTGGGCAGCGTGATGCCTTGGCAAAGACCCCATGCGCCGCCTGTGCAGGTCTGGCTGCCCGGCTTGCATTCGCCGATCCCGATCACGTTGGTTGGGGCTCCATCGACGCAAGGGCGCTTGTCTCCATCTGTGCAGCCCGTACATCCGTCATCGACCGTTCCGTCGCAGTTGTCGTCTTTGCTGTTTCCGCAATAATCCGTTGCCAGCGGCTTGGTTTCTCCACTGCAAGCTCCCCAACGAAAGTTGGAACAGGTTTGCGTTCCATCTTTGCAGATGCCGATGCCTCGGGTATTTGGGGGGCCTGTATAACAGTTACGCTTTTCGCCTTGTGTTTTGCACTCGCATGGCGGATTTTCGTCGACTTGTCCGTTGCAGTTGTTGTCGAGGTTGTCTCCGCATACCTCGTTGCTTGGAGCCACAAAGCCTGTGCAAGCCCCCCATCGACCGCCCTTGCAAACTTGCGTTCCTTTTTTGCAGATCCCTACATCGGCGATCGTCGCAGGCCCCGGATAACAGGGCTGTGTTGCGCCCTCTTGACAAGGCGGCGGGACTTGTTGGCAGGCGGCAGGCAGTGTGAGGGCTTGAGAGGACCAAAATGGGCAAGACTTCTCGTCGTCGTTGAACGCGAAAGAGCCTGTGCTTGGATACGTATAACTCTGGCCTGTGGTGGTTTGTACATGAAACACATAACGTTGGCAGCCTGTGGATGGAAGAATAAGCTGTGTTTCAAAGGCTCCGTGTTTGTCATCCACGCCGTGTTTTCGGTACATTGTGTAGCATTCGTTGGCAAATACGACGCGACTGATCGCGACGGCCTCGGTGGCGTGATAAAAGACGATCCCAAAGGTCGTTGTCTGGCCTGTGGAAGCCGCCGTTTCCTTGAAGTGCATCCCCGAAAACAATGGAAAGGTTCCACGATCCCCGCCGCTGAAGTTTTGGACCGATCCACTCGCGATCCCCACGCCGAGGTGAGTCGAGCCGCCCATCATATTTTTCCAGTGGCCTGACGAATTCGCCCACGCTTTAAAAGAAGATATCCCACCCGCCCCAGAATACATATTCTCGCCCGAACAGCCCACACCAAAAAGCTGGCAACGCGCTCCCCATGTGGTCGCACCACAAGCCCAGTTGGCATCGGTGCATTGGACTTCGTTGTTGACTACCCCCAGCTTGCAACAAGAGCTGTGGTCACTACACCAACAGCCTTTGCCGCTGTTTTTTCCTGCGCCCATATAACCGCCGATGTGTTGCGCCTGAAAGCGCGCTACGTGGTTGAGTTTTTCGTGCCAGCGATAGGGCGGTCGGTAGGGGATGGTGTAGGTTTGGGTGTCGCTTTGCCCCTTGTAAGGGTTCGGATCGACGCGAGCGCGGTTGACCAGATAGTGATTGATCCGCTCTTGTACGTTGGGATAAGCCCCTTTGTCTTCGCCATAGCCCCACGCCTGAACTGAGTATTGGGTCCAAACCCATACACACAGAAACACCCCGAACCATCGCGCCTTTTGCATGAATCACCTCCATTCCAAGCCAACACGTAGCTTCCCCTGCCACTCTACTCCACACAAGGCTTTCGGGCTAGGGCGTGATACGAATGCGATACTTTCGGGCGGTAGCCTTGTGCGAAGAGGAGCCATACGAAATCCGCTCATCGCGTACACGAAAGATGTAGGGGCAAGATGTGGCTGCCCAAGGACAGGGCGTCTACAGCAGAGCGCACCCTCCCTTCATGCACACTTCTCTCGGATTTCGTTGTTATGCGCTTGGTGGGGTGGGGGCGGAGAATCGTTGGTAATAGAGTTGGTAGAAGGCAGGAACAAAGTAGAGTGTGATGATCGTTGAACTCAAGAGGCCGCCGATCACGGCGCGTGCAAGGGGCGCTTGGGCCTCGCCGCCTTCTCCTGCACCGATCGCCATCGGCAACAGACCAAGGATCGTGGTGAGCGAGGTCATCAAGATCGGGCGCAAGCGGCGCGTGGCAGCATCTTGAAGGACGGTGCTGAGGCCGATATTTGGGTGTTCTTGGCGCATCTGGTTGCTGGTGTCCACTAGGAGGATGGCGTTGTTGACCACGATCCCGCCGAGCATCATACAACCGATCATCGACTGCATATTCAGCGTAGTATCGGTCAAATACAGCGTGACCAGCACACCGATGGCCGCCAACGGAACCGAACCCATGACGATAAAGGGATCAGAGAAGTTTTCGTACAAACTGGCCATCACCATGTACACCAAAAGCAGCGACAGAAGGATACTAAAGATCAGCTCCACAAAGGCTTTTTGTTGCTCTTCTAGATCGCCTGTAAAAGCAACGTACACCCCCGGCTGTTTGGGCAGGGTGTCGATAGCGCGGCGAAGTTCTTCGACGACCGCGCTGTTGTCGCGCCCGACGACGTTGACAGCGAGCGTCACGATGCGCTGTTGGGCGCGCCGCTCGATCCGCCCGGGACCTTGGCGGCTTTCGCTGCGCAAGATGCTTCCTAGCTGCACGACTTGGTTGGTGCTGCTTGTGAGCGTCAAGGTCTCGATCTCGGCGAGCGACAGCTTGTTTGCATCGCGAAACTGCACACGAATCGGATATTCTTTTCCGTCTTCGCGGTAGTAGCCTACGACAGTTCCTGTGAATACGGTCTGGAGAAGGTTGGCGATCTGTGTGACACTCAGGTTCAATTCGCCTGCTTTTTGGCGATCGATCTGTAAGAATCGTTCGGGATTGGTCGACTCGGCGGTTTGACTAAGCTGTGCGTCTGTCACTCCCGGGATATCTTCTGCAAGCGCTTGGATCTTGCGGGCGATCTCGCTGGTCTTTTTCAGGTCAAATCCTCGCACCTCAAGCTGGATCTTTTCATCACCTCCGCCCATCGCACGTTGAAGCACAAACAGACCTTTGCTGACGCGCACGCGCACCGTCAACCCCGGGATCTTCTGTACATCTCGGAGCAAGGAGGCCGCCACTTGTTCCGATGAGCGTTTGCGCTGCGTGCGTGGTGACAACACCATGCGGATCTCGCCCGTGTTGGTTCCACCCCCGCGCCAACCCCCACCGCCGACTCGTGTCTCCATATTCACCAGTTCGGGAACGCGCTTGGCCACGATCTCTTCGAGTTGCCGCACTTTTTCTTCGATGATCGGGATGCGGATCCCGGGCTCCATCTTGATACTCAACCGAAGTTCGCCTTCGTCGGCTGCGGGCATCAACTCAAAACCAATCCCCCTCAAGCACAACAAAGACGCCAACATCATCAACAACACCGAGCCCATTAGTGTCCCGGGAGCGCTCAGGGTTTTTCCAAGGCTTCTTCCATACCAAGACTCGATGCTTGTTAAAACTTTTTCGCTTAATGCAAAAAGCCGAACACTCCAGCTTTTCGGATCTTTTGGGGCGTCGGCATCCTGCGTCAACAAGCGAGCCGCAAACATCGGAACCAAGGTCAACGCCACCACCAACGAACAAACCAGCGCAAAGGCAACCACATAAGCAAGTTGCTTAAACAAGGCTCCCGAGACGCCTCGTGCAAAGATCAGCGGCAAAAACACCACCAATGTGGTCAGTGTGCTTGCGATAACCGAGGCGGTGAGTTCATCGCCTCCTCGGATCGCCGCATCTATAGGCGATGCGCCTTCTTCGCGATGGCGGTAGATATTTTCGAGAACAACGATCGAGTTGTCCACCAACATCCCGACACCAAGGGCCAATCCACCAAGCGTCATCAAGTTCAGCGTGTACCCCGCAAAATACACCAGCGCAAAGGTACAAATAATCGAGATCGGGATCGAGAGTGCGATAACGATGGTGCTGCGAAAGTTTCTTAAAAATAACAGGATCACCAGAACAGCCAACAAGCCCCCCGAGTACACGGACTCTCCGATGTTGTTAATCGAGCGTTCGATGTACTTGGAGTTGTCGGTGATCGGGATGATCGATAGGGCCGTGATATCGCGGTTGACGCCTTCGAGTTCTTTTAAGACGCGCCGCGCTACTTCGACGGTGTTGGTCCCTGCTTGTTTTTGGATCGCAAGGCGGATGCCGGGTTTGCGATCGACGCGCACGACTTGGGCGCGCTTTTTTCGCGTGTCGGAAACGCGAGCGATCGTCTTGAGATAGATCGGTGCGCCATCGCGCACAAACACCACCGTATTTTCAAGGTCTTCGAGTTTTTGATATTGCCCGACCGTACGAAGGTTGACCTCAATATTTCCACGTTCGATCGGTCCTGCGGGCGAATTTAAGTTCTCGGCTTTCAGGCGTTGCAGCAATTGATCGAGAGACAAGCCAAGCGAACGCATCTTGCCTGTGTAGATATCCACATGGACTTCGCGCTCATCGCCTCCAAGGATATCAAGGGAAGCGACCCCGGGGACTCGCTCGATGCGTTGTTTGACTTGATCTTCGATGATGCGTTTGGCTTGCATCATCGGGATCTCGCTTGAGACGCCAAGGATCAGGATCGGTTGGCTGGCAGGGTCAAACTTGCGCATGGTCGGGCGCGTCGCTTGCTCGGGCAGTTTTGCGATTACCCGATCCATCCGATCTCGTATATCGTTGGCGGCTGCTTCGAGATCGATCCCCCAAGAAAAAGTCACACGGATCTGGCAGTTCCCTTCCATTGAAACAGAGGAGACTTCTTGAACCCCGGGAACGGCATTCAAGGCTTCTTCGAGAGGGCGTGTTAGCAATTGCTCGATCTCTTCGGGGCTTGCGTTTTCATACGTCGAAGACACCGAGAGCGTTGGAAAGCTCACGTCAGGCATCAAGTCTACTGGAAGGCGAAAAAAGGCCACCCCGCCAAGCAACACGGCGATCAAGGTCACCATGGACACCAGAACTGGACGGCGAACCGAAAGACCTGCGAGCGACATACTCAGCCTCCTTTTTGCGGGCGGTTGGATCCGTCTTTTTGGCGTTTGTCTTGCCCGGTGTCTTTTCCGTCTTTTTTACCGCCTTTTCTGCTTTTTTTACTGCCCTTACCGCCTTTTTTGCCTTGCTTGGCCACTTCCGAGGCGAGTTGGATCTTGGAGCCTTCGCGCAACAAGTGATAACCCATCGTGACCACTTGGCCCGTCAGCGGCGTCAATAACTGGCTGAATTGGGGGGTTTGGACGCCCAATTGAACAGGGATAAAGTGCGCCGTTTTTTTCTTTGGATCGATGCGAAAAACACCTAAACCTGTTTCACGTTGCACCAGTGCGATGCGAGGAACGAGCGTGGCTTTGGTATGACGGGCATATTCGACGCGCAGCCGCACAAACATCCCGGGTTTGAGTGAAAGATCTTGGTTGGGGATCTCGATCTCGACGCGGGCGAGGCGTGATGTATCTTTGAGCAATGGAGCGACACGGGCGACGCGCCCTGTAAAGCTGCGGTTCTTGTAGACGTAGGTCGTTGCGTGCGCGGGTTGCCCAACACGAAGTCGGATGTAGTCTTTCTCTGTCACATAGATCACGGCGATCACAGATCGGATATCGAGCAATGTCAGCATCGGTGCATTCGGCTGTACCAGCGACCCTTCATCCACAAGACGCTCACCAACCAAGCGAAAGCCATCGCTTTCTTCGGCCTTGGCCGTTGCGTTGTTTTTGTTGTTTTTGCTGTTCTTTTTTTGATTGACGGAGGCCGCAGGAGATTTTTTTGAGGCTTTTTTGGATGCCTTTTTTGAGGCTTTCTTTTTACTTTTTTTCGGTTCTTTTTTCGCTATTCCGTTTTCTTTGTTTTCTGCTTTGGCTTCTTCTTTGCTTTCCAACCGTTCGCTTGCCTCCATCAATTCGCGGCGCTGCTGTAAACTGAGTGGGCGGCGAACCCATTGGGCAGTGATGCGGGTGTAAGACAAGCGGACGCGGGCTGCACGCAACAGCGCACTTTTTTGAGACAGTGTCGCTTCCGCGACTTTGAGCTTGGCTGCTTCGATCCTGTAGTTGGATTCAGCGGCTTCTCGGTCGGTTTGGGAGACCAGCTTTTTTTGGCTCAGTTCTCTTGTTCGTTGGTATTCTTTGTGGGCGCGTGACAAGCGGCTTTTTTGCTCGTCCACTTGGGCGTTGGCGACGCGGACTTCGGCGAGAGCTTGCTCGACTTGTTGGATCACTTCGTTGTTTTCGATGGTTGCGAGCAGTTGGTTGGGCGTCACTTGGTCGCCCACGCGCACCTTCAACAGACTGAGGCGTCCGCCGATCTGCGGAGCTACGGTGTACTGATAACGCGGTAGCAACGAGCCGATGTATTGGCCCTCGTCGACGATCTCGCCTTGCTTGATGTCGGCCACTTCGACGACGACACTCCCTCCGCGACGTCCGCGCTTGGACTTGGACTCAGGCTTGCGCCACTGCCAGATCAGGATGCCCACCAACGCGATGGCGGCGGCCCAAAACAGCACCAATTTGATACGCTTCATTAACAAACCCTCCGCTTTTTGGCTTTTTTTGCCCATCTTCTCGGGATATCAGCCACTTCGCCCGATACGCTACTCGGAAGCACCAACACACACAAGCACCCCCGCAAAAAATCAAGACAAAACAAATGTTTGGAGATTAGGCAGCGATGTGTTGAATTGTTGAGCAGGCGTTATACGGTATCCGTGTGATGTGTGATCGAAGAGTCGTGCGTAGACACCCGATTGTTGGGCAGCCACACCTGTCTGCCCCTACGCTTTGCGATCACACGCCCTGCGGATCTCGTATGATCTCAAATCCCTTGGCATGGGGCGTTGTCTCAAATCTCTTGAATGGGGCGTTGCCCCAAACCCCACTTCCTTAGCGCGGCTCTCTGGACCCCGTATCGGCGGAGAGATCCGACGTTTTTCAAACCAACAACAGCGCCGCTTGGTCGGGCGCGGACCGTTCAAGCAGATCGTAACCGCAGGACAGCTCGAAACAACAGCGCCGCTTGGTCGGGCGCGAACACGTGTTTTTTTGCAAGGCACTTTGCTCAAGAGCCTTTGCGAGATCCTCTGATAAGTTTTGCGAGATCCTCTGATAAGTGAAGCATGGGGCAAAGCCTCACACATCGAAGGCTCACCAACAGACGGTCGCCCAAGCGTCGAGATCCCAATGTTTGATCATGCTGCTGAATCCTGTGGGGACTTTGGGGCATACTTGCGACTTTGTCTTATCATATTCGACATGAAAGACGGCTTTTCCTGCGTCGAGGAAAGGTTGGAGCAGGCTGCACTCGTTGTAGCTGAGACATTCTTCGTTGAGGGCCCAATCAAAGTCGCCCACAAGCTGTTTTACTTGGTCGAGATCGTTTTTGAGGCCGATCGATAGGCCGCGTTGGTGGGATTCTTTGGCGAGAAAGCGGTTAAAGTCGAGCTGATCTTGGGCGGTCAAGGGAAAGCCCGTCTTGTTTTGGTAGCCGTCGACGTTATCAGGTTCGACACCGTTGCAGCCTTTTTGCTGCGCGAGATCGAGACGTTTTCGCATAATATCGCGCACGCTCGCAGCACGGATATCGAGCCAAAGCTCGTCCCATCCGTCCATTTTGAGGCCCTTGGCGGCGGCAGGAAAGGCGGCTTTGTCAGGCCGCCAGTCTTCGTAAGAACCCGCGCTAAAATAGCAGATTACGATACGGCCTTTGGCTTGGAGTTGGGCGATGGTTTGGGCCGATGTATCGAATAGATCGATATCGTACATTTGGGCATTGACGTTCATATCGAGGCTTCCCGAGAGTTGCCAGTGCCACGTTGTGCCGGGCTTGGGTTGCCAGAGCGAGCGAGGGCAATCTTGAGGGCAAGATTGCGGCGTTTCGGTGGGATCGCAGCGCTTGTCACCACAAAAGCTGTCGGGGGTGGCTTCTGGGACTGCCTCTTCGGGCGTGGATCTTTCGGGCGGAAGGGCTTCTGCGACGGACTCGGGGGGGAGTTCTTCGGGGAGCGGATCGGGGAGCGTTGCATCGGGGGGAGACGTTTCTTGGATCGTCTCGTTGGATAGCTCGATGGGATGGGGAGATTCGTGTGGCTCGTTGGCGATCTCTTGGGGGTTGGTTTTCTCGGTGCTTGGCTCTTGGGCCGAACCTTCGGGACAAGCAGAGAAGGCCACAGTGCAAAACAACAAACAAAGCGCAAGAAAAGCCTTCGAGAACAAGCGATTTGATCGATGGGATGGGAGAATGGAACTCATCGCGACCTCCTTTGGATGGTGCAAGTGTAGCAGAAACCAGCCCAAGGGGTCAGCTTTTTGTTAGGCGGCTGTGCAGGAAGGGTTGCTTGCGCAGTTTTGCGTGCAGTTGGAACCCGTGCAAAGCATTTGGCAGTTTGTGCTGGTGGCGTCGCAGTTTTGCTTGCAGTTTCCGCCCGCACAAGAGATATTGCAGGTTGCGCCGGGAGCGCAGTTTTGCGTGCAGTTGCCGCCTTCGCATGAGAAGTTGCAGTTGGCTCCTGACGTGCAGTTTTGCGTGCAATTTCCGCCCTTGCAAGTATATGGACAGGAGGAACCCACACAGTTTTGTGTACATCCGCCGCTTGTGCAGATCGGATCAACGCCCACGCAAGCAGAGGCGATCCAAACGATCAAACCAAGCCAAAGAGCCATTTTCACAAAGGAAACAAAGGAACGATTTTTTGTACCAACAGACATCGGAAAAAACCTCCAAACATAAACAGACGACCAAACCTTTGCGTTGCGTCCACACGAAAACACCTGTTTGATCGTTGTGAGTCAAAGCGCGGGCGGCGATAGTCTTACTCGAAAGGAGAAGCTTGTGTCAAGCTTTATGACGGCTTGATTGCGCCTACCGCCCGTTTCTTCGCGATGGTGATATTGGAGCGACGTAGTTGGCCTAAAAAATCCCGCGTTCGTGCCGCCTCAAGCGAGAGCTTCGTTGGTTTGAAAAACAGTGATCTGTTCGCCAATACAGGGTCAAGGGAGCGGCGCTCCCTTGCGGGGTATGGGACAGCGCCCCACCGAACTTATCCAACAATTGACACCTATTTTTGATAGCGAATACCTTCCATTTTCTTGAGGCGTTGGATCAATTTGCGTTGTTCTTTTCGGATGGCTTCGAGGCTGCTGCCGAGGCTTTGGAGGCGTTGTTTGAGAGCGTCTTGTTGGGTGATGGCCTTGATGGCGCGCTGTGTATCGCGGGAGCGATTGGCGGTGGGGGCATGTTCGGCAAAGCGGCGGAGGTGGGGGATGGCTCGTGTATCGGCGAGGATTCCGAGGGCATAGACGGTGGTATTTCGGACAAAAGAATCGGGATCTTGGAGGTGAGGTAAAAGGGTGTCGAGATCAGCGGCTTGGGGGGTGTGACGGAAGAACTTGGCGAGTTTTGCAAAGCCTGTGAGTGCGGTGAGGCGGACAAATCGGGGTTGTCCACGTTGAAGAGAGCGTTGGAGGATGGGAAGCGCACGGGGATCTTCGATCGCGATCATTCCTTGGAGGGCGGCGATGCGGATACTTCCGTTGTCGAGTGTTTGGGCGTAGGCTTCGAGAAGCAGTTTCCATGTTGAGGCGTGGCGAAGGGCTGCGATGGATGCGGTGGCTGCGGAGCGCACCGAGTATCCGATATCGTTTCGTAGGAGGTTTGCAAGCAAAGGAAAGGAAGAATCGGCGATCTGTTTGCAGCGGCCCAAGGCGTGAGCGATGGCGGCGCGTGTTCGGGCTTCTTTGACGTGGAGTGCGGTTTGGAGGATGATGCAATCGGCCTCTTGGCGTAGGTGAGCGAGGGTGTGGGCGGCTTCGCTGCGTAGGCTCCAATGGAGGTTTTCTTGGAGAATCGTCTGCTTTAAGGCCGTGCGCACGGTCTCTTGGTTGGGGTGCTTGCGCAAGGAGCGCGCTGCACGCAGGCGACTGAGAAGGCTTGAGCCGTGTTGAAGCTGAAAGAGCGATTCTTGCCAGCTTTTTTGGGCAGTGATCACGGCGAGCAGGTCGGAGGAGGCGTCGAACTCGATGAGCTGCGGGCGTTGATGGGCGGGGAAGGTGATGGTTTCGTTGGGTTTATGCAGCGAGATGGGGAGGATGCGGCGGGCTTGGGCCGCATTGAAGATCGTCAGCGCGGTTTCAAGGGTATAAGGCTGCTTGGTTTTTTGTTGAATGGTTGCGGTGACGGTCTTGTTTTTTGCATCGTATTTCCAAGAAAAATCAAGGACTGGGTGCCCTGCACGATAGATCCATTGGTCAAAAAAAGGTTCCCAATTGTCTCCGCTGATATCTTCAAGAGCACGACGAAGATCATCCGTTTCGACCAGTCCGAAGGCATGGCGTCTGACGTAGTGTTGGATGGCTTTCCACCAAAGCGCCTCACCGAGGCGGCGGCGGATCATGTGCAAGACAGCGGCTCCTTTGGGATAAGAGTGTCCATCGAAAACATCGCTTGGATGGAAGTAGCGCCGTGTGACGATGGGCCGTTGGTAGGGGGAGTGATGCAGGTAGCGTTCGCGTGAAAACAAGCGCTGGGCGTCAAATTCATCGCGCCCGAATCTGTGTTCGGTGTAGAGGTGGTTAAAGTAAGTGGCAAAGCTTTCGTTCAGCCAGATGTGGCTCCAGTCTTTGCAGGTCAACAGGTCGCCGAACCATTGGTGCGCGAGTTCGTGAGCGACAAGATCATCGCTGCGGCGGTCAAGGTGAGCGCGCTCATCGTGAAGGGTTCCGTCTGTAAGCGTCGTGGCGCTGATATTCTCCATTCCACCGGCCACAAAATCAGGGACCGTCACTTGATCGTACTTTGCATAAGGATAACGAAAGGCAAGTTTTTCAGAAAAAAACTTCATCATGTCAGGTGTATTTTGGAAAGAGCGAAGTGCTTTGTGGAGGTCATTTGGATGGACAAAGCTACGAATCGGGATCCCGTCCCATGATTGAGCGTACACAGCGAATTTTCCGATAACCACAGACAGAAGGTAGTTCACATGGGTTTGTTCCATCAGGTGATGGACGGTCGTCCATTCGCCTTGTGTTGTGCGCGAGATCAGGCGGCCATTGGTGATGACATCGAGGCCCTTGGGAACAGTAAAACGAGTTTCGGAAGTAAAGCGCATATTTGTTGTATCAAAAGAAGGATACCAAAAGCGATTGTATTGGCTTTCTCCTTGAGAAAAAACAACCATAGGTTTGTTTGGGTAATCTTTATCAGGGTGTACGAAATGAAGCCCGGTGCGTGGAGTAGCGTGGTAGGTGATTCGTACGATAAAAGGTTGTTTTGGGCCAAATGTTGCGCCGAGTTGAATGTGTAGTTTGTGATCTTGACCGACCCATCGGACGAGCCGTTGATTGACCCAGATCTGTTGAATCTGGAGTTCGGCAGCGTCAAGAGATATCTCGGAGAGGGGGCGAGCGTTGGCGCTCATGCGCAATTGAGCTTCGCCTTGGATGCGTTTCGTGCGGGGGTGGATGGTGAGATCGAGTCGGAGGTGCTGGATCAGGTAGGGGAGATCGCGTGCATAACGGGGTGGAGTGCTTTTGGGGGCGAACGGAGCGAGGCGTGCGTGTTTGACCTTGTGCTGGGTGTGGTCTGCGTTGGCTTGGGAAGCAAGGAGCAACGCGGGTAGGAAAAGGGAAAGCCATCGTCGGAGCATCGTGGGCCTCTTGGTTGGGGGAAAAACGGTTTGCGCTTGAGGGAGCGTCGAGGAACTGCGGGCAAAACGGTAGCGGATCTTGTGGCGTGGGGCAAGGCCGTGTGGAGGGGTTGCGAAAAGAAGCTGGGTTGGAAAAACGAGAGGCGCAAAAAGGCTGAGTGAATTGTGATAGGGTTGGCACTTTTTTCAAAAAAACCCGTGTTCGCGGCAGTTCAAGCGACAGCATCGTTGGTTTGAAAAACGGTGATCTCTTCGCCTATACGGGGTCAAGGGAGCCGCGCTCTATGGCGGGGTTTGGGGCAGCGCCCCATTCAACGGATGGATGTGTGGTTAGAGGGGCTTGTTTTCGATGTAGGACTCGGCCTAGTATCGGGGATGTTTTGAAAAAGAGGCAGATGTTGAATGCCCCTATTATCGGGCGATGTGGAGGTTGTTTTGTGGAAAGAGATCTTTCAGATCCCCAACTTGTTGACTCTTTCGCGGATTGTGGTGAGTCCGTTGGTGTTGGTGACGTTTGATTCGCTGCCGTTTTTGTTGGTGTTGGGGGTTTTTGCAGCGGTCACGGACTTTTTGGACGGCTTGATTGCACGCTTTTTGAAACAAGAGTCGGGGATCGGTGTGGCGCTTGATCCGATCGCCGACAAGCTGTTTGTGTTTTTTTTCTTGGTTGCAGCGTTGTGGCGTGGGATGTTGTGGCCTTGGATGATCGTGGGGTTGGTGTTGCGCGATGTGTTTGTGCTTGTGGCGATTCCGTTGTTTTTGTTGTTTTTTCGTCGTGATGTCGAGATGAGCCAGATCCGAACGCGATTTAAAGCCCGACTTTCGGGGAAGATCGTGACTTCCATTCAATTTTTGTGTGTGGTTTCGTTTGTGTTGACGCCTCGCACATTGTGGATGCAAACCGCCCTAACCTTGCAGTGGTGGCATCTCCCGTTTTTGTTGCTGTACCCGACGTCGCTGTGGGCGATGTTGGATTACTTGTTTTTTCAACTTCGTCTTGTGCAAGCAGCCAAGACAAGCCATTCAGAGAGCCGCTGATCGGATAGGTCGGGGTGTTGGGCTTTTGGGTCGGTTCTTCAAGGAGGTCAAGATGTTAGAAGAAGTTCGTTTCGCGTCGAAGGTGGATACTTGGTTGGCGGTGGTGTTGTGCGCAGCGTTGGCTTTGTCGTTGACGAGCGCGGTGTTTGTTTGGTGGTTTGTTCCGGGATGGTCTCGGTGGACGGGCGTTGGTGGGCTTGGATTTGTGGTGCTGTTGTGTGTGACAGTGTTGTTTCCGTTGTATTATGCGCTCGAAAAAGATCTCTTGCTTGTGCGCAGCGGTGTATTGCGATACCGCATCCCTTACAGAGAGATCACCAAGGTCGAACCCACCAACAATCCCTTATCGAGTCCGGCTTTGTCTTTGGATCGACTGCACATCCATGTAGAAGGCCGATTTGGCGTGATGATCTCTCCTTTGGAGCGGGAGCGCTTTTTGACGGAGCTGTTGGCGCGATGCCCCCATCTACGCCGCGAAGGGGATCGTTTGGTGCGTCCATAGCGGGTGGCGGAGGGGATCGTTTGGTGCGCTCGTCGTGGATGGCGAAAGATCCGTGAACGAGAGGCGCGTTTACAAAGGAGCGGGTTGTTTCTTCTTTGTTTTTCAAGGCGTTGCCTAGTGGATGGGTGGTGGGGGCTGCGGGGCGGATCACGGGGGAGGCTTGGTGATCTGTGCGGAAACGCAAAGGGCGGCTGTGACGTGGCGCACGAATGATGCGGCGAACGCGGCGATCTGTGAAGATCCCATGAACAGGGAGGGCGGGAACAGCAGACCGTGTTCATCGAGTGTTCGAGGTCAATTCATCTCCAGCGCAAACGCGATTCGCGAAAAGGGTGTTTCTTGGTGGGTGTCAGGCCGCAGGTGGCTTGAAAAAAGGCTCGGCTGGCTTGTTTGGAGAGGCACAAAGGTTGTGTCTCTCTCCTCTCAAAGAGGCGCTTGTGGAAAGTGTATGTGGGTCGGATGGATCGGGTCTTTCTGAAAGAGACGCAAGAAAGATGAGAGCAAAGAGCCGTAAAGTCGGAAACGACAAAAGGAGAAGTGCGATGAGATCCAAGAAAACACTTCATCAATGGATGGCATGGGGACTGATGAGCTTTGTCGGAGTTCACGGAGTGGCCTTGCAAGGTTGCAAGCCACAAACAGACACGTCCGAAAGCGCCAAGGCCCAAGCACACCAAGAAAAAGCAGACGTTGCAGACCTGCTTTCGTCCAAAGCCACGCTCCAATCGCCTGCTGCGCGACCATCTCAAGCGCCCATGACAACGCCCGCAAACAACGCGCCCAAGCCGAACCCACGCGCAACGGATATCCCACAGCACCCGACTCAAACGAAAGACCGCGCCACGCGCCTTGATGCCACCACACAGCGCTCCAAAGAACAGACTCGTACCGCGCTTTCTTCGTCGGCCAAACGTCCTTCATACCGAGAGGGTACGCTGCTCTTCCGCAACGGGCAAAAACGCCTCGTGTATAGCTTCCGCAGCGGAAAGCGAGAGGGCCAGTGGGCGAGCTTCTACAAAAACGGCCAGACACGGCTTGTTCGACACTACAAAGAAGGCCGGTTACACGGACTCACCACAGCCTTCTTTGCAAACGGTAAGGCGCAGACAGAGCAATCTTTTCTGCATGGAAAGCGAGACGGTATCTGGAAAGTATGGGATAAACAAGGCAAGTTGTTGTGGGAACGCCATTACGCAAAAGGAAAGCTTCACGGACCCTCGAAGCGCTTCTTGAATGATCGCGAAACCACAGTCTTTTTCGCCGAAGGGAAGCGCAAGCGCCAGCAGACGGTGATCTACAAAAAAGGGAAAAAACAAACACTTCTAGAACGCGATCTGGAAAAAGAAATGAACCGATGGATCGCTTTTTACCCCAATGGAAAAAAGAAAAGAGATTATCAAGAGATCAAGGGAAAACGCCACGGAGTCGAGCTTGAATGGTTTGCAAACGGTCAGAAAAAACGCGAGGCACATTACGAATCAGGAAACCTGCACGGAAAGTGGAAGTGCTGGAATGAAAGCGGCACATGGTCGATGGAAGGCGAATACCGCGAAGGCAAAAAGCACGGCGATTGGAGCGTTTGGCGCGCACCGAAGGCCAAAAAAGTATCGAAGGCCAAAAAAGCACGCAAACCTACAGTCAAGAACCGTCTGCCAGCAAAAGCACGCAAACCTACAGTCAAGAACCGTCTGCCAGCAAAAGCACAAAGATCCGCAACACAGAACAGCGCACCCAAAACAACAAGCACCCATCCACAAGCCTCCACACCCGTTGGTTTGCAAAAGAAGACAGCCTTTCCAAGTCCTGCGAGAGAAAAAGTAGAAGAACCAACCCACAAAACCCCTGAATCCTTCGGTCCTCCCCGTGATTGATCACCTCAACCAGCCCACCGCATCAAACCTTATAAACCTTATCCTTCGTGAGTGCCTTCGGGTAATATCTCGGGGGTTTCATTGGCAAGGTATCCCATCATGGCTCCCATGACTCCATGTGCGTAGCTTAGCGGCAAGCAAGAGACAAATAGCGCCAACAGACCCACAAAGAAGCCAAGTTTGGCGGACTGGAGCAGATTGGAAAGCAGCACAGGAACTACGCCCGCGAGAAATCCGAGAAGAACAACCAAGGAGTATTTGAGCGGAGTCTGGGTGATAGCGCGGACGCTTTCGTGAAAGTACCACATCCTTGAGATCGAGCCGGAGGCCATGCGCACCAGAGAGATCGGCCAAAAAAAGAATGGCAAAAAAAGCAGAAAGAAAAAGAAAGTCAACGAAAATAAGCCGCTGCGTGGGTTTCCACCAAGGCGACTGATCCACAGATAAAGAGGAAGAAAAGCCGTCGCAAACCAGCCCAAAAGAACGACTCCACCCATGATCAGTTCGCTTCGGCTTTCGCTGAATTCGGGGAAGGGTTCGGGTTGTTCTTCGTGTTGGATCGCCGCAGAAAAAGTAGCGAAGAAAAATCGCGCATTGAGCGTAAGCAAGACACCAAAAAGTAGGAGATTGATAAGGAAAGAAGCGAACGGGATCAGAAGCAAGACAAGGGTGATGCCGATCATGGCAAAGAGTGCAACGAAGGTGAACACGCCGATCAGCAGCATCCACGAGATCCCGCGCCCACGAAGAGGCATCAAAAAGGCGGAGGGGAGGGCTTCAAAAAAGCCCATCTCGGGGGCGCTCGGATGGAGCATCGGAGCCATCGGGATATCGGCTTGAGCAGGGGAGGACTTGTTCGGTGCAAGCCCCACGTCCGTCGTAAACGATATCTCGTAAGCTGTGGGGGGAGGGGCGCTTTCCCACTTGCTATCCCACTGCCCAAGCAGCGGCGCTGGGGATTGAGAGGAGGCAAAGGGATCGGATAGGGGAGCGGGGAGGCTGGCGTCTTGGAATTCGAGGACCGCGCCGTGAGGCACAAGGTGTTCTTGGAGTTGGAGCGCCTCGTCCAAGGAGATATCGCGCACAAGCGTAAAAGGTGTGCGTGAAACAGCCAGACGTGCGGTCATCACTTCAAAGCGCAGATGAGCGCGCAAGGCGTCGATCAGGTCTTGCGGATCGATGCTTGGGGCTTGTAATCCCGTGAGGATCAGGTTGTAGCGTTTTTCCATGTGTGGACTCCATGTTAAAAAGATGGCGAAAGAGTGGGGGGACGTATGATTGAGGATATCCTCGAAATATCAGATGTTTAGGTGCTTTTGGGTTGTTCAAACATCAAAGAGACTTTTTCCAAGCTTTCAGGGGAACCGATCACCGAGACTTGATCGCCGATCTCGAGTTGTGTATAGCCGTGAGAGATCAGTTGTTTGCCTTTGTGGGTGACGGAAAGCACCAAGACATCGGGGGGGAGGGTGAGTTCGCGCAAGAAGAGTCCATCGAGTTGTGGATCGCGGACTTCGAGGTCGAGCACGTCTTGGCGTTCATCAAGGCCAAGCAAGAAGGAGGTACCAAGGGGAGAACGGACAAAGTTGTCGAAGAGATTGATGATGGCTGTTCCGGGTTCGACGATCAGCGTCCCAAGTTCTTTAAATCGTTCAAAGTTTTTGTGATCGTGAAGCAATACGACGATCGACTTTGTGCCAAAGTGTTCGTAGATGATCTCGGCGGCTTGGTAGTTTTCGTCATCTTGGAGCATCATGACGACAGATTCGACCTTTTCGATCTCAAGGCAGCGAAAGCTTTCGAACGAAAGATTGGGCAGGCGGCAGATCAGGATATCTTCGATGGGTTGTTCTTCGGGGGCTTGCGTTTTGAGGGTGGCGATCTTGACGTTCCATCCGTGTTTTTTGAGCGAACGAGCCAGAGCAACCGTCCGACCATCGAGGCCAAAGATCAAAGCATCCCGAACACCATCGAACTCAGGGGTTTCTGCGCGAGTGTGGGCTTCACCCACGCGATGGATCGCCCACTTAAATAGCGGAGGGCCGATGATCTCGTCGACGATAATCATCGAGATCAACAAGGCTGCGAAGGTCGTCCCCCACGCGGGAAAAGCGGCGGTCATCTGTTTGGTCAGTCCCAAACCAACGCCCGCCTGCGTAATGAAGACCATCCAACGCAAACGATTGCAAAGCGGCGGCTCGCCCGCAAGCACGCCCCCCACCCAAGACCCCACAAACATCAGGCCCATGCGCAAGAAGACAAGAAAAAGTGTGATGGCCCACATCCGAGAGAGGACATCAAGGCCCAGAGAAGCGCCCGTAAGTGTAAAAAAGGCAAGAAAAACAGGAGGCGTTAATTTATGAAGGGTCTGTGTGAATTCAGCGCGATATGGATTAAAATTAGTTAGAAAAAAACCAGTAATCACGCAAGTCAAGAGAGGCTCGATATGCAGAGAAAAAGAGAGATGGATTTGACTGACTTGGTGGACTGCCTGATCAAGAAGGAAGACAGAATAACCGACAAGCAAGATCAAGCCGCGTTTGAGATAACGGTGGAAATGAAAGGAAAAAAGAAATTGAAAGATGCGGCTAAACAAGTATCCCAACCCGACAGCTAGAGCGAGTTCAAAAAGAATCAGAAAAATAGAAAAGCTGTTGAAGCTGCGGCCACTCATCAACGTTTTGGCGACAGAAAGGCAGATCGCAAAAAGAACAATCACTGCAACATCGGAGAGCATCGTCACCCCAAGAAGGGTCAACGTGAAAGGGCCTTTGGCACGAAGTTCTGTGATCAGCGCGACAGCGGAGCTTGGAGAGCGCGTCACCATGATCGCAGCCATCAACATCGACGCCGCGATCTTTGCGGGAGTAGGCATCTGCGCCATAAAGCTGATGTGTTGGGAGGCAAAGTAGATCGCGATGCTGCCTAGTCCGAATACTGCGAGAAATTGAAAAGATGTAATCAAAAGAATGCTTTTGAATTTGCTTCGCAGTTCATGGAGTTGAAGCTCGCTGCCCGCAACAAGGGCGATCATGGCGAGTGATATCTGATCGAGAAATTGAAGTTGGGCGATGCTTTGTTTCGGGAGGAGATTGAGCACAAAAGGCCCGATCAGAATTCCTGCAAAGAGAAACCCTGTGATACGTGGAAGTCCGATCTTTGAGAAAACTTCGCCGATTTGTTTTGCAGAGAGAGCAAGGAGAACGAAAGCACAAAGCGCCACAAGGAGGAGACGCAGATCTTGGAAATTGAAAGCGCTGGCGGAGTGGGTTTGGGAGAGAAAGAGAAATCCTTTTGCCATCGTGCATTTCCTTGGTTCGTTGTGGTCGAAAGCCTAGCCAAGATGACGAAAGGACGGGAAAAGATCAAGGGGCAAGGGTGGTGCGCAACGCAAAAACGATGTCAAAAACAGCGCCGATATCGACAAAATCCACAGCGACAAAGTTGGGGAGTCGGTTGTGTTCTTTTTGGCAGCGCTGGATGTGGTCGTTGAGGGAGGCTTGGGTGTTGGCTTGTTTGGCAAGTTCGGGAAGACCGAGCGGGGCCGTTAAAAAGTGGTTGAGGATAAACAGAGGATTGGCGGCTTGGCCTCGTCCAACAGAACAGCTAAAGTCCTCTATTTTCTTGGCTGCATAGGGATTGTCCCAAGCGAGTTCCCATGTCTTGTGATACCAAGGCGCATCAGAAACTTTGCCGCCGTGCGTATCCGCGAGGACAACGAGACGTTTGTTGTTTTGGATCATCGAAAGAAGCGTCGGCCAAGCGGCTTGTTTGGACTGGGTATGGGCGAGCGCATCAAGTCCGATCTCCCGAAACACTTGGACTGTTTTGTCGGGAGGCGCGTCATCTTGGAATTCGAGGGTGATGATCTCGCGTGGGTTGTCATCCAAAAAGCGCTTGATCTCAAGAAGCCCATCTTTGAGGGATTTTTGACCGAGTTCGCAGAATCCATGACAAAGCACAAGCTTTCCATCTTTTTCGTAAGTATCCAACATCAAGCCGCGTACGCCATTTTGCATCTGCCGTGTCATCGACCAGTTTTGCAAAGGCAGTTCCCATTTTTCTTCGGCGTTGGACATCGCGTTATGGGCCATCGGGAAGATCATCTGATCGAAACGTAGGTTGCAAAAGGAAAGACTTCCAGAACAAGTCTTGTTGCTGGAGGAATCGGCGAGATGGTCGGGTGTTGGGGCTTCTTGAGCGTCGTGTGGTTCTGGTGTCGTGGTGGGCTGGCAAGCGGGCAAAGCGAAAACAAAAGTTAAGGCAAAAGAGAAAGTGAAAGTGAAGATAAAGAAAAACAGAAATTCGCTTCGAGGAAACGATGATTTTTGGAAAAGCATCTTTAGACTCCGTCGAGAGAGAAATACACAGGATCATAAAGAAACGATGTGAGACCAGTGAAGAATTTATCGAATGAACGAGATCGCCTTCGTGTGGCTGGGTACTGCCTGCATCGAAAAGAGTCCGCACAGTTCTTTGCAAAGGTGGCAGAGAACACAGCAAAAGGCAATGCTAGAAGCATACAACTGTTTGGTCCTTGGTAATCAGGGGAGTGGCGTAAAATGTGGCTGGCTGGCTTGCTTTCGTTGCGGATTGTGTGCTAGGCAAGGCGATAGAGTGTGATCTGGGTCTCTCTTTGTTTTTGAGAGAGTTTGGAAAAAGCATGGCGGTGGTTTGGAGGTGTTGCGCATCTGAACCAAAACAGCGTGAGGGTATGCTGTGCGGGAAATCACCACGCCATAGAGGGAATTCAACGTGAGGAGACGGCGATGAAACGGTTGAGTATGGCGACGCGGATGGTGCTTTGTGCGCTGAGCGTGTTTTGGCTTTATGGATGTGGAGGTGTGCGGATTGGTTTGGTGACCGACACAGGAAGCATCCAAGATCGGGGGTTTAACGAATCGGCTTGGAAGGGAGTGGAGAGTGCAGGAAAGACACTCAGCTTGAAAGAAGGAGATGGATACCGATACGTCGAGAGTAAGACTGCTGGTGACTATGCAGGAAACATCGACAAGTTGGTGGCCGATGGAGTGACGATCATTGTTACCGTCGGATTTTCGCTGGCTGAAGCGACGTTGGCGGCTGCAAAAAAGTACCCGAACGTTCGATTTGTTGGGGTAGATCAGTTTCGCGATCCAAGCGATACTTCTGGGCCGAACTATGTCGGATTGATCTTCGACGAAGCCCAAGCAGGCTACTTGGCGGGGATCTTGGCGGGTTCGTTGAGCAAGACCAAAAAGATCGGCGGTGTGTACGGACTGGCGATCCCTCCCGTCATTCGGTTTAAACAAGGCTACGAACAAGGTGCGAAGTCTGTGGATGCCGCGATGACCGTGTTCTCGATCTTTCATCCGGCTGGAGACAACGCTTTTGTCGACGCTCCTTGGGGGGCACAACAAGCGCAAAAGTTTTTGACGGACGGCGCGGATGTGGTGTTTGGTGCAGGCGGACAGACAGGCAATGGTGCGTTGGAGCTTTTTGCGGGAGAGCGTACCGATAAGCAAAAAGAATTATTCTGTATTGGCGTGGATGTCGATCAGTACGAAACGGTCAAATCTGCTCGCCCCTGTTTGGTTTCAAGCGCGGTCAAAAAGATCACGGAAGGCGTGGCCGAACTGATCAGCAAAGCAAACGCAGGCTCCTTCCCCAAAGGAGGAAACTTTACAGGAAAGATTGGCCTTGCACCGTTCCACGACTTCGACGCAAAGATCGAACAAGCGGTAAAAGACAAATTGACTGATGCACAGAAGAAACTGGAAAGCGGCGATATCAAGGTAAAGGTCGATCTCAACACTCCCTGAGTTTTCAGGGCACAAGGGTGTTCTGAACGGGGGGGGAACGATAGAAAACTCTTGCGAATTGGAGAGTTGGAGGTGTGTATGAAGAAGGATTGTTTGTTTTATTGGGTGGTTTTGTTTTGTGCTTTTTGGGTGGTGGCTTGCCAACCTCCCAAAGGCAATGTGGAGTATCAAAAAGAACTGTTTATTCATGGTTTGTTTGATCGTTCGGGGCCGACTGCGGATGTGAGTACGCCTTACAGTCAGGCGATCATCGATTTTGTGAATGAGATCAACGCCAACGGCGGGATTAATAAGCACAAACTGGTTTTTGCGTGGGAGGACTTCAAAAACGATCCGCAAGAAGGACTCAAGATCTACGAGAAATGGAAACAGGGGCCGAACTGGTCCAAGGTGGCGGCGATCTTTGGCTGGGGAACGGAAGACTCCACGCTGTTGAACCAAAAAGTTGCGGGCGATCTGTTGCCTTATATCTCGGCGTCGTACTCGGCTTCTTTGAGCAGTCCAAGCGACGTGAAGCGCGAGGTCGAACTTCCCGACGGATCGAAGTTTCAAGCCAACACCAAAGGCGCGCCGTACAGCTTTTTCCCGGGCACAGACTCTTCGACATCGATCCGCCTTGCGTTGAAATATGTCAAAGAATCTGGTGGAAAGCGCGTTGGATTTGTGTATTGTGCGACCGAGGATTGTAAAGGACCGATCCCTGCGGGAAAAACCTACGCGAAAAGTCAAAGTGTAGATATCTTGCCTGATCTGGATATCTCGCTTGATGCGAACGAAGCCGACATCGCCTCGAAGGTCGAAAAGTACTTTCAAGCAAATCCCCCCGCCAAAGGGGATTGGTTGTGGATCGGCAACACGACGCGAACAGCGGTGTTGATCACGAAAGCTGCTGCGAAGTTTGCGCCCGAAGCTCAGTTGATCGCGAATGTGTGGGGCTTTGACGAGAGCATCCCCGAGCGCTGCAAAGAGGCCAACGGCGAAAACCGCTGTGAGGGCCGTCTCTTTGGTTTGATGCCGTTTGCGGCTTTTGGGGATCTGAACTATCCCGCGATGAAAGAGGTGGTGATCTTACACAAAAAATCGAGGGAAGCCGCCAAAGAAGATGTTAAATTGCACCGCAATGTCCGTTATGTCCAAGGTTATGTGAGCCTTTTGCTATGGAAAGCGGCTGTTGAGCAGTTGTTTGCCGACGAGTTGGAGATCACGGGCTACAACATCAAGCGGCAGTTAGAGAAGATGCGTGACTTTTCGACGGGCGGGTTGACCTTCCCGATCAGCTTTACGCCTTCGGACCATCGACCAAGCAAGGGGACGCTGATCTATAACTTTGTCGGCGGGACGTTGGAGTACAAAACCAGCGTAGAGTTCAAGCCTGTTCCCGAATCATGGGGGGATTGGTTGGGTTGGTGAGAGCGCGGGGCGGGAGCGATCGTCTTGTGGGGTGGCTTGTTTGCGGAAACATACAGTCTCGGAACGGACGGAACGCGTGGGCGAGGTTGTGTGTTGTAAGAAATACGCTCGCTGTGTACACGGAAGATGTAGGGGCAGCCCACCTAGGCGTTAGGTGAAGCCATAGCTGGCCCCTCTTACATGGGTACAAAACGCGGGCATCACGCAGAGTATATCGAAAAGAAGAGTCCACGGAAAGCACGGAAAGCACGGAAAGCACGGAAAGTACGGAAAGTACGGAAAGTACGGAAAGTACGGAAAGTACGGAAAGTACGGAAAGCACGGAAAGTACGGAAAGTACGGAAAGTACGGAAAGTACGGAAAGTACGGAAAGTACGGAAAGTACGGAAAGTACGGAAAGTACGGAAAGTACGGAAAGTACGGAAAGT
>JAKLKB010000232.1 GCA_023150835.1 Myxococcota bacterium | reverse complement strand
AAAGCAAACAGTTTCTACGAGTTCCGTCCGTGAAGTACGTGAAAAAGTAGGGGCAGCCCCCTGTGGCTGCCCAATCACAGGGCGTTTACAACAAACCGCATCGACGCTTATGGATACGCTTTTGACGGATATTGTAGGAAGGGTGATCGCAAACGAATGGCATGAGTTGGTCCAAGCGCCACAGGGGGCTGCCCAACCACAGGGCAGTCACATCGAATTGCACCTACCCTTCGATCACACATCTTTCCCCCAACAACAGCACAAATCGCTTCTCCAACTCCTCCAAAAACATCGTTAAGCCTGTTTCGCTCCCACACTCCCGCAAATGCGCAAGCTCCGTAGCTACCCAACACCTTTCCTCCCGCGCAAATTCCCCTCCCGTCAAACCCTCCAACACGTTCTTTACATCCCGCGCCTGTTCTTTTGTGTTGCTGTGGCTCACCGTTCGCAAACGATGCGCTTCCGTACAAGGATCAAACCCCAATTGTTTTTTCAGTTCCGCGTGCTTGGCCTTTTCTTCTTCGCTCTCCAACACAAAACCGTTTAACACCCATGCTTCGCGTTTGGGATTGGCCAACCCTAGAACAACTGCAAAAGCCCCCTCTTCGCTTTGCCTCACACGTTCCAACGCATCTCGCTGCTTCTTCGCTTGGTTGTGCGTATCCACATCCTTCATCAACAAGATCCCCTTCAGCGATGGGGTTTTCTGCGCCGCCAGCTTCGCCATCTGCAACACACGCCTTGCCAACACACCGTCCGAACCCAAAGCTTCGCCGTTGAGATGCCCCAACATACGCGGGATCTTGCCCTCGAACATCTCCCCCTCAACGGAATGCAACGCCTTCCAACAAACAAACGCGCTTTCGGGCAAAAAACCAAACCACTCTCGCAGATCGCCCAAATTATCCGCAACCCAAGGCTCCGCCTTTTCCTGAAACACACGATCCGCCAAAACCGACGCGATACGAAAATCCGCCTCCGCTTCAACCACCACAAGAATCGTTATCATCCACCCGCCCCTTCTTCCTCCACATCCAACACCCAATCTTCCCCTTCTGCGCTCAAAAACTCACCCGTCGTCAAGATATCCAAAAAGCGCGCAGCGTTGGGATGTTCGCTTAATGCATGCGCCTTCACTTCCCCTTTTGCGTCCATCGCCATCACACACACCGACGATGTCTCCAGCGCATCCACGATATACGGTGAATGGGTCGTCACGATGATCTGCAATTCTTCTCGCTCTTTTAAGATACCCTTCAACACTTTGATCAGTTCGCGCTGGGCTTTCGGATGAAGCGCTTGCTCCACGTCATCAAAAAGCACCAGACTCGGACAAGCAGGACTCATCAACACCGTCAATAAACCCACCGCCAACAACGTTCCCTCGCTCACATCCTTCGCTGTGATCTCCCCCACCCCTCGCATATCAAACACCAACTCATCCCCCACCGCTTCCCGTGTCTCTTGGATCGGAACCCCTCGGCCTTCCACACTTACATAACGTGTTTCCACAAAATGCCGCTTCGTTCGCTTCACCCGCAAACGCTCGACTTGCGGGATCACCCGTCGCACGGCCTCTTGCAATCGCTCAAAGGCCGCTTCCTCATACGTCTTCAAATACGCTATCGCACTCGCAAGATAACGCCCATCTTCCGCCACACGCGGGATCTCATCCGGCGAAAACGATACCTCCGCCAACAAACCCGCTTGCATCTTCAACAATACACTGCGGCACAACAACTCCCGGAAGACCGATGGCGTCGCCTTTGGAGGGGCCTCCCCGCTCCCACCCGCCCAGATATTTGTCGTCGTTCCGTGTTGTTGTTGCTTTTCTTCCACCCCCTGCCACGACCAGTCCACAGAGCAATCAAACATCCAATTCTTCGACTTCGGCAATTGGAATTCCAAACCGAACGCCCAAGGCTCTTTTGCAACACCCGCCACACCCTCAAGCCCCCACGCAACCGAGGTTTCCCCTTTTCGCACAAACTGTAGCGGATCGTATGCCCCTTGAAATCCCTTCAGCAAGTCCCTTTCTTCGAGGCGGCGCAGGCAATGCAACGCTTGCAAAAAGCTCGTTTTCCCCGCACCGTTCGGCCCCACCAATGCCGTCAATCTCCCCAACCGTACCACCGTTTCTCGATGCCCCTTAAAACGAAACAACCGCACCCGCTCGATCATCCAACCTCCTCTCCAATCATCCACCCACACACCACACCACCATCTTTGGGCCACCCTACTTGGCTATTCCACACCCACCAGATCTCTCCACGACGGGCGGGCGCTTGGGAGATCTTCGCTTTTCTTTCTTGTTCGACGCCACCGCCGGATCGAACATCCCGCCTCTTTGCGCTCATCTCGCTCACTTCACCCCTTGGTTCAGGTGTTCTTGTCGGTACATTGCAAACTCCTCATACAGTTCCGTGTCTCGCTTTTTGAGGTGCTGACGAATCTCTTCGTCCGGTTCGGATGTGGAAGCCTCTTCCCGGCGGGCTTTTGCCCTTTTTGCAAGAGACCGCAGCCTTTCTTTTGCCTTCATGCCTTGCGGGGTTTCAGACCACAAATAAGCTTGCGATGCCTGCTCGAATAGCTTGGTCTTCGCCCACGCTTCCTTCAAAAAAATCTCCCACAACAACAACGCAGGTTTGGGGACTTCTCCGTAAGCAACAGACAGCAGAACAAACAAACAAGCCTGCGCTTTTGTCGAAGGATCCATCATCTCCACCACTGCACACAACACTTTTCGTGAAGCCTCTCGTTCGGGATAAGCCCCCCCAATCTCTTTGATCGCTTGAAAATTCTTCTTTACAATCTTCGACATCTTCAACACCACAGAAGACGCCACAGAGAATTCACCTTCTTGGCTCATGTTGTGTTTTGAGGTCTTCTAAGGTACCTCATGAGCGACGTTTTTGATCGAGTGGGTCCGTTCAAACCAACCTCAGCTAGGGCAACCACACATGGTTGCCCCTATATGTTGGAAATCACACGGTGTTTTGTAGGGGCAGACAGGTGTGCCTGCCCTCGCTCTGTTGCGTCGGTGACCTCGAATGGGTCCGTTCAAACCAACGCCATGAGAGAGGTATCCAGAGGCAACACTTCTCAGCGAGGGCAACCACAGGGGGTTGCCCCTACATGTTGGAAATCACACGGTGTTTTGTAGGGGCTTGCAATCTGTGTCCATCCCTCACGCGACACACTACCTACGTGTTGGAAATCACACGGTGTTTTGTAGGGGCAGGCCCCCGTGCCTGCCCGATCTCTGTTGCGTCGGTGACCTCGAATGGGTCCGTTCAAACCAACGCCATGAGAGAGGTATCCAGAGGCAACACTTCTCAGCGAGGGCAACCACAGGGGGTTGCCCCTACATGTTGGAA